>JBPOHS010000094.1:0-2948 GCA_052035295.1 Pseudomonadota bacterium
TATTTTCTGGACGTCCAGCACGCAGGGCATACGATCATGAACGGGCGTCATCAATGCGTTAGGCGTGGTCGTCAGCACACAACACTCCGGCGTGCCATCGGTTACCGACGCCTGGTAGATCCCCGCCATCGCCAACCAGTCTGTTTTGCCCGGGTGAAAATAGAATGGCATCAGCGGTTTGTCATTGGCATCCCGTTGCCACTCAAAAAAGCCGTTAGCGATGATCACGCAGCGGCGCTGCCGCATCGACTCACGAAAGGTTGGCAATTCCCAGGCCGTTTCTGATCGCGCATTCACCAGTCGCTGTTGACTCCCCTTGCGCACCGCCCAACCAGGCAGCACCCCCCATGTCATCGGGAACAAAGACAATTGATCGCCCCGTTCCACCAGCACCGGAAGCTGCAACGTAGGCGCAACGTTATAGTGCGGTTCAATACCATCCATATGGATACGTGCCGGCGGTATGCGCAACAGATCCATCAAGGTATAAACCGCGTCGAGGTGATGCAGGGAAAGTCGTCCGCACATAGGTCTTGATCGCTGACCAAATTGTTCATTTTATACACAGGAGCAGCCAACAAAAAATCGTTATGACCGTAAATTTGTTCGGCACTCCCCCGTTTGATACTATTCGACCATGCAACACGAGAGACAATACATGGCCAAGCTCACCCTTTTCCGTGGCGCTAAGCCACTTTTCGCCTCAACGGCGATTCTTCTTGCGACGCTGATCGCCGGCTGCGTGAACATGCCCTCGACACAGCCACTCAAGCCACTGGATCCCGAAGCGCGGCTGCCGTTGCCTGGTGCGATGAATCAATTCGAGCTGCCGCCCGACAACGATGACGTCATTGGTGAGTTGCAGCGCGTGCGCGCCCACCCCGAAGATACTTTCACGGATATCGCCCGTCGTTTCAATGTCGGCTATGAAGAGCTGGTGGCCGCCAACCCGGGCGTGGACCCGTGGATGCCCGGCGCCGGCACCGAAGTGCTGATCCCCTCGCAATGGGTGCTGCCGAACGTGCCACGCAAGGGGCTCGTGATCAACCTGGCTGCCATGCGCCTGTTTTACTTCCCTGAGGCAGGCAAAGGCGAATCCCGCCAGGTAATTACGCATCCCGTAGGCATTGGGCGCATCGAATGGAAGACCCCACAAGGCAAAACCCGCGTGGCCGCCAAGGCAGAAGCACCAAGCTGGACGCCCACCGCAGCCATCCGCGCCGAACACGAAAAGGAAGGCGACCCCCTGCCTGCGGTGGTTCCGCCCGGTCCGGACAATCCCATGGGGCAGTATGTGATGCGCCTGGGTTGGCCGGAATATGCCATCCATGGCACCAACAAGCCCGCCAGTATTGGTATGCGTGGCACACATGGTTGCCTGCGCATGTACCCCGAAGATATCGAAGCGCTATATTCCAAGGTGCCGGTGAATACGCCCGTGACGGTGATCAACGAGCCCTATCTGGCCGGGTTTCATGACGGCAAAGTGTACCTGCAGGCTTACCCGATACTGGAAGATGACAAGCGTGACCATTCACCGCGGGTGAAAGCGCTGATCAAACAGCTGCGGGCCCAACACGCCAGAAAGAGCGGCGAGAAAGATCATGTGGTCATCAACGACACGCTGGTGCAAGCGATATCGAATCGCCCGCGTGCGCTGACACTGCCGGTATCCGTTACTGAAAATTCGGTTGAATTGTTGTTGAGCCGCCTGGCGACGCCGGTGAAAAACCGCTTGCCGCTGGCCGCGAACTGGAATGGCGAGGGCGATATCACCATGGCCAGCGTGACTGGGCAGCCGCTGACTGCCAACGTTGCTGCGGCAGCGTCGGCAAATGCCGCGACGGTCAGCCTGGCAAGATCAAGACCGCTTGCCACACCGGTTGCCATCACCATCGAGCCTGTTGCAGTCACAGGTACCGTCGCCAGCCCGACCGACACCGAAGCGACGCCTGTCGAGACAGAACCCGAATTCAAGTCGGGCGTTGTCAGCGATTTGTGACCTTGCTTTAATTTATCTGGCTTTAATTCATCTGGCTTTATTTAACTGGCTTTAATTCATAAAAGTTATTTCACTGGAAGCTCGCTGATGTCTTTTCTGGAAATCACCACCCCCGACGACTGGCATGTTCACCTGCGCGATGGCGATGCCCTGTGTCACACAGTACCGGCAACAGCGCGCAGTTTTGCCCGCGCCATCGTGATGCCCAATCTGGTACCCGCCGTCACCACTGTCGCGGCCGCTGAAGCCTATCGCGAGCGCATTCTGGCGCATGTGCCCGTTGGCACAACGTTCGACCCGTTGATGGTGCTGTACCTCACCGACCAGACCAGCGCGGCCGAAATCGCTGCGGCCGCCGCCAGCCCGCACGTACATGGCGTAAAGCTCTACCCGGCGGGTGCCACCACCAATTCGGCCAGCGGGGTACGCGACCTGTCGAGCCTCTACCCGGTGCTCGAGGCCATGGAAACGCATGACGTACCATTGCTGGTGCACGGCGAGGTCACGGAGCCCGGCGTGGACGTGTTTGACCGCGAGAAAATTTTCATCGAGCAGCACCTTGCCCCGATCGTGCAACGTTTTGCCGGCTTGCGCGTGATATTCGAGCACATCACGACCGCAGAAGCCGTCGCCTTTGTCGAGGAAACGCCGTCCAATGTTGCCGCCACCATGACGCCGCAACATCTGATGTTCAATCGCAACGACATGCTGGTCGGCGGTATCCGCCCACACCTGTACTGCCTGCCGATTCTCAAGGCAAACATCGATCAGCGGGCTTTGCAGCGGGCCGCCATCAGCGGCAATCCCAAGTTCTTTCTGGGAACGGATTCCGCGCCACATGCGCGCCACACCAAGGAATCGGCCTGCGGTTGTGCCGGCTGCTACAGCGCGCCCATCGCCATCGAACTCTATGCCGAGATCTTCGAGCAGCTGGGTGCGCTCGACA
>JBPOHS010000098.1:0-7180 GCA_052035295.1 Pseudomonadota bacterium
GGTGCCGGCGACGGCGATGCCCTGGCGGAACCGCATCAGCTCGCCGAGCATCTCCGCACGCGGCACCACCGGAATGCGACGCGCCTTTGCGGCCAGCAGCTCCGGATTGTCCGGCTTGATGGCGCCGGACACGACCATCGCATCGGCATCGCCCAGATGTTCGGTCGCATGACCGCGCTCGACGCGGATGCCCATCGCCGCGAGCCGGCGCGTGGTCGCGTTGTCCCCGAGGTCGGAACCGCTGACTTCGAAGCCGAGGTTGTGCAGCACTTCGGCGATGCCGCACATGCCGGTGCCGCCGATACCGACGAAATGCACGCGTCGGTACACCTGCATCAAATCCGGACGCGTGCCGATGCGACGCAGGGTCATGGCGACACCTCCAGACAATGTTGTGCGACGACGCGATCGACCTCGGGCTTCGCGAGCGCATGCGCGGCCTCGGCCATCGCCAGGCGACGCGCCGGATCGGTCATCAGCGCGCGGATGCGCGTCGCGAGATCGGTCGCATCGAGTTGCGCTTCCGGCACGAGTTGGGCCGCACCGGCGTCGACCAGCACGCGCGCGTTCGCGGTCTGGTGGTCGTCGACTGCGTGCGGGAACGGAATCAGAATGGCCCCGACACCGGCCGCGCAGAGCTCGGCCAAGGTCAACGCGCCGGCGCGGGCGATGACCAAGTCGGCCTCACCATAAGCCTGCGCCATGTCGTCAATGAAGGGTTCGACGCGCGCTTCGACCTGCGCCTGCGCATAGGCATCACGCGCTTCGTCGAGCATGCGTGCACCACACTGGTGACGCAGCGAGATGTCGAGGTCGCGCAGCTGCGCGAAGGCCTGCGGCAACACGCGGTTCAATGCCCGTGCGCCCTGCGAACCGCCGAGCACCAGCACGCGCAAACCCGTACGTCCCGGGAAGCGTTCGCGAGGTGGCGGCAATGCCGCGATCTCGGCGCGCACCGGATTGCCGACCCAGAGACCGCCGGGCAAGGCATTCGCGAATCCGCACAACACGCGGCGTGCGAGTTTGGACAGGACCTTGTTGGTCAGACCCGGCAATCGATTCTGTTCGTGCACGAGCAATGGGCGGCGCGTCAGCCATGCCGCCAAACCACCCGGACCCGCGGCAAATCCACCGAAGCTGACCACGGCGCGCGGCTGATGGCGCCGCAGTACGGCGATCGCATCCATCACGGCACGCAGCAAGCGCCAAGGTGCCGCCAGCAGCGCCAGCGCGCCCTTGCCGCGCAGCGCGCTGATGCGCAGCGTTTCGAGCGTCAGTCCTGCCTTGGGCACGAGCTGGTTCTCGAGACCGTGGGCCGAACCGAGCCACACCACCGGAACCGACTGCGCCTGCAATGCGCGTGCAACCGCGAGGCCCGGGAAGATGTGTCCACCGGTGCCGCCGGCCATGATCAGCACGGGACGCTCAGCGCTCATCGCGACCTCCCGCATCCGGTGTCACCGCACTCACCGCTTCATGGCGCGTGAGTTCGTAGCTGACGCGCAGCGCCAGACCGATCGCCGCACACGTCATCAGCAAACTGGAACCGCCGGACGAGATCAGCGGCAAGGTCAGTCCCTTGGTCGGCAGCAGGCCGAGGTTCACGCCGATCGACACCGTCGCCTGTACCGACAGCCACACGGCGATGCCGTAACTCACATAGGCGGCGAAGCCGAGCCCGCGCTCTTCGGCACGTCGACCGATCAGGAACAGGCGCCCGCACAACCACACGAACAGGCCGACGACCAGGCAGACGCCGAACAGACCGAGTTCCTCGGCGATGACCGCGAGGATGAAGTCGGTATGCGCCTCCGGCAGGTAGAACAGCTTCTGGATCGAACCGCCGAGGCCGACACCGAACCATTCGCCGCGACCGATGGCGATCAAGGCCTGGGTCAGCTGGAACCCGTCATTGAACGGATCCTTCCATGGATCCAGAAACGAAGTGAGGCGCTTGACGCGATAGGACTCGCTCAATGCGGCCCAGGCCATGACCGGCATGGTGGCGGCCGCCAGCCCCATCAGGTCGCGCGCACGCGCGCCGCCGAGCCAGATCATGCCGAGCACGATGGCGAGGATCAGCGAGGCCGAGCCGAAGTCCGGCTGTTTCAGCAGCAACACGACGACGAGGCCAGCGACGAACAGCGGCTTCATCGTGCCCTTGAACGCATGCTGCACCTCACCGCGGAAGCGCACGAGATAACTCGCCAGCCAGATGATGACGAAGAGCTTCACCGCCTCGACCGCCTGGAAGTTCGAGATGCCGAGGCGCAACCAGCGCTTGGCACCGTTCACGCGAACGCCCACGCCAGGAAGGAACACCGCGACCAGGAGCAACACCGCCAGCAACAGGAACAGACGTGCGTGTCTTTCCAGCCAGGCCAGCGGCGTCAGCGCGAAGCCGATGCCGAGCGTCGTGCCCATCACCAGGAAGATCACGTGCTTGATCAGGTAGTGATACGGCGAGCCGCCTTCGCTTTCGGCGACCGCGATCGAACTCGATGCAACCATGACCACGCCGAACAGTGCCAGCGCCAACGCAGCAGCGAACACGCCGCGGTCGTATCGACCCGGGATGTCGTCGCGGCGCAGCGCTTGCAGGGGCAGGTCGAGGAAGCCCATCGTCAGCGCACCTTCAGGGTCGCGAGACCGAGCAGGACGAGCACGACCGAGATGATCCAGAAGCGCACGATGACGCGCGGCTCGGGCCAACCCTTGAGTTCGAAGTGGTGATGGATGGGCGCCATCCGGAAGACGCGCTTGCCGGTCAGCTTGAACGACGCCACCTGGATCATCACCGACAGCGTTTCGATGACGAAGATGCCGCCCATCAGGACCAGCACCAGTTCCTGGCGCGTGATGATGGCGACCGCACCGAGCGCGGCACCGACCGACAACGCGCCGACGTCCCCCATGAACACCTGTGCCGGATAGGTGTTGAACCAGAGAAAACCGAGGCCGGCACCGAACAAAGCGCCACACAACACGATGAGTTCACCTGTGCCCGCTATGTAGGGAAATTGCAGGTAATTGGCGAATTTCACGTTGCCTGTCACATAGGCGAAGACGCCCAGCGCACCGCCCACCAAAATCGTCGGCATGATGGCTAAACCATCGAGCCCGTCCGTCAAATTCACGGCATTCGACGTGCCGACAATCACGAAATAGGTCAGGAAAACATATGCTATGCCGATGTCGATCTGAACGTTCTTGAAAAACGGAATCAACAATTGGGTTTCGGAGGGCGACGTCGCCGTCATGTACAGATAAACGGCGGCCGCGATCCCTACCACTGACTGCCAGAAATATTTCCACCGCGCAGGAAGGCCACGGGAATTTTTCTGTACGACTTTGCGATAGTCATCCACCCAACCCACCGCGCCGAAAGAAAGCGTGATCAACAAGACGACCCAGACATAACGGTTGGACAAATCCGACCAGAGCAATGTGGAAATAGCGATCGCCACGAGAATGAGTGCGCCACCCATGGTCGGCGTCCCCGCCTTGCTCAAATGGCTCTTCGGACCGTCATCGCGCACAGCCTGGCCGATCTGGTAATAACTCAGGCGACGAATCATCGTCGGCCCCACCCATAACGCAATGGCAAGGGCGGTGAGCACACCCAGAATCCCGCGTAACGTGAGGTACTGGAATACGTTAAAAAAGGAAGAATACTGTTCGAGAGATTGAGCCAACCACAGCAGCATTAGTGTATTTCTCCTTGGGCAAGCCGATGGGCGGCTTCATCAAATACTTTTTCCATGGCGGCACTGCGTGAACCTTTGACAAGCACCGCCCCTGCCGGAAAAACCTCTATCATTTTGGCAGCAACGGCTGCCTGATTCTCAAGCGAATAAACCTGGCCTTCCGCTGTTACGCGTCGAAAACCACGCAGGTAATCCCCTCCATTGTCTCCGGATGTAAACAGCAAGCGAATACCTGCACGAGCAGCGTATTCACCCACGCCGGCATGCAGTTCAGGCGACGTCGCGCCCAATTCCCCCATCCGCCCGAGCACCAACGCGCGAGGTTCAGGCAACTGCGCCAGAAAATCGATGGCAGCCTGCATCGACGTCGGATTGGCGTTATAGGAATCTTCAACCCACTGCCATTTTCCAAGCGCTCTTGGATACATTCTTCCTTTGAACGGCATGAGCGTCTGCAAACCGTTAACCACGGATTCCAGACTGGCCCCCATGGCGGTGGCGGCGGCAATCGCACCCAGTGCATTGATCACCTGATGCTTGCCAAGAACATTCAGCGTCAACTTGACGACACGACCATCGATCGCAACCGTAATGGTTGGCTTGCCTACGGTATCGAGATGCCAGGCTTGCGCAAACACATCTGCTGCGGGATTGTCGAGCGAATACGTCCGGCAGCGACGTTGCCCGTTCAAGGCAAGCCAATCCGGGGAAAAATCATCATCAAGATTTATTACGGCAATTCCGTCAGGCTTGAGGCCGCCGTAGATTTCCGATTTGGCCCTGGAAATATTCTCGCGACTGCCGAAACCTTCCAGGTGCGCATCGCCGACATTGGTGATCATGGCCACATCAGGGTGGGTCAAACCGACGGTGTAAGCAATTTCGCCAACATGATTCGCGCCCAACTCAATCACGGCGTAATCATGGGATTCATTCAACCGCAGCAACGTCAGCGGTGCACCGATATCGTTGTTGAAATTCCCCTGCGTGGAAAGTACCTGTCCTTGCTGGGCAAGAATCGCTGCGAGCATTTCCTTCACCGACGTTTTGCCACAGCTTCCCGTCACCGCAACAACACGCGGATTGTACTGACGCCGCACATGGGCCGCCCATTGACCGAGCGCAAGTCGTGTATCCGCCACTTTGATCTGTGGCAAATCCAGTTCCATCCAACGGCTCACGACCGCGGCAACGGCGCCTGACTGACGCGCCTTGTCGAGAAAATCATGCGCATCGAAATGTTCACCCGCCAGCGCAAAAAATACTTCTCCGCCCTGCACAGCACGGGTATCAGTCGAAATCCCGGTAAATTCGACATCCACTCCACGGATTTCGCCGGCAAGTTGTTCCGCCATATCGGAAAGTTTCATGCCAGCCCCCGGATTTTTCCGCAGCGGTCTTTCAGTACCGTCATGGCAACCTCATGATCAGAAAAATATTGGCGTTGTCCGGCGATTTCCTGGTACTTCTCGTGTCCCTTTCCGGCAATCAGAACAACATCGCCTGCGTCCGCCGACTGAATTGCCTGCGCAATGGCGGCCGCCCGATCCGGAATCACACTGACGTGTTCCATGCGATCGATACCACGGCAAATCTCATCAATAATCTGTGATGCGGGCTCATTGCGCGGATTGTCCGTCGTTACCACCACGTGGTCCGACAGCGCTTCAGCAAGTTTCCCCATCAACGGGCGTTTGCCCGTGTCGCGGTTGCCACCACAACCGAATACACACCAGAGTCGGCTATTGCTGCAGTGGAAACGCAGAGACCGCAACGCCTGCGCCAATGCGTCCGGCGTATGCGCGTAATCGATCACCACCACCGGTGCCGCCGCATCAACGGCAGGCAAACATTCCATGCGTCCAGCAACGGGAGGCATCTGCTCCATGGCATGGAAGACCGCCTCCAGCGTAAATCCCTCCACCCACAGCGCTGCCGTTACCGCCAGAATATTGGCGATATTGAACTCACCCATCAACTGCGTGCGCACCGCATACACCTGATCCTGCACCAGGATGTTCATGCGAATACCGTGGTTTTCATAAACACAACTCTGCAACCGAACATCAGCATGTTCCGCCGGATTCAGCGAAAAACGCACGACGCTGACGTCACCCGCCGCCACATCTGCCAGGGTACGCATCCATTCATCATCCTGGTTGATCACCAGGTGGCGAAGCCCGGGCCAGCGCGCGAGCCGAGCCTTGGCATCAAAGTACGCCTCCATCGTCTGGTGATAATCCAGATGATCGCGTGTCAAGTTGGTCGCAATGGCCGTACGGATTTGCACGTTATCCAGACGCGCCTGATCAAGCCCATGCGACGACGCTTCCATGGCCACCGATGTGATACCGGCATCCACCAACTCGCGCAGGATGCCGTGGATGGATATGACATCGGGCGTGGTATTTCCCAGCGACACGAGATGGTCAGGGTGACCATAACCCAATGTGCCGATGGCAGCGGTGGGCTCACCCAGTGTGGTACACAAACGCGTGAGCAAATGCGATACCGTGGTTTTCCCGTTAGTGCCCGTAATGGCAAAAATTCGCAATGCGGAAGAAGGAGAATCGAAAAAACGATCAGCAATGGCGCCCAGCTGTTGTCGCAGAGAATGCACCCAAACGACCGTGACGGGAAACTGCAATTGACGGGATTCCGGATAGCCTTCCGCCTCCGCCAAAACGGCTACTGCACCTTTTTGCAACGCATCGAAAATGAATTCCCGTCCATCAATTGAATAACCGGGCAAGGCTACGAAAACATCCCCGCGACGAATATCGCGGCTATCCAGCTGCAGGCGTTCAACACTCGCCTCCCCCATCGCTTCGCTCACCACGAGAAGGTCTTTCAGCCTTTTTGCCTTCGTCGCAGTGTTCACGATTTACCATTACCTTCGCGAGCGGAACTGACCCATTGCAGATTGGGCTGATCAGGCGGAACATTCTTGACACGTAACAAGCCGGTCATGATGCGGGAAAACACCGGCGCAGCCACGAGTCCGCCGTAATAATCCTTTCCTTTGGGATCATCGATCATGATCACCATTACCATGCGAGGATCTTCGACCGGCGCAACACCAGCGAACAAAGAAAGATAATGGTTGGCTGAATATCCTCCGACCGTATTCTTGTGCACCGTTCCGGTCTTACCAGCCACCCGGTAGCCTTGTACTTGCGCCCGTTTTGCTGTACCACGATCCGACGTCACGGTTTCCATCATCGCGATGACTTTCCTCGCGGTAGAATCATCCATCACGCGCTCGCCATCTACCGGATCCTCGACCTTGAGAATCGACATCGGGCGTTTGACGCCATGCGCACCAATCACCGCAAATGCCTGAGCAAGTTGCGCCGCTGTAACGGAAACGCCATAGCCATAGGACATGGTGGCGATTTCCAGCGGTTTCCAGCGCTCACGTGCAGGCAGCACGCCCACCGCCTCACCCGGAAAACCCAATCCGGTGGACTCAC
>JBPOHS010000017.1:0-100989 GCA_052035295.1 Pseudomonadota bacterium
GGCGGTGGTCATGAGCGCGGTATGCGATCCGGAACGCTGGCAACGCATCAATTGGTGGGGATGGGAGCCGCGTGTCGCTTGGCGGGAACATTGTTGAAGGATGACCATGACCGTATTGCCCGCCTGCAGGCGCGGTTGTGGGAGGGGCTCCGGGATCTGCCGGGTATTACGATCAATGGTACTGGCGCGCGCATCCCTGGGATCACGAATCTGTCGTTTCCGGGCGTCGATGGCGAAACCTTGCTGATGAGTCTCGCTGATATTGCGGTATCCAGTGGCTCGGCGTGCAATTCGGCAACGGTCGAACCCTCGTATGTGCTGACTGCGCTCGGGGTGTCGAGGGACGTGGCACAAAGTGCAGTGCGGGTGTCGATCGGGCGTTATTCCACCGACGAGGACATCGATCGCGCCATCGCGGCCATTCGTCACAGCGTCTTGCGATTGTTGGCTTCCGGTGGCCAGGGCTGAGCCCGGTGATGGTGTAAACAGCCTTACACATCGGCGCCAATCCTGCGTATAATCGCGTCCTTCAAAAAGCGACCCCCTTTTTTGCAAGGGTGATCTACTTACAACCCCTGTTTTACCAGGAAACCCCGGAGTCCAGTCATGGCTATCGAACGTACTTTGTCCATCATCAAACCTGATGCAGTTGCCAAAAATGTGATTGGCGAGATCTATACCCGCTTCGAAAAAGCCGGCCTGAAAGTGGTTGCTGCCCGCATGATGCATTTGAGCCAGGCGCAAGCCGAAGGCTTCTATGCCGAGCACAAAGAGCGTGGATTCTTCAAAGACCTGGTGGCTTTCATGACCTCCGGCCCCGTCATCGTGCAAGCCCTGGAAGGTGAAAACGCCGTTGCCCTGCACCGTGAAATCATGGGCGCCACCGACCCGAAGAAAGCAGACGCCGGCACCATCCGCGCTGACTTTGCTTCCAGCATCGATGAAAACGCTGTTCACGGTTCGGATTCTGCTGCGTCTGCTGCCCGTGAAATTGCTTATTTTTTCAGTGCCACTGAAGTGTGCGAACGTACGCGCTAAGCGGCGTCTGGCCATTCAGTGATCTGAACGCGATGCCCCTCCCAGTCTGGCGACGGTAGGGGCTTTTGCAATCTGTTAGACTGATCGCCAACGACGATCGATTGCCAGTATCAAGCAAAGGTGTGCTGTTATGACCGTGGTGGCTAGCGGAAAAGAGAATCTGCTCGGGATGACCCGCTCACAGCTCGAAGCGTTTTTCGTTTCGCTGGGTGAGAAGCCTTTTCGTGCACATCAGGTCATGAAATGGATACATTTCTTTGGCGTCGACAATTTTGACGCCATGACCAATCTGGGCAAATCCCTGCGTGAAAAACTGCAGGCGACTGCCGAAATCGCAGCTCCCGAGATCAGTTTTCACAGCACATCGAAGGATGGCACCCGCAAGTGGGTGATCAAACTCGACAATGGCAATGCCGTCGAGACTGTTTTCATCCCGGATGGCAATCGCGGCACCTTGTGCGTATCGAGCCAGGTCGGGTGTTCCCTGGATTGCAGCTTTTGCTCGACCGGCAAGCAAGGCTTCCAGCGCGACCTGAGCGTGGCGGAAATCGTTGCCCAGGTATGGGTGGCCAACCGTTCCTTTGGTGTGCCCGAGAACAAGGGCCATCGACACATCACCAACGTGGTGATGATGGGCATGGGCGAGCCGCTGCTCAATATAGACAACGTCATTCCCGCCATGGAGATCATGCGTGACGACCTCGGCTATGGTGTCTCCAAAAAACGTGTAACGCTCAGTACCTCCGGCGTCGTTCCGAAAATGTACGAGTTGTTCGATCGAATCGATGTATCGCTGGCGGTTTCCCTGCATGCGCCAAACGACGAACTCCGCAATGAATTGGTACCCGTCAACCGTAAATACCCGTTGAAGGATTTGTTGGATGCCTGTCGTCATTACGTCAACAAATTCGATGACGGTCGTCGTGTCACCATGGAATATGTGCTGTTGGACGGCGTGAATGATACCTTCGCGCACGCCGAACAGTTGATCGACATCCTCAAGGATGTGCCTTCCAAGATTAATCTGATTCCCTTTAACCCGTTTCCGCATGCCCATTACAAGCGTCCTAACGGCTACCGTGTGCGTGCCTTCCAGGATGCCCTGATCAAGGCGGATTATGTGACAACGGTACGCACGACGCGCGGAGATGACATCGACGCTGCCTGTGGTCAGTTGGTGGGGCAGGTCCAGGACCGTACGCGCCGACAGGAACAATGGTCGCAGACCGTGAACGAGCGTATGGCCCGCCGTCTGAACGTGCGCGATATCAGCCCCACCGAAAAGCGGGAAAGTCCATGAGACGAATTGCTTTTCTGGTTTTTTCCCTGCTGGCAATCCTGTTGTCAGGCTGTGTCATCGAGTCGACCAATGACCCCATGGCCAAGAACAAGGATCTCGACAAGGCCTTGCGCGCTTATGTCCAGTTGGGTACCCGATATATTCAGGATCGCAACATGACGCAGGCCGACCGCGTATTGCGCAAGGCGGCGTCGATCAATGAAGATGACGCCGGTCTGAATAACGCCTACGGTCTGTTCTATCTGGTCGAGAACGACAAGGAACGCGCTGAAAAGTATTTTCTCAAGGCGATCGATGAAGATCCGGAGCTGTCCGCGGCGTACAATAATTACGCGAACTTGCTCTACTCTGACAAACGTTATGAAAATGCGGCGGAGCAGTTGCTGGTGGTCAGCAAGCACTATCGTTACGAAAAGCGTTTCCAGGTATTCGAGACACTAGGTCGCTGCTACGTCAAGCTTGAGCAGCCGGATCTGGCTGAACCCGCCTTTCACAAAGCATTGCAGTTATATCCTCGACTTCCCGGCAGTTTGTTGGGCCTAAGTGGGCTATATTTGAACAAAGGGAACTACCCGCTTTCCAAGAAGTATCTGGAGCAGTACGAGGCAGTATCCAAACCCAGTCCCGAGCAATTGTGGTTAGGCATTCGCCTGCAGAGGCAATTGGGCGACGCAGACAAATTGGCGAGTTACGAGCTGGCATTACGCAAGCTGTTTCCTGGTTCGCCGGAATTCCGCGAATATCAAAAGACGGTTTCACCATGACAGCAGCAAAATCTGCTCCAGGCCAAGGGCCGAAACTAACGGTTGTTGAAAGTGCCCAGCTGAACTCTCCCGGCCAGCGGCTGATGCGATCCCGCTCCGCTCGTAATCTTGCGGTTGAAGACGTCGCCCGTCAGCTCAACCTGTCGGTCAGCATGGTGAAAGCGATAGAGAGCGACAATTTCAAGGCCCTGCCGGGACGTGCCTTCGTCAAAGGCTACTTGCGTAATTACGCACGTCTGGTCTCCATCGATGCAGATGAACTGCTTCGTGCCTATGAGAGCCAGTTCTCCAGTGCCGAGGAAGACGCCCTCAACCCACCCGAACTCAAGCGTCGTCCGCGCTGGATTGCGCCCTTGGTCAAAGGAATCGGGTACCTGGTGTTGGTCGCCATCGTGCTCTCGATTGGCAGTGTCATCTTTCAGAACATGGGGTTCCTCGTCGACAAAGCGCAACAGTTGACGGCATCCTTCCGGAGTGATGGGGCCACGGTGGCACCGGAAGCGGAAACTCCCGCTCCTATCGCCTCTGACGCAGGGGAAGGGGACACAGTCAAATTGAGTATCCCTCTGCATCCGGTCGATGGGGCTTCTGGCGCGCCTGCTGCCGGTGAGGTGTCCGGAGAGACCCAGACGCCGGCAACGGCGGAGTCCCCCATCGTTGCTCCGACCGAGAGTGGCAATCAGGGTTCCAGCGATGTTGTTCCGCCGCAATCATCGATCGATCTCAATGTCCGGGCGGTGGTGGAGTCTGATGCATCTCCGCAGACACGCGCGGAGCAAAACGGGTCTGCGGCGGTCGTGCCCGCCGCTGGCTTGGCGACAGAGGCAGTGCCTGTGGGGTCGACGGTCGAGAAGGTCGGAACAGCGGGTGCCGATGTAGCTTCCTTGAGTCTGGTTTTTTCCGGTATGAGCTGGGTCAGGGTGCGGGACGCCACCACGCGGGTGCTGTTTGATGGCACGCGTTCCTCAGGAGCAGAGGTGCAGGTGCAGGGCCGCGCTCCGTTCGACATCCGGCTCGGGAACGCCCCGGTCGTGAAAGTCATACTTAACGGAAAACCGCGCGATTTCGACTTTTCCAGTCGCAGTAATGTTGCTCAATTCACGCTGGGTGATGAATAGAAACGCCAGCACCGCGTTTCCTTTCAAGTCTTGTCGATTGTCCGCAGTAGCAGGAGGATTGCATGTTCCATGAAACCCCCATCAAGCGCCGCAAGTCTCGCCAGATCATGGTGGGCAATGTGCCGGTGGGCGGTGGTGCTCCGATTTCAGTACAGAGCATGACCAACACCGAAACCACCGACGTCGATGCCACTGTCGCACAAATACAGCGCATGCAGAATGCCGGTGTCGATATCGTGCGCGTGTCCGTTCCCAGTCTGGAAGCGGCAGATGCCTTTGGTGAAATCAGAAAGCAGGTCGCCGTGCCGTTGGTGGCCGATATTCATTTCGACTACAAGATTGCGCTGGCCGTTGCGGAGCGGGGCGTTGATTGTCTGCGTATCAATCCCGGCAATATCGGTAATGAGGAGCGCATTCGCTCCGTGGTGGATTCTGCCAAGGAAAAAGGCATTCCCATTCGTATCGGAGTGAATGCCGGTTCGCTGGAGAAGGACCTGCAGAAAAAATACGGCGAGCCTACCGCCGACGCGTTGGTGGAATCCGCGATGCGGCATGTCGATATTCTCGACAAGCTGGACTTCCAGAATTTCAAACTGAGTCTCAAGGCATCCAATGTGTTTCTGACCGTGGATGCCTATCGCAAGATCGCCGGCATGATCGAACAGCCGCTGCACTTGGGCGTTACTGAAGCCGGCAGTTTCCGCGCAGGTACGGTGAAGTCCGCCATTGCGCTGGGCAGTCTGTTGATGGATGGCATCGGAGACACCTTGCGCATTTCACTGGCGGCCGATCCGGTGGAAGAGGTCAAGGTAGGCTTTGACATTCTGAAAAGTTTGCTGCTGCGTACCAAGGGTATCAACCTGATTGCCTGTCCGAGCTGTTCGCGTCAGAATTTCGATGTGATCAAGGCGGTCAATGAACTCGAAGCTCGACTGGAGGATATCACCACGCCATTGGATGTGGCCGTTATTGGTTGCATCGTCAATGGCCCCGGCGAAGCCAAGGTGGCTCATATCGGGCTGACCGGTGGAACACCGGCCAACTTGATCTTCCGCGAAGGCAAACCCAGCCACAAGGTCGACAATGCGCATCTTGTCGATGAACTCGAAAAAGTCATCCGTGAGAAAGCCGCGGCCATCGAGGCCGAAGGCGACGGTGAACGTCAGACGATTAGCGTGGGCGGCTGACCGCCCGCGTTGTTTCCACAGGAATCTCCCCCTTGAGCAAACGTATCAACGCCATTCGCGGCATGAACGATATTCTGCCGCAACAATCCATGGTTTGGCGCTATCTCGAAGACACCGTGCGCGATCTGCTGACCCGTTACGGGTACGGTGAAATTCGCCTTCCGATTGTCGAGTACACCGATCTATTCAAACGTTCTATCGGCGAAGTCACCGACATCGTCGAAAAAGAAATGTACACCTTTGAGGATCGCAACGGTGAGAGCCTGACGCTGCGACCCGAAGGCACCGCCGGTTGTGTCCGTGCGGGCGAAGAGCACGGATTGCTCTATAACCAGATTCAGCGACTCTGGTACACCGGTCCGATGTTTCGTTATGAGAAACCTCAGAAAGGGCGTTATCGCCAGTTCCACCAGATTGGTGTGGAAACGTTTGGCATGACGGGCCCGGATATTGATGCCGAGCTCATCGTGCTCACTGCGCGCTTGTGGAAAGCGTTGGGAATCTCGGATCATGTCACCCTGCAGCTGAACAGTCTCGGTTCCAGCGAAGAGCGTGCCCGCTACCGTGCCGATCTGGTCACCTATCTGGAGGCGCGTCGTGATCAGCTGGATGAAGACAGTCAGAGGCGCCTTGGCAGCAATCCATTGCGCGTACTCGACAGCAAGGATCCCAAAACCCAGGCATTGCTCGTTGATGCGCCCAGTCTGCACGATTACCTCGAAGCGGAATCCCGGGAACACTTCGAGGGCCTCAAGCGCATGCTCAATGCCGCAGGCGTGGCCTATGAGATCAATCCACGCCTGGTGCGTGGTCTGGATTACTACTGCAAGACGGTGTTCGAATGGGTGACCACGGCGTTGGGCGCTCAGGGTACGGTCTGTGCCGGTGGTCGCTATGATGGCCTCGTCGAGCAATTGGGTGGCAAACCGACGCCTGCCGTCGGTTTCGCCATGGGGGTGGAGCGGTTGGTGCTTTTGCTGGAAACCTGCGGTAAAGTGGCGCATCTGAGCCAGTTGCCACAGGCGTATCTGGTGGTGAGCGACGGGTTGGAGGCACAAGGTCTCGCGCTCGCAGAAACCTTGCGCAGCACCGTCCCAGGCTTGCGGCTGTTGATGCACTGTGGTGGCGGGAAATTCAAGAAGCAGATCAAGAAGGCAGACGAGAGCGGTGCTCTGTTGGCGCTTGTACTGGGTGAGGATGAGGTTGCCAGCGGGCAGGTTGCAGTGAAGTACCTGCGCGAGGACAAACCGCAGCAAGTCATGTCACAGGCAGAGATTGCTGCCCTGTTGAAAAAGTTTGAATCAGGTTCCGGGAGTTGAACGTGGAAGTCTATCGTACAGAAGAAGAACAAGTAGAAGCGATCAAGCGTTGGTGGAAAGACAATGGCAACGGCATTTTGATTGGCATTGGCCTGGCGATAGCCATTGTGTTTGGCTGGCAGAGCTGGAAGCAGAATTCCGTCGAGAAGGGTGAAGCAGCCTCGGTACTTTATTCCCAGTTGCAGGAATCCGCCCAGGCCATGTGGTCAGCGCCGCCAACCCCGGCAAAAGAAGGCGAGGCCGCTGCAGAGAACCCTCAGCGCGCCACGTTCGAACATGTCGCCAAACAGCTGAAAGACGAATATGCGGGCACCACTTATTCGGTGCTGGCGGCGCTCATGGTCGCGCGAGACAAGGTGGAAGCCGGTAACGCAGCCGAGGCCGAAAAAGAATTGCGTTGGTCTCTCGAACAGAAACCCAGTGAGGCGCTCTCCCTTGTCATCAATCTGCGACTGGCCCGTGTACTGGCGTTGAAAGGTGAGCAGGACAATGCGCTCAAGCTGCTGGAGAGCGTCAATGCCGGCGCCCAGAAATCTGCTTATGAAGAGCTGAAAGGTGATCTTTATCTTGCCAAGGGTGAGCTGGCCAAGGCACGCGAAGCCTATCAGGCCGGTCTGGTGGCGGCTCCTGAAGGCGCCAGCAACCGCTCACTGTTGAAAACCAAACTCGATGATCTGGCGGTAGCAGAATGATGCCCGCATTCAGGACACATTGGCGTCGTGGATTGCTGGCAGCGTTGATTGTTGGTGTGGCTGGCTGTAGTGATGACGAGGTTGCTCCGCCTTCGCCGCTGCCCGATTACGAAGAGACCGTCAGCTTGCGCAAGTTGTGGTCCGAAGGTGTGGGTGACGGTGTCGAAGAATACTATGTGGCACTGACACCTTCCGTTACCGAAAAATATGTGTATGCCGCCGCGATTGATGGGACCGTCGTCAAGCTGGATCGCGCCACCGGTGACGCGGTTTGGGAAATGGACACCGGGTATCCGATTACGGGGGGGGTCGCCGCAGCCTACGGGTACGTGGCCTTTGGGACCTCCAACGGCGATGTCATCCTGCTCAAGGATGAAGACGGTGCCCAGGTCTGGAAAGTCAACGTTGGCGGGCAGGTGTTGTCATCGCCTGCGCTGTCTCCCGAACGTGTTGTCGTGCAAAGCATCGATGGGCGCTTGCAGGGGCTCAATATCGTCGATGGTGTGCGGGTTTGGTTATACGACACGTCGATCCCCATCTTGACCCTGCGCGGGGAAAGCAGCCCGATTGTTGTGGGCAATATTGCGCTCGCGGGTTTTGCCAACGGAAAAATGGCAGCGCTGCAGGTCAATGACGGTTTTGTCGGTTGGGAACGTGCCATTGCCGAGCCGGAAGGGCGTTCCGAACTTGAGCGTCTGGTGGATATCGATGGTCGTTTCGATATCGCGGATACCATGGTCTATGCCGCCACTTACCAGGGCCGAATTGCAGCCGTTGAAGTTCCCAGCGGCCGCCAGCAGTGGAGCAAGGAATTTTCATCGCATGCCGGGCTTTCCGTATCGATGGAAACGTTGTTCGCCACCAGTGACGAAAGTGAAATCCTCGCCATGGATGCCGCGACAGGTGCAGAACAGTGGAAGCAATCAAAGCTAAAGGGGCGGTCAGTGACGGCACCGGTGGCCTATGACAAATACGTGGTAGCCGGTGATTTCGAAGGTTACCTGCACTGGATGGATCGTCAGACGGGCGATTTTGTCGCGCGGGTGAAAGTCGATGGTGATGGTGTACGTGCACCGGTCGTCGTTTCCGATGATGTCGTTTATGTACAGGCAAACGACGGTACGCTGGCTGCCTATCAAGTCGAAGTCGATCAAGAAGAAGTGGAAGTAACTGAATGAAACCCGTCATAGCCCTGGTGGGGCGCCCGAACGTGGGCAAGTCCACCTTGTTCAACCGTCTTACCAGGACGCGTGACGCTATCGTCGCCGACATGCCCGGCCTGACTCGTGATCGCAAATACGGTGAAGCCCGGGTAGGCGAACACGCCTTCCTGGTCATTGATACCGGCGGTATTACGGGCGAGGAAGAGGGCATTGACACCCTCATGGCCAAGCAGTCGCTGCAGGCGGTTGAAGAAGCCACCATGGTGTTCTTCATTGTGGATGCCAAGGCAGGGCTGACTGCCGGCGATGAAGCGCTGGCGGTGCATTTACGTACCCGCGAGAAAAAGCTGTATCTGGTCGTCAACAAGATCGATGGTCAGGATACCGATGAGGCCATGGCCGAGTTCTCGCGCCTGGGGTTGGGTGATCCCTACTATATTTCTGCGTCCCACGGTCGTGGCGTTACGCAGATGATTGACGAGGTGTTTGCCGAGCATGCGAGAGATGGCGAGCCACTCGACCTGCCGCCGGAAAATGCCGGCATCAAAATTGCGGTGATCGGTCGACCGAACGTGGGCAAGAGCACCCTGATCAACCGGATGTTGGGTGAAGAACGCGTTATCGTTTTTGACATGCCGGGTACCACTCGCGACAGTATCTACATCCCCTACGAACGTCGTGATCAGAAATATACGCTGATTGATACGGCGGGCGTGCGTCGTCGTGGCAAGGTCGATGAGGCGGTCGAGAAATTTTCCGTCATCAAGACCATGCAGGCCGTAGAAGACGCTCATGTTGTGATCATGGTGCTGGATGCGCGTGAAGGTATCGTGGATCAGGATTTGCACCTGCTTGGGTTCGTGCTGGAATCCGGCCGTTCGTTGCTCATTGCCATCAACAAGTGGGATGGCATGGACGAGTACCAGAAATCCCGCGTCAAAGTTGAAATCGATCGGCGCATGGATTTCGTGAATTTTGCGAAGATACATTTCATTTCGGCCCTGCATGGCACCGGCGTGGGTGATTTGTATGCGTCGGTCAATCGTGCTTTCGAGTGTGCTTTCCGTCGTTTGTCGACGCCTGTGCTCACCAAAATGCTCGAAGATGCCTTGTCGGAACATCAACCCCCCATGGTAAACGGGCGTCGCATCAAACTGCGCTATGCCCACATGGGAGGCGTTAATCCGCCCTTGATCGTGGTGCATGGTAACCAGACCGACAATGTGCCTGGTTCCTACAAACGTTATCTGGAAAACATTTTTCGTCGCATCATGAAGCTCGAAGGCACGCCCTTGCGGATTGAATTCAAGTCTGGCGAAAATCCCTACGCGGGCCGGCGTCAGGAATTGACGCAGCGTCAGGTGACCAAAAAACGTCGTCTGATGGACCACGTAAAAAAAGCGGAATACAAACGCAAGAAGAAACGCGGCTGATCAAACATTCCTGGGCCTGCTTGCGCGTCACTCATTTCATGCAGCGCTTGTGCTGCATCATGTTCTCTTCCCGCTTGCCGCGATAAACTGCCTCCTGATACTTCATGGAGGTGGTTGGCAATGTTTTGGAATTTCCCTGCTTTGAATTGTGGCGATACCCGCATCGTCGGCGTTACGCTATCAGCCCTTTTCGCCTTGGTCGCCTGTGCGCCACACAAACAGACAGGGTATCTCGATATTGGAAATCGGCTCGATTTTCGTCAGTTGGTCAGTCAGCATGGGGCACCCTTCGGCGACCTCTCCACCGTGCGACTGGTGGTGTATGCCGACAGCATGGCGGGTAACCGTATGGTGCATGGAGTGTTTTCCCTGTACACGCCTGCTTGCTTTAATGCAGGAACCGTTGCATTTGTCGGCGATGTCAGTGGCATGCCATCCTTTATCACGCGCATGGCTGCCGTGCCCATGATGCAAAATTACAACTACCCCGTATGGCTCGATTACGATGGGGCTGCCACGCGGAATATCCCGGTGCTTGAAGACCAGGTATCACTGATTTCGGTAGAAGATGGGCGGATGACTTCGATCAGCTATGCCCATGGCGCAGCAGGAATTGCCAAGGCAATTTCGGACTATTGCGAGAAATTGCCTGATACGGGAGAAACGTCGTCTTGATGAATCTGTCCAGGACTGCGGCATTCGGGCACTGAGGCCCGAATGTCGAATTGGCGCGGGGAGAACGGCGTTATTGAACGCGCTTGGCGGTGAATGCGCTTTCGGCGAGAACCTTGCCATCGGCGTTGGTCATCTGCACCTGCCATGCACCGGGGGCGTCATAGCTGATGAATTTGCTTGCCATGGTGGTTGATTCCGGGGTGCTGCTTGTTGCCACTTTAGCCTGCAGCTTGCCATTCAGATACCAAAGGTAGTTAATCTGTTCCCCTGGCTTGTCGACTTTGGCGCTGAACACGACCTTGACTGCCTTCTTCTTGCTAATCGCGATCGAGCCTTTGTTGAGGTCCAGCGGATCGTGATCAATCACTTGCCGCAAAGCAACGTCCTTGACCGATTTGTTGACGACCAGCACTTGGCCGGGTTTCATTCCGGCGGATGGCGCGGGTGCATCATTTATTGCTTTAAGTGCAGCGACTTGCTGAATCTTGTCAGCCACTTGTTTGACGGCAGCTTGATTAATCGTCTGTTGTGGCTCTTTTCCGGAGGGCGCAATGACGGGGCCCGCAGAAGATTGCACCACCGAGTGCGTTTCTGCGGCGGGTTTGTTGATTTGAACCGGTAAATTGACCACGACCGATTGATCGGACTGGGTTTCTGTCTTGGCCGGTGCAGCTGACTTTGCCACGGGCTGGGCACTGCCTGGAATGGCAGATGGCCAAAACCAGAGTACCGCACCCACGCCAATTGCCAGTGAGGCCATGGCGGGAATGATGCGATGCCAGTGATAGACATATTCGAATTCGGGGCGGACTTCGCGCGTGGGTAAAGCAGGTGTCTTGTCCATGATGTCCAGTATCAACAAATGAATGATTAATGATGGCTGGTGTTCTGTGGCGCTGTGGTTCACTCATCGGTGGTTGAACAGTCACTGCGATTGGAAACACCGTGTTCTTTTTGTACTGCCAAAATTATTTGTGCGACTAAAAGACAAGCTCAAGTGTAGCACCGTTTGTGAACGCTATAAGTTGATTTTTTGGGTGTTTTCCATGCAGGCAGCACTGGCGGCTTTATTCTGCGGTGTCTGTCCTAAGTCGATGGGTTACCGGGGTGGATGGCAGTAAGCTTGCTCGTCAATGTGCCGTTTGCGAGCTGGGTCAAGAGCGTATCCCCGACCACTGCCTGATCAGCGCTTGTCAGTACCATCCCGTTTTGGTCCTTGGCGATACTGTATCCACGTGAAAGCGTTGCCAGCGGGCTCAGCGCCTCCAGACGGGCAGTGGCGGTCGCGAACTGGGTACGCTGGCGAAACAGCACGGATTGCATGTGCTGACGCAATTGCTGCTCTGCATGGTTGACCAGTACTGACATGCGGCTAACCAAATGCGAAGGCGATTGTGAGGCAAAACGCCTTTCCGCGTTCTCAAACGATACTCGCTGTTGCTGCACTTGTCTTTGCATGGCATTTTGTAGTCGTGTCGCGTATTCATCGAGCTTCTGATGCTGTTCTTCCAGGCGTTTGCCCGGATGTTTCAACCGCGACTGCCATTGCTGTAGTTGCTGTGTGGCGTCGCGTAGTTGGCGGCGCATGTTTTGCAACAGTTTGCGTTCTTGTTGCTGGAGTGACTGCAGCCATTCGGCTTGATCGGGGCTAAGCATTTCTGCTGCTGCCGAAGGGGTGGGCGCGCGCGCGTCGGCGACAAAATCGGCAATCGTGAAATCGACCTGATGACCGACGGCAGACACCACCGGGATGTTGCTGCCAGCAATGCAGCGAGCCAGACCTTCGTCGTTGAATGCCCATAAATCCTCAAGCGACCCGCCGCCGCGACCGACGATCAATACGTCGCACTCAGCACGGGCGTTAGCGGTGCGTATGGCGGCAATGATTTGTGTCGGGGCTTCGACGCCTTGTACGGCCGTTGGATAAATCACCACGGGAATAAGCGGAAACCGCCTGGCCAGCACGGTCAAAATATCGTGTACCGCCGCGCCTGTGGGCGAGGTTACCAGCCCGATGCAATTAGGCAGGGTGGGAAGCGGGCGCTTGCGTTCAGGCGCAAACAGGCCTTCGGCATTGAGTTTGTTTTTGAGTTGCTCGAATGCGCGTTGCAGGGCACCGATGCCGGCATCCTCCATGTGCTCAATGATGAACTGATATTCACCGCGCGGCGCATACAAGGAAATTCTGCCTTTCACCCGGACATGGGCGCCATTTTTTGGACGGAATTTCAGGAACTGGTTGCGGTTCTTGAACATGGCGGCGCGAATCTGGGATTCGTCGTCTTTGAGTGACAAGTACCAGTGACCGGACCCATGCATCGAAAGGTTCGACACTTCACCTTCCAGCCAGAGGGCGGGCAGGGTGTCCTCCAGGAGATTCTTCGCCAGCAGATTCAGCTCAGTGACGGAAAATGTGTGTTCCTGCAGATCGGTGGGCGCGGATTTCTTCATGCGGTTTCTGGTCCGGGCACTGCTGTTGCCGGTTTGTCGTTAGGCAATGCGTAAGGTTTGCGAATCAACAGTGCACTGAACATGGTGTCGGCGTCAGTGTTCGGGCTGCCGTGTACACAGCTTTCCTGTAATGAAAATTCCGGGTGCTCACCGAGAAAGTTTTCAACGATGGTTTCATTTTCATCGATGAAAAAACTGCAGGTGCTGTAAACCAGTTTGCCGCCAGGACGCACGCTTTGCGACGCGGAATTCAGCAGCTTCGCCTGTAAACCCGTGATGTCCTGAATCTGCTGGGCATCGCAACGCCAACGCGCATCGGGATTCCGGCGCCACGTGCCGGAAGATGTGCAAGGTGCATCCACCAGAACCCAGTCGAATCCACCGCGCTTTTGTACGGCGGCAGGCAGGCGATCGAGGGGGGCGCCCTGCCAGACGAAAGTGCGGATATTGTGCAGCTGAGCGCGCTGGGCGCGGCGACGCACTTCGTCGAGCTTGTGCTCGCGGATGTCCGACGCATAGACGGCACCTTTACCCTGCATGAGGCTGGCGAGCTGCAACGATTTACCACCCCCACCGGCACAGGCATCCCATCCCAGATCGCCACTTTGTGGTGCGACATGTTCTCCAATGGCTTGACTGGCCAGATCCTGAATCTCGAACCACCCCTTCTTATAGCTTTCCAGTTCGTACAAACCTTTGCTGCCGGAGACTCGTAAGCCGTGATGGATACGATCGCAATGCAACTGGTTTTGCTCAAGATCGTCGATGACAGCATCCCGCTTGCCTGGTACGGGGCGCACATAAAGGGGCGGTCGTGTCGTGTGGGATTCGATGAACTGTTCGACCTGTGTGGTTGACCACCCGTCGTGATTGGCCCGGGTCTGTATTTGCGTCCACCAGTGCGGTGAAATGCCTGCCCACAGCAGTTTTGCCGTTGGATCATTGCCCTGGGTGGCGAGTTGATGCAGGCAATCAATCCAGCTGTTTGCCTGGCTGGCGCCGGATTCACGAGGATAGAGTCGCTCAGCCGTCACCTGCCACAACAGCGGTGCAGCCAAACGCTGGAGAGCCTTTTCTGCTGCCGCGACAGTGACAGGTGGCTGCCAGGTCTGCAGCTGTTGCTGCATCCGGTCAGGATTCGGCGCTTCATCTGGCAAACTATCGATAAACAGCGCCAGCCAGGAAAAGCGGGACATGGCGAACAGGTGGTCACCGTACCAGAGCCGGTCTCGCTTGCCGGCGTTCTTGATTTGCCGGAGTGCTTGGGCGAGAAAGCGGTCGAGCTGGTGAAGTTTGCCGCTGTGAAGGTAGTCGTTCCACAGGTTGAGGAGGTAGCGTTCTTTGACGGACAGGTGCGATGGTTTCATGCATTCAGGCTGGCGGATAGGGTCTGACCGGGGATTATATACGGAAACCCGCATTAGTACGGCGTTGATATAGGGGGCATGAAAGTCTGCACAAGAATGGTTTCGGGGCTGCCCACCCATTGCGGGTGGAGCAACCCCGACAGCGCCTCGATGGCGCATCTCGCAGTATTAGGCGAAGTACATGTTATCCAGGTACTCGTGTAGTGAGGCGAACACTCCTTCCTCGTTGTCGTCAGACAAGATGAAGAGAACGTCCTTGAGGTCAACAATTTTCATGTCAACTCCCGTCTCTGACTGTTTGCGATGACTGCGGTACAAATGTTGCCCTTGATCAGTGCGAGGGTCAATAGAGTGGTCAAGACTGATTGGTTATCAGGCTGATAACTTCTGGTTCTTGAATGCGAATCAAATGCAGTTTTCTGCGTTGATAACATTTACCCATTTCACACATCGATCGATCGGCAGGTTTTAAACTAATTCATAAAAGGTATACGCAGGTTAAAAAGCGATTTTGTTTCATTAATACCTGAAATTACTCCCTATGATACGGTAATATGTCGCCGATCACCTGGAAGTATTGGATGATTTTTAGTCAAAACCTGTGCGTGGTTCTGCATTTGACTGATCTTCACAACTTTCAGCTTGGCGAGGGTGTTTTCGGTGCCTTGTGTCCCATTTATCAGGTATTGGGGCATTGCTGATTGATGACAGACGCTGGAGCGAAGCCCAGACTTTGTCGCCCCGCTCTTTTTGGTGCGCGGCCGATACTGGCCGGCAATAAGCAGTGTTAACCGGGTTAATGTGCTCAGGAAGTAGGAAGCAGTTAGCGTTGCTTTTTCTGGGCTTTCTCTTCTCTGTTCAGGTTTTGGGATGAAAATTAAAACCCTTTGCGTATTTGGGACTCGCCCGGAAGCGATCAAAATGGCGCCCTTGGCGCTCGCCTTAAAATCGGATACGCGTTTTGAATCAAAGGTTTGCGTCACCGGCCAGCATCGCCAAATGCTTGATCAGGTGCTTGGTTTGTTCGAGCTGGCGCCAGATTTTGATCTTGATATCATGAAAGCCGGCCAGGATTTGACAGATGTCACAACCGCAATTCTAGCGGGGATGCGTGACGTTTTTGCGAGTTTCACCCCTGACGTCGTACTTGTGCATGGCGACACCGCGACAACGTTTGCGGCCAGTGTTGCCGCTTACTATCAGCAGATTCCAATCGCGCACGTTGAAGCGGGTCTGCGGACGGGAAACCTTTACTCCCCCTGGCCAGAGGAAGGTAATCGCAGAATTGCAGGAGTGCTTGCTGCGCTCCATTTTGCACCCACAGAAACTTCCCGCAAAAACTTGCTTAACGAGGGAGTAAAACCGGAGACCATAGTTGTTACAGGAAACACGGTAATCGATGCGCTATTGCAGGTTGTTGGCAAGCTCGATTCGCCCGATTTGCACTCACAGCTTGTCCCACGTTTTTCATTTCTGCGCCCAGCAAGCAAGCTGATTCTGGTTACCGGCCACCGCAGAGAGAGTTTCGGTGGAGGCTTTGAGCGCATTTGTATGGCACTTGCAAACATTGCACAGAAATTTCCTGACACTGATATCGTATATCCGGTCCATTTAAATCCCAATGTTCGCGAACCTGTCAACCGGTTGTTAGGCGGTATTGGCAATATCCATTTGATCGAGCCTCTTGACTACCTGCCCTTCGTCTACCTGATGAACACGTCGTATTTCATTTTGACTGACTCTGGCGGTATCCAGGAGGAGGCACCTTCGCTTGGTAAGCCCGTTCTGGTAATGCGGGATACCACTGAACGTCCTGAGGCCGTTACTGCTGGCACCGTTAAGCTGGTAGGCACTGACGTAGATGCACTCACGACTGCAATGGCCACGCTGCTTCTCGATGAAAATGTTTATCGACAGATGAGCTTTGCTCATAACCCCTACGGGGATGGTACTGCTTGCCACCAAATCGTCGAAACCCTCACGCACCTCAAGAAGAATTGATCATGCCGTTCAAGACCATATCTGTTATTGGGCTGGGCTATATTGGCTTGCCGACAGCCGCCGTGTTCGCCTCGCGTAAGGTCAAGGTGGTGGGTGTAGATGTCAATCAGCATGCAGTTGACACCATTAACCGCGGTGAGATCCATATTGTGGAGCCTGATTTGGATATGGTGGTGCACGCTGCGGTGACGGAAGGCTACCTGAGAGCCACCACCACACCGGAAGCCGCGGAAGCTTTTTTGATTGCCGTACCAACCCCCTTCAAGGGAGCTAACCACGAACCCGATCTCAGTTACATCGAGGCTGCCAGCAAAGCGATTGCTTCTGTCTTGAAAAAGGGTGACCTCGTTATTCTCGAATCTACCTCACCGGTGGGAGCGACAGAACAAATGGCGGAATGGCTCGCTGCAGAGCGTCCCGACTTGAGTTTCCCGCAGATGGCAGGAGAGCAATCCGACATTCGAATCGCACATTGCCCGGAGCGCGTATTGCCGGGGCATGTCCTTCGAGAGCTAGTGCAGAATGATCGTGTCATTGGCGGAATGACCCAAAAGTGCTCGGAGTTGGCCTGTACGCTCTACAAAAAATTTGTACAGGGCGAATGTGTTGTCACTAATGCACGCACAGCTGAAATGGCGAAACTGACTGAAAATAGTTTTCGGGATGTCAACATTGCGTTTGCCAATGAGTTGTCGATGATCTGCGATGAGCTGGATATCGACGTATGGGAATTGATTGCGCTTGCGAATCGACATCCGCGCGTCAACATCCTGCAGCCTGGTCCAGGTGTTGGTGGACACTGCATTGCAGTAGATCCGTGGTTTATTGTCAGCAAGACGCCTGAGCAAGCTCGTTTGATTCGCATGGCGCGTGAAGTAAATGACGGCAAGCCTGAGTGGGTCATCGAGAAGGTCAAGGTCGCTATTGCCGACCACTTGCTCGCGAACCCTGGCAAGACGGCTGCAGACGTCTATATCGCCTGCTTTGGACTTGCCTTCAAGCCGGATATCGATGATCTGCGTGAGAGTCCAGCCATGGGCATTGCGCTGGCGCTGGCCAATCAGTTGGTTGCTACACTGATGGCGGTTGAACCGAATATCAGCGTCCTTCCCCGAAAGATCGAGGCCGCTGGGGTGCAGCTCGTGACTCAAGATGAGGCCATCGAGCGTGCAGATATTGTTGTCCTTCTGGTGGACCATGAGCCATTTCGTGCAATCAGGCCGGTTTTCTCTGCAGGGCAGCGAGTGATTGATACTAAGGGCATTTGGACTTAGTCCAATCACGTGCCTCCATTTGCATCTTTGTTATGGCCGTTGGCGTGGCTGCGGTCGATACCCTTGGTTGTTCAGTGAGATTTTTGAATGTCTGCGCCGATGGCACCGAAAAAGTTGTTCAAGCGGCTTTTGTGGGGCGTTCGCTGGCGCGCCAAAAAATACCTCCCTAATGCCGTGTCCCGGGTGCGCAGATGGACTGGGCGCAATCCTGACGTATTCGGAGGGCGATTCAAGGTCGTGCTGGCTGCTTATGAGACACAAGGAGTTGCTGCTGCGTGCGAACTCGTCGACGCTCTGGGTGATATGGTGTCGCGCGGAACAGCTTACCATCTGATGGCGAGAAGAGAGCTTGGCGTCAACGTGGTTCAAGCGGCTTCCTTGGCCGCCAAGTCATTGGAGTGTGATCGATGTCACAAAAACCGCTTGAGAAACTGCATGACGCTCTGGGATGCTGGAAATATCGACGACGCCCGCAGCCTGTTGCTTTCCTTGCCGGAGGAACTGCTCAATCCTGCTGAACAGGAAAAGGCACTGCAAATCATGGGGGCGTACAGCCTCTACAATCAGTTGCCTGACGTTTCTCGTACCGCGCGATCCTACCCCTCCTACGAGGTTGACCCACATTGTGTGCTCTATGTAGCTTCGAGCTCCAGGCCATACCACACGACGGGTTATACGACCCGCACCCATCATCTCCTTGAGTCACTCACACGTCAGGGGTGGAAAGTTCATTGTGTGACGCGTCCCGGGTACCCCTATGACCGTCCCGATGCTCGCAGCCTCGAGCTTGCTGCACTCAACGTGATTGATGGCGTTCCGTACGAGAGATTGCCAGGGAAGCATAGGCGACAGGTGTCCTATGAGCAGTATCTCCTCGGTGCGGCAGAACAATTGGAGCAGGCTGCTCGTCGCCTGCGCCCGGCGCTGATTCATGCCGCGTCGAATTATGAGGCTGCATTACCCGCCTTGATCGCTGCCCGTCGACTGGGGCTGCCATTTTGTTACGAAGTTCGTGGCCTTTGGGAGTTCACGGCAGCGTCAAAAAAGGCTGGGTGGGAGCAAACTCAGCGCTTCGAACTTGATCGCCGACTCGAATCCCTTACGGCAGCGAATGCCGATCGTGTGTTTACCCTCACCAACGCGCTGGCGACCGAGCTGGTGAACAGGGGGGTGGATGCAGGTTTGATCGATCTCTTGCCTAACGCAGTCAATCTTTCGTTTTTCAAACGCAGGGATCCGGATAAAGCACTGGCCTCTCAGCTGGGCCTTCGGGCAGATACGTTCGTGTGTGGCTATATTGGATCGGTGGTCAAATATGAAGGGTTGGACGATTTGGTCAGCGCAATGCCAGCCTTGATTCGCAAAGTGCCCGACTGCAAACTCCTGATCGTGGGGGACGGCGATGTGCTCATCGAATTGAAGGAGCTTGCTTCTCGACTCGGTGTGAGCAATTACGTTGAATTTACGGGCAAAGTTCCACACGCTGAGATTGCTCGTTATTTTTCCCTGCTAACTACCATCGCCCTCCCACGAAAGCCTTATACCGTTTGCAAGCTGGTTTCGCCATTGAAGCCGTTCGAGGCCATGGCCATGGGGGTCCCACTCGTTGTGTCGGATGTTGATGCGCTTGGGGAAATATTCGAACATGGTGAAACTGCGCTACTGCATGCGGCCGGTGATAGTGATTCGTTGGCTGAGTGTTTGATTCAGTTGGCGGAGAGCTCTACGCTCTGCCAGCATCTTGTGAAGAACGCATTTGCACAGGTGAGCCGCGAAAGCCAGTGGCATCAAGTGCTTCGTCCGTTGACCGATTTTTATGCGTACAAGGGGGTTGTGCGCGTGTCGGAAGGGTTGGCGCAAGGGCAGGTGTATTAGCATTCGTAGAATAGTAGCGCCATCCAGGCGGGGGGCGGTTCATTCTTGGGATGTCGTTAAAAATCAGTCGAATCAGGAGTCAGCTCAAAGAATTCGAGATGTAGTACAGGCAATCATTACTTATTTTACTGAATTGATATTTCCGAGCATGCGCTGCTAATCAGTGCGGGAAAAACTAGATTTCCAGTTTGCTCAATCACCTTTGACTATTCCGAATTCCGTTGGGCGAGAATTCGTCTAACAGTCACTTTTTGTCGGGGGTGCGGAAGCAATGCATTATTTTTGGTGCGCTGATCAATTTGGTAAGAATTCATTTGCTAATAAGGGTGGTCGTCAATATCGGCATTTATCTCGTTGTGGTTGGTGATGGTGGGGAGCCCAATTCGCTGAATAGATTGGCGAACGAGATCTCCACCCTTGCACAATTGATCTTTCGCGGCCTCTGCGGTCTTGCTGTTTTGCGGCAGCGGTAGTTTGATTCCCTCTGTTGTGGTTTGCCTAGTGAGATTGAATCTGTCGGCATTGCGTATCTGGAAGCCATCGCTTGGGGGAATTCCTGTAGTTGGCTTCTCGCCGGCTCTAGTTGAAGTGCGGTTCGGTGTCTCCGTTGGTGTTTGCGTCGATAGGGCGTGGATTTGACCGCAATGGTGAATGCTGTTAAGGACGTCCTAGCCAAAGAGTATGATGCAGCCCATTTTCGACAGCCGGTACTTTCATAGATCAGTTGCAACTCTATTTCATAATACGGGGAAAGGTATCTAATGTGGGATTATGAGTTGCTGACAAGCGTTGCTTCGAAGCACTTTGTTTCTCAAGCACGGAACGCGCTGGAATATGGGTGGGCGCGCAGTGATTATCCGTTGGTGCACTTTGATCGGCCAATTCCTTGGTCGCTAACTGATAATTTGCTGCGGTCATGGAATTTTTGTATTCACTGTTGGGATATGCTTGATCTCATTCTTGCTGCATATAGTGAAAAGCAACAGATGGATCTGCTGACGCCTTGCGTTGGCATCGCCCTCGACTGGTCTTCTCGCTACGGTTTGAAAGCTTCGGCTCATGCAGATTCACCTTTTGCTTGGTACGATATGGCAGTAGGGCTGCGCGCATATCGTCTCGCTTATCTGCTCGATGCCGCTAGGTCTGCCAACTTACTGAGTGAGCATGATGATGCCCTCCTTTGGTCAACTTTGCTCGAGCACCAGGAATATCTCTTTCAGGACGGGAACATCGCCTTTCACAATAACCATGGGTATTACCAGGTCGCGGGCCAGCTTGCGATGGGGCGACGATTCAGTAGCTGTTCAACCCCCATGGCGCAAGCTTTTGTGCAGGGTAAAGAGCGTCTACGCACCATGCTGTCGCTGCAATTTGCTGTTGATGGTGTGCATCGTGAGCACTCTCCCGATTACCACCTGATGGTTTTCGAAACGTTGAGCGGATTGATGGCCTCGGGGTTGGTTGAAGATCAAGACACTATAGTGTTAGCCCAACGGATTGAAGAGGCCTTGGCTTGGTTTGTCATGCCGAATCAGCGACTGGTCAATTTTGGGGATTCTGATTATCGCGACATTTCCATGCGGGATGGCGATGCGTTGCGTAAGTGGATGACGCCCGCCATGCGCTGGCAGTCATCGGGTGGAAAAGTTGGTGAGAATTGGGTTTCTGGTCTCAAGCGTTTTGAGTCGGGTGGCTATTTTATTTATCGTCAGCCTACGTCTTGCTTTGATGAACCCGCGGCCTATGTGGCCCAAACCGCTGCGTTTCATTCTCGTACTCATAAGCATGCCGATGATCTTTCCTTCGTGTGGTACGACAGGCGCGGCTTCTGATTTTAATGCCAGGGCAATGGTTGATTGTATTTGATTGGTTTCATGACAACCTTGGTCATACCCACGACGTAAAGCAGTGGTTTCACTTGGCTGATGTCTGGAAGCTTTCCCGGAATCAAAGCAGCTATCGCGCGGTTTCTGGCGCTACCAGCGATGTGTTGTCGATTGCATCACTGTTACCGGGAGCGATCGCTTCACGCCCCTTATTGGGCGATTCCGACCCACAGCTTCAGGGGTGGTGGTCGCCCTCTGAGCGTCAGCTGCTGCCGAATTTTGCGTTCAGTTATGATCAAAACGGGGTCGCGACTGGCGCTTTTGCCACTTTGTTCAGTTTTGCTACCGATTTGCAGCCGGATCTGGCTCGTTCTCGTGTCAATGCGTCTGGCAGGCGTTCCAGGCTTCGCTGGAGGGATAAGAGCCAGGAGCACCTGTTGGACATTGAGAGAGCGGCCGAAGGAGAATTGTCGGTACACTATCAGTCAAAAGGTGTTTGATTGATAGGATTGGGGCCTTGGGGTTGAGGAAAGTTGCTCGCATACCTTTGCTGAAAGTCTATTCACTCGGTGTGTGGTCCCATACAATGCGCCATCACATTCTCTGTGACCACGACATGTTCGCCTTGAAGTGCCGTGGGCGGTGAGTTTTATCGTATGACAGGTGTTTATTCTGGGGCACGCGGCGCGGAACGTCCCGTGCTAGGGGACCATATTGATTTCACGCAGTTTTGCTCTTCTGGGGTGGCTTTATAAATTTTTTCGCCGATTGATACTCGCGGCGCCCTTGCAGGCGCCCACCGCTGTAGCGGTGTCGCTGTGTTCCCAGTTGCTGCAGATCATTGCCTTTCTTTTGCCGCTCAAAGTCATGATTCTGCTTGGGACGCCGGATGTCCCCAAGTATTTTCCTCGCATGTTCGTTGGATTTGAGCGGGACAAACTCATTTTGCTTTTGGCGGGTGCAGCTCTCTTGCTGTATGCAGCCCACTTGCTGATGGATTTTTGGGGTGTCTGGTTGATGCGCAGCGGCAGTGTACGGTTGATTCGCAACTTGAAGGAGGGCAAAGCTCTTGTCAAACAGCATCGGGTCGCGCAGAGCTTCTTTCAGGGATTCCTGACGATATCTTGTGGGCTGCTGTTTACCTTGGGGGTAATGATCTTTCTGGGGATATTCCACGTTCTATTGTTGGTGCTGGTGGTGGCTTACGTCCTCTTCAGTTTATTTATCCTTGCTCTTGTGTATCCCCGCTTGCCAGACCAACCAGGTGGAATGACCAGTCCGCTGTTTACGCGAATTGTCGACATGGTCTCGGCATTTGGGTTTCTTCTGGTCTTTGGCTTTTTGGTAATGGACTTCCTTTACGGGGCTGCCGAAGGGTTACTGTTGGGTATTCTCACGTTGCTCCTGTGTCGGCATATGTTCAGCCGTCTGTCTATGGCGTTAAAGGTTATAGAGCGCATCTATGGCCATCGTGAAAACCTACTGAAACTTTCAGTCGAACAGCCGGTACCAGGTGTGAAGGAAGTCCAGGGCATCGTTCGCAAGTCGAATGATGCCCGATCACCTGGAAATTTTACCAATGTAGTCGTGGAAAAAGAGGGTTGTTTTGCCTCGGGTCATGAGACTCAGAGGATCCTTTTGGGGGATGTACAGGATATTGCGGTGCCGGATGTGCAAAACGTGCGGAATCGGTTCACTTTTTGGCACGTATTGGCAAAGGACTACTGCAACGATTGGTTAATGGAGACCCTGGAGGCAGCCGGTGTTTTCCTGCCTGTAATTGATATCGCCGACTCTAGCGAAGAATATCGAGGCCAACAAATGCTTCGGGTGCTCTGTGCCAGGCCAGCGTCAGACGCCGCGTGCTTTCTCTTTTGCATGTTCAATAGCAAACAAACCAAGCAAGTCGACCGTGCCGCCAAGTTGTTGCAGACGTACACGGGGGCTTCTGCTCCAAAACTCCTGCAAGTTTCGGAACGCCACGGGTTTGGCGCGCATTTGTATGAGTGGCCCGAGGATGCACATCTGGTATCAGATCATTCATCGATCCTTGCTTGTCGAGAACAGGTGTTTATCGAAGCATCTGCTTGGCAAGTTCCCCAGACGCTGGCATGCTCCCAGCGCTCGAAGACGCTCATTGATCGGTGTGATGACTCATTGTGGGCACGATGCCGCGCATTTTCGCATTGGATGGATGATGATACCCGCCGACTCATCGGTTCTTTTTCTAGTGACCCTCATCGTCTGCGAGACGCGCTCCGGTGCCTACCTTTAAAAGTATATAACCCGGAGATCGACGAGGGCTGTGTATATTTGACGGGAAGAACATACAAGGTCACCCGTTGGAGTCGTTGGACACTTGAACCCCTAGGAAGTGGGTGGCCCCTCGAACTTGGGTTGGAACGCCTGGATCAGGCGTTTGCATGTGCTGCAAAAGACTGTGAATTATTGGAGTCGCTGTCCGTGCAACCAGTGAGATTAGCCGCACTGACGTTTGCATTTGAGGCTCTGTGCGAACAAGGCGCTTATAGTAAGGCGTTCCCGTTTTTGGGCCAGATTCGCGGCATTCTCGATGCCATGGATTCGTCGGCGTAATCAGGTTTTTACTGCTCAGAGAAGTGGCTTTGGTCTTCTGTCTTGGCCATGAATCGTCATGGTGTCTTGGAGGTTGTGTGGCGAAAATCGCAATGGTTGTTTGGAACGAGTTTCGCAATGATGCTCGCGTAATGAAAGAGGCGGAGAGCCTGACGGCTGCAGGCCATTCTGTTACGGTGCATGCCCTGCACACGCCGGGCGTTACCCAGGAACGGGAAGTTGTCTCAAACGGCATCGCTGTCGCTCGGGTGGCGCGCAGCCCTTTTTGGAAACTACGCAAGGGCTCGGGAAAATCGTCAGCTTCTTCCTCATCAACCGCAACGGGAAGCATCGGGCATATGAATCCGTTGGTGCAAGTGTTGCGCATTTTTGCGCGTCTTTGGACTCACGCTGCATTAATCTGGCACATGGTCCGTTTGCGGCCGGATGTGATTCATGCGCATGACGTCAATACGCTGCCAACCGGATGGTTGGCGGCCTGCCTGGCGAACGCAAAGCTGGTTTACGATGCACACGAAATCAGTACCAGTCGCGAGGGGTATTCAAGTTTTCGGAAATTGGTCGCTGCGGTGGAACGGACTCTGATGCCTCGCGCCGATGGCACCATCACTACCACGGAGGCGCGCGCCAAGTTTTTTGCGCGTGCCTATAGAATTGATAGGCCCGTGATACTGCAGAATCGACCGCGTAAACAATCTCCAAAAAATACCGGCCGTATCCGTCAGGAATTGGATCTGACCGAGCCTTGGCCGATCGTGGTTTATCAGGGAGGGGTGCAGCAGGGCCGGGGGCTGGAACGCCTGGCCAGCATTGCCGTAGATGTACCCAATGCCTACTTCGTGTTTATTGGTGGTGGCCGCCTGGATTCCAGTCTCAGGAAAATCACGAAAGATCTCAATCTGGAAGCGCGGGTACGTTTTATTCCCACCGTTCCGCTCGTGGACCTTCCATCTTACACGGCTTCTGCAGATATTGGTGTCCAACCGATTGAGAACACTTGCCTGAACCATTACACCACCGATTCCAACAAGTTGTTTGAATACGTTCAGGCCGGGTTACCGGTCATAGCATCTGACTTGCCCGAGATTCGGCGCATCGTGCGTCGTTACGACCTAGGGTTATTGGTTCCGGCTGGGGAAAGCACGGCACTGTCAACCGCGTTACGTCGGATGGTAGACGATGTCCAGTTACGTCAGCATTATGCGGCGCAATCACGATTGGCGGCAAACGATCTCAGCTGGGAGGTTCAGGAGCATTTGTTGGTGGACCTCTACGCACAAATATTGAAATAAACCGGATTCTAAGACGAAAGGTTCATGTCGATTCTTGCTCATGACAGCAGTAATTTTTACCGCCCTGACATAGATGGGCTTCGTGCCATCGCAGTATTGGCAGTCGTGCTGTTTCATATAGATGAGGCTTGGGTGCCGGGTGGCTTTGCGGGAGTCGACATTTTCTTTGTGATTTCAGGTTTTCTGATCACGCGCAATATTCTGAAAGACGCAGCTTCTCCCCAAGGATTTTCGTGGAAAGAATTTTATAGAAGGCGCATTTTGCGCATTCTGCAGGTGCTTTTCCTGGTGTTGGGTGTCACTTTGTTGGTGGGGCATTTCTTGCTGTTGCCCGACGATTTGTTGGAGTTGAGCTACTCGGCGTTGGCCTCAGTATTTTCGCTGGCCAACGTATATTTTACTTATTTCCTTGATACCAGTTATTTTGCAGATGACAGCAGTCTTCAGCCGTTGCTTCACCTGTGGTCGCTGGGAGTAGAAGAGCAATTTTACGTATTCTGGCCCATTTTCCTTGTCGCCTTGTTCAGGCGAGCAGCGACAAAATGGCTTGTAGGTATCACGTTCGCTTTGGTCTCGTCCTCTTTTCTGCTTGCCGAGTTATTGTTGGTTAGTGCGCCGATGTTCGCTTACTACATGCTGCCTACCCGTGCAGGCGAACTGCTGATCGGTGCACTGTTGGCGATTTACTTGGCGACGGGAGGACGCGTCTTCTCTGATGGCGCCAGAATTTTGAAAGGAATCCTCGGCGCAGCCATGATTGCCTTTGGTTTGATCTGGGTTACCGAAGATATGGGGTTCCCCGGCGTCAATGCGTTGCCGGCCACGGTAGGTGCTGCACTGCTTATATGGGCGGGGGCTGGCAAGGTCATCGGAGTAAACGGGATTCTTGGGTTGAGACCTTTGGCATTGATCGGCCTCATTTCTTATTCTCTTTACTTGTGGCATTGGCCTGTGTTGGCTTTTTATCGCTACCTTTACGGCAATGTCGAACCTGTGGTGGGGATCCTTCTTCTTGGGTTGATGTTGCTTTTTTCTGTGCTGAGTTACCGTTGGATTGAAAAACCCTGTCGACAGTTGCGGTGGAGCTTCAAGCAGGTGACGAGTCGGCTATTTGGGCTTGCGGGAGGTACACTAGCCGCTTTGTGTTTGGCGATTGTGGCAAGCAAAGGATTTGGTCTCTATCAATTTGATGATGAATATCGTAGTGCGTTGAAATCTTTTGAACCAGCGCCGGTGGCATATTCATATCCCTACGTCTGTCAGCGACCGCATCTGACTGAGAAAGAGTTGAGTACACCTGCGTGCATAATAAACTCTAGTGACGAACCAAGCGTCCTTCTTTGGGGGGATTCAAATGCTTCTCATTATGTTGGCATGTTGGGTGCATTTGCAGAATCTGCAGGGTTTTCTTTTCGAAATGCTGCTCACAGTGCTTGTCCGCCGCTTCTCATCGGGGCGGCTGAATTTCTGAAGCCGGGTCGACTTGAAAACTGCCGGAATTCCATAGCAACTGTAGAAAGGCATCTCGGCAGCTACTCTACAGTAATACTTGGTGCGGCATGGGCGCCTTACGTAGATAGAAATAAAAAGTTTATTGTCTACCTTGAGGAAACGCTCGATCTTTTGGTTAAGCAGGGAAAGACTGTCATCATCCTTGGTCAAGTGCCAATGTTTAAATTCATCAACAGTAAATGTCCCCAAAAAGCGCTAAAAGTTTCAGCTTTGAACTGTGTAGGTGGGGATCAGGAACGCTCGCCAAGTGCAAGACGGGTAAATGTTGCACTTAAGCGGTTGGCGGAATCCCGTGAGAATGTGTATTTTTTCGAGGTTACGGATTTTCTCTGTCCAAATGGGCAGTGTCGCGCCTTTTATAATGGTGCTTTGCTTTATTTCGATGAAAGCCACTTGAGTATGGAAGGGGCGTGGCTCCTGGGTCGGAGCATCGTAAGGTCTACTGGGATTCCCTCTGTGTTTTCATTGCTGGGTGATAATCATCCTCGCCCGAGCCAGCAGCCTCTGGATGCAGCTTTGTTAAACAGAGGCAAAGATAAATTCGCTAGAACGAATCTCGATTGGTCCACTCTGATCAGCGAACAAGGCAGTCGCTGGCGTGGAACTGCGGTTCTTGAGAAAGAAGGAGCTGCGGTCCGATGGGAAGATGACAGCGAAAGTGAATTTGCAGTGATGCGTTACCGTTTTATGCAATACGAATTGGACAGGCTGAATAATAAAAATGAAGGGTTTATGTTGCGGGTTGATTTTTCTTCCTGTTCCGGTGCGACGCCTATGCTGCGTGTCGTGATACGGTCCGCTGGCGAAGAAGTCAAGCATGATGTAGTGCTTGATTGTGCTTCTCGCAAGTGGAAGGTCAAAGGTTCTCTTGAATTCAATGATGTCAATGTTGGCGGTGTCGATGGAAAACCAGAGTTGAAAATATTCTATCGTTCTCGATCCAAAGTGGAGGCGGTTGACGTCTCCTTGTACCCTGCCGTAGGAAATGTATTGGGCCGTTATACGACAGAAGCAATGGGTATGGTGCGAATTAAGGACATTGCATGGGTGAACGGCGATGAATAATGTCGAAGCCCGCTGGGTGGTGTAATGAACTATATCATACAAGATTTGTTTTTTAGGTTGTCAGTAAGTCAGTATGTCTAAACGAATATTGCTCCTTACATTTTATTACCCGCCGGATCTGTCTGCGGGATCGTTTCGTGCGTCAGCACTGGTTGATGCGCTACAGCGAAAATTTGGTGCAGACATTCATATCGAAGTCCTGACAACTTTGCCAAATCGATATAGTGAGCATGCAATTCGCGCGGATCGTGCTGAAGCGTTTCCTGGGTTGGTTATTCGACGTGTAAAACTGCCTGCGAGACGGGAAGGCTTTGTTGGTCAAGCGCACTGTTTTGTTCGGTTTGCGCGAAAAGTTCTGCAGATAACAAAAAAACGAGAATATGATGTAGTGATAGCAACCTCATCTCGATTAATGACAGCGTTGTTGGGCGCAAATGTGGCTGCTCGGTGTGGTTCCCGTCTTTATCTTGATATTAGAGATATTTTTGTTGAGAATCTTGGTGTCCTTTTCAAGCCTTCGATTGCACAGTTGTTGATATCGTTTTTTGGTTTTTTTGAACGTCGAGCCGTAATGCGGGCCGATAAAGTTAATCTGGTGTCTTTAGGTTTTTTGCCATACTTCCAGCAGCGGTATCCGGGAAAGGAATTTTCGTTTTTCTCCAATGGGGTTGATGACGCTTTCGCGAATGATAGGAATAATCCATCTGAAGTTGCGGCAGTTGATTTGCAAGCGCCGGTTCAGATTCTCTACGCGGGAAACGTTGGTGACGGTCAAGGGTTGCACATGATCCTGCCGCAATTGGCTAAGCATTTAGATGGTCGTGTCCATTTTCGAGTGGTTGGTGCTGGGGGGCGTTTGGGTGATTTGATCGACGCGATCCGTGCACAGAACGTTGAAAATATTGAAATCATGTCTCCAATCCCGAGGTCGGAGCTTCTTGGCCTCTACCGTGCAGCCGATGTATTGTTTCTTCATCTGAACGACAAGCCTGCTTTCGAGCAGGTGCTTCCGTCCAAGCTCTTTGAGTATGCGGCAATGGGTAAGCCGATATGGGCTGGAGTTGCAGGGTATGCCGCAGAGTTCGTTTTTGCAGAGGTTGAGAATTCGGTGGTGTTTCCACCTTGTGATGTCCAGGCTGCAGTAGATAGCTTTGAGCTGCTGGTTCTGAAGCACACTGATAGGAGTCGTTTTGTTCAGCACTATGCCCGTAGAAAAATAATGGATGCAATGGCGCAAGATATTGTAGATTTGCTGGAGTCAGATAAATGCGAGTAATGGTGACGGGTGCCAATGGTCTGGTTGGTTCTGCATTGCTGAGGCGTTTGCAGCGGGAGTCCGAATTATATCTTGTCGCAGGTTTGCGTTGTCAGCGTAATTGTGAGCGTGTTCATGAGACTCGTATATTGGGTGATTTAACGAAAGGGCAACTTCAAGCGGGGATTCTTGGCTCTGTTGACGTTGTTGTGCACACGGCTGCGCGCGTACACATAATGAAAGAATCGCGGAGTGATGTTTTGACAGAATACCGGCGTGTTAACGTTGGAGGTACTCGCGCTCTGCTGCAAGCAGCGGTCGATGCTGGCGTACGTCGATTTGTCTACATCAGCTCGGTGAAAGTCAATGGCGAATCCACTTTGCCTGACAAACCCTTTTCTGAAAAAGATGTACCTCGTCCGCAAGATCCATATGCGCAATCAAAGTGGGAGGCTGAGCAACTTGTACAGTCCGTTTGTGAGGAAAAAGGTATTGAGTGGGTAATAGTCCGCCCACCATTGCTGTATGGGGTTGGCGTCGGAGCAAATTTTAAGCGTATGATTGAGCTGCTATCGACTGGGCTCCCTTTGCCCCTTGGTGGAATGAAAAACAGGAGAAGCCTGTTGGCGCTTGATAATTTGGCAGATTTTCTGGCGAGCTGTGTGAAGCACCCTCTGGCTGCAAACGAGTGCTTTTTGGTGTGTGATGATCGCGATTTTACGTTAACGGAGTTGTGCCGAAAACTATTGGCCGGTATGAATGTAAGAACTGCGCTTGTTCCCATCCCGGGTGTGTGGCTTGAATTTATACTTAGATCTTTTGGTGCAGGCACAATAGCACAGCGAATATGCGGCGAGCTGCGAGTTGATAGTTCCAAGGCAAAGCAGCGCTTGGGCTGGCAGCCGCCGTTTACCGCAGATGAAGCCTTGGCATTGACAGTACGCAAGGCTGCCTCCATTAACGAACGATAATTCACGTCGGGCACCTGGACCATTTCTATAGCATTCGTTGCGAGTCGTCTTTCACAGCGTCATCAAGCCGTAAGATATCCCCCATCCACCACCAGCTCGGTCCCTGTCGTGTAACTGGACGCATCAGACGCCAGATACAGCACAGCACCGGCCATTTCTGCCGGAACGGCCACGCGATTCATGGGGATGTGCATCAGCGCATGTTTGAGGATGGCGTCATTCTTGATGAGCGCAGCCGCAAACTTCGTGTCGGTGGCACCAGGCAGAAGCGCGTTGACGCGGATGTTCAAACCAGCGCATTCCTTGGCGAAGGCTTTGGTCATGGAAATCACAGCTGCTTTACTGATGGAATATATGCCCTGCATGGCGCCCGGTATGACGCCATTCACCGAAGCCACATTGATAATGCTGCCGCCACCTGATTCGCGCATCAACTTCGCGCCTTCCACCGACATGAAGAAATAGCCGCGAATATTGACGTCTACAGTTTTTTGGTAGGCGTTGAGATCGGTGTCAAGAATGTGTCCGAAATAGGGGTTGGTCGCAGCGTTATTGACGAGGATATTCAGTTTGCCGTGCTGGGTGCGTATCTGCGCAAACGTGTTCTGGATTTGTTCCATTTCGCCAATGTGGCAGGCCAGCGCCTCGGCACTGCCGCCTTCGGCCTTGATGGCGTCTGCCACGGCCTGACAACCTTCGATTTTTCGGCTGCTGACGATGACGTGTGCGCCCTGGCGTGCGAGCAAATGCGCAATAGCTTCTCCGATGCCGCGACTGGCACCGGTCACGAGGGCAATTTTTCCGGTCAGATCGAAGCTTGGAACATAGGAAGATTGGGTCATGGCGGCTCTCAGCGATAAGTGACAAGCGATGGGTTGGTGGCAGATTCGAGATGACTGTAGCTGTTGAAACTGCTCAGACTCACACGTTCGCCGTTATAGAAAATTTTGGTGATTGACGCATTGATCATGGCGTAATTGAGCTTGAGCACGTGGTCATCCGGCACGCCCAGCAGATGCTGGGTGATGATGCTCACCGGGCCTCCGGAGGTGAACACGGCCACGTGTTCACCGGCGGCGCAGTGTTCGAGCAACGCAGTAAAACCGGTAATGCAGCGGTCGCGGAAGGCCTGCCAGCTTTCCTTGTAATCACGATCATGATCGCCGGACAGCCAGCGACGCATGGCTTGATCAAAGATGATCTGGAAGGCTGCCGCAGGTCTCGGCTGGTTTGCGAGATAGCTAGCCAGTACCGCTTTGTCTTCGAATTCAGGGCGAAAACGCGCCACGACTTCTTCGTGATCGAACTCGTTGAATGCGGATGAGATCAACGGGGCGCCATCATGCGCTGGAGTCAGCGGCTCAGCATCATCGTTATGCCGCTGCAGCGCCTGCAGGCAGTGCTCCATGGTTTCTCTGTGTCGCACCATTTCTCCAGCCGCGACTTTGTGAAACCGGATGCCAGCGCGGGCAAAATGCTGACCGACGTGCGCCGATTGCTCGATGCCCAGTGGCGAAAGTTTATCGTAATTGGCTTTGCCGAAAGACGCCTGCCCGTGCCGGACAAGATGTATCGCTCCCATGAATTTATCCTTGTGCCTCTACGGCTTCGCGTTCGGCAATCAATTGTCGACAGTGTCCTTCCAAGGCCGTCACGATTTTATGAAAGGAGGCAAAGCGCTGATCCTGCGTTTGGCCGTGGTGGAAGCGGTAGTAAATCTGTTGCAGTATGACCGCAATGCGGAACAACCCGTATACGCGATAGAACAGGAAGTCGATATTCTCGAACCCCATTTTTTGGCAGTAATAGGCGACCACTTCGTCGCGGGTGAGCATGCCCGGCAAGTGCGTCGGCTGTTGGCGCATCATGTGCATCCATGCGGGGTCACCGGCTTCTATCCAATAACACAGGGTGTTGCCCAGTTCCATGAGCGGGTCGCCGAGAGTGGCCATTTCCCAGTCGAGCACACCGATGACTTTCGTGGGGTTTTGCAGGTCAAAAACAAGGTTATCGAAACGGAAATCGTTGTGTACCACGACAACGCCGACCTGCTTCGGCATATGATTGTGCAGCCACTGCATGACACCTTCAAAATCCGGCACGTTCTCGGTGCGGGCGGCACGATAGCGTTGAGACCAGCCTTCAATCTGGCGAACGACATAGCCTTCCTGTTTGCCCAGTTTTTCGAGTGCGCTGCCTTGCCATGGTGCCTTGTGCAGGGCAATCAGCGTGTCGATGGCGTTGAGGCACAATTCGCGGGTTTGTGCAGGGGTTAGTGTGAGTTCTTTGGGGAGTTCTGCGCGTGGAATAATGCCCTTGATGCGCTCCATCAGGTAGAAATCGCAGCCCATGACAGCTGGATCCTCACAAAACGCGACCATGTCGGGCACCAACGGAAATACCGGCTTCAGCGCTTGCATGACCTTGTATTCCCGGCCCATATCGTGAGCGGATTTCGCTTTGGTACCAAACGGCGGGCGCCTTAATATGAATTCGCGATTGTCATAGCCCAGCCAATACGTCAGGTTTGACGCGCCCCCCGGGAATTGGCGAATTTGCAGCTGACCCTCAACGTTGGGCACGTGGGACTTGATCCATTGGTCAACCGCCGGGATATCCAGCTGTTCTCCTTTACGTATGTCGCGTGCTTCATCAATGAGGGCCATGCCGTTTCCTCTCTTGTAATTGTGTGGAGTCGCTTTTGTCGCGTGCTCAGGCTTTTGCGTATTTTTTCAGTTCAATGCGCGCAATCAGTTCGCGGTGCACTTCGTCCGGGCCATCTGCCAGACGCAGGGTGCGTGCGTGGGCGAACATGGTCGCCAGGGCGAAATCATTGCTGACACCCGCCCCCCCATGCATCTGGATGGCTTGATCGATAATGGTCTGCGCCATCGATGGCGCCACGACCTTGATCTGGGAAATCTCGCTCATGGCGCCTTTTGCTCCGACGGTATCCATCAGATAGGCGGCTTTCATCGTCAGTAAGCGCGCCATGTCGATCTGGATGCGGGCGTTGGCAATAATGTCCTTGTTTCCGCCAAGGTTGGCAATGGGTTTGCCAAAGGCGACGCGCGAAGTGGCCCGTTCGCACATCAGGCGTAACGCCCGCTCCGCAGCGCCGATGCAGCGCATGCAATGGTGTATGCGGCCGGGACCCAGGCGTCCTTGGGCAATCTCGAAACCCCGACCGGGGCCTGCGATGATGTTTTCGCGAGGCACCCGCACATCAGTGAATGAGACTTCACCATGGCCCGACGGCTTATCGTAGAAGTTGAAAACGGGCAACATGCGTTCGATCTTGACCCCGGGCGTATTCATGGGGACCAGCACCATGGAATGTTGCGCATGACGTGGCGCATTCGGATCGGTCACACCCATGAAAATCCCCACTTCACAGTCGGGGTGACCCACACCGGTACTCCACCACTTGCGGCCATTCAGGATGACCTCATCGCCGCTGAGCGTGGCCGTTGCCTCCATGTTGGTGGCGTCGGAGGAAGCTACGCCAGGTTCGGTCATGAAGAAGACGGAACGGATCTTGCCTTCGAGCAGGGGCATCAGCCAGCGATCCTGTTGCGCCTTGTTGCCGTATTTGATCAGTACCTCCATGTTGCCGGTGTCGGGTGCGCTGCAGTTGAACACTTCCGAGGCAATAAAGGATGTCCCCATGATTTCGGCCAGCGGCGCATATTCTGCGTTACTTAGCCCTGCGCCAAATTCTTCATCGGGCAGGAACAAGTTCCACAGTCCGGCGTTCTTCGCTTTGGCCTTGAGCCCCTCCATGACTTGTGGACGTTTCCACTGGCGCCAGTCTGCGTCGTCGGCACCTATTTCAGCGAAATAGGCGGGTTCAGCAGGAAGTATTTCCTGTTCGAGAAAGTCGCGAACCTGTTTGATCAAACCTTGAGTCTTGGCAGAGTGGGAGAAGTCCATGGCGCAGCTCCTGGGGTAGGGGATGTGCTGATCATAGGTCAGCGCCTATAATGAATCCAATGAATGATGATCATTGTGGAATATGAATGCCATGCATATAGCGCGGGTGGATCTGAACCTGTTTGTCGTGCTGGATGCCATCTGCGCAGAAGGCAGTATCACCCGCGCCGCCGACCGTCTGCACCTGACGCAGCCTGCCGTCAGCCATGCGCTCGCGCGACTGCGGGATCTTTACCAGGATCCATTGTTTGTGCGTGCTGGCAACGGCGTGGCGCCGACTGCGCTCACCAAGCAGTTAATTGGTCCCATACGCGAGTCGCTCGCCGTACTGCAGGAAACCCTGCAACCCGCCCGTCATTTTGATGCCAATGCGGCACACAACTCCTTTGTGGTGTCATTGCCCGATGTCCTGGAAGCCTGGGTGTTACCGCGCCTGATGAAGTATTTGCAAGCACAGGCACCTTCCGTGCAACTGGCAAGCGTGCGGGCACGGCGCCGCGAGCTCGATGCGGATCTTGCCACCGGGCGTCTGGATCTCGCCTTTGACGTATTGATGCCAGTAGCCCCGGCGTTACGCCATGCTCCGATACTCGAAGACAGGTTCGTGGTGGTGGCTCGGCAGCGTCACCCGGTCATCAAGGCCAACTGGACGATAGATGAATACTGCAAGGCCCGGCACATCGTAGTGTCATCACGACGCACAGGCTTGTCGGCCGAGGATTTCGAGCTTTCTCGTCTCGGATTCCGACGGGATATCGCTTTGCGGTGCTCCAATTATCATGTGGCATGGCAAACCATGGAGACCACGGACCTGCTGCTGACGGTTCCGGAACGCTACGCTCGCCTGCGTGGAAAGGGGAATCATGTGATTCTGCCGGTACCTGCCGACGTGCGGGGCTTGGCGATTCAGATGTACTGGCATGAATCCGTCGATCAGGATCCTGCAAATCAATGGCTTAGAGACATCCTGCGGGAATCGCTGACCCGTGGCAAGGAAGGCCTCACGGGGTAATTCCCGTGGTCTGTGCTACTTTGAAAGGATAACGGATCATCTGTTGAGGTAGTTGTGGCCAGTCTTTCTTCCGGCAGTGCGAGCAAAGGGCCGCATTCTTTCGTAAACAGTCCTGATCTCCAGTCGACACTGGAATCTCGTAAGCAGTGGACGGATCACCTTCGCAAGCAGTATTCGTTTTCACCCAAACCGGTCGGCCAGTTGATGGTAGAAGCGGGATTGATTACCAAAGATCAACTAATTGATGCTCTCGAAGAGCAGAAAAGTGCGGTCGGGGTTCGCCTCGGTGAAATCCTGCAGCACAAGGGCCTGGTCAAGAACGAAGACGTGGCGCAAGCGTTGTGCAGTCATTTTGGCATTCCCTACGTCAATCTGCGGCAAATGGATATTGATCCCAAAGCGGTTTCCCTGGTGCCAGCGACGTTTGCCCGCAGCCATCTTGTGATCCCGCTGCATCAGGAAGGCGATCGTTTGTTGGTGGCGGTCTCTGATCCCACCGATCATCCGACGTTCGAAATTTTGCGTTTTATCGTTGGTCGTGTCCTCGAAATTGCCGTCGCGCCTGCCGAAGATATCGCCCGCGCCATCAGCCAGTATTATGGTGGCGAAGAAGAGAAAAATGCCCTGGCAGAAATGGTGGTCACCGGTGAAATCGATGCCCCGGTCGATGTCAAACAAGCGGAAAAACTCGCGAATGAAAAGCCGGTCGTGCAGCTGGTGCAGAACCTGCTGACCGATGCCATGGCGCGACATGCGTCGGATATTCATATTCGCCCCTGCGAGCATGTGGCCAACGTGTTTTTCCGTGTGGATGGGGTTCTGCAAAAAATTCGCACCTTGAACAAAAACCTGCTGCCGTCGGTCGTCAGTCGCATCAAAATCCTCGGCAACATGGATATTGCCGAACACCGTCTGCCGCAGGATGGCCGCTCACAGGTGTCGTTTCTCGGAAAACGCATCGATTTGCGCTTGTCGATCATTCCCAGCATTCACGGCGAGAGCGTGGTCATCCGTTTGCTGGACACACAATTCGCGTTACATCATTTGCAGGATCTGGGTTTCACCGAACATGATGCCGTCAAAATCAAGCATATGCTCACCCAGAGCCATGGCTTGTTTCTGGTCACCGGGCCGACGGGTTCAGGCAAATCCACGACACTTTATACGGCACTGGAGCAGGTGCGCAGTCCGCAGGTGAATATCGTCACCGTGGAAGACCCGGTCGAATATCACCTCGATGGCATTACCCAGATTCAGGTCAATCATTCCACGGGTTATTCTTTCGCGAAAGCCTTGCGCCATATTTTGCGTCATGATCCGGATGTCATCATGGTGGGGGAAATCCGCGACGAGGAAACCGCCAAAATGGCCGTCGAAAGTGCGCTCACCGGCCACTTGGTACTGAGCACGCTGCACACCAACAGTGCTGGCGCCACCATCGCGCGCCTGCTGGAAATCGGCGTCGCCCCATACCTCGTCAGCAGTGTCCTGCTGGGTGTGCTTGCACAACGTCTCACCCGCAAAAATTGCCCCCATTGCCTGGGCGAAGAGGACGTCGATGAAGATGTCCGCAAACTCATGGGCGTGGCGCCCGAAGAAAAATTCTATGTCGGCAAAGGCTGCGATCAGTGCTTTGGCACCGGTGTGCATGGTCGTATGGCGGTTTACGAATTGCTGACATTGACCCGCAATATTCGCGAAAAAATCGGCCAGCGTGCGTCTGCCGATGAAATCTACGATGTCGCGATCAAGGATGGCATGACGCCCTTGACGCAAAACGCGCTGCAAGCCGCACGGGCAGGCAAAATCGCACTCAAGGAAGCCTACCGCGTACGTTTGCAGACCTGAGTAGGGCTCAGCCTACCGCTGGCAGGGCGCGCTCAATAATCGAATCGGTATTGATGCCGGCGGGAATCGTGCCGTACACCAATCCCCGCTGATTTTCTCCCAGGCGGGTAGCGATAAAGGCTTCCGCCGTTGCTGCGTGCCCATGGCGTACCAGCAAATTGGCTTGGATTGCCAGAGCCATGTTTTCCACCACGCTGCGAGCCCGCCACTCAAAATCGTCGGTATTGGCAAGGCCACGTTTGATGTTTTCTGTCAGTGCGTCAAGGCGTTTGTCGTGACCTTGCGTCAGTGCCAGTTCTTCGAAGAGTGCATCCACGCATTCCGGTGATTTCGCCATGGCACGCATCACATCCAGGCATTGCACGTTACCGCTGCCTTCCCAGATCGTATTGATCGGTGCTTCACGGTAGAGGCGAGGCATGATGGAATTCTCCATGACGCCGCTGCCACCAATGCATTCCATCGCTTCGTACGCATGGCCCGGTGCGCGCTTGCAAACCCAGTATTTGCCGATGGCAGTCGCAATGCGCAGGAAAGCGGCCTGCTGCGCATCGTTGCGCTGGTCAAGCGCATGTCCTACCCGCAGGCCGATATGCAGCGCCGCATCGCTTTCGACGGCCAGATCCGCCAAAACGTTGCGCATGAGCGGCTGCTCGATCAGACGCTTGCCAAACGCTGCGCGATGCGAGCAATGGAAGGCCGCTTGTGCCGTTCCCAACCGCAGTGAGCTGGCGGAACCGATAATGCAGTCAAACCGGGTCAGTGCCACCATTTCCAGAATATTGGCGACACCACGGCCTTCTTCACCGATCAGCCATGCAAATGCACCGCGGAACTCCACTTCACTCGACGCATTCGAAACGTTGCCCATTTTATTTTTCAGGCGCTGCACGAAAAGCGTGTTTTTACGTCCATCCGGACACCAGCGCGGCATCAAAAAGCACGACAATCCTTTGTCCGTATAGGCCAGCACCAGAAACGCATCACACATGGGTGCAGACATGAAGAACTTGTGTCCCACCACCTGATAAGCCTGTCCGGGGCCCCCGTGGCCCATGGGGTAGGCGCGTGTGGTGTTGGCGCGCACATCCGAACCGCCTTGCTTCTCAGTCATTGCCATGCCGATGGTCAGGCCGGCTTTGTCCTGCCATCGGATATTGCGGGGGTCGTAATGACGCGCGGTGACTTTGGGCAACCATTCCTTGGCAATATCTGGCTGCTTCATCAAGGTGGGTACGCAGGCGAAGGTCATCGTTATCGGGCAGCCGTGACCCGCTTCCACCTGGGCCATCATATAGCTGTGTGCGGCACGAAAGACGTGCGCATTCGAGCGCTTGTCCGTCCAGGGCAAGCTGTGCAAGCCGTGACGAATCGACGTGTCCATGAGCGTGTGATACGACGGATGATACTCCGCGAGATCGACGCGATTGCCGAAACGGTCATGCGTGTTGAACACGGGTTTGTTTTCGTTGGCCAAAAATCCGTGCTTGATGACATCCGCCGATCCGGTCAGGGCACCGAACGCCGACAGTTCAGCGTCCTGATCCGCAATGCCATAGACAGCAAGCGCTTCGCGCAGGCTGGGGTCCGTAAGATAGGCGTTATGGTTTTCCAGCTCGCGACTGGTGTTGATGACTTCATGCGTTTCGGCGCTGGCAAGCAAGGGCGAAATGGGCGGCAGTGTCATGGGGGTGTTTCCTTTCCGGTAATGGCCCGCAGGCAAAAGTGGGTAATGGCCGTGATGAGCGCGTGTTCTTCGGCGTCGTTGAAATCGGTATTGGCTTGTTGGTGCATCGCCAGTGGCCCGACCAGGGTTTCCGCCAGTGCGCCGACGAGGGCGGCGGCTGACACGTTGGACGGTTGCGGGGCGAATTCCCCACTCTTGATGCCCGCTTCGATCAGTGTCGCAAAGAGCTCGCTGTAACGCTGGCGGTACAGTAATCGTTCGCCTTCCACCAGCGGGTCCACGGGTTCTGCAATCAGTGCGTAGGCTTGCCGTCGGCCACGCATGGCACGCTGGCAAAACGCCTGTATCACCCGCACCAGACGTTCCCGGCAAGGTGCGGTTTCGGTTACCAGCACACTCATGACGTCAACTTCGCGCTGGGTTGCCAGCCGGAAGACTTCAGCGCACAGCTCCGCCTTGCCAGCGAAGTGGCGATAGAAAGAACCGGTCGCGAGTCCGGCGGCCGTGGCAACGGAGGCGATCGACACGCCGGCAAACCCGGATGCGCGCACCGTCTGTTGAGCGGCTGAGACCAGCTTCTGGCGTTGTTCCAGGCGCAGGCTTTCTGTTCGGGCGGTCGGGCGGTAGGCCATGATATGAATCCTGGTTCAGGGTATGACCAGTTAACCACCTGCGGCGCTCAGGCGTCAATAGCCTTTCCTGGGCGAATGCTCGTCACGAAGATGTCCCGGTCGCCGCGCGGTCATGCCGGATACCGCTATCTCTGGGTGTTAAGCGTCTGATATACTTTCGCGTTTAATTTCCCATCACCTGAAAGGTAATTCCCATGCTGAGAATCCTGCAGGATGCCCTGACTTTCGACGACGTATTGTTGGTGCCCGCATATTCTGACGTTCTGCCACGTGACGTCAGCCTCAAAACGCGTCTGACTCGCGATATCACCTTGAATATTCCGCTGGTGTCCGCTGCCATGGACACTGTCACCGAAGCCCGTTTGGCGATCGGTATGGCGCAAGAGGGTGGTATCGGCATCCTGCACAAGAACCTCACAGTCGAGGAGCAGGCGCGCCAGGTGCGTCTGGTAAAAAAATACGAAAGTGGTGTGGTGCGCGATCCCATTACCATTGCGCCCGATGCGACCATTCGTGATCTGATCGAGCTGACCACCACCAACCGCATTTCCGGCGTGCCGGTAGTGCAGGGCGATGATCTGGTGGGCATCGTGACGTCACGCGATCTGCGTTTTGAAACCCGTTTCGATTCACCGGTGTCGTCGATCATGACGCCGCGCGAGAAACTGGTGACCGCACGCGAAGGCACTACGCCTGACGAGATCCGCGTGCTGTTGCACAAGCACCGCATCGAAAAAATTCTCCTGGTCGACGATCAATTCCGTTTGCGTGGGATAGTCACCAACACCGACATCCGCAAGGCCGAGGCTTATCCCAATGCCTGCAAGGATGCATTGGGACGTTTGCGCGTTGGCGCAGCCGTTGGCACTGGCGCGGGTAATGAAGATCGCATCGACGCGTTGATCGAGGCAGGCGTGGACGTACTGGTGGTCGATACGGCACACGGACATTCCAGAGGCGTGATCGATCGCGTCGCCTGGATCAAGAAAAATTACCCGAACATGCAGGTGATTGGCGGCAACATCGCGACTGCTGATGCAGCGCGTGCGCTGGTGGATGCCGGCGCGGATGGCGTGAAAGTCGGGATTGGGCCCGGTTCCATCTGCACGACGCGTATCGTTGCCGGTATAGGCGTGCCGCAAATTTCGGCCGTTGCCAATGTGGCGGCTGCCGTGGCTGACAGCGGCGTCGGCGTTATTGCCGATGGCGGTATCCGTTTCAGTGGTGACGTGGCCAAGGCTATCGCCGCCGGTGCACATGCCGTCATGATGGGCAGTCTGCTCGCCGGTACCGAAGAAGCACCGGGTGAAGTGGAACTGTACCAGGGGCGTTATTACAAAGCCTATCGCGGTATGGGTTCATTGGGCGCGATGGCGCAGACCACCGGTTCCAGCGACCGCTATTTTCAGGATGCCTCGCAAGGCGTCGAAAAACTGGTGCCGGAAGGCATTGAAGGGCGCGTGGCCTATAAAGGGCCCATCTCCGCCATTATCCTGCAGATGGTGGGGGGCGTGCGGGCCAGCATGGGTTATACCGGCTGTGCCGATATTGACACCATGCGCACCAAACCGGTGTTCGTGAAAATCACGGCGGCGGGAATCAAGGAAAGCCACGTACACGATGTGACCATCACCAAGGAAGCCCCCAACTATCGAGTCGACTAAGCTTGGGTAAACCAAGCTCGATCCGACGGTCTGTTGGGGAGGGAAACGCGCCACCTGCGTGGCGTGATGAATTCAGACGGGCGCTGCGGCGCCCCTTGTTCATTCTGTTATTACCGTTTTTTAATCATCTTGTTCAGCGAAGGGCTCTCATGACCGATATTCACGCCCACAAAATTCTTATCCTTGATTTTGGATCGCAATTCACCCAGTTGATCGCCCGTCGCGTGCGTGAATTCGGTGTTTACTGTGAACTGCATGCTTGCGACATGTCGGCCGATGACATTCGCACCTTTAATCCCCAGGGCATCATTCTTTCTGGTGGCCCCGAATCGGTGACGCTGCAAAATACGCCGCGTGCCGATCAGGTCGTGTTCGAACTGGGGGTTCCCGTGCTGGGGGTGTGCTACGGCATGCAAACCATGGCCGCGCAACTGGGCGGCAAGGTAGAAAGCTCCAATCTGCGCGAGTTCGGGTATGCCGAAGTTCGCCACTATAACGACTGCCGCCTGTTCGAAGGTCTCGACGACCATGATGGCCAGCATCGCCTGGATGTCTGGATGAGCCACGGTGACAAGGTCACCGCACTGCCACCGGGCTTTCGTCGGGCCGCTGAAACCGACACGTGCCCGATTGCGGCGATGCAGCACGAGCAACATCCCTGGTTCGCCGTACAGTTCCACCCGGAAGTTACACACACCAAACAGGGAGGCGAACTCATCAAGCGCTTCGTCCGTGAAATCTGCGGTTGCGACGGATTGTGGAACGCCAGCAATATCGTTGAAGACGCCATTCGCCAGCTGCGTGAACAAGTCGGCGATGATGAAGTGCTGTTGGGGCTGTCGGGCGGAGTGGATTCCTCGGTGGTTGCTGCCTTGTTGCACCGTGCGATCGGCGACAAACTCACCTGTGTGTTTGTCGATAACGGCCTGTTGCGCAAGAATGAAGGCGACCAGGTCATGGCGATGTTCGCGCAGCACATGGGCATTCGCGTCATTCGCGTCGATGCTGAAGAAGCCTTCCTCGGAAAACTCCAGGGCGTGCATGACCCGGAGCAGAAACGCAAAATCATCGGCAAGACCTTTATCGATGTCTTCGACGCGGAAAGCAGCCGCCTGAACAACATCAAGTGGCTGGCACAGGGCACCATCTATCCTGATGTCATTGAAAGTGCTGGCGCCAAGACCGGCAAGGCGCATGTCATCAAGTCGCACCACAACGTGGGCGGGCTTCCTGAAAACATGAAAATGAAACTGGTGGAACCGCTGCGCGAACTGTTCAAGGATGAAGTGCGCAAGATCGGTATGGAGTTGGGGCTTCCCTACGACATGGTGTACCGTCACCCGTTTCCGGGCCCGGGCTTGGGCGTGCGTATTCTGGGCGAAGTCAAAAAATCCTACGCCGATCTGTTGCGCGATGCCGACCACATCTTCATCGAAGAACTGCACAAGTCCGGTTACTACCACAAGGTCAGCCAGGCCTTTACTGTCTTCCTGCCAGTGAAATCGGTGGGTGTGACCGGTGACGGTCGTCGTTATGAATACGTGGTGTCGCTGCGCGCCGTGGAAACCATCGATTTCATGACAGCGCGTTGGGCGCATCTGCCGTATGAGTTGCTGGAGCGGGTGTCGAACCGCATCATCAACGAAATCTCCGGTATTTCGCGCGTGACGTATGATATTTCTTCCAAGCCACCCGCCACGATCGAGTGGGAATGACGGAAGTAACGCCCGTGTTCAGTGCTCAGGACGAACACTGGATGCGTCGCGCGCTGGCGCTGGCGGCAGAGGCCGCCGACGCTGGTGAAGTGCCCGTGGGTGCCGTCGTTGTCCGTGATGGCGAGCTGCTCGGGGAAGGCTGCAACGCACCCATTGCCGGGCACGATCCCACCGCCCACGCCGAAATCCGCGCACTGCGTTCGGCCTGCCAGGCCGTTGCCAATTATCGTATTCCCGGATCCACCCTCTACGTCTCCCTGGAACCTTGTGCCATGTGTGCGGGCGCCATCGTGCACGCACGCGTTGACCGTGTGGTGTTTGCGGCGACGGAACCGAAGGCGGGTGCGATCGTGAGCACACAGTGCTTTTTTGACCTGCCGCAGCTCAATTACCGCGTTGTGGCTGAAGGGGGCTTGCTGGCAGAGGAGGCGAGCGAATTGCTGAAAGGTTTTTTTGCGCGTCGTCGAGCAGAGAAAAAATCCGAACGTTGACAGCTTTTTCCGCACGGAATGTTGTTGGCCCGGCAATAAAATCAACCTCCCAGACAAATAAGAAGACATGCTGAACCCCGTCTATCAGGCCGCCGGCCTTCTCATCCTCTCCAATGTTTTCATGACCTTCGCGTGGTATTCCCATCTGCGCAGCCTCAACGACAAACCCTGGATCATTGCCGCCCTGGTCAGTTGGGGCATCGCGCTGTTCGAGTACTTGCTGCAGGTGCCTGCCAACCGCATCGGATTCAGCGTACTGAGTCTGCCGCAACTCAAGATCATGCAGGAAGTCATTACCCTGCTGGTGTTCGTCCCCTTTGCCATTTTCTACATGAAAACCCCCATCAAACTGGACTTCCTGTGGGCAGCCCTCTGCATGGTCGGCGCAGTATACTTTGTGTTTAGAAGTTCATGACCGGGTGGTCATTTTGCCTTGTCCTATTTGTCAATTTGCTCCACAATCGATACAGGTAACAGATAGTGTCTCGTTGTTGGTGGGCCTGTGAGACCCATCGGCATGTCACTGCGTTTTTGTTCAATCGGGAGCCACCATGTCCTACAGCACGCACGACATCATTCAATTGCAAAAGACCCTGGCCCCCACCGTTTACGGGCCCTTGGACCTGACCCTCGTGCCGGAACGGTTCCGCACTGCGCTGGGCGAGAACAGCATCATCCGTAATGACACCCGAATCCAGTCATTGCTGGCCGACCAGGAACGGGTGGAGTTCTTTCGCCAGCTGACGCTGATGGGGGATCCGTTGGCCGATGCCTACGCCGCCCTGATACCCCAACTGGGATTCAAAAAGGCGCGCGCGATGTTGGATCAGGCAGCGGCGGAAGGTGTCGATGCCGTCAAGGATGCGCCTCCGGAACTGGTCGCGCTCATGCGTTCGGTGGAAACCGAACCCGAATGGCTGGACTGGAGCAAGATCGACTACGCCACCGAGCGCCTCCGGCCCATTACGGCGCTGGCAGGCGAGGCCATCATCCGGGTCAGTTTCATGATGACCTACGTGAACGGTTATCAGGGCCTTCCCATGATTATCACTGGCGCACTCACCAGTGACTCTGCCGCCAAACGCATGAAGGAAACCATCAGCACCTTCAAGATGGCGGCATTGCCGGGGGCGCTGCGCAAAGGCGGGGTGGCGTATCAATCTGCCGTCAAGGTGCGGCTCATGCATGCGATGGTGCGCTGCAATTTGCTGAAGCGGCCGCAGAACTGGGACTATTCCGTGTACGGCGTGCCGATTCCCCAGGTCGATCAAATGGGCGCCGCGCTTGGCTTCAACCATTTGATGGCCAAGTATGCGCTGGCCCATGGAGGGCGTTTCAACCGATCGATGGAAGCTGCCGTCGAGCAGGCGCGTTACTTGGCGTATCTGCTGGGAATGCATGATCAGTTCCTCAGCAATGATCCGCAACAGATCGTCGACACTTGGTCTATGTGCCAGGCCACATTGCGGCATAAATTCGATCCGCGCGGTAAGGATCTGAATACAGCGACGATCTCGGCCTATCGCCGCCATTCCCAAGGTCGGTTTGACCGTTTTATGCATGAGCTGGACAAGCGTTCGACACGCTTCCTGTATACCCGAATGGTAGGCGCCAGGACGGCCCGCACGATGGGCGTCGACAGTGAAAAAAGTGATGCATTGAGTTTTGCCGCGCTGTTCCTGCCGATTTCCCTGGGCTATGCCGGCATGTCTCTGGCGAGCAAGCTTCCGGGTGGGCGCGATTGGGTAGACCGCTATTCGGTGCGCGAAATCATGCGTCAACTGTCACTTGAGGGGGAGGCCGAGTACAAGACGGATGATAAAGGCTACCGATCGGACATTGTGGCCTGATAACGGGATGAAATACGGGGCTCGGGCCGTGGCAGGGAGAGCAAGCGTCAGGGATTAGCGGACATCTGGTTGTTTATTGTGCTGTTGGGTGATGGTATGCTGTTGGTGCGTCAGTACCAAGAGTGCTTTCGACAATAACAAAAACAGCCCGAGGGCCATCATGATGCATTCGTTTTTCAGCGTGGCTTGGCGTCCGTTACTGTGCCTGCTGTTCCTCGGCCTGCTGCCCGCTTCCCTTGCACTGGCATCGTCTTTGGACAACATCGGCCAGGAAGCCAGTCAATACTTCGCCGGCCGGGCTGCGCCGACGGCTCTCCCGGATCCTTGGTTGAGCAAAGCACTGGATCTCCAGAACAAAGCCGATTATCGCGAACCGTTGGCAACGTCAACGTTCCTGATGACCCACAATTCCTATAACTCGGCGGCCTATCGCACGGCCTTTGCTTACATCGATCCCAATCATCGTCTCTCCCTTGGTCAACAGCTGGATGCAGGGGTGCGCTCATTGGAACTTGATGTGCACAAGTTTTTCTCGATGACGGGTTGGCCCTGGCAATGGCGGCAGCGGCTGCTTCTGTGCCACGGTCAGGACAGCCACCTCGGCTGTTCGCCCTATGACCGTCCATTGGAGGCGGGCGTCGACGAGATCCGCCGTTGGTTGGATGACGCACGCAACGCCAAAGAAGTCATCGTCATCTATATCGAAGACCATACGGATGCCCGCTATGCGGATCTTGTGAGCATCCTCAGTCAGCGCATGGGGAATAAAATATATCGTCCCCAAGGTGCAGGGTGTCAGGGCATCCCCATGCACATCAGCAAGCAGGATATCCTGAACAGCGGCAAGCAAGTGCTGCTGATGGGTGGTTCTGAGGTGTGCAGCGCCGGCAGTGGTTGGAGCACATGGGCTTATGCCGGTGTTGGCGATCGTCTGAGCGGGTATCCTACGGGCGAGGTTGAAGACGTCGATGGCGTACACTGCGATTTTGACCGTGAGTTTTTTGATCGTTACTGGGTGCGTTTTTATGAAGACCGTACTCTCCTGTCCAGTGTGTTTGCCCATCCTGATCGTATAGACGTGGAGGACGCTGCCAATCTGCAAAAGTGTGGCGCCAACCTGATTGGTTTTGACAAACTGGCTGTCGCCGATGAGCGCTTGTATGCCTCGGTCTGGAGCTGGGATGTCGGTCAACCGAGTGATCAGGGGGGCAACGAAAATTGTGCCGTGTCGGCAGAAAACAATCGTTTCGATGATCGTGCCTGCACTGAGGTTGCTCGTTATGCCTGTCGCAAGCCAGGCACACACGAATGGTATGTTTCTGAGGGTACGGGGATTTGGGAGCTGGGCAGTGCCACTTGTGATGCAGAAACGCTGGGTGAGTTCGTCTTTGCGGTGCCCACCAATGGTTACGACAACGAGCAGTTGAACAGTGTTAAATTGGCCCAGGGGGCCAATGCGGTGTGGCTCAATCTCGACGATCAGACAACAGAAGGACAATGGGAAGCCTCTTCCCGTTGAAACAGGCCATGATTGAGAGCGAATCACCCATCAGAAGTTCCTTGCTGTCGGCAGCCTCCATTCTGGCGATGGTGGTCGCTGTATGGCTTTATTTCAATGGTGATTCGGCCGGTGACCCTGTCACCAGAAGGGCGCTGGATACTTCGACGGGGAGGGTGGCATCCGATGCTGCCGAGGCCCCCTTTCGTCAAACATCGTTTTCAGGGTTTGTGGGTGGTGGCATTCTTGAACGGATTCGCCGACACGACGTCGACTTCGTCAGTATGATCAACGAAGTCCGGGAGCGATGTCTTCCCGAGTGGGATCGTAACGAATGCAATGGCATGACCCGCGATTTTCTGCGCGACAAGTTCAGCCAGGATAGTGATGTGATTGCCTTGCTCGAGGTATACGATCAATACCTGCGTTACGAGAATTTTGTGGCTGAAACGCGCGCGTTGCAGGATCTCGATGTCGCACAGACGTATCAGACACTACAGCATCTTCGCGCGCAGTTTATCGCCCCTGAATTCAGACGTTGGCTGTTTGGTGCGGAAGACGCTCGCATGGCCTATGAGTTGGCCCTGAATGACTTCATCCGTGACGGAGCATTGCAGCTGACGCCTCTCGAAAGGCTGCGGCAGTTGGATTTGCTGCGCAAACAAACGCTGGGTGAATACCATGACCTGTTTGTCGAGCGGGAGGATCCAGTGCTGTTTTATGAGACCCAATTGTCCCTGTTGCAGTTGTCGGCCTTGAATACACCGGAAGAGCAGATGCTTGCTGCGGGAATCAGAAACAAAATCCTGCAGTCTCGCAGCGTTTCTCAGGCAATTGACTGGTGATGAACGGATGTTCGTTGGCTAAGATGAGAGAAGCGGGTTCTGGCGGGCGCGCATTGCAATGTCGAAGAAGTTTACATGGGCGCTGGTGGTAACAGGCTAAGTGCTTGTATTTTCGGGAATTGTTGTTGCGGAATGAAAATTGCTTGTTTGGTGATCAGATTTTCTGGTTTTTCTAAGTAGCGTGGGTAGCGTATGAAATTCGTGTTGAGCAAGCGTGGACGGTTGATACTTGGATGTACCTTCGCCCTAGGGTCAGCCGCATTTGCATGGACACAAGTGAACGGTGGTGCCCAGGCTGAGTGGAAAGATGAAGTCCAGGCGAACACCGCTGGAGCATCTGCATCCCCTGAGCCCGAAGATGTGCTTCCCAGAATGGATTTGGATGCGGGCAGCAAGAAACTGTCATCACATCTGAACCTGATGGCCGTCGAGGATACGCTTTCCCGCCAGCGGCAGTCGCGGGTGGACCCGCTTTCCGTGCTGGTAGAGGAAGACACCCAGGGCGATGCTGTCGATGGCGCGCTTTCCCAGCAGTCGTCCGTAAAGATCAGTGCGGTCGTGGCTGGTGGCGGGCAGTTTTCGCCGACGCCGGCGCCGCAGTATTATTCGGCTGATGCGCGTTCTGCGCTTGAGGGTGGTGCCGGTGGCCCTGGGCAGGATACGTCGAAAACGCCCGAAAAATCAGAAGTGATCGATGATGTGCCTGTCGATTGTGATGCCGCCACAAAAAATGAAAAAGCTCGGTCTGATAAAAAACCGTCAAAAGCGTGTGAGGATGGGGATCAAGATCCAGGTCAGCCCGATAAGCAGCCTGGAAAACCTGATGGCGACAAGCCGAAACCCGACACCAAGCCCAAGCCTGAAGCGTCAGTAGATGAGCCGGCAGGCATCGTGTTGTTCGGTCTTGGTCTCGCTGCGGTGGCAGCATTTTCGAGACGTCGCAAATCTGCGTGATGTGATTGCTGACGCATGAAAAAAGCCGGGGCGTGCCCCGGCTTTTTTGTGGGCGAAACTTTTATGGGGATAGGCAACCCTTGATCGAGGCAACCCTTGATCGAGGCAACCCTTGATCGAGGCTGCCAGGAGATTGGGAGGTAGGATTTATTGGGTCGTGACAGACCGGCGCCCGATAGACGGCTCCGGTCTGTCTGTTCAGAGAATGATGTTTTTCTGGGGAAGGGCAGCGACAGTCTCGGGCATGGGCACAAACGGTCTGACCGGTTGCAGGGTCGCCAGTACCAAGGTGTCGTAGTAGCGCTTGATGTTGCGCACATACGCCACCGCCTGGCGTGCCGAGCGGGAATAGCCGTGACGGGCATTCCGGTAGTACGCCGGATTTTGCAGAAGCGGAATCGTCTTCTCTACATCATACCAATTGTCAGGATCGCCCCCTATCTGCGTGGTCAGGCGGCGAGCATCGAGAAGATGACCAACGCCCATATTGTAGGCAGCCAACGCAAACCAGGTGCGATGGGGCTCTTCGATGGATTCGGGAAGCTGGTCGTAAATGCGTTTGAAATAGCGGCTGCCGCCCATGATGCTCTGGCGGGCATCGCGCCGGTCAGTGACGCCCACTTCCTTGGCGGCACGAGAGGTGAGCATCATCAAGCCAGTCACTCCGGTCGGAGAGACGGCATTCGGATTCCACAGCGATTCCTGGTAACCCACCGCGGCCAGCAAGCGCCAATCGAACCCGGTTTCTGACGCAATGTTCTTGTACCAGGGCTTGTAGCGTTTGAGTCGCGCATCAATGTGGGTCAGAAAAGCGCGGGCGCCGACATAGTCGAAATTGCGGTCAGTGAAGTACTGCTCCCGCAATTGTTCCAGAAAGCCTTCCTCTTCCATTTCCTGATAGTAGGTCTCGATCGAACTCAGCAGCGAGTCGTCCTCATGGCGATTGAGCGCCCAGGCGAGTGGTTGGGGCGCATCCAGGGCCATTCCCTTTTCCAGCTCGGGAAACAGGGAGCGGACCTGCTCGAACACGTTGTCGTTGATGATGGCAAAATCGGCCTCGCCTTCATTGAGCAGCGACAGCAGGGTGATCGGGCCGAGGTTGTTGCGTTCATCCCAGGTCAGGCCGGGATGCTCTGCCTTGAGACTTTCAAGGCGTCCCTTCTGGGCCCCCTGATCAGAGACGATGACACGACTGCCGGCGAGTGCGCCCAGTGACACGGGGGGCGTACGGTCCTTGCGATACACGAGCATTGGCGTGGCTTCGGTGTAGGCGGGCGTGAAGTGGAACAGCTTTTCGCGTGCCGGGGTGATGGCAATGCCAGCCGCCACCAGATGCACATCGCCATTGCGCAGGTCTTCCAGCATTGCATCGGAATTGTCATAGGTTTTCCATTCAACGTCGACTCCCAGGCGCTCCGCGTAGCGGGTCACGAGGTCATATTCGAATCCGGAAAACAAATCGTCCTGCACTTCGAAATAAGTCGAAGGCTCATGCCGGGTGGCGACGATCAATGTGCCCTTTTGCTGTATGCGTTCCAGCAGTGGACCTGCAGGCTGGCAGCCTGGTGTGAAAAGCAGGAACAGAAACGTCGTCAGTGTGGCGAAGGCCTGAACCGCTTTTTGCTTGAATAACATCATTCCTAGCCGATCCTTTCTCGCGTTTATCCTTCGGTCTCTGCAACGGGCTGCATATTGCGGCGGCCCGCCCCAGTCACTGATTTCCTTGTGTTTTTCTCTTCGGTCGAAAGCTAGATTCGCCCGAAAATTAGTCCGATTGCTTAAAATTTGAGCGGAGTATATCCCTGAGGTGCCTCGATGTCGACGATAACAATGTTACGAAGCATAGAGCAAGGGCTACATAGACCGTTTGGTTATAAGTCACAAAGCAGCCGGCTTGCGAATATTCACAGGCGCATCTACGCTGAATAATGTTGCCCACGTCACACTTGGCGAGGGGCAGGCAGATTTCATGACCGGCGTGCGACGCCTTGGTCACGGTTTTTTCCGGTTTTGCATCTTAGAATGGAGAGTTATATGAGTAATGCAGCCACGGGCCGACTGATCGCGGCCATCGGCGGGATCGCTGTAGTTCAGGTGGGATATCTGATGTGGGCGGTCGCCGACGCCGATGGCGCTGGCAAACTCATTGGTTTTGGCGTTCTCGTGACGCTGGTGGCTTGTGCCGTCGGCATGATGGTGTTGAAAGATGCTGTCGCGGGGAATGGAGATGAGCTTGCGCAGTTTTTCGAAGAGCTGGGAAGGGGACAGCGTCGTTTGAGCGATCGGATAGTGGCCAAGGGCAATGACGACCGACTTGCGTCTGCCATCAACAAGTGGCTGGCGAACGTCCAGTCCACGCTGGAAAAAATCAACGGAGACATGGATCGGGTCAAGGTGATGACCAAAGAGCTGGTCAAACTGAGCACCGACAAAAACACCACCAGCCGTCTGGAAACGGACGCTCGTGAAGTGGTCGATGCCGTATCCCACATGACGGCTGCTGTCCACGAAGCGTCCCAGAATGCCGCCACCGCCGCCCAGGCGGCTCGCGACGCCAACGAAGAAGCCGACAGCGGTCAGCGTGTCGTCAACAACGTGACGTCCTCCATCCATTCCTTGGCCGACGAAGTCGAGCGCGCTGCCAGTGCCATCCAGAAGCTGGAAGCCGATAGTGAATCGATCGGCGCCATCCTCGAAGTTATTCGCGGTATTGCGGATCAAACCAACTTGCTGGCATTGAACGCCGCGATCGAAGCGGCCCGTGCCGGGGAGCAAGGCCGTGGCTTCGCGGTGGTGGCCGACGAAGTTCGTACCCTGGCGCAACGTACCCAGGAAGCCACCGAAGAAATCAACGACATGATCGCCCGCTTGCAGGAAGGCTCCAGCAACGCGGTAAAAGTCATGGCCGAAGGCCGCAAGCAAGCCGAATTGAGCGTGGACCAGGCCTCCCGTGCGGGTTCGTCGCTGGGCGCCATTACCAGTGCCATCAGCTCGATCAGCTCCATGAATGAACAAATCGCTGCCGCGGTCGAGCAGCAAACCCGCTCAGCCGACAGCATCAGCGCCAGCTTGCAACGCATGAGTGCAGCCACCCAGGAAGCGGTGCGTCGCAGCGAGGAATGCCAGCGTCTGAACCGCGAGATAGAGGGCGTGATGCGCGAACTCGATCAAGCCATTCAGCGTATGGCGTCGTAAGCGTTAACAACCTTTGGATGCAGACAGAAAGGGGCTCTCGGAGCCCCTTTCTGCTTTTCGGGTTAAGGTTTTAGCCCCCTTCCTTTATAATGCGCGCATTCACACCATTCCCCCAGCCAGTCGAGACCCGATCATGCTTCAGTTGCGCGGTGCCCCTGCCTTATCCCCCTTCAAGACCCAAAAACTGCTGGTGCAGCTCCAGGCTGCCGTGCCCGCGGTGTCCGCGGTTTATGCCGAGTTCGTGCATATGGTGGAAGTAAGCCAACCGCTGGAGGGTGACAAACAACAGGCGTTGGCCAAGCTGCTTTCCTATGGTCATCACCTGCAGCCGCAAACGCCAGCAGGCCAGTTGTTCGTGGTGGTGCCCCGTCCGGGAACGATTTCTCCCTGGGCCAGCAAGGCAACCGACATTGCACATAACTGCGGTTTGAACGAAGTAGTGCGCATCGAACGAGGCGTTGTGTATTTCGTTAGTGGCATTTCGGTTGAACAGCGTCCGGCGGTGGCGCCTTTGCTGCATGACCGCATGACGCAGGCGGTCTTTGCCTCATTGCAGGATACCGAAGCGCTGTTCGCTCACCATGAACCGCGCCCCATCATGCATGTCGATATTCTCGATGATGGTCGCGCCGCACTCGTGGCGGCAAATAAAACCCTGGGCCTGGCGCTCGCCGATGACGAAATCGATTATCTGACCAACAGCTTCCAGCAGCTCGGCCGCAACCCGACCGATGTCGAGCTGATGATGTTCGCGCAAGCCAATTCCGAACACTGCCGTCACAAGATTTTCAATGCCGACTGGAGCATCGATGGAGAGGCGCAGACGCATTCCCTGTTCAAGATGATCAAGAACACCTATGCCTGCAACAGCGAGGGTGTGTTGTCAGCCTACGCCGACAATGCTGCCGTCATTGAAGGGTTTCAGGCCGGTCGATTCTTTCCGGATCCCGAAAGCAAGGCATATGCGTTCCATCAGGAGCCTGTGCACATATTAATGAAGGTGGAAACCCACAATCACCCGACAGCCATCGCGCCGTATCCCGGTGCATCGACTGGCGCTGGCGGCGAAATCCGTGACGAGGGCGCAACCGGGCGTGGTTCCAAGCCCAAGGCAGGCCTCACCGGATTTACGGTCTCCAATTTGCGCATTCCCGGATTCGAGCAGCCGTGGGAACAAGCCTATGGCAAACCCAATCGCATCGTGTCGGCGCTCGACATCATGATCGAAGGGCCGCTGGGCGGGGCAGGGTTCAACAATGAATTTGGGCGTCCCAATCTGTGCGGTTACTTCCGTACTTATGAACAGCAGGTGCAGACGGTCAACGGTGCAGAGGTCCGGGGTTATCACAAGCCCATCATGATTGCGGGTGGTTACGGCAACATCCGTGCAGACCATGTGCAGAAAGGTGAGATTCCGGTGGGAGCCAAACTCATCGTGCTGGGCGGACCGGCGATGTTGATCGGGCTCGGGGGTGGCGCGGCGTCGTCCATGGCGACGGGCGCGAGCGCCGAAGACCTCGATTTCGCTTCCGTGCAACGCGACAACCCGGAGATGGAGCGTCGCTGCCAGGAAGTCATCGACCAGTGCTGGCAGTTGGGCGAGGCGAATCCCATCAGCTTTATTCATGACGTGGGCGCGGGCGGTTTGAGTAACGCCATGCCTGAGCTGGTCAAGGATGGCGGTCGTGGTGGCCGTTTTGATTTGCGCAAAGTGCCCAATGACGAGCCGGGTATGTCGCCGGTCGAGATCTGGTGTAACGAGTCGCAAGAGCGTTATGTGCTGGCCGTTGCGCCCGAGAATCTCGCCACTTTTGAAGCCATCTGCAAGCGTGAGCGTTGCCTGTATGCCGTTATCGGTGAAGCAACGGCCGAGCACCACCTGACCTTGGCCGACACGCATTTCAGCAACCGTCCGGTGGATTTGCCGATGTCGGTATTGTTTGGCAAGCCACCCAAAATGCACCGTCAATTCGAGCGTGCCTCCGTAGAGCAAAATCCTTTCACTGCAGAGGCGATTGATCTCAAGGATGCGGTCTATCGTGTGTTGCGTTTGCCAACCGTGGCCAGCAAGAGCTTCTTGATCACTATCGGTGACCGTTCCGTAACGGGCACCGTCACTCGCGATCAAATGGTCGGCCCCTGGCAGGTGCCAGTAGCAGACGTTGCCGTTACCAGCACCACTCTTGATGTCTATACCGGCGAAGCCATGGCCATGGGGGAACGCACCCCGGCCGCGCTGATTAACGCACCGGCTGCAGGGCGCATGGCGGTGGGTGAATCCATTACCAACATCGCTGCTGCCGCAATCGCCAAATTATCGGATGTACGTTTGTCTGCGAACTGGATGGCTGCAGCCGGTTATCCGGGCGAGGATCAGGCGCTGTTCGATACCGTACATGCGGTGGGAATGGAACTGTGTCCTGCCTTGGGAATCACCATTCCAGTCGGCAAGGATTCCATGTCCATGCGTACCGTCTGGGATGATAACGGCCAGAAGAAATCGGTCACCGCCCCGTTGTCACTGATCATTTCTGCGTTCGCCCCCGTGCAGGATGTCCGCAAAACGCTCACGCCGGAACTGCAACGCGATGTCGGCGATACGGCCCTGATCGTCATTGATCTGGGCAATGGCAAGAATCGACTGGGCGCCACCGCACTGGCACAGGTGTACAACCAGCTGGGCCACGAATGTGCCGACGTGGAAAGCGCCGGCCAACTGAAAGCTTTCTTTGATGCGATTCAAGCGTTGCGGCAGAGTGGCCGTTTGCTGGCCTATCACGATCGTGGTGACGGCGGATTGCTGGCCACTGTCGCGGAAATGGCCTTTGCCGGTCACGTGGGTGTCGATCTTGATATCTCTGCCTTGTCTGGTGCCCCTGCTGCCATCCTGTTCAATGAAGAACTGGGTGCTGTGGTGCAGGTTCGTGCGGACGATGCGGAAACGGTGCTGCAGGTGCTGCGGAATGCGCAGCTTTCTGCGAGCGTTATCGGTCGGCTCAATCATACCGATCAGTTGCGTATCATCAGCAATGGCACGTTACTGCTTGATGAGACGCGTGCTGAACTGCAATCCGTATGGGCCGAAACCAGTTTCCGCATTCAATCGTTGCGCGATAACAGCGACTGCGCAAGGCAGGAGTTCGAGCGCATCAAACATCAGGATGATCCGGGCTTGTCGCCGGTGGTGAGCTTCGATGCGCAGCAGAATGTGGCTGCTCCTTTCATTGCCACGGGCGTTCGCCCCAAGGTGGCGATCTTGCGTGAGCAAGGCGTCAACGGTCATGTAGAAATGGCGGGGGCGTTCCACACGGCAGGTTTTACGGCTGTTGACGTGCACATGAGCGACGTATTGTCAGGGCGGGTGTCGCTGCAGGATTTCAAAGGCCTGGTCGCGTGTGGAGGCTTCTCTTACGGTGATGTGTTGGGCGCCGGTGGTGGCTGGGCCAAATCCATTCTGTTCAATGCGCAGGCACGTGAGAGCTTCCAGAACTTCTTTGGCCGTCAGGACACATTCTCGTTGGGCGTGTGCAACGGGTGCCAGATGTTGTCTACGCTGGCCGAGTTGATTCCGGGCACCGAATACTGGCCGCGATTTGTGCGTAACACTTCCGAGCAGTTTGAAGCGCGCGTCAGTCTGGTAGAGGTTCAGCCTTCAGCATCCCTATTGCTGCAAGGCATGGAAGGTTCACGCCTGCCCATCGCCGTGGCACACGGGGAAGGTCGCGCAATGTTTTCGGATGCTTGGCAGCAGGCGGCTGCGCAGCAATCCAACGGCGTTGCACTGCGTTATATCGAGAACAACGGGCGCGTTACCGAAGCGTATCCGGCCAACCCTAACGGCTCCCCTGAGGGGATTACCGGTTTGTGCAACCGCGATGGTCGCGTCACGATCATGATGCCGCACCCGGAGCGGGTCTACCGCACGGTGCAAAACTCCTGGTATCCGAAATCCTGGGGTGAAGACGGCCCGTGGTTGCGCATGTTCCGTAACGCCCGTGTTTGGGTGGGATAACGCGCGCTGTGAGTGATTTGATCGACAAACCGCCCGCTGTTTTTGGCTTGCACGATTGGGTCGATGCCTATCGGCCCCCGGTGCCAGACACGTTCGCAGTGCGGCGTGCGCTGGCGGATCGGCTGGCTGCGATCAGCACTCGGTTGATTCGTGTGGATTTGCCAGACGCTGAGTTGACAGCACTCGACGCTGAATTGGCAGGTATTGAAGCCAAACTGCAGGGCGCTTGTCATCATCGCCATATCGATCAATATGTACCGATGGTTGCAGGAAGTGCCACGCCAACGCAGGTCATGATGGCCTTTGACTATGATGCGGTGACCGGCGCCAGCAATCCCGCTGCGCCCCGACTCCGTTTCGATCTGGACGCTGACAAGGTAACCGCTCACGTCACCCTGGAAGCCCTGCATGAAGGCGGTCCGGGTAACGCCCATGGTGGGGTGCTCTCGGCGTTGCTGGATGTGGTGCTGGCGCGGGTGCCGCACGCGCAGGGATATATTGGCGTGACCGGCTATCTGAATGTGCGATACCTCGTGCCGACGCCGCTCTATCAGGAACTGACCTTCAAGGCCTGGCCCGCTTCACGTATCGGTCGGGTGACCCGCGTCGAAGGGGGTGTCTGGCGGGGTGAGCAGCAAACCGTCGCTGCCGAAGCGATGTATGTGGTTCCGAAGAGGAAATGAGACATGTATAAAATCGTGTTCTTTGTTCCGGAATCCCACAAGGAAGCTGTCAAGGCTGCCCTGTTTGCTGCCGGCGCCGGTCGTATCGGTCGTTACGATTGCTGCAGCTGGGAAACGCTGGGGCAGGGCCAGTTCCGTGCGCTTGATGGAGCCAACCCGTTTATCGGGAGCGTGGGCGAAACCGAGACGGTCGCTGAGTACCGGGTAGAACTTGTCTGTGACGATACCCTGATACAGCAAGCGATCACTGCAATGAAGGCGGCACATCCATACGAGGAGCCCGCCTACGACGTGCTGAAAATGGCAGACGTGTTTTAACCGGTTGTATCGCCCCGCCAGGCCGGGGCTACTGGATCCGCCCGACGAGAAGGGTGAGGGGCCAGCGTATTGCCAGTGATGTATCCTTCGTTATTCCTGTCTTTTCCAGGGCGTCTTCAAGTAACGCTACCGGGTCAAATCCGTTCTTCTCCACGAACCGTTGCGTGGCTGACCAGCTGCGCAAATATCCGCACAGGGCTGCACGAGGCCATTGGGCTGTCATGGCCATGGGCGGAGCATCGATTTTCTCAAACGGAAAGGGCAGTTCACGGTAGCCGTTTTCCACATGGCGTCGCTCGGCCGGCCACCATGCACCGACGGTGTCGTAATAAAACGCCTGGATAAGCGGATTGGCTGTTTTGTGGTCGACATCGATGACGCCATAACTCCAGGCAGCAACCACGCCTTGTGGCTTCGCGACGCGCTTCACTTCTGTATAAAACGCTGGCAGATCAAACCAGTGTAACGCCTGAGCGACAGTCACCATATCCATGCTGTGATCGGGAAGACCGCTGGTTTCGGCGGTGGCAACACGGTATTCCACCTGCAAGGCGGGTGTTGTCGCCGCGATCTGGGCGGCGCTGGCATCAGTGGCGATCACGCGCTCGAAGTGGCGCGCCAGGGAAGCTGCCGCCTGGCCGTTCCCGGTGGCACAATCCCAAACACAACTGCGTGCGGGTGTCAGTGTTGCCAACCAGGTGAAAAGAGCTTCGGGATAACCGGGGCGGTAAGTGGCATAGATGGATGCCTGTTGCGAAAAGTGATCATGAAATTCATGACTCATCGAGCTTGCTCCGCAAAACGCTGTATCAGTGCAGGGTAGACGTGTTTGCGGACGGTGCCGGCAACCACTTCATCAACACATCTTCCAGCAGTTTAACGTTGACCGGTTTGCTCATGTAGTCGTTCATGCCACAGCTCAGACACAAATCCTTGTCGCGACTCATGGCGTTGGCGGTGATGGCAATGATGGGGACTTTCGATTTTTCATTGGACAGGGCGCGTATTTGGCGGGTGGCTTCAAAACCATCCATGACCGGCATCTGGCAATCCATCAGTATGACGTCCAGCGCGTTATTCTCTACTGCCTTGATGCCTTCTTCGCCGTTGTTGGCGCACACCGAATCCAGGCCCAGCTTGTTGAGCGCCGCTTTCAATACCAGTTGGTTGACCGGGTTGTCTTCAACGATCAGGGCCCGTTTGCCAATGGTCACCGAGTGTATGTCGATGGTTTCCGGGCCATGAACGGCTGGCGCATCCGTATATTCAAGGTTGATGGCAAGAATGAATTCCGTGCCTTCTCCCACGATGGAGCGATAACGCAGATCTGCGCCCATCAGCGCCGCAATTTGTTTGCATACGGCCAATCCGATTCCCAATCCGCTGTGACGTCGATTGTTCTGTCCGCTGAATTGCTTGAACCGGTCGAAGACAACCGATTCCATATCGGGCGGAATGCCTATGCCCGTGTCCGAGACGGAGAAAGCCAGCTGGGCACGATGGTGTTCCTTGTCCAGCGAGTCAACACTGACACCTAGCGTTACACCGCCCTGGGAAGTGAATTTGATGGCGTTGTCGACCAGGTTGGTCATGATCTGCTGCAGCCGTCGGCGGTCACCCCAGAGCGACGTCGGCACCTCCGGAGTGACTTTTATCTGGAAGCGGATGCCCTTCTGGCGGGCAGCTCGTTCGTAGGTTTCGCTGACAGGTTCCAGCAAACGTTGAAGACAAAAGTTTTCGCGGTTGATCTTGAACTCGTGCGACTGCAACTCGGTGTAGCTCAGCACGCTTTCGATCAGGTTCATCAGGTTTTTGGCCGCATCTTCTGCGTTATCGATGAAGTCTTCCCGCTTTTCATCGTTGGCTTCCCCGCTCGCCTGTGTCAGACAGTTGAGGACACCGTTCATGGGCGTGCGCATTTCATGGCTGATGGTGGCAAGGAATTCATCTTTCACACGATTACTGTCGAGTAACGCACGATTAACAGCTTGCAGGGCAATTTTCGCCTTTTTCTCAATTTTGGTTTTTTCTTTTTCCATCATGTGCATGCGGTCTGCCAGCATGATGGCCAACAGGATCATTTCCAGCGTGGACCCGATCAGCATGGCGTTATTGGTGATCGGATTTGCGGGAATTGCACCGAGTGTGACGCCGCCCAGAACAACAGCGCCACCCAGAAATGCGGTCCAGGCAATCAGGAACAATTTTGATGCGCGATGTCCTTTCCAGGCATTGACGCTGCTGATAAACAACAGTCCAATGGCTTCGAGGATCGAAGCAATCGTGCCGACATACAGCATGACAGAATAGGGAAGGAAGAAGCACAGTATTGCCGCCACGCAAAAAAAGGCGACCACGATTTTGGTGGCCTTGTCCACCATTGGCATTGTTTTGCGCAGGCCGAGTACTTCCCGCGCAAACAGACCACCGAAAATATCCACCACGAAAATCATCAGAATGATGGCGTACTGGTTGAACCAGGGTGACGATCGCCATAGGTACTGGAATCCAAGCCCGAAATACGTGGCCTGAAAAATCGAAAAGGCGCCAATGTATAGAATGTAATTGAGAAAATTGATGTCTCTCAGCCAGGCAAAAAACAGCATGTTGTAGAGCACCATCAACATGGTGATACCGAAGTAAGTGCCAAAAATCAGCAGCTGGGTTTTGCTGTGATCAAGAAAAGCCTTGTCAGCCCATACCACCAGTGGAATCCGGATCGTGCCGGCGGATGCAACACGAAGATAAAGTGTACTGGCCTCATCTGCCCCGCTCTTGATGGGAAAAACCGGATTGATATGCTTGATGGCGCGTTGGCCGAAAGGCTTCGTGTCTCCCGCTTGATAGGCCTCAACGCTACCGTCCTCCATCTGTTGAAAGAACTGCAAATCGTCCAGTGGGGCATAGGGAATTTCCAGCAGCAAACTGTCACTGGGGCGCAGAAGCGCCTTGGGGGCTACCACTATTTTTACCCAAAATACCGACTTGGAAATACCGCGATTGAAATTGGGGCCATCAGAGGAGGGCGTGAATTGTTGTTGCCAATGCGGCTGCAGAATATCTTCAAAACGCAACGAGCCTGAGGCATCTTCAAGAAAAAGGGCGGCTTGATCGGCTGCCGCCTGTCCTTGCGGGTCGGGCAAGACCATTGGCGTGTCATTTGCGGCATGGGCGGCGGTCAGCATCGCCAGCCACATGATAAGAATCACCAATGATTTCATCGGTTTGAACAATCCTGAGAAAACGCACATAAGGCAGTCTTTCAAGTCTAGCAGCTGGTCAGGGAATCATCCGGCGAGCTGCTTGGGGTGCGGTGCGCGCGCCAGCCAATGCATCAGTTTTTCCTTGAGCAGGGCACTGTTCACGGGTTTGCTCATGTAGTCGTCCATGCCGGCTTCCAGACAGCGTGTCTTGTCTTGTGCCATGGCATTGGCGGTGACAGCAATAATGGGAATGTTGGCGTGGGGCGGGGCCATGTTGCGAATGGCCTGCGTGGCTGCAAATCCGTCCATGACGGGCATCTGGCAGTCCATCAGGATGGTGTCTATGGACGCTGTCGCAAGCACGGAGAGAGCTTCTTCGCCATTGTTTGCCGTCAGCACGTCGAGGCCCAATTTTTTCAGCATGCCTTTCAACACCAGTTGATTGGTGGGATTGTCCTCGACAACCAGCACTACAGGGTTTTCAGCTGATAGTTGCACACTTGCCACAGGTGTGGTGACCGTCTCTGCGCGAGCGTAAACCAGGGCGATTTTCAGGTTGAACACACTGCCTTCGTTTTCAACCGAATCGAATTCGATATCTCCTCCCATCGCCACGGCGAGCTCCTTGCAGATGGCGAGCCCTATGCCGAGGCCTCCGTGACCACGGTTGAAGGCACCGTTGGCTTGTCTGAATTTTTCGAATATGTGGGGCTTGGATTCATCACTGATACCAATGCCCGTGTCGATGACCGAAAACAGCACGATCTCGCGTTCGTCGCTGGTGTGGGGTAAACGCCTGACAAGTAGCTCTACGCTGCCTCTTGCGGTGAATTTGACGGCATTATCGAGCATGATGTTCAGGATTTGCATAATTCGTCTTTCATCGCCCAGCAGCGGGGGAAGGTCAGGCGCGCATTCGACGGTCAATGCCAATCCCTTCTGCTTGCACGTGCCGATGTGAGCGGCCTGTAAATCCTTGACGATGCGCGCAAGCGAGAGCCCCTGTTGCTCGATGATCAATTTACCTGACGCGAGTTCCGTGTAGGTCAGCACGCTGTCCAGCAGCCCCATCAGGTGATGTGCAGACTGGTCTGCGCAACCGATCAGCCGCAGATGTGTTTCTTCATCCGTAGGTTGCTTTAGCTGGTCGATGCTGCCGATAACGCCATTCATGGGGGTGCGAAGCTCATGGCTGATGGTTGCCAGGAATTCGTCCTTGAGTGCGTTGCTTTGGTGTAGCGCGGTATTGACATCAATCAATGCTTCGTTCGCACGTTGTTCCGCGCTGACTTTCGCCTGTAATGTGTTGCGCATGCGCTCGGCAAGACTGAGCGACAGCAGGGTGACTTCAATGGTGTTGCCAAAATAGAAGGCATTGGTGGTAAAAGGATTGGCGGGCACAATGCCCAACGAAACGAGGGCCAGAATAATGGCACCGCTGAGTACCATCAGCCAGGCGAACAGAAAAAATATCGCCGATTTTTCTTTGCGCAGCGCGGCGAATACCGCTATGGCGATGATCAGCAGGCAGATCAGCAAGGCATCAATGCTCGCAAGTCGAATGGTGATGCTGTACGGAAAAATAAACGCCAGCAGCACCAAAGCCAATTGCGCGACCCCCAACCAGTTCAGGATGCGGTGGGTGCGAGGTGACAAGGTTTTGATATCCAGCACACGGCTCGAAAAATAAATCAGGAAGGCAGAAGTCAGCGCAATAATTGCCGGCATGATGTGTTCATTGAGTTTCGGCAGGTTCCCCCATAAATACACTGGTGCGTCACCAATCATGATTGACTGGAATAACGAGATACTTAGGGTGTAACCGACATACAGCAAATAATTCATGTCGCGCACGGAAATGAACAGGCATAAATTGTAAAAGGCCATCAGCAGCAAAATGCCATAGAACAATCCATGTATCAGCGCGGAAGTGCGTTGGGATTTGTGGAAATCGAGTTCATCCCATAGATATACCGGCATGCGCATCGAGCTGGAGCCCTTGACCCGCAAGTAAATATCCTTGTATGAGCCAGGTTCCACCGTAAGCGGAAAGACAAAGGTGCCATGATCGATTGGCCGGGAAGCAGCGGAAAACAGGTCGCCCGTTTGCCAATAGCCCTCCGCGATTCCCTTGTTCACAAAGTAAAATTCGACATCGTCCAGCATGGGGTAATCCAGCTGTATGACTACACGACGCGAGGTCGTCAGGGACTGGGCACTGTTCTTCAGGCGAATATGTAGCCAAAACGCACTGTCGGTGTAACCTTTGTTGAGGGTGCTTTCCGTCCCGGGGGTAAACTGGTTCGGGCTGAGGCTCAATACTTCCGACAGGGTCAGCGTGCGCTCAGGGTCTTCCAGGTATTCAAGATCGGCGGCAAGCGATCGGCTGTTGGACAGGTGCACCACATCAACGGCGTCGAGCGCGATGGCGGGCAGGGACAAGCAGAGCAGGACCAGCAGAATGCCGAGTTGTCTGGTCCATTCCCAAGAAAAAGCTGCGCCCGTTTGTTTCACTGCCATTGGTTCCGCAATGCCTGCTCTGTTTATCAGTGTAGCAGTGCGGATGGTATGTGCAGCGTTCAGCCCGGTTTCTGAAAGCCCCGGATATCCTCGATACGCACGGGAAACAGGCCGGATTGGCGATCAAGAAAGTAGTACTTCAAGGTCTTGTAAACGGTCGGGAAAGCCAGCTCTGTCCAGGGGATTTCGTCTTCCGTAAAGAGGCGCGTTTCGAGACTTTCGGGACCGATGCCAAAGCCTGCATCGGTCAGCGAGGCCAGGAAAAACATGTACACCTGACTGATATGTGGAAGGTTGAAGATGGTGTAGAGTCCCTGCAGATTCACAGGTGCGTCTGCTTCTTCGAGGGTTTCCCGGCAGGCTGCTTCAAAGGTGGTTTCCCCGTTCTCCATGAAGCCGGCGGGCAGCGTCCAGTAACCTTTGCGCGGTTCAATGGCGCGACGGCACAACAGCACGGCATCGCCCTGGACGGGTAGCGTACCTGCAATGATGCGGGGATTCTGGTAATGAATGTGGGCACAGTGGGTACAGACGTGGCGTTCCCGGCTATCGCCGTCAGGAATGGTGAGTTGTACGGGGTTGCCGCACTGGTTGCAGAATTTCACTGGAACGAGACCCCTTGCTGACAAGGGGCCAGTATAGCGCGGTCAAACGCCTGACAACACTGGTCAGGCGATGCGGCGGAAGGGCTCAGGCGTTGCGACGAAACGGAAGCACCTTGGCGGCCGACTCGTTGATCTGTTGGGCAGGCTCTACCGAGAACAGGCCAGCGCTGTCGCCACGACCAGCGGCTTCGTTGAGCGCCATGCGCAACTTGTCGAAGGTGTCGTGCATCATGCCGGAAATGGCAATGCACGCCGCCATCGGGCTCTTGGCGCGACGGCGTTCCATGTCCACCCGGAACTGGATCCCGCGCAACTTGCGGCGATAGGCCGGTGGCGCGTCCTGTATCAGTTGGTCACACAATTGAACACGCAGACGCTCCAGCGCTTCCGGATCCTTGTGTGCCATTTCTTTCAATACGTCAAAACTTGGCAATTCGTAATGCATGGCGAACACCTCTCTATGGTACTGACAACCCACTGAAGGCCCTGGCGCGTCTGTTGTTCAGCCTCATCCTGAGTGGCCAGAAAAAATCCTGCGGGCAACTTGCGTTCTCTGTTTCCTATACTACATTTAAGAATTTTTATGTGTAGCCTTGACCTTTTGGTTGATTTCTGGTCAACACGCTGTTTGCCCCTGGTTTGCATGCATTTCCAGGCAGCTAAGCGTTCAGGATCAACGAGTTAAGCCCGGTGCGGCAGGTTTTGAATATTAGTTGTAGTTTTGTTAACGCTTAGACGTTTTTTGCATATCGTCTTGTTCGGCGATTGCCCCCTTCCTGGCCAGATGGCGTTTATGTCTCCGCTCTGATATAAAAAAGAGCTATCCATCAATGGTTTGAATGCATGCAGGTCGACAACATGCAATCCCGGGTGCGGGCCGCATTCTCGGTCCCGTTTGAAAGTCTTGAGTTGCCCGGTGGTCAGGCAGCGGTGCTGATCGCCATGCGCCGACCCGGCTGCGAGCTCATCCTGACCCGGCGTGCCGCCCATCTCAGCAGTCATGCTGGCGAAGTTGCTTTTCCCGGTGGCAAATTCGATGCGGAAGACATCACGCTCGCTTACACCGCCTTGCGTGAAACCCACGAAGAAGTGGGAATACCTCCGTCTGCAGTGGAACTCATTGGCGTCATGCCTTCCCGGCAGTCCCGGTTTGGCGTCAATGTCATTCCTTTCGTTGGTTTTGTCGACGCCGATTCGCCACTGCTGCCCAACGAGGCGGAGCTTGAGAGTGTCTTTGAGGTTCCGCTGCAATTCTTTCTGGAAACTTCGCCTCAGCTGGCCCATCAGGTAAAGTACCGGGACCAGAGCTATCTGATGCCGTGCTTTCAATGGCAGGACCAAATCATTTGGGGCCTCACGGCCCGTTTCATCGTTGAATTCGTGGCGCATGTCTTTGGTGGCCCCATGGCCTGGCCTGAGCCGCGCTTGATCAAATAATGTCGTTATGTAGCGGCATATATATTCGTTGCCTGTGAAAGGCAAGCAAGGGGAGGAAATTCGCATGATTTATCGTTTGGGCGACAAGCAGGTCGATATTCGCGGTGACGACTATTTTATTGCAGATAACGCCACCGTTATTGGTTCGGTGATTGTGGAAAATAACGTCAGCATCTGGTTCAACGTGGTGGTACGGGGCGACAACGATCCCATTCATATTGGTGAAGGCACCAACGTGCAGGATGGCAGCGTTCTCCATACCGATGCCGGCATACCAATGAAAATAGGAAAAAACTGCACCATTGGTCACAAGGTCATGCTGCATGGTTGTGAAATCGGCGATGACACCTTGATCGGTATCAACGCAGTGGTGCTGAATCGCGCGAAAATCGGTAAAAACTGCATTATCGGTGCCAATGCCCTGATTCCTGAAGGCAAGGAAATCCCGGATAATTCCCTTGTCATGGGGTCGCCGGGCAAGATCGTGAAAACCCTCAGTGAAAACCACCTTTTTGCCATCAAGATGAGTGCGTTGCATTACGTTGAGAATTTCAAACGTTACAAGGTCCAATTTGCGGTGGATGAGCGCTTCAATGGCTGAACAAAGCAAGGAAATCGTGCATTCACCCTGCGTCAGCATTTGTGTGCTGGATGAAAACGACGTTTGTATCGGCTGTTATCGCAGCGGGCGTGAAATCAGTGACTGGGGCAAGTATGACAATGACGGTCGTCGTCAGGTGCTGGCGAAAGTGGCAGCACGCATGCGTGGCGAGCATATTCCGTAAATTCGCACGAATAGACACCGTAATTTCAGATTGATTTTGTGGCTTCAATGACAAGGGCAATACCATGGCAACAATAGGAACACCGCTTTCTCCTTCGGCAACACGTGTCATGATGCTGGGCTGTGGTGAATTGGGCAAAGAAGTCGTGATCGAGCTGCAGCGGCTTGGCGTTGAGGTGATCGCCGTTGATCGTTATGACAATGCGCCGGCCATGCAGGTGGCGCATCGCCGACATGTCGTGTCCATGCTGGATGGTGACGCCCTGCGCCGCATTATCGAGCTGGAAAAGCCCCACCTGATCGTGCCCGAAATTGAAGCCATTGCCACCGATACATTGGTTGAGCTCGAGAAAGAAGGCTATAACGTGGTTCCTACAGCGCGGGCGGCACGTCTCACCATGAATCGTGAAGGGATTCGTCGTCTGGCCGCCGAAGAACTTGCGTTGCCGACATCGGCCTATCGTTTCGCCAGCACCCGGGAGGAATTTGATGCCGCCGTGAACGACATCGGGCTGCCCTGTGTCGTCAAGCCTGTCATGAGCTCTTCCGGGAAAGGGCAGAGCACGGTGAAAACGGCGGCGGATATCGACAAGGCCTGGCGCTATGCGCAGGAAGGCGGGCGCGCCGGGGCCGGCCGCGTCATTGTGGAAGGCTTTGTTGATTTCGATTATGAAATCACGTTGTTGACGGTACGCCATCGTGATGGCACATCATTCTGTGCGCCGATTGGTCATCGGCAGGAACGCGGTGATTACCGCGAGTCCTGGCAGCCACAAGTCATGTCCGACAGAGCGCTGGAACGTGCGGAAGACATTGCCCGCAAAATCACCGAAGGGTTGGGTGGCCGTGGCATTTTCGGCGTGGAAATGTTTGTCAAAGGGGATACGGTGATATTCAGCGAAGTATCGCCGCGTCCGCACGACACGGGGCTGGTGACGTTGATTTCGCAGGATCTGTCCGAGTTTGCGTTACATGCCCGTGCTATCTTGGGCTTGCCAATACCGGTGATTCGTCAGAATGGTCCGTCAGCATCAGTGGCGCTCCTGGTGGAAGGTCACTCGCAACAAGTCAGCTTTTCCGGTTTGGACGTTGCATTGAGTGAGGCGGATACCCAGTTGCGTTTGTTCGGCAAGCCGGAAGTACAGGGTGAGCGTCGCATGGGTGTCACGCTTGCGCGTGCGGAATCGATCGACGGTGCAGTTGAAAAGGCCCTTCGTTCGGCGGCCGCCATCAAAATTACCCTCTAACGACCACCCTCAGGAATTCATCGCATGAGTGCAGCATCGCCCGGCATCCTTCGCATTACCAACCCTTTCCTGCGGCGTTGGCAGCGGGGCGCTTTGTGTGGTGCACTGCTCGCGTTGCAATCCTTTGTTCATGCGCCGTTGCATGCTGCTGACGATCAGGTGGCATTGCCCTGGGTCGAAGCAATTGATGAGGTGTTGCCATCACTGGAACCCGGACAGTTCGTTTTTCGCTTTACCGGCGCTGGCGGTTTTTACCTGGGGGATGCAAGCACGGCGATACTGGTAGACCCGTTCTTCAGCAATCCGGGGATCTGGCCGATTGTCAGTCTGCAGGCGTTGCAGCCTGATGCGACCGTTATTGATCGTCAATTGCCAGCACTGGACAAGGTGCGCGCCTTGCTGGTGGGCCATGCACACTATGATCACGCGCTCGATGTGCCCTATGTGTTTTCAAAATTGCCGCCAGAAGCCCGTATTCTGGGTAGTGAAACGCTCAACAACCTGATAGCGCCGGTTGTGCCTGCCATGCATCGTGTCAATGTCGAACCGGCGATGGCGAGGGATCTGCAAGGCGGGTCCTGGATTTTCATAACGCCCCGATTGCGCGTGATGCCGATCGCATCGGAACATTCGCCGCATGTCGGAAATTGGCTGGTGGCCGGTGGCAAGATGCACGAGGCGCTGCAAAAGCTGCCCGCGGATGCCCTCGACTGGAAAGCCGGCACAACACTCAGCTATCTCGTTGATTTCCTCGATGAAGGCGGGCGTGTCAATTACCGCGTCTTTGCGCAAACCTCCGCGTCCAATCCTCCCAAGGGGATTCCCCCGCCAGACGTCCTGGCAGACGGTTATCCCGTCAATGTGGCCGTCCTTTGTGCTGCCAATTTTACGAACGTTAACGACTATCCCCAGACGCTGCTGGCAGCGCTCAAGCCCGCGCAAGTGATCATGGTGCACTGGGAAAAATTCTGGGATCCCTGGCAATCCAATAATGCGACGACTTTACCCGGGCTCGATCTGGACGCGTTTTATCGCCTGGTTCGCGAAGCTGCGCCCGCAGCCGATATCCGACTGCCGCAGAGGGGGGCACAGTTTCTGCTGAAGCCTGCCCAACCACCCGGGGGAACCGCCCATGGCCACTGACAAGCTGCGGCTTGGGGTAGCATTGGGTAGTGGGTCAGCACGCGGGTGGGCGCATATCGGTGCACTACAGGCGCTCAAGGAAATGGGCGTTCGTCCCGACATCGTTGCAGGCACCTCTGCAGGTGCGTTGGTCGGCGCCTGCTATGCTGCGGGGAAACTCGATCTGCTTGAAGAGTGGGCGCTTTCTCTCGATTGGAAAGAAATGATGGGCCTGCTCGATGTGCGGCTGATCGGTGGCCTGCTTGAAGGTCGCAAGCTGTTCCGCTTTTTTGAGCAGCACATGGACGGGCTTGCCATCAAGGATCTGGAACTTCCATTTGGCGCAGTGTGCACCGATCTTGAAAGTGGGCGTGAACTGTGGCTCCGCAGCGGGCTCGTTATTGAGGCCGTGCGCGCCTCCATCAGTTTACCCGGCGTATTTCGCCCTTACCGTACAAGCAACAACCGGTTTCTTGTCGACGGCGGTCTGGTCAACCCGGTGCCGGTTTCGCTGGCGCGCGCCATGGGCGCGGATATCGTCATTGCCATCAACCTGAATGCTGAAATCGTGGGCAAGCATCTTCGCGGCAATGGGCGCAAACTATTGCGTGAAGCACGCGAGGATTCTGCGGGGATTCGCCCTGCCACCGTGGTCAAGTCGACAGAGCCTGCATCGGGCAGCACCGTGTCGATTGATGCCGTGTCGATTGATACAAGGTCCACCCCGGCGACCGTGGAGCCATCGACGAGTGGACAAATGCTACCCGTCGAAGAAAAAAATCAGCCAGAGTGGCTAAAACGCATGGCGCAATGGTTTGCTGCCGATGACAGTGCGGAAACTCCGGTGCAAGACAATTTGCCCGGGCTGATGGAAGTTGTGGCAACGGCCATCAACATCATGCAGGACCGCGTCACCCGTAGCCGCATGGCCGGCGATCCGCCTGACATCCTCATATCGCCAAAGCTGTCCCATATCGCCATTCTCGAATACTACCGCGCCAAGGAGGCGATCGAGGAAGGGCGTCAGGCCGTCTATCTGGCCAAGCCGCAAATCGACGCTTTGCTTGGTTGATCAGTGCGTTACTGCCGCTGAAATCGCCAATAATTACCGCTGGCAATCATTCAGCGACAGCTATAATTGAACCGTCGCTCTTGCTTTATCGCCCTATCAAAAGGAATCGATTCCATGCTGAAAATCCAGTTCAAAGACCGTCGTCAACCCGCCGTATGGCTCGTGGAGTCGGTGTTCACCCTGGGATCGGGCGGCAAGAACAACCTCATCATCGATGATGACGGCGTGAGTGAGGTGCATGCCGAAATTCGCAAGGAAGGCGATCACCTTTATCTCGGCGATTTGCGCTCTTTTACTGGTACCTTCGTCAATGGCTCACGCATTACCGAGCGCTTTCAGCTGCGGGCTGGTGATCGTATAACCCTGGGCAAGGTAGAACTGGAAATCGTTGACCCAAAGACCGCCGGTGCCTCTTCCTCTGTTGCGCCCCTGCCTGCTGTCAAATCCGAATGGTCTCTTACTGCGCTGGGTGGGGAACTCAAAGGCAAGTCGTTCCCCATGCACGGGATCGTCAGCCTGGGGCGTTCGAGCAAATGTGATATTCATATCAATGACGAATACATGTCGCGCCGTCATGCCGAACTCAGTATCAAGGGCGGCATTCTTCGTATCGTTGACCTGGATTCCTCCAATGGTACCTTCGTCAACGGACAAAAAGTGGCGGAAAAGGCACTCAAACCGGGTGACAGGATCGCGTTTGACCAGAATATTTTCCTGGTCGTCGGCCCCAGCAACGTCAAAGTGGTGGATGAAGATGACAGCGAAGAAGCCACGGTGTTTCGTGCCGCGCCCGCGCCCGTAGCGGCTGCGCAGGAAGCCCCGCGGGTGAAAATTCCGGCGGCGGAAAAATTGCGGGAGTCGCTGGCGCAAAGCGAGTCGCAATCGGTAGTCAGCGAACCCGCCAGGGCTGGCAATAGCAGCACGCCACTCATTGCCATCATTGTGGTGTCGGTCATTGCCATGTGTGTGATGGGTTATCTGGCCCTGAAATAACGGGCCTCATGCTTTGGCGTTGCGATAGTCAAGGCAGGCCCACAGTCATGGCGGCGATTCAGGCGCGCCGTTAATGGGGTAATTAGAGCGTTAGGTTGGACGACTTTTCTTGGGTGCCTTGCGCGCCGGCGGAATGACGCGGGCTGTTTTCACCAGGTTGTCCTTCACCTGCATCGTTTCGATGATGTATTTGCCGATCTTCAGGCAGGTGCTGTTTTCCGGAATCATTTCCAGGCGCTCGGTAATCAGGCCGCTGAGCGTTTTGGGGCCATTGGTTGGAAGCGACCATTTCATCGACTTGTTGAGGTCGCGTATCGACGCACCACCATCCACGATATAAGAGCCGTCCTCCTGCGGGTGCACATCGTTGGTTTGCGAATTCACATCAGTGGTGAACTCGCCGACAATTTCTTCCAGTATGTCTTCCAGGGTGACGATGCCCAGTACGTTGCCGTATTCGTCCACCACAAATCCCAGTCGTTTGCGGTTCTTCTGGAAATTGATGAGCTGCTTGTGTAGCGGTGTGCCTTCCGGAATATAGTACGGCTCGGCGACGTGCTGCATGATGGCCGCCTTGTTCAGATCGTCCTGAGCGACCAGCCGACTGACGCGTTTCAGGTGCAGAACGCCAATCGGATCATTGATATCTCCGCGGTATACGACCAGGCGGGTGTGCTGTGCCGAACTCAATTGTGTCACGATGCTGTCAAGGTCAGCCTCGATGTCGATGCCGGCAACATCCGTTTTGGGAATCATGATGTCGTCGACGCTCACGTCTTCGAGATCGAGGATGCTTAATAACATTGATCTGTGGTGCTTGGATATCATGGCGCCGGCTTCGTTGACGACAGTGCGCAGCTCTTCGCGGCTGAGGGGATCGCCATTTTGCGCTTTCGTTTCCACGCCAAGCAGCTTCAGTATGCCGTTACAAATCAGGTTTAATACCCAGACGATGGGTGCCAACAGCTTCATGAGAGGTTGCAAGAGAAGCGTTGCGGGAAACGCCACCCGCTCCGGGCGAAATGCACCGTAGGTTTTGGGTAATACTTCGCCAACGATCAGGAGCACAAAGGTCAGCACCCCGGTAGCAATGGCCAACCCTGTGTCTCCGCCCAGACGCAAACCGATGATGGTCGCAATGGAAGAGGCCAGTATATTCACGACGTTGTTGCCCACCAGGATGACACCAATCAGGCGATCCGGGCGTTCCAGCATTTGTTGTGCGCGCTTGGCGCCTGAATGGTTGCTCTTGGCAAGATGTTTGAGGCGGTAGCGGTTGAGCGTCATCAGCCCGGTTTCTGAGCCGGAGAAAAAAGCTGAACACAACAGTAAAACAAACAGCATGCCCAGCAGTATCGATATGGGGATATCGTTCAAGATTGTTTTCCTATCGTAGGCCTATCGTGCCAGTACCATCTGCAGTATCACTTGCGTGCCGAAGTATCCGATCATCAGCAGTATCAATCCCCCCAGGGTCCAGCGCACCGCAATCAGTCCGCGCCATCCCCAGAGCCAGCGCCCCGCCAGCAGAAGTCCGAAAACGAACCAGGCAGATACCGAGAAGAAAGTCTTGTGTGCAAGGTGTTGCGCAAAGAGATTGTCGACGAACATGAAGCCGGAGCCAATGGCGACGGTAAGTGCTAGCCAACCGGTCACCACCAGATCGAACAGCATTGATTCCATGGTTTGCAAGGGCGGTAAAAATTTCAGCAAATGGCGCAAATGGCGATGCTTGAGATGGTAATTCTGAACATACACCAGAATTGCTTGCGATCCTGCCAGCGTGACGAGCGTGTAGGCGGTGATTGACAATACGACATGCGCAACCAATCCCTTGGGGATGTGTGTCAAGGGTGGCACCGAATCGCTGGCAAAGGTAGAAAACCCGATGGCTACCGCTGCCACTGCGTAGGTTGGTGTCAGCAGGGCATCCATGCGCCGAAACAATGACATCGCGGTTGCTGTCGCGGTCATGACGAAAGCGAACAGCGCGGCGGCGGCAACGACCCCCAGCTGAACGCCGTCGGGGCGAAACACCTGTTCATGTACGTTGATACCGTGTATCAGCAGGGTGCCAAAACCGATGGCGCGCAATACGGGGAGAGGAAGCCACGCCTTGCCCCGCAAGGTCTGCACAAGTGCAATGCTCAGGAAGGCGTAGCAAGCAAACGCGATCAAGGCTGAGAGATGGACCAAACCGGTCATCATGAAATCCATTAACAAAGGCCGTTAACCCAAGGCATGTGCGGCAGGTATATTGGAAGGTAGCCAGTGAACAAGTGTGGCATAACCTATTGGCATAGAAAACCGATTTTGTCGGCCACGACGAAACAGCGGGTGAGAATTCGTCGAGCCACAGGTATACTTCCGCGTTTATTGAAAACGTAGATCGGGCCGCGAGCCCGGCCACCCGAACGACGCCTCACAGGGGCCAGACGCATGTTTGAAAATCTATCCGAACGCATTTCCTCTTCGCTGCGCCACATTACCGGCAAGGCCAAACTGACCGAAGACAACATCAAGGACACCTTGCGCGAAGTGCGCATGGCCCTGCTTGAGGCCGATGTGGCGCTTCCGGTCGTCAAGGATTTCATCGAGCAGGTGAAGGACAAGGCGGTAGGTCAGGACGTTCTCAAGAGTCTTTCCCCGGCGCAGGCCTTCGTCAAGATTGTCAACGATCAGCTCATTCATGTCATGGGCGATGCCAATGACGCGCTGGATCTGGCTTGTCAGCCGCCTGCCGTCATCCTCATGGCAGGTTTGCAGGGGGCAGGTAAAACCACCACCGTGGGCAAACTGTCGAAATTCCTGGCGGAGCGGCACAAAAAGAAAGTGCTGGTCACCAGCGCGGACGTATACCGTCCGGCCGCGATCAAACAGTTGGAAACGCTGGCCGAGGCAGTGGGGGCGCGGTTTTTCCCCAGCACCGCTGATCAGGATCCGGTCGCCATTGCTCAAGGCGCCATAGAATTTGCGCGCAAGCAGTTCATGGATGTGGTCATTGTCGACACCGCCGGTCGGCTTGCCATCGACCAAGAAATGATGGAAGAGATCAAGCGCATTCATGCGGCCATCAAACCGATTGAAACCTTGTTCGTGGTGGACTCCATGACAGGTCAGGATGCTGCCAATACGGCCAAGGCTTTCAACGAGGCGTTGCCGTTGACGGGGGTCGTGCTGACGAAGGCTGACGGCGACGCGCGGGGCGGTGCAGCGCTGTCAGTGCGGGCCATCACAGGCAAGCCGATCAAATTCATCGGGGTGGGCGAGAAGACCGAAGCGCTGGAGCCGTTTTATCCGGATCGTATCGCGTCCCGTATTCTCGGTATGGGCGACATTCTGACCCTGGTCGAGGAAGCCGAGCGCAAGCTCGACAAGCAGAAAGCCGACAAACTTGCCAAGAAAATCCAGAAGGGCAAAGGCTTCGATCTCGAAGACCTGTTGGATCAATTCCAGCAGATGAAGAACATGGGCGGTATTGCCAGCATGCTCGACAAGCTGCCGGGCATGGGTGGTCTGGCGCAGGCTGCGCAAGCCCAGGTCAATGACAAGTCGATGGCCCACATGGAGGCCATCATCCTGTCGATGACCTTTCAGGAGCGTCGCTTTCCGGATCTGATCAACCCGTCGCGCAAGCGTCGTATTGCTTCTGGCTGTGGTCTGGAGGTGCAGGATGTCAATCGCCTGCTCAAACAGTACCAGCAGATGCAGAAGATGATGAAAAAGGTGACCAGCAAGGGCGGTATGAAGGCCATGATGCGTGGTATGAAGGGCATGATGGGCCCCGGTGGCGGTATGCCCCCGGGAATGCCTCCCTTTGGTCGTCGTTGATTTTTGCCCTGCCGGAAAGCGGCTCGGTGCTGCTTTCCAAAGAAATTCGGGCTAAAGTCTTTATTCGGACGTTAATTTCTCGTACAATCCTGCGCCTTCGTGGCTGTGGCGAGTGCCTGTCTTTGGCTGGCGCATGCTTGAAGGTTTCGGAAAGCATTTCGTTGAGCGGCAGGATTTCACTGCACAAGCAAACATTGACTGAACAACCGGTTTCAGAAAGGAAAGTAGCAAAGCTATGGTAACCATTCGTCTCGCCCGCGGCGGCGCCAAAAAAAGACCCTTCTACCACCTGGTAGTGGCTGATTCACGTAACGCCCTCGGTGGCCGTTTCGTTGAGCGTCTGGGGTATTTCAACCCGATCGCCAAAGGCGGTGAGAAACGTTTCTCCATCGATCAGGAGCGCGTCAATTACTGGCTGTCAGTGGGTGCACAACCTTCTGAGCGCGTTGCTGACCTGTTGAAGAAAGAAGCTGCGTCTGCCTGAGACGCTTCTTGATTCCCGGAGGGAGCGTGACAGACTTGATCATTGTTGGTCGCTTTACCTCCCCCTACGGAATCAAAGGCTGGCTCAAACTGCTGTCTTTTACCGAGCCGATGGAGAACATCGCCGAGTACGAGCCAGTCTGGGTCAGTGAGGGTGCTGGTTGGAAACCCCTCATACTGGAAAAAGTCCAGTTCCACGGTAAAGGCCTCGTTGCCAAGATTGCCAGCTGCGATGATCGCACCAAAGCCGAGCAGTACATTGGTCGAGAGCTCGCGATTAGTCCCGAGCAGCTTCCCGCGCTTCCTGCAGGCGAATATTACTGGTCCCAACTCGAAGGGCTGTCGGTGTTCAATCGTGAGGGCTTGTTTTTGGGTAGGGTGGATCACCTGCTGGAAACCGGCGCGAATGATGTGATTGTGGTCAAGCCGGCCCCCGGAAGCGTTGATGAGCGGGAGCGGATGATTCCCTATGTGCCGGAGCACCATGTGCTCAACATCAGCCTTGATGCGCGGCGCATGGATGTAGATTGGGATGCGGATTTCTAGTCAGGAGTACAGGCATGCGAGTCAGCGTGGTCACCCTGTTTCCTGAGTTGATCGCTGCCGTTACGGCTTCAGGTGTTACCAGCCGTGCGGTCAAGAAAGGATTGTTGCAGGTAGATTGCGTTAACCCTCGTGAATTTACCAGTGATGTTCACCGTACCGTTGACGATCGCCCGTATGGCGGTGGTCCCGGAATGGTGATGTTGCCAGACCCCATGATGGCGGCCATTCAACAGGCCAAAGTATGGGCGGGCGTGAATGCTGCCTCCGCTGATTCGCTTGTTTCAACAACGGAATCAGACTGTAGGAAGGCGCCCAAAGTGATTTACATGTCTCCGCAGGGGCAGCCGTTTACACAATCAAAGGCGCAGGCGCTTGCCGATGCTGGCTGTGTGGTGCTGGTGGCGGGGCGTTATGAAGGCATTGACGAGCGCATCATCGACATGGTCGTTGATGAAGAGTGGTCCATGGGGGACTACGTGCTGAGTGGCGGTGAGCTTCCCGCCATGACGGTGATTGATGCGGTGGCGAGGTTGATCCCCGGTGTTCTGGGGCATGCGCTGTCTGCACACGAGGATTCTTTTACCGACGGTTTGCTGGATTGTCCGCATTACACCAGACCGGAGGTTTATGAAGGGCGAGAGGTGCCTGCTGTGTTGCTGAGTGGCAACCATGAGGCGATCCGCCGCTGGCGGTTGAAACAGGCGCTGGGAAGAACGTATTTGCGTCGCCCGGATTTGCTTGAAAGCAAGACCCTGACCGCTGAAGAGAAGCGTCTATTGGCCGAGTTTTTGAAAGAAAACGGCTTGGTTTGATGGTCGCAGGGTCAAACGTTCTGGTGTATGTCCGCTTGACGGACCGCTGACCAGTCGCAACTAGAATCCCGCTGTAATAAGCGGAAATATCAGGAGCATTACCATGAGCGGTAAACACCCCATCATTCAGCAGCTCGAAGCCGAGCAACTGCGTAAAGACCTGCCGGCGTTCTCGCCTGGTGATACGGTCGTCGTTCAAGTGAAAGTGCAAGAGGGTGACCGCACCCGTCTGCAGGCTTACGAAGGTGTCGTGATCGCCAAGAGCAACCGTGGTCTGAACTCTTCCTTTACCGTCCGTAAAATTTCTGATGGCGTAGGCGTTGAGCGCGTATTCCAGACGCACAGCCCTGTGGTTGACAGCGTCACCGTCAAACGTCGCGGCGACGTTCGCTCCGCCAAGCTTTACTATCTGCGCGCACGTCGCGGCAAGGCTGCACGTATCCGCGAAAAACTCGACTGATTCCAAGTCGCAAGAAAAGGCCCGATTGGGCCTTTTTTCGTTTTAGGGCTCCACTCGCCCGTGGTTGTTGGGCAACACTGTTCCCCTGTAAAAAGCATCCTGTTCCCACCGTCGCAGTGCTCTTGCTTATGAAAAACTCTTGCTTATGAAAAACGCTTGCCCATGAAAAGTAAGTCTGGCCGGCATGCACCGAAATCCTTATCGGTTGAAATGTCTCGATCGGTGGAGAGCTATCTGGACGCCGTCTGGCTTGAAAAAGGCCTGAGCAAACGATCCCTGGAAGCCTACCGGCAGGATCTGGAACAGTGGTGTGGGTGGTTGGCCAAGGAGGAGCTGGCTATCTCACAAGCGACGTCGGCTGACATCCAGCAGTATTTTCAGGGACGCTTGCAGGAAGGGGCGCATGCCCGGTCTGTCGCCAGGATGCTTTCCTGTCTGCGTGGCTTTTTTGCCCATCAGGTCAGGATCGGCATGCTCAAGGAAGACCCATCCTTGTTGGTAGAGGCGCCCAAGCTTGGCAAACCTTTGCCGAAGTCCATCAGCGAACCGGAAGTAGAAGCATTGCTGGCGGCGCCCGAGGTGGATGATGTACTTGAACTGCGCGACAAGGCAATGCTTGAAGTGCTGTATGCGACCGGGTTGCGTGTCTCTGAATTGGTGGGTTTGCGCACCGATCAACTCAATTTGCGCCAAGGGATCGTCAGGGTGCTGGGGAAGGGCAGCAAGGAGCGCTTGGTGCCCTTGGGTGAAGAAGCCATGCACTGGCTTGCCCGCTACGTTCAGCAATCCCGCCCTCTACTGCTGTCCCAGCAGGATGATCCTGTCTTGTTCCCTAACCGGCGTGGCGGGGAAATGACCCGTCAGGCGTTCTGGTATCGCATAAAATATTACGCAATCAAGTCGGGCCTGAGCTCGACCTTGTCGCCACACACCTTGCGACATGCCTTTGCAACACATTTGCTGAATCATGGCGCAGATTTGCGTGTGGTTCAGATGCTGTTGGGACACAGCGATTTGTCGACCACTCAAATTTATACACATGTCGCCCGACTGAGATTGAAAAATCTACATCAAGCCCATCATCCGCGAGGATAATCCGCGTTAGCGGTGAACAAAAGCAAACGTTTTTGTGCATAATGGCTGCTCGGTCAACCGACATACCAACCCATGGCATCAATTGCTGAGAATCTACAATGAAGAAAAAGACCTACCTGGCTATGTTAGTGACGTTGCTCGTAATGGGCTGCGATGCAAAAGAACCAGCCAATGCCGAGGCTGCGAAAGGCGCCACTGCTGAAAGCAAGCCAGCCCCCGTGCAGGTAAGCGAAGAATCCAAGCCGGTTGTGACCGACAGCGCACCTGCTGCCGCTGTTGAAGAAGCCGCGCCCGTACAAAGTGGGCAACCCCAACCATTGCTCGGTGCCGACCAGGTAGATAAGGCAATCAAGGATGCTGTTGCAAAAAGTCTGCGTGGTGCCCTGGTTGAGAGTGTGCTCGAAACGCCGATTGCAGGAATTTATCAGGTGCAATTGAATTCGGGCGAGGTGACTCACTTCACCCAGGACGCCAAATTCATGTTTGCGGGTGACCTTTACCAGATTGAAGATCGCGGAATCGTCAACCTGACTGAGTCCGGACGCAGTGTTGAACGCGTGAAATTGATTGCAACGATGGATGACAAAAATCTGGTGGTCTTTCCTGCCGCAGGCGTGGAAAAAGGGCAGGTGTATGTGTTCACCGATGTCAGTTGTGGGTATTGCATGAAATTTCATTCCGAGGTCCCGGAGCTGAATGCCAAGGGGATTACAGTCAAATATGCGGCTTGGCCACGTGCAGGGGCACAGTCGGAACCCGGCAAGATCATGAAGGATGTCTGGTGTTCATCGGATCGACGGACGGCAATGAACAACGCGAAAAGTCGTCAGCCAGTGGAACCCGCGAAAGAATCTTGCAGCGGTCAGGAAGTTCTCGATCAGATTGCGTTGGGGTATAAAATGGGCGTTAGAGGGACTCCCGCCGTCTACGATAAAGAAGGACATCAGTTGGGTGGTTATGTTCCAGCCGAGCATTTGGTGCAACTCTTGACAGAGAAATAGGGCGGCGACAGAAACGTTATGCTCCAAAAGACGAGAAGCCCGTGCAGGGCTTTTTGTCTTTTCGTTTGCTCCAATTTGCCTGCTGGTTTCATCTGCGGCGAGGCGGGGCTTCCGTCTCTTCGGGGCGGCGCCGCAAATTCCCTGCCGAAAAATAGACTTTTCTCATAGAATCCGTTCCCTCGACCGTGAACACCTGGAGCTGCCAGAGATGACAAAGGAGGTCATGTGACAATGGTGGGTTTTTTCCTCGTTTTTGTTCGGCGGGTGCTTGGATGCCGTCTTTATCTGCCATTGTTGCTGTGGGCGCTTTCCTTTGAGAGCTTCGCGGCAACCGCAGGCTGGCAATCAACCGTGACTGTGCTCAAGGATCGCGAGTGCGACTTGTCGCTTCAGCAAGTCATCGCAGATGAGCTTGGACATTGCCAGTGGGAGCCCGTTGCTGAGTCCTTGCTCAATTTCGGTTTCAGCAGTGCCACTTACTGGATTCGTTTTACGGTCGTTGCCGATCAGGCTCGGTCGGGTGACTACGTCCTAGAGGTGGCCAACCCCAAAATCACGCATCTGGACGTCTTTCATTTGATTCCCGACAGCGGCGGACATCGTGTGCAGGAACAGTGGTCAACGGGTGTTGCAGTTCCGGTTCAGCAGCGACATTTTTCACATCGACATTATGTTTTCCCTGTCACGCTTGCCGATGACAAACCGCACACAATACTGCTGCGTGTGCAAAGCCAGTATCCGCTCAAGCTTCCCCTTTTCTGGTCGGGCACGGCAGAGTTCCATGAGCGCAACGTCATGCAAACCCTGTTTCAGGGCCTGTATTTCGGCACGATTTTGATCATGGCGTTCTACAACCTGTTCATCTATTTGATCGTTCGAGACCGTAGCTACGCGCTCTATTTTGTTTTCATGCTGGTGATGGGCTTTTTTCTCGCGGTGGATCGCGGCTTTGCCTATCAGTTTCTCTGGCCCGGCAAGGTCCATGCTGACTACGTCGCCTATGTGGCGCTGATGTCGTTTGCCGCGGCCTGGAGCGTGTTTTTTTCAATCGAGTTTCTTTCCTTGCGCCAACATTTGCCGCGCTTTGCGAAGGGGTTTACCTGGCTTGGCTTTTTCTGGTTGTTGATGACCCTGATTGCCTTGCGGTTTGCATCGCCCGGGTTGGTGGTTTTTGAAGTGTTGGTGGTGGTGAGTGCGGGTGGGGCGTTATTGGCGGCGGGGGTGCTGGCATGGCGCAAAGGCGTTCCGGCGGCACCTTATTACCTGATTGCATGGGTCGTCATTATTCATGGCGCTGTTGTGTACGCCCTGACTTTGGTGGATTTGTTCCCCTCGGGCTGGTATGCAGAATACGCGTTACAGGTGTGCAGCATTATCGAAGCGGCCTTGTTGTCGTTGGGGCTGGCGCATCGTATCAAAACCCTGGATCGCGAGCGCAGCATGGCTTATGCCTCGGCACGGGCAAAGAGTGATTTTATCGCCACGATCAGCCATGAAATTCGCACGCCGATGAATGGAATGCTGGGAATGGCGCAACTACTGCGTGAAACCGGCGTTACCGAGCAGCAACAGCGTTACGTAAATACCATTCTCAGTTCCGGGCAGGCGTTGTTGACGCTATTGAATGACACCCTGGATTTCTCGAAAATTGAGGCGAAGAAGCTTGAGCTGGAGTGTCTGTCCTTTGATCTGCGCCAACTGATCGATGACAGCGCCGCAATATTTTCGCTGCGTGCCGAAGAAAAGGGTTTGCGGTTTTTTGTGGACGTGGATGTGTGGGTGCCGCGTTGCGTGATGGGAGATTCCACGCGCGTCAGGCAGGTGCTTGCCAACCTGATGAGCAATGCTTTCAAGTTTACCGACAAGGGTGGCGTTACCCTGGCGGTGACGGTGGATTCCAATGGGCAGAATCTCCTGTTTTCGATCCAGGACACCGGGCTCGGAATGGGGAGCGAGACACTCGCCCGATTGTTCTCCCCTTACGCGCAGGCCAGTGCATCGACCGCCCGCAAATACGGTGGCACCGGATTGGGCTTGTCCATCTGCAAGCATCTTGTGGAAATGATGGGAGGCGCCATCGAGGTGACCAGTGCTGAAGGCGTGGGGTCGCGCTTCCGTTTCACCTTGCCGCTTGTTCCTGCGCCCGCTGCTGCGGTCGGGGTGGCTGACGCCAACGTTGAACCGGTTTTTGCCGCCGTGCACCTGGTGACCGTCGATACGGGGCTGGAGCGTTTGGTGGCGTCCTATGCCAATGACCTGAAGCTGGCTTTCCGCAGCCATCCACACTTGTCCGCGCTGGCGGATGCCTTGCCCGAGAAACAGAGTATCGTCGTGCTGGACTCGCGTAGCGTTGCGCAAGCGGTATCTGCCTTGCCACAGTTTGGCCGGTCGGGTAGCGGTTGGGTGCAGAGTCAGTGGGCCATCATTGTCAAACCCGGTGTTCAGATCCTTGCACCTGCAGAATTTGCCAGAGCGTTTTGGCTCTATGAAACGCCGTTCAGCGTGTCACTGTTTCAACAACACCTGGTGTCCGGCCAGCCGGGTTCGCCTGAACAGTTTGCTGCCGCGGGTATGGCCCCAAACTCATCATCGGCCGTTTTCCGTGGCAAGCGTGTTCTGGTGGTGGATGATAATCCGATCAATTCGCTGGTGATTTGCGGGTTCCTCAACAAGCTCGATATTGAATCCAAGGTTGCGCATAGTGCGCTGGAAGCGCTGGAGATGCTGGGCCAGGGGGTGAACGGGTTCGATTTGGTGTTCATGGATTGCGAAATGCCCGGAATGAACGGCTATGACGCGACTGCCGAGATCCGCCGCCGTGAACAGCATGCGGGGGGCATGCGTCATAAAGTCGTGGCACTCAGTGCGCACGTCCAGTCAGAGCATCGTCAGAAATGCCTGGAAGCCGGCATGGATGATGTCCTGACCAAGCCGATAGTGTTTGCCGAACTGCAGGCCAAGTTGACAGCACTGTTACGGGCTTGATCATTACTCTTGTTATCCAGGTGGCAAATACGCCACATGGCCGATGCTTTACGCGGTAGACAAGGTATAATGCGTTGCCTTTGGACTCGAATAACGATAATCAGATTGAGGTGTTTGTGTTGAAACCAGTGAATGTTGGCATCGTGGGCTTGGGAACGGTCGGCACCGGCACATTCAAGGTGTTGCGGCGTAATGCGGAAGATATTGCCCGTCGCGCAGGGCGTGCCATACAACTGGTGCACGTAGGCGTCCGTCGCGACAATCCGGAGTGTGATACGCAGGACATCAAGGTGTCCCGTGACATTTTCGAAGTCGCCCGCAATCCTGATGTCGACATTCTGGTCGAGCTGATCGGGGGCACGACGGTTGCCCGCGATTTGGTGATGGAAGCCATTGCCAACGGCAAACATGTGGTGACTGCCAACAAGGCGCTCATCGCCCAACACGGCAACGAGATTTTTGCCGCTGCCCGCGAAAAAGGCGTGAACGTGGCCTTCGAGGCGGCTGTGGCAGGCGGTATTCCTGTTATCAAGGCCATTCGTGAAGGTCTGGCCGCCAACCGCATTCTCTGGGTGGCAGGTATCATCAACGGTACCAGCAATTTCATTCTCACCGAAATGTGGGGCAAGGGACGCAGTTTTGATGACGTGCTCAAGGAAGCACAGGCAAAGGGCTATGCCGAAGCCGACCCCACCTTTGACGTTGAAGGTGTCGATGCCGCGCACAAACTGACCATCCTGGCCTCGATCGCGTTCGGCATCCCGTTGCAGTTCAATCAGGCCTACACCGAAGGCATCACCCGCATTACGCCGGCCGATGTCACGTATGCAGAACAACTGGGTTACCGCATCAAGTTGCTGGGCGTCACTCGCAAGACCGCCCGGGGCGTCGAATTGCGTGTACACCCGACCCTGATTCCTGAGTCGCGTCTGATTGCCAACGTCAATGGCGTGTTGAACGCCGTCATGGTCATGGCCGACGCCGTTGGTCCGACGTTCTATTCCGGCCCGGGCGCAGGTTCGGAACCGACGGCGTCATCGGTCGTGGCAGACATCATCGATGTGGCGCGGGTGCTGACCACTGACCCGACCAATCGCGTGCCGCATCTGGCGTTCCAGGCTGATCGCCTGGTAGATCTCCCTATTTTGCCCATCGAGGAAGTGGAAACAGCGTTTTATCTGCGGATTTGCGCCAAGGACACCCCGGGCGTGCTGTCAAAAATAACGGCCGCATTGAGTGCTGGTAACATCAATATCGAGGCCATTACGCAGCGTGAGGCTGATGAGGTCAATGGACAGGTACCCATCATCATGCTGACCCGCAAGGTGAAGGAAGCCTCCATGCGTCGTGCCATTCAGCAGATTGAAGCGCTGGACGATATCGTTGGGGAAGTGGTGCGCATCCGTCTTGAAACGCTGGATGCCTGATCGCGCTATTCTGTTTTCGAAGCGCCGTGCCCAAGCATTTTTTGACTGAATGTAAATTGCCTGATTCCTGTTTGTTTGAATTCTGTTTGTTTGAAAGTTTATTGCTGAAAAATAAAGTATTGGAAGCCATACCATGCCAGTCAGTTCGCGTTACACCGGTTTGATCGACAAATATCGTGACCATTTGCCCGTGCATGATGACACGCGCATCATCAGTCTGGGGGAAGGCAACACCCCGCTGATCCGCCTGCACAATATTCCACGCTTGATCGGCAAGCAGGTCGATATTTATGTGAAGTACGAAGGCTTGAATCCTACCGGTTCCTTCAAGGACCGTGGCATGACCATGGCCGTCACCAAAGCCGTGGAAGAGGGCAGTCGCGCGATCATTTGTGCGTCCACCGGCAATACTTCGGCCGCGGCCGCCGCTTATGCAGCGCGTGCCGGGATCACCGCTTTCGTGTTGATTCCCGAAGGCAAGATTGCCATGGGCAAGCTGGCGCAGGCCATGATGTATGGCGCTGTCACGTTGCAGATTCGCGGCAATTTCGACGAGGGCATGGATCTGGTGAAAAAAGTGGCAGCTGAAGCGCCCGTCACCATCGTGAATTCGATCAACCCGTTCCGTCTGCAAGGCCAGAAAACGGCTTCGTTCGAGATCGTTGAAGAACTGGGTTGTGCACCGGATTATCATTGTTTGCCCGTGGGCAACGCCGGCAACATTACCGCGCACTGGATGGGCTATTGCGAATATCACAAGGCCGGCATCAACAATTCGCTGCCGAAAATGGTGGGCTACCAGGCTGCAGGCTCAGCGCCGTTCATGCGGGGTCACATGGTCGACAAGCCCGAAACAGTGGCGACGGCCATCCGCATCGGCCACCCGCAATCCTGGGACAAGGCGTGGAACGTGCAGAAGGATTCCGGTGGCTGGTTCGACGAGCTGAGCGATGAGGAAATCCTGGTGACGCAGCGCATGCTGGCCCAGCACGAGGGTGTATTCTGCGAGCCTGCGTCGGCCGCGTCTCTCGGTGGTGCCATTCGCGACATCAAGAGCGGCAAGATTCCGGAAGGCAGCAAAATCGTCTGCACACTCACTGGCAACGGTTTGAAAGATCCTGATACGGCCATTGCGCAATGCAAGAGCTCTGTGTTGTTGACGATTGACGCCACGCTTGAAGCTGTCAAAGACGGCATCTTGCGCAACATGGCGCAGTAATCGTTTTCACTCCGGCTGCGCTGGAGTGACCGCTGTTTGGGTGGCCCCTGACCCCGGTCGTTGCCACCCCCTCTTTCTGTATCGGCTCGGGGGCGTTCCTTACAACGGAATCGCCGCCGCTGTCACATCCTCGGGGGACAAAGGTGCAGAAGAAAATTGCCCGTCGTGAAATTGCGGTTCCCGTTACCTTTTCCAACAACATTCATCCGCTTTTGCAGCGTATCTATGCGGCCCGGGGTGTGACTCAGGAGCAGGAAGTTGAGCGCGTGATGGCGCGGCTGTATCCACCCTCGATGCTAAAAGGAGTGGATGCAGCGGTAGACCTGCTGGTTGGTGCCCTGCAAAATGATGAAAACATCCTTGTGGTCGGGGATTTCGACGCGGATGGCGCGACCAGTTGCGCGCTCTCCGTGCTGGCATTGCGCGCGTTGGGTGCGCGTCGGGTCGACTATCTTGTCCCTAACCGTTTCCGTTATGGTTACGGGCTGACCCCCGAGATCGTGGCAGTCGCCAGCGAGCGCAAGCCGGATTTGCTGGTGACAGTGGACAACGGAATTTCCAGTGTCGAGGGCGTCGCTGCTGCGCGCGAGCTTGGGATCAAAGTGCTGGTCACCGACCACCACCTTCCTGGGAGTCAGTTGCCTGATGCACATGCCATCGTTAATCCCAATCAACCGGGCTGTGAATTCCCGAGCAAGAATCTGGCGGGCGTGGGTGTCATTTTCTATGTCATGAGCGCCTTGCGTGCTCGCTTGCGCACTTTGAACTGGTTCGTGGACCGGGGCATCGCCGAACCCAATATGGCGGATTTTCTCGATATCGTTGCGGTGGGAACGGTTGCCGATGTCGTGCCGTTGGATACCAATAATCGGGTATTGGTACATCATGGGTTGCAGCGTATACGCGCAGGGCGTTGTCGTCCTGGCATCAAGGCGCTGGCCGAGGTGGCCAACCGTAAGGTCGAGCGGCTGGTGGCGACCGATCTTGGTTTTGCGGTGGGACCTCGCTTGAATGCAGCGGGTCGCCTCGACGACATGTCGCATGGAATTGAATGTCTTCTTGCCGACAATGAGAAAACAGCGTTGGTGTTGGCGCAGGAGCTTGATCAGCTCAATGTCGATCGTCGTGCCATCGAAAACAGCATGCAGAACGAAGCAATGGCAGCACTCAAGCAGCTGAGTCTGGACATTGCGAAAATGCCCTATGGACTGTGCCTTTACAAGCAGGATTGGCACCAGGGCGTCATTGGCATCCTGGCCTCGCGAGTAAAAGATCGTTACAACCGACCGGTCATTGCATTCGCCAAGGGGGATAACGGTGAGCTTAAGGGGTCAGCACGGTCGGTAACGGGAGTGCACATCCGTGATGTTCTCGACGCCGTTGCCAGCAGGCACCCCGGATTGATTGCCAAATTTGGCGGTCACGCCATGGCGGCCGGACTCAGCCTTTCTCCTGACAGCTACCAGACTTTTCGCGACGCATTTGATGCCGAGGTTCGACGTCATCTGACAGTGGACGATCTCACGGGCGTCATTCACAGTGATGGCGAACTGCCTCCCAAGGAAATTGATTTGCCGTTGGCGACGTTGCTGCGAGATGCCGGGCCGTGGGGGCAGGGGTTTCCTGAGCCGGTATTTGACGGGAAATTCGAATTGCTGGACCAGCGATTGGTGGGTGAAAAGCACTTGAAGATGACGCTGGGCTTGAGTGGAACCAATCGTGTTCTGGATGCCATTGCGTTCAATGTGGATCTTGAGGCATGGCCGAATAAAAAGGCGCGCTTTGTGCGTTTGGCTTACAAGTTGGATGTGAATGAGTTTCGTGGCATACGCAATGCGCAGCTGCTGGTGGAATATTTGCAGGCGGTAGACTGATTTGTTAAACCGGCAATCAATATTGCCGGTTTAACAAGGTCGCCGTGTATCGCTATCGTTATATCAAATCTGCTGTGACACCTCTTCGCCACCCAGCGCATCCAGCAATTGTGGCAAAAATTCCATCAATGTCAGCATCATCAGTGTAAAGCTCGCATCCTGCTGGCTGATGGCGTCGTCACCACCGTCCTGTGCTGCCTGATCTTGCAACAAATCCTCGAAGCGCAATCGTTTGATCACGAGTCGGTCGTCTATCATGAACGTCAGTTTGTCCTGCCATCCCATGGCCAACTGTGTCACCAGTTTGCCGGCTGTCAGGTGGTTCTGGATTTCGTCGCTGGCGAGATCCTGGCGCTTGCAGCGCACAACGCCACCATCTTCGTGGGCATCGCGTAGTTCGCATTCATCGAGAATGCCGAAGTATTGCGCAGACTGCTGCGTCTTCACCCAGTCGGTCATCGTTGCGGTGGGTGCGACTTGAACAGATACCGGTCGAACAGGCAATGAACCCATGGCTTCACGCAGGGTTGAGAGCAGATCTTCGGCGCGCGGAAAGCTGGAACTATCAACGATCAGCAAGCCCTGGGCCGGCGCAAAGGCCGCAAAGGTGGCTGCACGACGGATGAACGCGCGTGGCAGAAACGCCTGAATGACTTCATCCTTGATCTGCTCGCGTTCTTTTTTGTAGACCTTGCGCATTTGCGCGGTCTCCAGCTCGTCAATTTTTTCTTGTACCGCGTCACGCACGACGCTGCCGGGCAGAATGCGTTCTTCCTTGCGGGCGGCAATCAGGAGAAATCCATTGCTGGCGTGTACCAACGGTCCCTCCGGGTCTTTGCCGAGTGGAGGGACGAATCCGTAGGTGGCGACTTCCTGGCTGCCGCAGTTGCGCGCAGGTTTGTTCGCCAACGCGGCCTCGAGAGTCTCTGGGCTCAGATCGATGTTCTGGGTGATGCGGTACAGAAGCAGGTTGCGAAACCACATGATACGCCGTGTCTCCGTGTTGATCGCGGATTGTAGTAATAGCGGGGGGAAGCAAGCATAAAGCAGCGATAGGGGGAAATCCACCGCCAATTTACTTGAATCAGGTGCGCGGCGTGGGGGCTGTCATGTCTGACTTTGTAAGGACTGTGGTTCCGGAAAAATGGTGCCGGGCGAGCGTGTCGTTCATGCTTGTCACCCGCTGATATTTCGCGTCAGGTTGCACTAACGGTCTGCTTGTGCCGCTGTTTTATGGTGACGCTGTCGGCGGTCAATAGCCAATTTTTTTCAGCGTGTCGGTTCGTCTGTGGGTAACGGGTAGTGTGAGTGGCTTGATGTGTGGTGAGGGTCGGTGAAGCAGTCATGCAATCCGTTACCTGACTGCTTCGGTGACTGCTCAGGGCAGTTCGGCATCCACGTAGAGCGTTACCGGAGTGGTGGTTGGCGTCGTAACGGCCGCTTTTGACCAGTTACCATAGAAACTGGCATTGACAAAGCGTTTCACGCTGGCTGCAACGTCAACGAAGAAATGATCGGGTGTCGTCATGCAATTGGTGCACGCCGGGCAATGACCATCGCAGAAACTGCAGTGAAAATATTTGGGCGAATATCCGCAAGGGCCCCAGGAATATTTTTTAGCGACTTTGAAGAAGGCACGCTGTGACGTGCTACGGTAGTAGGCGGCCTTGGCAGCCTTGTCTTTGTCCACAAAGCATGTCGTTACGTCAAATCCCCAGTAAAGCGCAGGGATGTTGATCTGTCCGCTACCGGAAATGTCAAAAGGATCAATGCTGAAAGAGGCATCGGCCAGAGTGGCGTCATCTACCAGTGCGTTGTGTGCGGCTTGTCCTCCAGCAGAATGACCGCCCATGATCCAGTGGCTTACGGCGGTGCACTGCGAATCACTGATCCATCCCAGCAGATTCGATTTTACTTCAAGCGCAAGATTCCGGTATTTGGTCTTGTCGGTTTTCACCAGATTGCCGACCGCATGATCCATAATGACCACGACAAACCCATTGTTAACCAGTTGTGTCGACAGTTTGTCGTAGCCATCCGCGCTCATGGCGGTACCTACACCCAGCAATATGGCGTCGCACTGCGGCCCTGTGTTGGTTGGGTAGTGCACGCTGACATTGCCGTTGTTGGCGCTGATATCCTTATTAGCTGCATGCGCGTTTCCGAGGAATACTGTCGCAAGTGTCAGGGCTGTAGCAAATGCCCTGAACATGATTTTTTTAAATCCCATGTGATATTACCTTACGTTTTTGTTGTGGTGGGCTTATTGGTTTTTTGATAAAACTGCTATCAGCCATAAAGGTACAAAATATGTGCGGTTGTCTCTTTTTAGATGCCGCCTAATTTCATGAGAAATGACGACACCCGACAAAAACAACAATGTTCAGGGGTTACACCACCATGTCGCATACCTATTCCGTTTCGCCTCATTACGTCGCGGCGGTAATCAAGGCGGCCGAAAAATTCGGACTTCCGGTCGAAAGTCTGCAGGAAAGCCAGGCGTTGCTTTCCACCTGCGATGCCGGGGGACGGGTTCCCTTGCACCAGTTATGTCAGGTCTTGCAAAATTTCGTCGATAGCTCGGGTGATCCGGATATCGGCTTGAAGCTGGGCAGCCAGCTGGAACCGGCCTGCTTCAACGTACTGGGGCATCTGGTGATGGTGTGTACCTCGGTAGGTGACGCGCTTCGATATGTGCAGCAATTGCAGGACTTGATCATCGATTGTGCCGATGCGGATTGCAAACAGGTAGACGATCAACTCGTTTTTCGCTGGACGCCACGCTGTCCGCTGACCGTGGGGGAGAAACCGCTGCTTGACCTCGTATTGGCGGCGACCAGAAATTTCGGTATCTGGATTACGGGCATTGACGAACCGTTTACCGAGGTCTGGTTTCAATATGCGAGACCGGTGGATACCACTGCCTGCCGGAACGTGTTTGGACACGAAGGGCGTTACAGCTGCGATTGCAACGCGTTTGTCATTCCGCTTGCGTGGGCGCAGCGCCCTATCAAGTCCGCCAGTGAAGACTTGCAGCCACTGATTTTTCAGCAGGCACAGTCGCAGTTGCACACTATCAAACGCCAGGAAGGATTTGTTGCCCTGGTCGAAGAAACCATTGCACGCCTGTTGCCGTTGGGGTCAGCCAACGTTGAGCGCATTGCCGATGCGCTGAATCTTTCGGTTCGTTCATTACAGCGACGGTTGAGTGATCAGGGAAAAAGCTTCAGCGACGTGTTGCAGCAAGTGCGGTTACATCGGGCCAACTTCTACCTACGGCATACATCGATGAGTCTTACCGAGATCACGGCCTGCCTCGGGTACAGCGAGCAAAGCTCCTTTTCCAATGCCTACAAGGCGTGGACCGGGCAATCGCCCCGCGCGTTGCGGGATTGCTGATCCCGCGACCCATTGCGTGTGCATCGTGGGGCTGTCTGGTGTAAAATGCCCGGTTTCGTTTTTCAGACAGCCGAGAGAACCGCATGGAAATCAATCCACTGGTCACCAAAATGAAAGACCTCAGCGAACGCGTCGAGTCGCTTAGGGGGTATCTTTGACTACGACGTCAAACGTGAACGCCTCGACGAAGTAAGCCGTGAACTTGAAGATGGCAAGGTGTGGGACAATCCCGAGCGGGCCCAGAACCTTGGTCGTGAGCGTGCCCAGCTCGAAGAGGTGGTCAAAACCATTGACAGTGTCAGCACCCGGCTGGCCGATGCGCGCGAGATGCTGGATCTGGTCGTCGAAGAAGATGACGAAAACGCGCTCGGTGATGTGCAGAAAGATGTCGATGGCATCGAAGCCGACGTGGCCAAGATGGAGTTCCGCCGCATGTTCTCGGGCGAAACCGATCCCAATAACTGCTATCTGGATATCCAGGCAGGGTCTGGTGGCACCGAAGCGCAGGATTGGGCCAACATGCTGCTACGCATGTACCTGCGCTGGGGCGAGGCGCATGGTTTCAAAACCGAGATCATCGAAGTGTCGGATGGCGAAGTTGCGGGTATCAAGAGCGCGACAATCCGTCTGGAAGGCGAGTACGCGTTCGGTTGGTTGCGCACTGAAACCGGCGTGCATCGCCTGGTGCGCAAGTCGCCGTTCGACTCCGGCAATCGCCGCCATACCTCGTTTTCATCGGTGTTCGTGTCACCCGAGATCGATGACAACATCCAGATTGATATCAACCCTGCTGATCTGAGAGTTGACACTTATCGTGCCAGCGGGGCTGGCGGGCAGCACGTTAACCGTACCGAGTCCGCCATTCGTATCACTCACGTGCCCAGCGGCATTGTCGTGCAGTGCCAGAGTGATCGTTCCCAGCATAAAAACCGTGATCAGGCCATGAAACAGTTGCGTTCCAAGTTGTACGAAATGGAAATGCAAAAACGCTATGCCGAGAAAATGAAGCAGGAAGACTCCAAAATGGATATCGGCTGGGGTAGTCAGCTGCGTTCCTACGTTCTCGATCAGTCGCGCATCAAGGATCTACGCACCAACGTTGAAACCTCCAACACCGGTGCGGTGCTCGACGGTGATATCGATATGTTCATTGAAGCCAGTCTTAAGGCCGGTCTCTGATTCAGAGCCGGTTTTTCGACGCAGTACGGCCTTTTACTTTCGCGAAGAGTTCAATCATGTCAAACAAAGAACCGCAGAATGCTCCGCAAACCGAGCAGGACGAAAACAAACTCATCGCCGAGCGCCGCGCCAAGCTGGCGCGCATCCGTGAGCAACGCAATGCGTTTCCCAATGCGTTTCGCCGCGAGCACTATTGCCGCGACCTGCAGGAAGCCAATCGTGAAAAGACCAAGCAGGAACTGGAAGAGCAAGCGATTCCAGTGAGTGTGGCCGGGCGTGTGATGCGCAATCGTGGCGCGTTTGTGGTCATTCAGGACATGACCGGGCAGATTCAGCTGTACGTCAATCGCCAGATCCTGTCAGCCGACGTGCTCGAAGACATCAAAAGCTGGGATCTTGGGGATATCGTTGGCGTTTCGGGCCTTCTGCACAAGTCCAACAAGGGGGATCTGTATGTCGAGATGGCGGACATCCACCATCTCGTCAAGAGCCTGCGCCCGCTGCCTGACAAGTTCAAGGGGCTTACCGATCAGGAAACCCGTTACCGTCAGCGTTATGTGGATCTGATCGTCAACGAGGAAGTTCGCAACACCTTCCGCGTTCGCAGCATGACCGTAGACTACATTCGCGATTACCTGAAAAAGCGCGATTTTCTTGAAGTTGAAACGCCGATGATGCAGGTCATTCCGGGTGGAGCAACGGCGCGTCCGTTTGTGACGTTCCATAACGCCCTGGATATGGAGCTCTTTCTTCGCATTGCTCCTGAGTTGTATCTCAAGCGGCTGGTGGTAGGCGGTTTCGAGCGGGTGTTCGAGATCAATCGTAACTTCCGCAATGAGGGGCTTTCGACGCGCCACAATCCGGAATTCACCATGCTGGAGTTCTATCAGGCCTATGCGGACTACCGTGACCTCATGGATCTGACCGAGGACATGCTGCGTGGCTTGGCCGAGACCGTGCTTGGCACTACCCAGGTTCCGTATCAGGGCGAAGTGTACGACTTCGGTCTACCGTTCCAGCGCTGGACGGTGGTGGAGTCCATCCTGCACTTCAACCCCGACATCGCCGCCGCCGACCTGGCGACCCTGGATGCAGCCCGCGCCATTGCCCAGCGACTGGGGATTCCGCTCAAGGACAGTTATGGCCTGGGCAAGGTGCAGATCGAGATCTTCGAGAAAACCGTCGAGCACCGTCTCAAGAACCCGACCTTCATTACGGAATACCCCACCGAGGTGTCTCCGCTTGCGCGTCGCAATGACTTTAACCCTCACGTCACCGATCGCTTCGAATTTTTCGTTGGCGGGCGCGAAATCGCCAATGGATTTTCGGAGTTGAATGATCCCGAAGACCAGGCCGAGCGCTTTCGCAAACAGGTGGAAGACAAGGATGCGGGTGATGACGAAGCCATGCACTTCGACGAGGATTACATCACTGCGCTGGAATTCGGCATGCCGCCGACCGCAGGGCAGGGGATTGGCATCGATCGCCTGGTAATGCTGTTTACGGATTCGCCCTCCATTCGTGACGTTATTCTGTTCCCGCACATGCGCCCTCAGGCGTGACCGTTGACCGGGCGGTTTGTTTAATCGAACTCGCCCGGTTCATTTTTCTTCGCGATTGTTCGATTCCGAATTTTCCGCTCCTGAACATTCTGTTCAAAATATTTTTCTGCGTTGGTCGGTTTTTTTTCTTGCTGTCACTTTTGGTCAGTAGGGTTTGAACGGCGTGTTCAGTCGTCGACAAGTCTTCCTCTCCCGGCTTTTAAGTCTTTAGAAATCAATAGGTTGTCACCCCTTTTTGCGGGGCGTCATGCGGTGTGATTGTGACTGTGTGGTCATGCCCGGGGGCCTGCAGCGCTTCGCTTTGACCGGCCATGTCACTTTTCTGACCTGCATTATGTGCTTTTTGGCCAATGCCAGTGTTGTATGCGGTGTATAAAAATCGTGACAGCAAAATTATAAGAAGCGGTATTTTAAATTTAGGGACTACCAAGGAGTGCTGTCGTGTCATACAACCCTGAGATTGTGCCGTCGGCCATCTTTTCCCTGCGAGCCAACGTGCTTGTCAATTTCGCTCTTGAAAAAGGAGCCGCCATCGAAGAAATGTTGGTGGAAACCGGAATCGATCAGGGAAAATTTCAGCAAAACAATGCCTATCTGTGTGCGGATCAGTTCCTGCAACTGGTCAGGAATTTCGTGAAACGCTTTCCTGACGCGGGACATGGGCTTGAGTTTGGTCGCAGGCTCAATATCACCACCCGGGGCACGGTGGGGTTGGCAGTGTTGAGTATGAACACACTGGGAGATGCCATCAAATTCAGCGTAAAGTACCAGGAAGTGCTTGAGATTCCACAAGTTGCATCCATTGAAAACGCCGAGGATGGGGTGCATATCGTTTTCCGTTACGAAGAAAACGTCTTGCAGGATATCAATTTGCTACGGTTTCTGGTCGAGAGCAATTTGGCCAGCTACATGAACACCGGCCGTTATTTGTTGCACTCCCACTTTGAGCCGGTGGCGGTGTTTTTGCCATACCCGCAGCCAGCCTATGTCGATGCCTATTACCCTCTGTTGGGGCAAAATCTGCATTTCAGTGCCGGTGTCTGCAAGTTGGTGCTGGATCGCGAACTCATGGACGCCAAATTGCCCAGTGCCAATCCCATCGTGGCGCGCGCCTGTTACGATGCCTGTGACGATCTCTTGCGTAATTTCCGCAAGAACCAGACGCTCACTTATCGTATCAATTCAATCCTGCTGCAACGTCATGGGGATTATCCAACCTTGAAGGAGCTCTCCGGAATGCTGAATCTGGACGAGCGCACAATTCGTCGTCGTCTTGCGTTGGAGAGAACGTCCTACAAGATGCTGCTCAACGAAGCCCGAACCCGCCATGCGTCGAAACTCTTGTCAGTACGCAGCAATTCGGTGGAGTCGGTCGCGATGGCGCTGGGCTTCAACAATGCATCCAATTTCCGCCGTGCGTTCAAGGCCTGGACAGGGCTGAATCCGGGCGAATATCGTGAACAACCGGTCGAGCAAGGGCAGCGCATCTCTGCTTGAGGTCGGGTTGCTGGAAAAATGATCTGACAGGCGCTGCCGCCCTGAAAACGGGAGCGCTTTGTTTTTCGTGTGCCGGGTAATATTTGTTAGACTACTGTCCAATGTTAACTCTCTCTCGGTTCAGGAAAAGATCATTACATCATGACGGAGCAAAGCACCATCAGCTATCGTGGCCGCAAGGCCAGTCGTAGTCGCAGCGAACAGCGTCGCCGCAACATTCTTGAAGCCGCCTTGCGTATCGTCGTGTCCGAAGGGGTGCGCGGTGTCCGGCATCGAGCCGTAGCAAAAGAGGCCGATGTTCCTTTGTCGGCCACTACCTACTATTTTGACGACATTCACGACCTCATTGCCGACACCTTCACCCTGTTTGCGGAATCCGCCATGACGCTGGTGGTGGATCCCATCTATGAGCAGGCAGGCAAATTCCTTGAAGAGAATCGCGACGAGTTCTATCGCAATCCGGCAAGTCGCCAACAACTCGTTGATAATCTGTCGTTCCTTCTGACGGCGTTCATTCAGAACGAGGTGGTCGAAAAGCGTGATCATTTGCTGGCGGAGCAGGCGTTCATGCATGAGTGTCTGCGGGATCCGCATTTGCGAGAGATTGCGCGGTCGTATTTTGAACATCTCGTTAACCAGTTGCGTCAAATGGCAGAAAGCATTGGCCTCAAGGACCCGGATTTGGCCGGGGATCTGCTGATGGGGGCTGTTTTTCGTATTGAATTCGAAGCGCTGATGGCTCCCCCGGGTGGATACGATTTTGACCGCGCACGCCGCACGTTACGCATGTTGTTGCAGGGATTGCTGGCGACTTCCTTCGAGGGCGGCGCGGAATGAGTAGCGCTGTACAATCCGTGAAGCTCGAAGAGAGCTGGAAGCGGGTTCTTGCAGAGGAATTCAGCAAGGATTACATGGCTGGTCTGCGCGCATTCCTGATGCAGGAAAAGACGGCCGGAAAAGTCATTTACCCGCGCGGCGACGAGTATTTCAAAGCACTCGATATGACCCCTTTCGCCAAGGTGAAGGTTGTGATCCTCGGTCAGGATCCCTATCACGGCCCGAATCAGGCGCACGGGCTTTGCTTTTCTGTACACCAAGGCGTGGCGTTTCCCCCTTCGTTGTTGAATATATTCAAGGAAATCCGGCAAGATCTCGGGCTGCCCATGCCAACACATGGCTGTCTGACGCATTGGGCGGAGCAGGGTGTTTTGTTGCTCAACAGCGTTTTGACGGTTGAGCAAGGCAAAGCGGCTGCACATCAGGGCAAGGGTTGGGAGCAATTTACGGATTCTGTCATTCGCGAGCTCGCCGAGAAGCGCCAGGGACTGGTCTTCCTGTTGTGGGGAAGCTATGCGATCAAAAAAGGGCAATTTATTGATCGCAAACGACATTTGGTGCTGACCGCGCCGCACCCGTCGCCGTTGTCTGCACATCGTGGTTTTATGGGGTGCAAACATTTCAGCAAGGCCAATGCGTTTTTGCAGGAACGTGGCGAGAAACCCATTGACTGGACAGTACCCTCGGGCACATGATAGGAGCGGTAAGCTTTGGCGCTTACCCGTTCACGAAGGCTGGGCGACCTCCTTCTCCTGCACGCTATTGAGACATGGGTGGTCTGCGGGTGCTAATTTCGACATGTCTTTGCAAATGAGCGATAGAGATGAATATATACGTAGGAAATTTGGCATACAGCGTGACCGAAGACGATCTGAAGGAAGCCTTTGGTGCATTTGGTGAAGTTGCCAGCGTCAGTCTGATCAAAGATAAATTCACTGGCCAGTCAAAAGGTTTCGCGTTCGTTGAGATGCCAAATAACGCGCAAGCGGAGTCTGCGATCAAGGGAGTGAATGACAAGCCGATCAAGGGCCGTCCTGTGAAAGTTAATCAGGCCAAGCCCCGTGAAGAGCGTCCGCCACAACAGCGTCGTCCGCGTTACTAATCAGATTTTCAAAATTCACTCCGGGGCGTAATCGCCCCGTTGTGATTTTTGAGCATCGCATTTATTGCGGCTCAGGTCGCGGGGTGCGCTTTTTCTGATTTTTATCCGCTTTGCCTCTGACGTCCGGGTTATCCGGATGCTGTCGGTACTTTCCTCTTCTTCCGTGCTTTTCCTCAAGCCTTTTCTCTTCGCGCTTTTCGCTTGGTTTTTGGCCGCGCTACTTTTTGCTTTCTTCCAGTCGTTCAACAATGTTCGCCATTTTGTCGGCGAGGAAACGCGTGACGGATTTTTCCATTGCACGGGCCAGTTCGGCGTGTACAGCCATTTCGGCGAGCGGGCGTAAGCGCCAGATCAGATTGGCGATTTTTGGAAACTCTTCGCGCGCGGGAGCGTCGCTGTGCTCGAACTCATCGAGTACATGGGTAGCAACCAGCTGCACCAGTTCGTTCGCCACCTTTTCGACATTACCCCGCAGCATAATGATGATATCCAGCAGATCCGCGAGGGGAATGCCCATTGCCACCAGCTGTGCACCGGCACGAAGAGTGCGCATGCTGCGTACGCGCACCTGATTGCCTTCCGGGCGCAACAGATCGAGTTCGATCGCTTTTTTCAGCGCTTCCGGCGTGAAATTGTTGGCGAACATGTCCATGATGTCGGTCATGCTGACCCAAGCGGGTTCTTCGTCGGTCCATGGGCTGGTAATGGCGGTTTCCAGTCCGATGATATGGCGGAGATCGACGCCTTCTTCGAGCGCAGAAAGCAGTTCATGGATGCTGTTGATGGTGTAACCGCGTTCCAGCAGTCCGGAAATGACACGCAAGCGGGCGAGGTGGGCGTCCGAATAAATGCCCTTTCTTCCCCGCAGTCTTGGTGGTGCAAGCACGCCGCGATCCTGATAGGCGCGAATGTTGCGCACGGTAGTGCTCGCCGCCTGCGCCAGTTCTTCGATGCTGTATTCCTTGTCGGGATCGCCGCCGGCGCGCGACCGGGGTTTTCCCCCCAGGCGGGGCAGGTATTGCGAAAAAACTTGTAGTGGGTCAGGCGGGAATTTCATGGGCGTCGGTCACTATCGATCCTTGAGCGCGCGATTATACCGGATTCGAGGGGGGGTGTCCTGCGATGGCGCTGGCTCGTGTTTTCTAGCCTCGTTGTTGGCTGCGATAGCGGGCAGGCGATAGCCCCATCACTTTCTTGAATAGTCGCGAAAAGTAATGTGGGTCATCATAGCCCAACGACTCCGCCACCTCGCTGATGTTGAGGGTGGTGGTGTCCAGCAGCAAACAGGCACGCTCCATTTTTCGATGGATGAAATGCTGTATCGGAGCGTAGCCGAACGCTTCCTTGTATTTCTTGATGAAATGGAACTTGGACAAACCGGTGAGCTTGGCAAGTGTATCCAGTTCAAGCGCGCCATCTATAACGCTTTCCATGTGGGCTGTGATCTCGTCAAAATGTACCCGGGAGGATTTTTGTCCCTGGCCTTGTGTGGACGATATTGCGACGGCTGTGAGCAGCGCACCCAGGCTGTGACAGGCATGAATGAACACGGGCAGGTGGTATCCGGTGTTCTGTGCTCCAAACAACTTTTCAAAGGCGTGCACAAGCGCTTGTGATACCCCGGGATGCAGCACGTGTTGGCGTCTGTCTTCGCAGATATAATCACAATAACGCCCACTGAGAGATCCATCAAAATGTACCCAGTACAGCGTCCACGGATTCCTTGGGTCGGCGGCATAGAAATGCGGAACCCCCTGTGGGATGAGCATGACATCTCCCGCATGAATGACATGTAGCTGGTCAGGGTCTTCAGCGAAAATGCGTAACGAGCCGCTGCCCGCCGTGCAGTAGAGCAGCAAATTGTCCTCGTGCTCGAGCCGCTGCATCTGGTGGCCTTGTGCTGACGGATAATATCCGCACCCATTGAGCCAAAGGCCTTCAGTCAGCGGGTGGGACGCCAACTGGCGCTGGAGAAACAGCGGAACAAAAAAACGGATGGCGCCGGGCGTGAGCGTCCAGCTGGAAGGGGTTGGCACTTGCAAAACTCCGGATAGGTCAGACCAATCGCAATATAGTCCACCTTTTCACAATTTCGTCAATGTTCGCCTGTGAGGCGGTGTGCTACTTTGGATGATATAGCCAAGGGTCATTCAAGGTAGGTGAGCGTTCATGATCAAGAAAATTCCCCAGTTGATAGCGGGTCGTTTCGAGCAAAGTCATTCAGAAACATGGTTGGATGTCGTCAATCCGGCCACCCAGGAAGTGCTCGCCCATGTGCCGTGTGCCACCGAGGCCGAAATGAACCACGCCTACGAGTCTGCGCGTGAGGCGTTTCAGGTCTGGCGCAACACCCCCGTGTCGACCCGTGCACGGGTCATGCTCAAATACCAGGAACTGCTCAAATCCCATCACGATGAACTCGCCACCATTCTCAGCCAGGAAACCGGCAAAACCTTCGAGGATGCCAAGGGCGACGTGTGGCGTGGCATCGAAGTGGTTGAGCATGCCTGCAACATCGCCTCATTGCTGATGGGTGAAACCGTCGAAAACGTGGCCACGGGCATCGATTCCTACTCGTACATTCAGCCCCTGGGTGTGTGTGCGGGCATCACGCCTTTCAACTTCCCGGCGATGATTCCGTTGTGGATGTTCCCGATGGCCATTGCTTGCGGCAACAGCTTCATTCTCAAACCATCGGAACAAGACCCGATGACCCCCAACCGCCTGGCTGAGTTGTTCCTGGAAGCCGGCGGCCCGCGCAATTTGCTGCAAGTCATACACGGCAAGAAGGAGCAGGTGGACTGGCTGCTCCATCACCCGGACATCAAGGCGATTTCCTTTGTGGGATCGGTGCCAGTCGGTCGTTATATTTACACCACGGGCACGGCCAACATGAAACGCGTGCAAGCGTTCGCGGGGGCCAAGAATCACACGGTCATCATGCCGGATGCGAACAAGCAACAGGTCATCAACAATCTCGTTGGCGCCGCCTTCGGCGCGGCGGGTCAGCGTTGCATGGCCATCAGCGTCGCCGTTATGGTCGGTGCGTCGAAAGAGTGGTTGCCCGACTTGCAGGCGGCGGCTGCCAAAATTCACCCGGGCGTGTGGAATGACCCTTCGGCGGCCTATGGCCCGGTCATCAGCAAAGCCGCCAAACAGCGCGTATTGCGTATGATTGATGCCGGCAAGTCCGAAGGTGCTGATTGTTTGCTTGATGGTTCGAATTGTGTCGTGGAAGGCTACCCCGATGGCAATTGGGTTGGCCCCACGATCTTCGCCAATGTAACGACCGAGATGAGCGTTTACCGCGAGGAAATTTTCGGCCCGGTATTGTGCGTGCTCTGTGTCGACACCCTGGAAGAAGCGATCGCACTGATCAACACGTGCCCTTATGGTAACGGCACCTCGATTTTTACCGCCAGTGGCGCGGCTGCGCGTAAATTCCAGCACGAAATTGAAGTCGGCCAGGTCGGTATCAACGTGCCGATTCCGGTGCCGCTGCCTTTCTTCTCATTCACCGGCTGGCGGGCGTCGTTTTACGGCGATCAGCATGCTTACGGCAAACAGGCGGTGCGGTTCTACACGGAAACGAAAACTGTGACGGCGCGTTGGTTTGACAGCGATATTCCGAGCGGGCCGAACATGACGATCAGCTTGAAGTGATGGGTAGATTAACCCGGAATTCCAATAGCTCTGTGTAAATTTGATCTATTGGTGCTTGCTGGATGTATCCGGCAAGCCCCCTGAGAGTTATTACCGCAGCGATACTGGATTTCCCGGATTAATCACGAACGAAAAGGTGTCAGTGGAGCAATCCATGCATTTTGAACTAAGCGAAGAACAACAATCCTATGTCAGTCTCGCCCGTGAATTCGCGGCGAGAGAACTGGCCCCGCATGCTGCCCGTTGGGATGCGGAGCAGTTCTTCCCGGTAGAGGTCATTCGCAAAGCGGGCGAGTTGGGTTTTTGCGGCTTGTACGCGCCGACAGATGTCGGTGGAATGGGCATGTCCCGCCTCGATGCGCACCTCATATTCGAGCAACTGGCCTATGGCTGCACCGCCACGGCTGCTTACATCACCATTCACAACATGTGCACCTGGATGGTGACGCAATTCGGTAACGACGACATCAAGTCGCGATATGGCGCCCAGCTCACGTCGGGTGATTGGCTGGCATCCTATTGTCTCACGGAACCCGGTGCGGGTTCGGACGCCGGCAATTTGCGCACGTCGGCGCTTCGTGATGGCGATCATTATGTGGTGAATGGTGCCAAATGTTTCATCTCCGGTGCCGGCAGTACGCAAGTCCTCGTGGTGATGGTGCGTACTGGTGGCGAAGGCGCAAAAGGAGTCTCGTGTCTGGTGATTCCGGGAGATGCCGAAGGCATCACTTATGGTCGCAAAGAGGAAAAAATGGGCTGGAATTGTCAGCCTACCCGTACCATCCATTTCGATAACGTGCGTGTCCCGGTCGCCAATCGCGTTGGCGAAGAAGGGCAGGGCTTTGTGTTTGCCATGAAAGGCCTGGATGGAGGCCGCATCAATATAGCGACATGCTCACTTGGCACGGCGCAGGCGGCGCTCGATCAAGCGCAACAGCATCTCAACACCCGCAAGCAGTTTGGCAAGGTGATTGGCGAGTTCCAGGGCTTGCAATTCAAACTGGCCGATATGGCGACACAACTGGTGGCAGCACGTCAGATGGTGAGATTGGCCGCGTTCAAACTGGACAGGGATGACCCGGAAAAGTCCGTTTATTGTGCCATGGCGAAACGTTTTGCAACGGATGCGGGCTTTGAGGTGTGCAACGAAGCCTTGCAGATTTTCGGGGGCTATGGCTACATCCGCGAGTATCCTCTGGAGCGGTTTGTGCGTGATACACGCGTGCACCAGATCCTGGAAGGAACCAACGAAATCATGCGTCATATCATTGCGCGCCGTCTGCTGCTGGACGGTGCTACGGAGATTATTCGATGAGTGCTCAACTGAAACTGGAAACACGCGGCAATATCGCCGTGATCACGATCAGCAATCCGCCGGCCAACACCTGGACCGAAGCCACGCTGACGCAGCTGAAAGATATCGTTACCGAATTGAACGGCAACAAGGATATTTACAGTCTGGTCATCACGGGCGAAGGAGAGAAGTTCTTTTCGGCAGGAGCCGATCTCAATCTGTTTGCTGCTGGTGATGTCGCCGTGGCCAGCAAAATGTCGCGGCTATTTGGCGATGCTTTTGAAGCGCTGGCAGCATTTCGTGGCGTCTCGATTGCGGCGATCAACGGCTATGCCATGGGCGGTGGCCTGGAATGCGCGCTTTCCTGCGATTTGCGTGTGGCAGAAGCGCAGGCGGTCATGGCGCTGCCAGAAGCAAAGGTCGGTCTGTTGCCGTGCGGTTGCGGCACGCAAAATCTGCCGTGGCTGGTCGGCGAAGGTTGGGCAAAACGCATGATTCTGTGTGGCGAACAAGTCAAGGCGGACAAGGCGCTGCAGATTGGTCTGGTCGAAGAAGTGGTCGAGAAAGGGCAGGCCCTGGAGCGTGCGTTGGCCTTGGCCGAGCAGGTGGGAAATCAGAGCCCGTCGTCGGTACGCGTTTGCAAGCAATTGATCATGGCGGCACGCACCAATCCGATGAAGCAAAGCCTGCCGCTAGAGCGTGAGGAATTCGTGCGCCTGTTTGATACACAGGATCAGAAGGAAGGCGTGAATGCATTTTTGCAAAAGCGCAAAGCCCAGTGGATTAACGGCTGATCTCGGAGTCTCTCATGTCTCAATCCGTGTTGTTCCAGGAATTGCCCGGCCGCAATGGCGCCATGATTGGTGTCGCGACACTGAATGCCGAAAAATCGCTGAATTCCCTCAGCGTGGAAATGGTCGATTTGTTGCGACCGCAACTGGAGGCCTGGCAGCGTGATGATCGTGTTGCCTGTGTGTTCCTGCAGGGGGCAGGCGAGAAGGCGTTTTGTGCCGGTGGCGATATTCGCAAGGTGTATGACGCGATTCTTGAGTGCGGCGATCGTCGGCCGAATGAATATGCCCGAGCATTTTTCGAAAACGAGTATCGTCTGGATTACCTGATACACACCTACGGCAAGCCCTTTATTGTGTGGGGTCATGGCATTGTCATGGGCGGTGGTATTGGTCTCATGTCAGGGGCGAGCCATCGCGTGGTGACGGAAACCGCCCG
>JBPOHS010000211.1:0-13838 GCA_052035295.1 Pseudomonadota bacterium
ACGCCACCCGACATCATGAGGGGAGGCTTGATTCCCACGCTTTTTGCCAGGTTGGACAATCGACCCGTCAACGCCCGTTGTAAGCTGCAGGCAATGATTTCCGGTGCGACACCCTCCGCGAGCAGGGAAATGATTTCCGATTCTGCAAACACCGTGCAGGTGCTGCTGATGTTGACCGGTGTCACATCAAGCAGGTGAACATCACTGAATTCGTCGAGCGTCATGCCCATGCGTTGTGCGCAGTGTTCGAGAAAACGACCTGTTCCGGCAGCGCACTTATCGTTCATGACAAAATCGATGACCTGACCGCGCTCACCGATCAATATCACCTTGCTGTCTTGTCCGCCGACATCGATCAACGTACCGCCATGTCCCATGGCGCGGAAAATGCCGTAGGCATGACAGGTGATTTCCGTCATGCATTCCCGGGCGCTTGTTACCAGTCGCCGCCCATATCCGGTAGCGACAATGGGAAGTGATGAACCTGTGTTGTTACCGGATTTCGCAGTCAAACGCTCAATCTGCGCGGCGGCTTGTTCGCCCATGCGGGGGCGTGTGGGTTCTATGCAACTGTTTATCATGTTGCCGTGCGCGTCCACCAATACGCTCTTGAGTGTTGCCGAGCCCACGTCGATACCGATCGCTGCAGCGCTCATGCAGCCTCCATCATTTCAATGAAGGCTTCCAGTCGGGTTTGTGCCTGCGCATTGCTGTAGTGTCGATCATCGTTGTGATCGCCATCGAGCAGTAATGCAGGCAGTCCCAGTTGTCGCATGATTTCGTCGCGTTGATCGATTTGCCCGAGGGAATACGGTTTACAGGATTTATCGGAATGCAGCAGTACACCATTGACTGAAAATTCCTTGGCCATGCGCAGCATGGCCTCCAATTTCTGTCCTGAGGAGCGATTCAAAATTGGGTATAAGTACGCTTTTGCCATGGAATCCAGCGGCTGCTCAACATTAAGAAGCGGCGCAATTTCTCCCCAGGCATACGTATACGTTGATGCCACAACGCTTACATTTCGCTCGGCAAAAAAACGGGACATGCGACCGATTTTGAACCAGACCGGCAAGTTGTCCCACAGTACGCGGTGTTTTTCCTGCGCAATCGCACCTTTCCCGGTATTGACGCGATGCTGCAGTTCCCGATAAACACCGGCATAAAAATCCACGCAGTTTTTTTCCCCGCGCAAATCCACTATCGGTGCCATCAGTATGTACTCGTCAAACGCCGTGATGGGTGACGGATGGTGTTTTCCCATGTCCAGAATTTGCAGCCAGAGTTCGGTGGCATCCTTGGCCCGCAGCAATACCTGTTCGAAGGTCTTGGGGGGAAGACTCCGCCCGACGATACGTTCACCGGTCAGGATCAGCGCATTCAGCTGTTGCTTGACATAATCAATTTGATGCGGCTGCCACTGTTCATACAGGAAGGGAGTATCGATGACGAACAATGGCACATCGAAATAGGCGGCGAGTTGTTTGTACCAGTACAAAACGGTTTGGCAAATGTTGGTGCAACACACCAGCAAATCCGGCTTTGGCAGCGAACCCACGGCATTCTTCCCCGAGAGCAGGGCACCGATGTCTGTGCGTGCGTAGGAACAAATGTCATGCGAATACCCTTCCTGCTCAGCCGCTTCGATAATGGGCGTCGAGAGTTTGCGGGCACCGCAGATGGCCGCGTGATTTTCCGGGTAAATCAGATAGAAACCGAGGGCACGCAGAATTTCACTGGGCGCACCACTGGTGACCCACGCCACCTTCTTGATACCGCTGACATAGCGACCTTGCAGGTAGTGGCGGGACAGCAGCCATTTGGCATTGACCAGTGAATTCAGGGGATTCAAGGCGCCGGCGTGTTTTCGCCCTTGCCATAGGCGAAAACGGTCATGCCATTGCATGGCGCGTAACGCCGGGGTTCCGAGGCAGTGGTAATGCGTGAAATAGCGAAGGCTTGCGCTTACGGTGGTCATTTCAGCATCTCCACAAAGGCTTGCAGGCGGGTACGAGTTTGTTGCGATAGGGCAGTCCCGATATCGACGTCCAGATGCAGAACCGGAAGCCCTCGCGCCTGAAAGAAACGCCGGATATGCGGTATGTCGAACAGTTCGGGCTCGCAAAATTTGAGGTCGTAAAAGATCAGCCCCTGCACCTGATGCGAATGCACCAAGTGGTGCAGGTGCTTGAGCCGATCATTCATGTCCTGACCACGAGTCGGTTCCGGCACCGTGGAAAGCAGCCGTTCAGCCATGCGCTCAAACGGGTCACTAGACGAGCCGCTCGCGTAAATCCGGCGTGCGCCACAAGCCAGATCATCACACACCACGCTGGCTCCCAACGCATTGATTTCATCGAACAGGCTCATGGGTTCAGCCAGAATGCCCGACAAGCAGAGGCGAATTCCACGCGGTTCTGTTGCATTACCGGCGGGAAGCCCATCACACAATGCAACGAAGACATCGTTGGGCAAATATTCGCGGCTGCGCACCACCTGATAAAATTCCTTGTCGGTGAGAGCCACTGAATGTCGACGTTGGTAGAGCGATAACAGTCGGGCGTCGGCATGCTCCTCTGCTGTGATGGCGTGCATCAGTGCCGTGTCGTCAGGACGCTTACCGGCGATATTCCCGAGTTGCCGTGATAATTGGCGTAATTCATTGACGAGAAAAGCCTTGTCAAACGGGTGCCCTCCACGAGGATGGTAGAGGGTCAGTACCGGGCAGGGTGGACGAATGAAATCGCGCAATACCGAGCCGACGCCTTGCAGGCTGTCGCAGGTGTGAGGCACCAACACCAGATCCACCGGGATAGCTGACGCTTGTCTCAGAAATTGTGTGCCGGCGCGGGCAATGGCACAGGTGTAGGGCTGAAAATGGTCAGTGAGGTTTTCGTTGCCGGAGACGGCCGGTGCCCACAATTCCATGGGATGAAAACCATGGGCCCGCAGCAGTTCACGCGGATAAAATTGCGGAAACACCGCGGCAATGCATTCGCCCTGGGCCCGTTGTCTCGCCATGATCTCATGACGGGTAGGAATCACGATGGTCATTGGTGCACCTGTGAAGGTTGGTCATGCCGCGATGTAATAAGGTTTTGTTGCGTTCAGACTTTGTAAAGCATATCCACATAGCGTTTCAGCATTTCACTCACCACGCCGCGTAACGGCAACGATCCCGCCATGCCGTAAATCGGGGCCATGCCACCTTTTTCGGCGGGATGAGTGTGTACGTGCTGTACCGCCGCGCGAAGATCGGAAAGAAACCGTTCGGCAACGCCGGGCTCGGTGTGGCGCAACGTTACACATAAGTGTATAGCGGCCGGGCGATGCAAACCGTTCAGGCTCCAGCCGCGTGTTGTCATGAAATCCATGACCCGATAAATATCCAAATGTGTGGAATTGAACGCGATTACCCACAGCGGGTCGCCCAGCACTTGCAGGTCTGGTATTGATGCGATGCCCTGGCGAATGACCGCAGCCGTTTCAAGAATCCGTCGGGTGGCGTCGAGATAGCCTTGTTCGCCCAGGCTGACAAGTGCGGCCCAGCAGCCTGCACTCAAGGCTCCTGGACGACTGCCCGCAAACGTCGGTGAGAAATACAACCCGCCCGGCCAGTCGGACGTCGAATAGTACTGGTAACGACGCAGCCCAGGGTGTCGGTACAGCACGACGGATGACCCTTTGGGCGCATAGCCGTATTTGTGTGTGTCGGCCGAGAGACTGGTGACGCCGGGCAGATTGAAATCAAATTCCGGCACGGGGTAGCCCAGCCGTTTGGCCCATGGCAATACAAATCCACCCAGACAGGCGTCGGTGTGAAAACCGATGCCGTGCTTGCTTGCGAGTTCCGACAACGCTTCTATCGGATCAATCACGCCATGTGGAAACGACGGTGCAGAACCAATCAGTGCGATGGTGTTGCGGTTGATGGCGCGTCGCGTCGCTTGAACGTCAGCCCGGAAATCCTGGCCGACGGGAATTTTACGCAGACGGATATTGAAGTATTGCGCCGCTTTGTCGAATGCTGCGTGCGCCGTGGTGGGAGCAATGATTTCCGGGGTATCGATGCCTCGTTCCTGGCGTGCTTGATCGCGATATGCCTTCATGGCCAGCAAGATGCTCTCGGTGCCTCCCGAGGATACTGTGCCGCAGGTGGTGCTGTCGCCATGCAGCATGTGCGCCGTCATGGACACGATTTCCGCTTCGAATTTTGTCGTGCTGGGCCAGAGATCGACATGCAGGGGATTGCTCTGGGAATTCAATGCATAAATTTGATTGAGAAAGTCGATGTGCGAGTCGTCACCATGATAGACGGCACCAGACACGTAGCCCGCTTGCCAGCGTGATTTTTCGCGATCGAGCAAAGTCTGCATTTCTGCAAGAATATCGGTGCGTGATTGGCCCTGTGCCGGCAGCGTTGCAAAGCCGGCAACCTGGCCGCGATAAGGTTTCAGCGCGGGCTCAATGGCACCCAGCATGTGGTCATACTCTGCTTCGACCTGACGCCGAATGAATGGAATGCGCTGCCAGCGTTTTTCCATCCATCGCAACGCAGGAGAGGGTACCCACTGCAATGCCGCTTGAATCTGATCTATTTTCATTGGGACCTCATACGGATCAAAGCGCGTTCAAACGCGCATAGATATTTTTATTGCACTCGTATAGCTGCTTGAACGCGTCAAACATGCGGTCATAAAGTGATTGAAGCTGGGCGTTAGGGCAATAAGTGTTGGCGACCCGCATATTCGCTGCCATGGCCGAGAATTCACCCATGCCCAGGGCAACCGTGCCCAGCATGGCCGCGCCTTTCACATTGGCCAGCAGCGGTTCGTGCATTTGACGGATGGGCCGCTGCAGAATGTCGGCAAATATCTGGCACCAGAGCGCTGATGTCGCTCCACCGCCAATGAAATGAATGGACTGTAATTCCTGCCCGATGAACTCTTCGACGGCTTCGCGCAACCAGCGGGCATTGAATGCGACACCCTCCAGCACGGCGCGTATCATGTGTGCTCTTGTCGTGTTGAGTGACATGTTGTGAAATCCACCGCGCAGGGTGTGATCTTCTACGGGCGTGCGTTCGCCATATAGCCAGGGGGTAAACATCAATTTGCCACTGCCCGGGGCCACTTCAGCAGCCAATGCGTCGAATTTCTTGAGCAGCTGCGCCGGCTGGCCAGCGTCGCGCAACGCATCATCAGGAAAAAACACGTTGTCTCGCAAAAATGTCAGCGTATCGCCGGCGCATTCCTGTTCGTTCATCAATAGATAACGACCGGGTAAGGCGGACGGCAGCGAAGCCATGTTATTGCGCAGACTGGTTTTCTTGAAAGGTACGTGTCCAATCAACCACGAAGAGGTGCCGACATAAAGGTGAGCACTGTAGTTTTCCACGGCGCCTGATCCGAGAGCAGCGGTATGCACGTCGGGGGCTCCCATCGCCACGGGAATGCCAGGTCGCAACCCCAGTTCGGCGGCAGCTGACGTCGTCAATGGGCCAAGAATATCGGTGGGCTGTTTCAAGTCGGGCAGTTGATGGCGTTGCAATCCTGCCCATTGCAGCAAATGTGTGTGGTAATCAATATGCTCAATATCACGATTATCTGTCAGCCAGTACAATGAAACGGAGCACGATGTCGCCGCAAATTGTCCTGTCAGCTTGAGATTGAGATAATCGAGGGGCTCGAGAAATTTATATGCTGCCGAAAAGACATCAGGGCGATGCTGTTTGAGGTAAAGAATATGCGCAAGTGTGTCTTTGCCGGAATGAGACGGTGCGCCGCCGGTCAGTGCCATCCAGGTCATCAGTTTTCTCAAACCGTAGCCCTTGAAATTGGCTTTGCCATGTACGCACGCGTTGATTTCGTCAGCGCCACGCGCATCCATCCAGATAATGGCGTTACTCAGTGGCTCTCCATTCCCGGACACCGGCACGATGCCCGACCATTGTGCAGTGCAGGAAATGCCGGCAATTTGTTCAATCGGGTACGATAGGCGGGTACACAAGCGGCGGGTGGCTTGCGTAATGGCACTCCACCATTCGTTTGGGCACTGCTCGGCGCCTCCGTCTGGTTGCAGCAGCAAGCGGACAGGTTCAAATTCATAGCCCAACACCTCGCCCCGAATCGTGATGAGTGCGACCTTGGGGCCAGAGGTTCCGAGATCGATAGCGAGGATGCTCGCGGCGGCGCCGAGTGATGGCATTGGGGGTTCCTCCCTGCAGGCAATGCCATCACAGTAGGAGAAACCCCGTAGTGGAACAAATGTCCCAGATCAATGGGGAGCAGGATTTTTTGTCAGCGCGCTGACTGACAAGGTTATCAAGCGCTTGCGCGGGTTATTCGATTCCCAACAACCGTTTTGCTGCCGGGTGTTCCTGGGCAGCGGCCAGGGATAAATAGTGCCCGGCTTTCTCGGCATCGCTGTTTATCGCCCCATAGCCTGTCCGGTACAGCGTGCCGAGTCCATACTGTGCGCAGGCCTTGCCCGCATCTGCCAATTCGGTCAACGCCGCGACATAGTTTTCCAATGGCTGTTCTGCCGTTTCGTCTCGCGCGTTATGACAGGCGTTATTCGACAGGTCGTAGGTCGTTTCATTGACATTGCGTCCGCTCGTGCTGCCTGAGCCGCCGCCACCGCCGCCGCAGGCACCGAGACTGATGCACAGCGCTGCCATGACCAGCTGTTTGGTGGTTTGTGTGCGGATTGTGTGCATGCGAATGTTCCCTTTCATCATGGCTGTCCTGCTTCAGGTTGTGCGGAATTTTGTTTGAGAATCACCTGGTCGGTCCAGGCGGCTTGGAATTCCTTGCTGCCAGGGCCAAAGAAGGAAGCGTGCGGCGCCAGGGCGTTGACCAGATCAATTGTGTGATCGAATAGCCTGCCCAGCCAACTGGTTTCACTCACGTTGATCTGGAACGGTTTGACCATGCGCAGCCCGTACCCGTCGTCATCCAGCCAGGCCGTGTCGGCGAGTGGCACCAAAGGAAGGTCGTTATAGGCAGCCATCAGTCGCTCATCGTTGATGTCGTTGGGAATGGCTTTGGGTAGTACAGCCAATTCGCTCAGTGCCACCGAAGAATTATTGAAAACGATACCGTCGCCCAGCCCCATTTGTACTGCCACAGGAAACGGTTTGTACGGATAGGGCAGCAGCGAGGTTCCCTCGCGTACATGGTGAATCGAATTGATGCCATCACCGTAATCAAGTGCTTGCGTCAACATGCCCAGATACGCGGCGAGTTCGGCCCCCTGGGTTTGTCCAGGTACCATGTTTTTGAAACGGCTCCAGAGGGTGGAATGCGTCAGAATATTGATGACGCCTACGCCTGATACCTGCAGGAAAGCCCCATCCAGTCGCGGTGCCAATCCCAGAAACCCGGATCCCAGTACGCCACCCATGGACGTGCCTTCGTAATAAATGTGGGAGAGATCCAGATCGGGTGTGTAGCCGCGCTCCGACAAGGCCAACCAGGGAAACAGCGAGAAATTGGGATTGCGTGGCAAGGTGTCCAGCGTCTTCAGGCGCTGATCAATGGCAGCGATCACCGATACCATGTCGAGCGATGACTGTGACACCATCCCAACGACACGGTTGAGGTGCTCGGGCGCAAGAATATCCCAAATGAAACCGCCGTCTTGCTCTGAGCGGGTCCCATGATTGGGTTGATCGATCGCGAACGTGGCAATGCCACGTTGTGCATTGAACTGATCAACGACATCCATGGTTTCCTTGGTGGCACCAATGCCATGTCCATACACCACCACGGGCGCAGGCTTTTCGCTGGCGGACTGCGGGATGATGAGAATGAAATTGGCCCAGTAATCATCGCCGGGGTAGCTGGCGTCAAAAATGAGGCCGCCCTTTTCGTCACGATAATTACTCAGTTTTACCTGGCCTGTAATCGTCACGGCTTTGTAAGCGTTCGGCGTGTATTCGACGTTCCAGCCACGGAATTCATGTGCCTGTGCATTCACCTTTTGCATCAGCGTGGCCAGTGGCGTAATCACTTGCGCTTCATCGCGCACCGTGAAGAACGTCATTGCCAGTATGTCGTCAGCTCCGCGCCCCTGTTGCTCCAACGCCGGCAAAAGCGTTGCCAGAGCATCCGTGTGTGCCTGCCCTACAGCGCTTTCCGGTGCATCGAAAATGGCCTGCAGACCCGCTGAGCGCGTGTATTCCCCTCCGGCAGCGGGTTTCAGGGCACGCGTGAGCACGGCAACATAACGTCCGCCGAATTTCCATCGGCTGCGCGGAAACGCTTCGATGACATTATCCATTCGTGATACGCCTTCGGTCCGGGCGGGATTCATAACGCCTACCCGTAGCGGTACCGGGGTGCCGTCGCCCCCGATTTCGTAAACCTGCAGCAACTCGCCGCCATCGACCGTAATGGCGGATTCATCCATCGGTGCGTCGAGTTCGAACAGCACCGGCGAGGCCGCCGAGAAACCACTGCTGCCTGCATATAGCGCTTGTGGACGCATCGCCCGGTCAAGGGCCACCGGAGCATCAGCGGTTTCCTGCGCGAAGAGGTCGAAGGTGTCATCCGGAATCACGACGCGCTTGCCAGTGGCAGTGCTGCTATCTTCCTCAGTGAATAAATCGCTGGGAAAGGGGAGCGCGCAGGTACTGACACGCACAGGGTTGCAGTTTCCTGCCAGCGTGGCCGCCGTGGCGTTGAGTGACACAAGTATGCTGCCGGCAAAAAGGCAGGTTATCGCTTTTGCGGTGAGTGTTGGGAGTGTTGGGAGTGTTGTGAGCGCAGAGCGCTCGGTGTTGCGCTGGGGCGACAACCCTGGTTGTCGGTGTGCATCCGGAGCATGCGAGTGTGGCATCGGCCAAATTCCTTTTATTGGTAAGCCCTGTCGAACACGACGGGGCTTTTTCTCGTGGAGTGAGTCCACAGCTGGTACGATTGTGCGGTTATGATGCCTTTGCTGGTACGGGTGCAACAGTTTCCTGGCTAGAAAAAAACAGAAAAATCGGAGGCGGGATGTTTTCAATTCGTCTAGTGCAGATGGCTCGGCGGGGATCAGCGTTGCGAGCGCTGTGTCCAGATCTGGCCGCCATCATCGCGGGATTGTGCTGTCTGCTGCTTTCGTCGCAGGTGGCAGCGAAGGATACTTGTGGTGCTGATTGTTTTATCAGTGTTGGTGGGCGTACATCCTACACACTGCAATTCGACAGTGGGACCACGCTTTCTTCCGTGCTGGCGAACCCGGCGGTATTTGTCAAAAATCATAAGCGTCACCCGGCCTTTGGGTACTCAAACAAGGCGTTATGGCTGAGGCTTGCTCCAGCAGGTGATGAAGCTGGAAAAGTACTGTTGATCGAAAATGCCAATCTCAATCACGTCACGTTATATCAACATGTGGAGGGGGGTGGCTGGCAGTCGATTACCATGGGAACCCACCACCCGCATGTAGACCGTCCTTGGCGTGCGCGGGCCTTGGTGTTTCCATTCGTTGCCGCATTGACCCCTGGGACGCCGATTTTCATCAAGGTGGAGTCCGAGACGTCACTTTTTTTGCCGATGTACCTGGCATCCCACGAACAGATGCAATGGGATTTTACAACACGCGACACACTGGCCGGCATTTTTGTGGGAATCCTGCTGGCGCTGGCGTTTTATCACGCGATCATTTACTTCGTGGTGTTCGATCGCAGTTATTTATGGTTTTCGCTTTCTACGGTTTTCTATGTGGGCTACCTCGCTTGCACCGAAGGCTTTGCCCAGCAATGGTTCCTGTCGACGTCCGATAGTGGAGTCGTCACTCGTCTGCTGCTGGCAAGTTCGTTCTTGTCATCCTTCTTTTTCAACGCATTCCTGGTGTCGATCATGGAGACTCGCCGATACGTGCCAGCGTTACATCGTTGGCTGTCTGCGGTTCAGTGGGGATTTCTCCTGATGCTGCCAGCGGGTCTGGTTATCAGCTACCAGATCATGGGACCGTTCAGTGTCATGTATGCCACCTTGGCGACTTTGATCGGCATTGTGGTGACATTGCGCCTGGCCTGGGATGGGCACCTGTTGGCCCGCTGGTTTGCTGTCATGTGGGCTGCCTTCACGATTGCATCTATTCTGCGGGTGTTGCGTCTGCTCGGTATCGGCCCCGCTGTGTTGACGGGCGAATGGATACTGCAATTTGTCAGTGCCTCGGGCTTTCTCTTTCTGGCACTCGCGCTTGCGCATCGTATACGCATCATGCGTGAGGCTGAACATCTTGCATTACGTCGCGCCATGCAAATCGAGCAGTCAGCAAACCAGCAACTGGAACAAAAAGTGGCGCAGCGCACGCGTGAACTGCGCAATGAAAAACACTATCTGGAATATCTGGCAGAGGTCAGAAATCGCTTCTTTGCCCATGCCAATCATGAAATCCGCACGCCGGTAACGGCCATCCTGCAGTATGCCGGCTTTCTGCAGCGAGGCGTCGGTTGTCGGCCACCGGAAGCCGCGGAGTCGGGCTACCTTGAAGTGATACATCAGCATGCAGAGCGCATTCATCTGCTGGCAAACCAGTGGCTTGATCAAGAGAAACTAGAGGCGTTGGAGTCCCGCGGCGCGCTTGCGAGCGTCGCGCTATCGCCGGTGATTGATAACGTTATTTTGCGCATGCGTGCTTTTTTCGAACCCGGCGTTGTGTTGAGCGTGTATGTGGATCCCAGTGTCGAAAAGGTGATGGCCAACGTGGATTATCTTGATTGCATTCTGGAAAACCTGCTATCGAACGCCGCCAAGCATACGAAGAATGGCGCGGTAGAAGTGCGGTGTGACCGTAATACGCCAGCGCATTCCGAGCATCAGGTGCGGATCCAGGTAGCCGACACTGGTAACGGCGTTCCTGAGGAAGAGCGGCATCGCATTTTTCAGCCTTTCCTGCAGGCCACCGGGGAAACACGAGCCGGTGCAGGTTTGGGGCTGGCGACCTGCAAGCTATACGTTACCCGAATGGGAGGCGATATCGGTGTTGAAAACACGGAAGCAGGTGGCGCCACCTTCTGGTTTACCCTGGCGGTGAGTGCATGACGATTCGAATGCTGGTGGTGGAAGACGAAATAGACATCCGCAGGGGCATTGCCATCGAATTGGCGCATGCCGATTGGCAAGGGGAATCCGTGGAGATTCTCGAAGCCGAGGATGTTGACCCCGGTCTGGCGCTTCTGGATGCCTCGGATCCGGTGCAGTTGATTCTGACCGACATCATGATGCCCAGCGGCGTTGATGCCGGGTTGACCCTGATATCCCGCCTGAAGCTGGACCCGCGTTGGCGCAGGATCCCCGTTATCGTTCTGTCGGCGCGAACGGCGTCGGGCGATATACTGGAGGCGTTGCGACGGGGTGCCATGGATTATCTGGTAAAACCCTATGCGCCTGACGATCTGCTGGAAAGGGTGCGGCGCGCGGCCGATATCGGAAGAGCTCTGCAAATTCCGGCAAGGGACCCTGCTGACGTGCACCAGCGCAAGCGCTTGGCAGAAGCGATGAAGGTAGCCATCCTGTACTGGGAATTGACAACCCAGCGCACGAAAATCCAGTTTGCAGACGAAAGCGGGTTATGGAGGGTTTATATCGATAACCGAGGCACCTGTAGCACGAAAACGCTTGATAAGTATCTGCACCAGGAAAGCATGCCCGCCAACCCGAAAGTGCATCTTATCGAGAAAAGTGTGCATTACGTCTTGGCACAAGGGCGCGGGCATGAGGAAATTCGCCGTGAATTACAGGCGTTATTGGAGTCGCTGTCGGGATCGTAGTGGCTGCATTGGGTGCATCGCGAGGATGCCTATGCTACGATTTCCGGAAAAGAGCATTTACTCGTGCTAATCATGCTGGCGTCTGCCACCAAAAGCAAGGAAATAAAATGAGAAAGCATCTGCGCCGCTTTATCGAAGTGGTCATCAACCATATTCCGATCGCACAGCCAATTTATGAGTTTGGGTCACTTCAGGTATCTAACAGTCCTGAGGTAGAGAGTTTGCGATCGCTTTTTCCGGGCACGGAATATGTGGGTTGTGACATGCGAGAAGGGCCAGGTGTCGATCGCGTCATGAACTTGCACGCCATTGATTTGCCGGATAACTGTGTCGGTACGGTCGTGTGCATGGATACCATGGAACATGTCGAATACCCGCGTAAAGCAATCGCTGAAATTCATCGGATTTTGCAGCCAGGGGGTATGGTTATCATGAGTTCGGTAATGGATTTTCCCATCCATGGCTATCCGAATGACTACTGGCGTTTCACGCCGGAAGGATTCAAATCGTTACTCAATGTATTCGAACATCAGTTTGTCGGGTTTGATGGACCGCAAGATAAACCCATCACCATCGTCGGGCTGGGATTCAAAGGCGAAAGCCCCTCACTTGACGGCTTAACCACCGCCTACCTTGAGTGGCAAAGAAGATCCAACCTCATTTACCAGAAGCTCAATAACCCTTCGCCGTGAACCGGCCAAGAGCGTAGCTCCACTAACGATTTGCAAGCAATCTGATGTTGGCTTGGATCGTGTTGCCTCGCTGATCGGACGCTATGGCCTTGCTATCCCTTTTGTGTGGTGCACGCCAATAGCAATCTGCGCGAAGTGTAACGATGGCCTTGCGGACCTGATGGCAGGTCGGCAGGGATGGCTTTAGGCGCTTAGACCAATCACGCAAGCGCCAGTTCCGCTGTGCAGGCTGATCGAATAGTGCTGGTTATCGATACGTTTCCATTTGTGCGGCCTGTTGTTCCCAGCTTTGTCTGGCTGTCCATGGATCATACTGGACGCCTATACACGCCCCAGAAACAAGAAACCCGCGATATACGCGGGCTTCAGGATGTCTATGGATTGTCTTGGATCTGATTTGGTGGTGGGGTGGAACCCCGCACCAAACGACTATTGAAAGTACGCAATCGAAGCGCTGCGGGCTGCTGCGAACCAGTACGAACTCCATCGAAAAGCCTGCCGGATTGTAGACCTGCAAGCGGGTTTTCTAGCTGGGCTGGTCGCCGGGAACGGGCATCAAACCCGTCTGCGTTCCAGTGCCAGTTCAAATCCCAAACCCGGAATCGAACCCGCGTCCGCATGGTGGTTCAAACGAAGGGCTCGGCGGCCGCGTCATTGTCGGCGGCGGGGTCGGTGAGCCGCCGAATCGTCAGGGCGCAGCGTTGTTCAATCAACGTATTGATTTGCTCAACCACGGCGTTGCCAGCAAAACTTTGTCCGGGGTCAGACTGGAGCTTGCGCGCCGTCGCAGGTAGTAACTTTGCCAACTCCAGAATGCGCCGTTTGGCCTGCGCCTTGGTAAAGCCCACGCCTTCTGCAAACTGCTCCCAGTGCCGCGCCTGGACTTCGCTGAACTTGTACTTGCTGCCGATTTTCATCGCCATCTTCTGCGTCAGTGTTGGATACACCGCCGTCGAGAGCGTGTCGTAAAACGGTGCCAGAACGGGTGCCTTGCCCGAGTACAGCAGAGAGAAATTCTTGGCATGCGCATCATGATTGCCAATCAGCGCATTGAAGATCACGTAATCGAGCAGTCGCAGGACTTGCGGCGCACTGGGGCGCGTCGCACTGCGCACCAGCTCAAAACACTGCGCCAGATCCGGACCACCTTCATTCTGGTACTTCATTTCGGGCACCACGCCCAGTGCCTGGCAAAAGTCCTCTTGATGAAGCCGTTGCCGCTGCCCCTGGGCATCAATCAGTCGGTCGTAGCGTTCAACCAGCAGAAACGAGCGATCCAGCACAAAGTGAACTTTCGATTTCGCTGGCTTGAGCTGCATGGCCTCAGCCAGCGCCATGCAAAACCCTTCGTTGATCACGCTATCGTCAACCGCGTGAATGGC
>JBPOHS010000141.1:0-3824 GCA_052035295.1 Pseudomonadota bacterium
GGCGGAAATTTCACCGTTAACGTGCGCACCTCGGCCTCCAGAAATAGCGGGGGCACGAATTCCTTGCGCGAGTGGTTCAACACCGCCGCCAGGCGCAGCAGCAACGAAACACGCAGTGCAGAAAGCCGCATCAACGGCGGCAGGCTTTCAAACTGGGCCTCACGCAGTTTGCGGCGATGACTTTGCACCAGTATTGCCAGCACCAACTGTTCCTGACGGCTGAACCCGGGCAAGTCGGAATGCGTCAGCACGTAGGCTCCATGCTTGTGAAAGCTGGAGTGCGAAATCGCCAGGCCGACTTCATGCGTCAGCGCCGCCCACCCCAGCAAATCCCGCCATTCTTCGTCCTGCAATTGCCAGATCCGCGAGACCTGGTCAAACATGCCGAGCGCCACTGACTGTACGCGTTTTGCCTGTTCAACGTCGACACTGTAGCGTGTCAGCAGCGACTGAACACTGCGCTCGCGCACGTCTTCTGGTGCCAGCCGACCCAGCATGTCGTAAAGCAAGCCCTCCCGCATGGCGCCTTCAGACGAGCCAAAACGCTCAATGCCCAGTTGCTCGCTAATGGCAATCAATATTGACAGCCCACTGGGAAACACGGAACGCCGGTCTTCCTTCAGTCCCGGAATATCAATTTCGGCCAGTGATTTTGACTTGATGACACGCTCACGCAGCTGGTACATGGCGTCCAGGGTAACGCCGGAAGTGCAGTAACCGCAGGCGGCAGCCGCTGTCTCCACCGCACGCACGGTACCAGAGGAACCAATGACAGATTCCCACCCCAATTTCTTGTAGGCAGCTTCAATGGACGCAATTTCACGGCGCGCCGCCGTAATTGCCCGCTCGAATTGCTTGGCAGCGCTACCGCCCTTGGCAAAAAATTGTTCGCGATAGTCGACACAGCCAATGTGCAGGCTCTCCGTGATGAGGGCCTCAAAGCGTTCGCCGACGATAAATTCCGTCGAGCCGCCGCCAATATCAAATATCAGGCGCCGCCCTGGCATATCCGGCAGAGAATGCGACACGCCCAGATAGATCAAGCGTGCTTCTTCACGTCCGGCCACCACCTCCACCGGACAACCGAGAATCTGTCGTGCCTGCTCGAGAAACTTCTCTCCATTGCGTGCCCGCCGCAAGGTATTGGTGCCTACACAGCGCACCCAGCGCGGATCGACCGATTCTGCCATCTGCGCGAATCGGCGCAAACAGGCCAGGCCACGCTCGATTGCCTCGTCAGACAGCTGATTCCTGGCATCCAGACCGGCGGCGAGCATCACTTTCTCGGCCAACTTCTGCACGGGTCGAACCTCGCCGCCTTCCAGACGCGCCAACACCATATGAAAGCTGTTGGAACCCATATCGATGGCGGCCATTACCTGTCCCGGTTGCACCCCTTTGACTGACTGCAGATTCACAATGTCTCCTGATGGTGTTACGGCGACTTTTTCGCCGCCCCTCAACGGGTTATCCCTTCAATCATAGCGGCTTTGATTTCTTTGCAAAGAATAAAATAGCACCTATCTTAGAGCATTGAACGCTGACGACCGAGAGGGTTACAATCGTAGGAGCACTATCCGCGTGTTGACCCCCAATCGTGCGCCACCCAGATGCTGGCCCTAATGGAGAATCCGAATGAGCAGCAAGATCGTAAACGTTACCGACAGCACTTTCGAACAGGAGGTCCTCAGCGCCGACAGCCCCGTCCTCGTCGACTATTGGGCAGAATGGTGTGGCCCCTGCAAGATGATTGCGCCCATTCTCGATGAAATCGCCAGTGAATATGATGGTCGCCTCAAAGTGGCCAAACTCAACATTGATGACAACGCCGAAACACCGCCACGCTACGGGATCCGTGGCATTCCCACACTCATGCTGTTCAAGAACGGCAACGTTGAAGCCACCAAGGTGGGTGCCCTTTCCAAATCCCAATTGACAGCCTTCCTCGATAGCAATATATAATGCGGCTCACCCCGGTTTATCCCGGGGTGTCTTTTGAGCCTTCCAATATCCCCGATTGATCATTGAAAGCGATCTTCGACACTGGTTATTGAAGGCGATCATCAAAAAGACCCAGGCAACCAAGCTCAAGTGTGCCCCTACGTCCGGCTGGCTGGACGATCTCAGCAGGGGCTGCTACAGTGATCAAGAATCCTCATGGTTTGTCCGCGCACATTGGCGACCCTGTGACAGATACCTTTTGATCCTGTCGGCTTCCTCGCCAACCCTATTCCCTTCCCCTCAAAATCGATTCCACACAAGATGAACCTCACCGAACTCAAGCAAAAACCCGTCGCCGATCTCGTACAAATGGCTGAAGAAATGGGCATTGAAAACATTGCCCGTACTCGCAAGCAAGACATCATTTTCAGCATTCTCAAGCGCCACGCAAAAGGCGGTGAAGACATCTACGGGGACGGCGTCCTCGAAATCCTGCAGGATGGCTTCGGTTTCCTGCGCTCGGCTGAAGGTTCCTACCTCGCCGGCCCTGATGACATCTACGTTTCTCCCAGCCAGGTACGCCGCTTCAACCTGCGTACCGGCGACACGATTTCGGGCAAGATTCGCCCCCCCAAGGATGGCGAACGTTATTTCGCACTCCTGAAAGTCAACGACATCAATTACGACAAGCCCGAAAGCACCAAGAGCAAGGTGCTGTTCGAAAACCTCACGCCGCTGTTCCCGCAGGAACGCCTGGTGGCGGAGCTGGGTAACGGCTCTACCGAGGACATTACGGCCCGCGTTATCGATCTGGTGGCGCCGTTCGGCAAAGGCCAGCGCGGCCTCATCGTATCGCCGCCGAAAGCCGGCAAAACGATGATGTTGCAGAACATCGCGCACTCCATTTCGCGCAACAGCCCCGAATGTATTCTCATCGTGTTGCTAATCGATGAACGTCCGGAAGAAGTGACCGACATGCGCCGTTCCGTGCGCGCCGAAGTTGTGGCCTCCACCTTCGACGAACCACCGACACGCCACGTGCAGGTGGCTGAAATGGTGCTCGAAAAAGCGAAGCGTCTGGTCGAGCACAAAAAAGACGTCGTGATCCTGCTGGATTCCATTACCCGCCTGGCGCGCGCTTACAACACGGTTATCCCGTCATCGGGCAAGGTGTTGACCGGCGGTGTCGACGCCAACGCCCTCGAACGTCCCAAGCGGTTCTTCGGTGCGGCGCGTAATATCGAGGAAGGCGGCAGTCTGACCATTCTCGCCACGGCACTCGTTGATACCGGCTCCAAGATGGACGAGGTCATTTACGAGGAATTCAAGGGCACCGGCAACATGGAGATCCACCTGGATCGCCGCGTCGCGGAAAAACGCGTGTTCCCGGCCATCAATATCAACAAGTCGGGCACCCGTCGAGAAGACCTGCTGACCTCGGAAGACGAGCTCAAGAAAATGTGGATTCTGCGCAAGATTCTGCACCCGATGGACGAAATTTCCGCCATCGAGTTCCTGATCGACAAGATGCGCGACACCAAGACCAATGACGAGTTCTTTGATTCCATGAAGCGCAAGTAACGCTTGCGCTGACTGTTCCCCCGCGCACAGGGAAGAGCCATGCAGTACCGCCTGACGGAAACCACCCCCCTTAGCCATGACGTTACCCGCCTGACACTCACGCCAGTGTCAGGCGGCAGACAAACGTTCTCTCCTGGCCAATATCTGGAAATCGTGCTCGCACCGGACATTCGCTGCGCGTACTCGATTGCCTGCGCTCCACGGACGGATGGCAGCCTCGAACTGCACGTGCGCGCGATTCCCCACAGCGATAATTATCGGGTACTGGCCAAACAGCTGGCATTGAATGCGCTGTTTGACAT
>JBPOHS010000048.1:0-10532 GCA_052035295.1 Pseudomonadota bacterium
CGTGACAGAGATGGCAAAGGGTGTCAGCAATGCCAACCGCAGCGCAGGCAAAATCAGTCAGGCCATGGATACCATCAGCCAACTGAACCGGCTATCAAACAACGTGAACCGCTCTATCGTTGAAATAACGGTTGCCCTGGAACAACAAGCCAAGGCAAACGAACTACTCAATGAGAACGTTGTGGACATCAATCACATGTCCGAACAGAACAGTGACAATGCCCAACGTAACTTGAACAATCTGCGCGAACTTAACAACCTGGCTGCACAGCTGGAACAGGCCATCAACCGGTTCAAACTCTCGGCATAAGCCGAGACATGGGCAAGGAAGCCCTAGTCATCCTTGTCCATGTCATATTCAGCTTCCAGCCACAGGGCATTGATAATGCCGAAGCTGCAGGCCAGCAGCACTCCCAGAATCCAGGCGAAATACCACATAGTCTTCCCTCCTCAATAGGCGCTATGACGATTTTTCTCAATATGCGCGTTATCAATGCGATACCACATTTTTGCATATCCCCACACAGTGTACGTCAGCACCAGAGGAACAAAAACAGCAGCCACCACCGCCATGATGCCCAGCGTCAACTGACTTGATGTGGCATCCCATACGGTCAGGCTGGAGACCGGGCTTGTCACTGACGGCAGGAGAAAAGGAAACATTGCAACACCGGCCGTGGCAATGGTACCGGCAATAGCCAGACAGGAGGCGATCAACGCCAACACCGGCCGATAAAACCGATTGAACAACACCAACAACAGCGCTCCCATCAACCCACTGGCAGGCGCCAACCATAGTGCAGGCCACTGCTTGAAGTTATCTTGCCAGCCTGCGTTCGAAACCTCCACCACCTTGTTCAGCGGATTGATCGCAAGATTCGGATCCGTCGATGAAACCAGTGTGTATCCGTTAATACCAAACAGAACCCATACGCCCGCCCCCACAAAAGCGATAACGTGCACAATGGCAAACAGGCCCGTCAGCTTTCTGGCACGCTCCATCACGGCAGCATCAGTGCGCAACACCAGCCATGCGCCACCCTGCGCGGCAATCATGCTCACACTGATCACACCGGCAAGCAAGGCAAACGGATTCAGCAACCCCCAGAATGAACCCGTATAGAAGGCGCGCAAATCATTGTCCAGATGAAACGGGAGCCCCTGCAAAAGATTGCCAAATGCCACGCCAAAAATAAGGGCCGGAACAGCGCCACCGACAAAAAGCGCCCAATCCCAGGCGTTACGCCAACGCGCATGTTCAAGCTTGCTGCGGTAATCAAAGCCTGTCGGACGCAGGAACAATGCAAACAACACCAATAACAACGCCCAATAAAGCCCGGAAAATGCCGTTGCGTAAACCAGTGGCCACGCCGCAAATATCGCACCACCCGCCGTGATCAGCCAGACCTGATTGCCATCCCAATGGGGTCCCACGGTGTTGATGATGGCACGGCGTTCGTTATCATCGCGCCCTGCAAACGGCAGTAGAATGGCTGCCCCCATGTCAACGCCATCGAAAATTGCAAAACCGATCAATAGGACGCCAACCAAAACCCACCAGATGAGCTTGAGCGATTCGTAATCAAGCATGGGCGTTCTCCTTGGCTGCAAGTGTTTCAAAGTGATAACGCCCGGTGTGCAAACTGGACGGGCCCAGCCGGGCAAACTTGATCATCAGAAACATTTCCACGATCAACAATGCGGTGTAGAAGACGACCAACGCACTGAGGGAGCCCATGACGCTCGCTTCACTCACCGTGGAGGTGGCCATGTGCGTCGGCAGAATTCCCGCGATAGCCCAGGGTTGACGCCCATACTCCGCAACAATCCAACCGGTTTGTGCCGCTATCCAGGGCAGAGGCAGGCTGTAGAGTGCCCAGCGCAGTAACCAGGGCTTATGTTCGGCGTTACGCTTTGCAGACGCCCAAAACGCAAAGACGAACAAAAGAGCCATCAAAAAACCGGCCGCGACCATAATCCTGAAGGAAAAAAACAGGGGAGCGACCTTGGGAATGGAGGTTCGTGCCGCCAATTTGATTTGTTCTTCGGTAGCATCAACAACATTTGCCGTGTAGCGTTTCAACAAAAGCCCATACCCGAGATCGGCTTTGACGCTCGCGAATTGGTTCAACGTAGCTTCAGAGACATCACCGCCCCGCAATTTCTGCAAAAGCGCATAGGCCAACATTCCATTACGAATTCGCCCCTCATGCTCGGCCACCAGGTCTTTCAGCCCGAGCACAGGTTCATCAATCGAGCGCGTGGCGATCAGACCAAGCACCCAGGGAATCCTGATGGCATACTCGGTTTCCATTTTTTCTTCGTTGGGCCAGCCGATCACTGTAAACGCAGCGGGGGGCGGCTGCGTCTCCCACTCTGCCTCGATGGCAGCGAGTTTTGTTTTCTGGATGTCTCCGATTTCGTATCCGGATTCATCACCGAGAATAATCACAGAAATAATGGAAGCAAAACCGAATGCCGACGCGACCGCGAAAGATCGACGGGCAAAAGCCATGTCACGTTTATTCAGCAAATAATAGCTTGAGAGCGCCAATACGAATATCGCGCCAGTGACATAGCCAGCAGCAACGGTATGAACGAATTTGACCTGCGCTACCGGATTGAAAAACAGATCGGCAAAGCTGGTCAGTTCCATGCGCATTGTTTGATGATTGAATTCAGCACCGGTCGGAAATTGCATCCAACCATTGGCAATCAAGATCCAGAGCGCAGACAAATTGGACCCTATCGCTACCAACCACGTGACGGCCAGATGCTGTACCCGGCTGAGTCGATCCCAGCCAAAAAAGAACAAGCCAATAAAGGTCGACTCCAGAAAGAACGCCATCAGGCCTTCAATAGCCAACGGTGCGCCAAAGATGTCCCCCACATAGTGCGAGTAATACGCCCAGTTGGTACCGAACTGGAATTCCATGGTCAGCCCCGTGGCCACACCCAGCGCGAAATTAATGCCAAACAACTTGCCCCAGAACCGCACCATGTCTTTCCAGATTTCCTTCTTGGTCATCACATAAACGGATTCCATGATGGCAAGAATAAACGAAAGCCCCAGGGTCAAGGGCACGAACAAAAAGTGGTACATCGCTGTAACGGCGAACTGCAGACGCGACAGCTCTACCACGTTATCGGTCACCATGGCTTATCTCCTTGTTTCCTGATGTAGGGCTTTCCGAAAAGACATGCCTGTCAGCAACATCGGCAGGAAGCGTCCAACCCGATGAATTGTCAAACCAGATTTCGTGAAGGGCAAACAACGCAACGACCTTTATGGCAAGAATCACAGTGATTTTTCGCGCCAGACTGTGCGCTGGCGGTAGCAAGCGATTGGTCATATCCATGCTCCTGGACAAGCCCCGGGGCTAAATGATGAGAACCCGGCATCATACCCCCAAGGGTATAACAAAAACCAATACCAACACAACGCCAAAATGGGTTAAACGGGGATGATGGAATGTTTAAATTTGCCATCACTCACGTGATTCGATGCAAGTGGAGAATAGTTGAGCTGCATGTCCACAGACAATGTGGCAATTTGTCGCAGGACTGCGTCACGACAATATCCAGCGCAATGACGCTGTCCTGCGACAAAATGTCACACCCTGTTTTTCTATTTTTCCGCCTACAATCGCTCGCCCGAATTATCAACTGCAATCAAGGATTTCGTCATGAGAGCACAAAACATCCGCGTTCTTGCATTCGCCGTGGCGGCGACTGGAACCTCGTTGACCCACGCGCATGTCAGCATCAGCGGTACACCTTCCGTGCCCGTTGCCAACAAAACCTACGAAGCAGTCTTCAACGTACCGCACGGCTGCTCCGACAGCGAAGGACGCGCATTCGATACGTATCAGGTAGAAATCCAGATTCCCGACAGTGTGACCAACGTTCGCCCTGCAGACTCCACGTTTGGCAACGCCACCGTGGTCAAGAACGAAGCAGGCGTGATTACCTCCATTATCTGGAACAAGGCAGAAGGCGCGGAACTGCCGGCCGATGATCACTTCTACAAGTTCACCGTCCGCGGTAAACTTCCTGATGCGCCCTTTACCACGGTTTACTTCCCCACGATTCAACGTTGCCACGGTGTGGATAATGCCGAACTGACGGCCGAATGGACCGCCACCGACGGCGGCGAGCATGATCACGCTGCCGCAGCGACCGAAGAATCACCAGCACCCTCGATTTTCGTTTACCCCGCACGCAACGCTGGCTGGAATCAATACACGGTAACGGAGCACGTGCATGATCTGAGCGTTTTCGCTGACGCGGAAATTGTTTGGGCCGGCACCGCTGCTTACAGCCCCAATCCAAATACGACTGCACTGATTCAGGCGGAAGAAGATGTGACGGTACTGGATGCCATTCATCCTGGCACCCAAATCTGGGTCAAATATTGAGGATATTTCCCATGCGCCTGATTTTGGCTTTGGCTGGATGTTTGCTGCTGTCGGGCTGCTTCGACAGCAACGACAAGAGCGTGTCGCGGGATTTGACACCCACGGACCCCGAGTCACCCCTGGTTTCTGCAGGACTAAAACCCACTGCGCAACGCCTGGAACGCCCACCGGTAGAGGGTGGCATTCCTGACACCTTGCATATTCCGCAAGCGCTGTAAAAGGCATGCCAGTGTCGACGGGCTCGCTCCAACGTGCGTTGGGGCAAGCCCGTTGTAACATTTAAATTCAGCTGCCGACCTGTTTCCAGCTGTCGTAGCCACCTTGCACGCTATACACCTGAAGAAACCCGTTGGCCCCGAATAATTCCGCCAGATGCTCGCTTGAGTGGCCGTGATAACAGTAGATTACCATTGCTCGCTCTCTGTCACCCTTGCTGATCAAGGTCTCTACCAGACCATCATGGGCGTGCATTGCGTTCTCCATATGTCCCGCTTTGTAATCCTTGAGTGAGCGACAGTCCAACAACAGTGGTTTGTCATTGCTTAGCAACGTTGTCAGGTCGGCAGCCGTTATGGTCTGGAATTTTTGCATGAGTCCACCCCCTGCAATCAAGCGCGGAGCAGTGCTTTCGCCATTCTCTCGGACAACTGATCCGGCGTGAATTGCGGCTCATTGGGCGGATAGAGAGAGTCTTCTACCAGTTCGAAACCATGTTCACGTGCCAGCGCGAAAAGTTCTTTCATTTTCTGGCAGGCTTTAAGCTGTTCACCCAGCGCTGGTTCAGTCATCGCTTTTTGGGAAAATGCGCGGATAGTTGCAACGGACATGTGCATTGATCCTCATAGAGTCGGAAGTTGAAAATGCACGAGTAACCTTGCAATTTTCACTCCAAAGGATCAATGCATGCCGAAAGTCGCGCAAGACAGGCATTGTTTCAAGGCAACTCCCCGAGTTTTACCGGGAGCTGAGGGGAGGCACCCGCGATCCTCAGAGAACGCAGGGAAAAGACTGCCTATAAACTCCTGCACTATTGTCAGCTTCAAGACAACGCACAGGTCACAAACCTTACATATAACATCGATTTGTAGGGCCTGGATTTGTAGGGCTTGGATTCGTTGCAGGTATCAAGATACAGGCATCGGAATACCCCAGTCCTGTCAACAGGCGGGACTGGGGCAATTCTCGCGATTCAGTGATCAACGACGAAACAGATTCTCGTTCCAGACAATTCCAGCGCCAACTCGTTCGCGCCGTTCGGCAGCATCACCTGCAACCGTCGTTTCGTCGACCACATATTCCAGCCGGAATTTCACATTATCGGAGAATGAATATAAATAACCCAACGATGTTCTTTCAGGATTGAATCCGGGATTCACGAGACTCGCACTATCTGCCAAGACCTCGGCACCAGCCCCCGTCACTGAATTATCAAGCACGAGCTGCTCCCAGCGAACTCCCCATTGATGGCGGCCGTTCTGCCAATAGGGTTGCACGACCAGGGCGTCGTAATCACCGGCGAGAAAAGCGCGCCGCGTTTCATCGCTCAACTCACCGTCCACAGATTGTTGTGCAAAGCTGACGAATATTCCGGGAACCCACCATGACTGTTGCAGAAGTTGCAGATCGGCAAAAGCCCCCGCAGTGTCTGTGCTTCCCGAAAAATAGAAGGTGGGTACGGTGACCGTCACCGTGCCATGAGAGTGGCCCCCTTCGGCGTAGCGCTCATCCTCCCGCAAATCTGCATCAGCAGCATGGGCCCACAGCCCCGTGTGCAGTTTTACGCGTTGCCACTTTGCTTGCCACTGCAGATAGAGATCATCAGCACCGCCACTCTCGCCCGCCGTTACAGGAAAGGCATCGCCTTGCCAGTGTTCGACACCGGCAACCCAGCCATCGCCCAACCGGGCCTGGAGATGAATGCCGTTATCGCTGTAATGACGACCGAAAAACGCATCATCCATCAGGTTGGATTCACTCAGCAGGCGTTCGCTGCCATGCTGCGAGACCGTGGGCGAAAACGTGGCGGAACGTCGGCCGATTTCGCCGGTGAACCTCATGTTGGCTTGCGTGAAGCCAATGCCCGCAAGCGCTTGCTCGATCTCGATGCTGTCGGCATCATGCGAACCCACTTCCAGCAACGCATGCATGTTTTGCTTGCGATGCGACAACGTCAGGCTGGCCTCGTCCAGCGATGTGTCCTGTTCGACAGGCAGGGCTTCACCGCCCATCATGATGCCCGGTATGACCCAACGTTCCCCGGTATCTACAGCACCATCGCTTCTGAACATGCCAACCACGGCTGCTGATAATTGCGTGCCCTGATTGTCATGATGGGCACTGTGCGCAAAGCAGATGCCATGAGTAAATAACAACATTCCTGCAACAGTAATACGCATGCAAATTAATTCCATGGATTGGAAAATCGTTCGGAGGTCAATACGGATTCATCCGTCAGGCTGTTCAGGAAGGCGATGACATCGTCCCGCTCCTCGGTACTCAGTTCGAAACCAAAAATCAGTCCATCCTTGAAAGGATTGGCCCGCCCATCACCGGCAAATTCGCCTTCCGTGATGTTGCGACCGCCGGCCGCATAAAAATCCAACACTTCTTCGAGCGATGCCATGCTGCCGTCGTGCATATAGGGAGCCGTCACGGCGACATTGCGAAGCGAGGGGGCGCGGAATTTCCCCATGTCTGTGGGCGCACCGGTGATTTCGAAAGTTCCGCGATTGCCCTCGGGAAACGCGCCTGTGCCACCTATATTGAATAGTCCCGTGTTGTGAAAGGAACGCTCGACAAACGTCTGTGTGCTATCCGCTGTGGCATCCGAAAACATGTATCCACCATGACAGTGGAAACACTCCAGTCGCTCACTGAAAAACAGCTGACGGCCACGATCCGCCGACGCCGACAAGGCACTGGCATCTCCTTGCGAAAAAGCATCAAACGCGCTGTTGAACGATGTCATCCCCCTGACGAAACTACCCAGTGCCTTGACAATATTTTCATAGCTGACCGGATCCGCATCCTCGGGAAAGGCCTCGGCAAATAGCGCCGGGTAACGCGGCTCAGCACGCAAACGATCGAGAATTTCTTCCTTGTTCTCGTCATCGATGCCATGTTCCACTGGATTTTCACCAAATAACGGCACCAATGCCTGGCGTTCCAGAGAGAGCAGCGAAGGGTTCGCCCATGTGTAGGTTGTGAAATAACCTGCGTTCACCAATGACTGCGAGTTCCGCAGCAGGGTTTCGCCGGTCGACCCGGTAGGTACCATCATACCGTCGGTGAAAGCCTTGTCCTGCTGGTGACAGGATACGCAGCCCTGCTCGCCATTGCCGGACAACCGACGGTCGTAAAACAAATGACGCCCCAGCGTGAACTTGGCTTCACTGATGGGATTGTCATCCGGCTCGATGGGAGGAGGAATGCTGGCGGGCAATTGCCAGTCGAACACGCTTCCCCCTGTGTCGTTATCGACGTGCGTCCGGCTTTTACCGCCACAACCGCCCATCAACAAAAACCCGGTAAAAAGCACGCCAGCCAAGGGTAGCGCGCGCAAACTCAAACGCTGGCGAACTTTTACTACAGTCATCTCGTTACTCGGCATCACGAATAGAAAATACGGTCTGGGTGTATTCGTCAGACGGTGCGCCTGCATCGAAATCCAGTCCGAGTTGTGTAAACATCGTAGGGCACTCGTTATCTGTCAGGCCCGACATGCAACCCGGAGGACCGCTGAGGTCTTCATTGATATTGACTTCGCTCAGCAGCGCCGCGTAGTCGATCAGGATCTCTTTACCGTCAACATCGAAATCCGTGAGGCTGATTTCCGGGCGATCAGCGCGCTCACACGTAACGGTCTCATCAAGCTCAGGGTTACCGGTGCAACCCGTGCTTCCCAAATGGAAGTTGAAGGTGGTTTGTGTATAGGCTTCGTCAGACGGGCGCGTGATTCCATCCGTCGGCGCCACTTCGAGTTTCATGAATTTGTAGCCGGATTGCCAGCTCCAGAAAAGCCCCACGATATTGAGCGGGTTGGGCGCTTCAGCCTGATTCACGTGATTGATGTCTTCGGGAACGCCAACGGTAAAGGCAACGCCCGTGTAGTCACCGGCAGGCACTGTTCCGGTGATGGCGGTATGCGTTTCCTTGGTCTCGCCGCCACAGCTGTCATCTTTATCCAGGAAATCAATCAGCGCGGTGGTGTCATTTTGCCAAGCGTTCTGCTCAAGTGTGACTTCCACTTCGGTGTTATCCGCCTTGATCAGGCGAACGTTGTGAACATAGAAACGAAAGTCGCGCAAGGTGCCGCCCGAAGTCGAGGTGCCGAGATCGGTCAGCGCGGCATCACACGAGATGGCCACGCCATTGGCTTCTGCCGCGAAGGGAATGGTCACCGACACATCGCCGACTGCGTGATGGGACTTACCATCGCCGCCGCAGGCAGCCACCATGAGGGCAAAGGGAATCAGAGGTAAAAGACGCATGACAAGCTCCTGCTTTGGATCGGTTTTACATTTATTTGCGCGTGAATATTAACGCAGTGGTGCCAGGTCAACACTGCGACAATTTGTCGCAGGCAGCTCACCAAAAATGCAAAATCACGTTATTTAATGCACAAAGCTCGTTCATGAAGATTTCGGGAGGAGCACTCGCAACACAGGCTCATTGGCATGCGACAAATTGCCGCATTGAAGCCATACAGGCAAACCCATAGGATGTTTTTACCCAGTGGAGCGGATACCCCAAGGATGGGACCCCGATTCGAATTCGTCGGAGTAACGTTCGCGTTGCTACGGCGTCTCCCCGCCCCTGCGGCGTCACCGCAGGGGCACCTTTACCTGTCTGGATCATCTAACAACATCCAAAAACAGGTTAAGTAGCCGTTTGCGTGCAAAAATTCCCATACCCCACCCACTCTTGTTTGGACAAAATGGGGCTAATCATACGGACCACGAACAAAAAAGGGGCTGCGACAAATTGTCGCAGCCCCTTCTGACTTGCCTATAAAACCCTTACGGAATCACATAGTCCGCCTGCGTCATCAGATCAAGTCCACATTCGAGCTCACTGATCCAGTTGAAAAACAATGCAATCATTTCGCGCCCGACAAAAGAACGCCCATGTTGAGGGACAATCATTTCGATATCCAGTTTTCTGGCCATGTTGGCCCACAGGCGGCAAGCCTTGTTTGATGCCATATACCGCCGATGAAAGCCTTCCATATGGGGGATATGCGCTTGAAAATCCTTGACCGGCTCTGCGTCATCAACAATTGACGCACCCATGTCACCCGAAAAAAGAATTTTTGATACCGGGTCATAAAAATGCAGGTTACCCACGGAATGAAGAAAATGGGCGGGCAGGCATTTCAGTCGGCTTTGCCCCAGTTTCAATTCCATGCCACGGTCAGGAACGCCAATGATGCGCTCAAAGGTATTGATGCCCTGAAACATTTTCAGGCTGGACGCCGTCAGGTGAGGCAGAAAGCGCTCCCACAAACGGGAACAGACCACCTTGCAGCGGGTATGCAAAAGCCACTTGTCTATCGCCGCAATGATGTCAGGGTCCTGATGAGACGCCAGGACGTACGTCAGGTTCTGCACCGGGATGTGCTGAGCCAGTGCCATGGAAAGAGGGGTATAAGTAAGATCCCCGCCAGGATCGATAATCGCATATTCGTCATTATCGACAATCAGAAACTGGTTCGACTGAACACCGTCACCGGCGACCAGATCATCAAAGCACAGGCATTTATGTTTGCTGTTATTGAATAATTCCCTCGGTGGGCGTCGCATTGATGGCTCTCCACGTCGTCGATTGACCGCGCCCCGAAACGGCCGCGCACTGGTAAGCCGGGCATTTTGATGGGCATAAGCTACCCATAATGCAATACCTGGTTCTCCACTATATTGATACAGGGCAATACACCATCCGGCCCGATGAAAATGATGGCAGCCCACACCCCATGCAATCTGCCTGCCCCGGGTGGTGCGACAAAATGTCGCACCACCCGGGGCTGATTCCAGCGTATCATCCCGTTCTTCTGTTGGCCTGTTCCTGGTTCCATCCTGCTCATGTCTGGTTTGATTCGCCCTCACCTGCTGCGTA
>JBPOHS010000054.1:0-11727 GCA_052035295.1 Pseudomonadota bacterium
GCTGTCGCGCTGTTGCGACGGGTGGAAGTCCTTGCGGTAAAACTCCAGGTAATCCGGAATGATCTTGCGGAACACACCTGGTTTCCCCCACAGAAAGTTCAACCCCTTCACCCACGCCTTGGGGCGGAACAGGCTGCCGGTCGCCTGCATCATGCGCAGCGTGCGTACCGTGTTCAGCAGCAGGAAAAAGAAGGTCACCTCCATCATCACCCGCACGCGCAAGTCTTCATCGTTGACGGTCGCCTTGTAGACATCGAACGCGACGGACTTGTGTTCGACTTCCTCGATGGCATGCCATGCCCAGATGCTCGCCAGCGCCGGATCCATCTTTTGCAGAAACTCCGGATGATCCATGAAGCCTTTGGCCATGATGGCGGTGAAGTGTTCCAGCGCGACCGTGCGGGCGAGGTTGGCCTCGGGGGACGAACTGTTCTTCACCTGATCGAGGCGGTCATACACCAGCTGCTCCATGGCCTTGGCCGGGTATCCTTTGCGCTCCATAAAGGCGTTCAGTGCGATATGTTCCTTGGTGTGATTGGCTTCCTGCCCCATGAAACCCCGGATGCGCGCCTGCAAATCAGGGTCGGTGACTTGCGACTGGAAATGACGGACGCTGTCGATGAAAAACCGCTCGCCCGCCGGAAAGGATATCGACAGCGCCGCCATCATGGCGGTCAAAAACGGATTGTCATCAAACCAGTAGCGGGGAATGTGATCCGGGAATTCGTAATCCATCCGCCGGACCGTGATGCCGCCGTGGGATGAAACCACATGCCCCTGACCGATTGCCGCTGCACTCATGCCTGTATTCCCCTGACTGAATTTTCGCTGAAACCTCAACGCGTTCCGCCAGAAATGTCCCGCTGGCGCCGGCCTTCACAGCGTAGCCCGGTGGCATGGGGGTCGCAAGGGGGTGGTCTGGGCGATTGCAGACGGGGGGCTTTCCCGCGCACCGGTTCGCAATGCCGTTGTATAAGAGTCGCGGCGGCGGCGGCGGACTGGTAGTATTTCGGGCTTCAAGAATAAAAACGAAGCATTGACGATCTCCCGATGAAACGTGTCCTGACTGCTTTTTCCGTTCCGCGCAACTTCAAACTCCTGCTGTTTCGCCCGTCGACCAATCTGTCCACCGTGGACGGATTCCGCGCGTTGTCGATGTTGATGATCCTGGCGTTTCACTCGTTCGCCGTATTCGCCGTGCTCAACCCCAAAATCATCACCTTACCCGAGCTGGTTGAGCAAAGCGGCTGGGCATGGGCCTGGGTCTGGAATTCCGACAAGAGTGTCGATATTTTCCTTACCATCAGTGGTTATTTGATTACCACGATCCTGTTGCGGCAGATCGATGCCATTGGCCACATTCGCATGGGGAATTTTTATTTCCGGCGATTCCTGAGGCTGACGCCGGTTTATTACGTGGCCATCGGCATCTATGTACTCATCAATGGCCCCAATCTTGAAAACATCTGGGCCAATATGCTCTACGTGAGCAACTTCCTGCCCTACGATGACCAGGCCATGAACTGGACCTGGAGCCTTGCGATCGAGGAACAGTTTTACCTGCTTTACCCCTTGTTGCTGGGCTTGGCAATGAAACACAGCGAGCGCCCCGTGTTCTGGTTGTGGGCCGCGTTTGGCATGTCGTTCGTGATCTGTTTTGTCGTGATCATGACCGACGAGGCGGTACTCAACACGCCCGGAAGCACCCTGGTTTCCGATCCCGCTGCGCATGCCCATCACTTCAGTGTGCTTTATGACAACCTCTATACCCGTTATGGCGCATTGATGGCCGGGTGTCTGGCCGCTTACTATCAGCATTATTATCCCGAGCAGGTAAGCCGCTTTCTCAACAGCATGGCAGGAAAAATTTCCGGCTGGCTGGCGGTGGCAGCCATTGCCGTACTGATGATGGTGCCCGTGCTGACCCATCAATTCGACGATTGGAAGATTTTCTCGATTGTCTATCAGACCACGGCGCGCAATATTTACGCGGTGTCGATTGCCATGCTGATTCTGGCGTCTACCGAACAAAGTGTGTTGGCATCCATTATCCGCAAGGTCCTCGGGCATCCGATCTGGTATCCCATCGCGCAGCTGTCTTACTCCATGTACCTGGTGCACGTGCTGGCGGTGACCTTCGCGGCGGCGGTGATCGGTCAGGCGATACAGAAATATCCGGAGAAATACCTGTATACGCCCTTTGAAGCGATTGGCCTGGTGTATGTGGTGAGTCTGGTGTTGACGATCTTTTTCGCGACCCTGTTTTACCTGTTCATCGAACGCCCCATCATGAATTTGCGTAGATAAATCAGACCATGCCCAAACGTACCGCGCCGTTCTGGCGACCAGACCCGTATTTCCGTCGTGCCGCGCTGATCGCCGTGCTGTTTGTCTTGCCCAGCCTGTGGGTCGGCTTGCAGCTCGACGACTATTTCCACTGGGCGCTGGTGCAGCACCATGCGGGTTTGCCGGTCGCGGATTTGCCCGGCAGCTGGTTTGATTTGTTCGGTTTTCTCGATGGGGATGCCACCCGCGCGCAAGCATTGATCGAGAAGGGCATGCTGCCCTGGTGGACCCTGCAGGATATCCGTTATGCCTTCTGGCGGCCGGTGGTGGAATTCACTCATGCGCTGGATTATCTCGTGTGGCCGCAGTCGCCCTGGTTGATGCACCTGCACAGCATTTTCTGGTTTGTAGTGATGCTGTGGCTGGCGCACCGGCTTTACGATCTTCTGCTGGGAAGCGATGCCGCGCGCTGGGCCACGCTGGTATTTGCGTTGCACTACAGTCATGGCTTGCCGGCGGGCTGGCTGGCCAACCGCAATGGGCTGATGGCAACCGTCTTCGTATTGCTGACCGTATTGCTCCACCATCGGGTGCAGGGGCGGTTTTCCCCATGGGCAGTGGTGGCGTTTGCAACGGCGTTACTGTGCGGCGAGCTGGGGGTGAGTGCCGGATTGTTGTTGTTCTCTTACGCGGTGTTTCTGGATCAGCGCAGCCTCAAGGATCGTATCGTTTCGCTCTTGCCCTACGTGATCACCGGCTTGGTCTGGTTGGTCCTGCGCAAGCTCTTTGGTTATGGCGCGCAGGGTTCCGGACACTATCTCGATCCGGTACATGATTTTGGTGGATTCCTGACCGCCTTTGTGTCGCGTGCTGCTGACCTGCTCAACGGTCAATTCCTGTTGTTGCCCCCTGAATTGGCGACGCTGTTGCCGCAGGAATGGCGACTGGGCATTGCGGCTGTCGTGCTGGTGTTCCTGTTGGCGTATGGCACGGTATTGGTCAAGCAAAGCCCGGTGGCCCGATTTTTCGTGCTGGCGTCGGTGCTGTGTCTGTTGCCCGTCACGGCCACGACGCCTCACAGTCGTTTGTTGCTGTGCGTCAGTATCGGTGGTTGCGGTCTCATGGGCATGTGGCTTGCCCATTGGCGTGGCCGCGACAAGATCGGGCAGGGCGGTGTAATTCGCAAATCCGTGGCGGTGGCCCTGGTCGGGGCGTTTTGTGTCCTGTCGCCGTTGTTGCTGGCGTTCGAGAGCGTGTCCATGCGCCTGATCATGGATGGCATGATCAACCGGGCGGCGGCGGCCCTGCCGTGGGAAGACAACGCTGCGGATGAGCGGCTGGTACTGGTGAATCCGCCACTGACCACGGTTGCCGGCTACCTGAGTGGTATTCGCGCCTGGCATGGGCTGCCCTATCCCGAGCAGAGCTACAGTCTGGTCTCGGGCATGGAACCGCTTGAGATCGATGTGGTCGATGAATACCAGCTACGCGTTCGCGCCCCCAAAGGTGTTTACGAACCCGTGCAGGAAAGCCTGCTCCGTGATCCCCGTCAAGCACTGCAGCCGGGGGATAAAGTAGCGTTAAAGGATATGCAGATCACGGTTGAAACGGTTTCTGCCGAGCGGGTTCCCACGCAAATTCTCGTGAGTTTTGCTCGCCCGCTGCAAGATTCGGGCTATCGTTTCATGATCTGGAACAAAGGCAAACTCGCCCCCTGTCATTGGCCCGCGCCGGGCAGCACCCTAACGCTGACCCTGACGACCGAGACCTGTGAAGGAGGCGCCAACAAGGAGCATTCATGACGCAACCCACTCGCCCCGAAGGCCAACGCCCCGCAAGCGTGGCCAATGCCATTGCATTTCACTGGCACAATATCGAGGAGGCGATGCGGGAGGCCGAATTGTCTGAACGGTTTCAGTCGTTGATTGCGGCGGCTGGCGATGACGCTCAGCAGCAGCGTTATCGGCAACTATGCGAAGTGCTGGCGGCCAGCGATTTTGCCGGTGAGCGCATCACGCGCAAACCGCGCACCTTTATCGAATTGATTGAAAGCGGTCTGCTGGATCGCACCTATGCGCCCGGTGAATTGGCGCAACGCTTGCGCGAAGTGCTCACTGGTTGCACCGACGAAAAAGATCTCATGCCGCGCCTGCGTCTGTTCCGCCATCAGGAAATGGTGCGCATTCTGTGGCGCGACCTCAACCGGCTCGCGCCCCTTCCTGACATCATGCAGGATCTCACCGATCTTGCCGATGCGTCCATCGACGAAAGCCTCACCCTCTTGTACGCATGGACCGCTGCCGTGTCGGGAACGCCACTCGACGCCAACGGTCAACCGATGCCGCTGGTGGTGTTCGGCATGGGCAAACACGGCGCACGGGAATTGAACCTGTCCTCTGATATCGACCTGATGTTCAGCTACGCCGAAGACGGCGAAACACAGGGCGGTGCCCGCAGTATCAGCCACCAGGAATTCTTCACCAAGCTTGGCCAGAAGCTGATCAAGGCCCTCAACGAAACCACCGGCGACGGCTTTGTGTTCCGGGTCGACATGCGGTTGCGTCCCTATGGGGATTCCGGCGCACTGGCGCTTTCGTTCGCTGCCATGGAAACCTATTACGAAGAGCAGGGCCGTGAGTGGGAGCGTTATGCCATGATCAAGGCGCGCGCGATCGGTAGCGATAACGGTGATGGCGCACGGCTGCTGAAGAACTTGCGTCCGTTCGTGTATCGTCGTTACGTCGATTTCGGTGTCATTGAATCCTTGCGTGAAATGAAGGGCATGATACATCGCGAAGTACTGCGTCGCGGTAATGAAGAAAACATCAAGACCGGTGCGGGCGGCATTCGTGAAATCGAATTTATCGTGCAGGCCCTGCAATTGATTCGTGGCGGCCAGGAACCGCAATTGCGCGAGCCGCAAATGCTGACGGTCATGCCACGCTTGCAGGCGCTGGGCGTTCTGCCTGAAGACATGGTCAGTGCGCTGCGCGAGGCGTATATCTTCCTGCGTGAAACCGAGCATCGCATTCAGGCGCACAAGGATAAGCAAACCCAGTCGCTCCCCGGCGATGCCGCAGCACAGGAGCGTCTGGCCTGGAGCCAGGGCTTTGCCACCTGGCCGGAATTCTATGCGCGGCTGCAACAGGTCCGCGACAGTGTCAGCGAATATTTCGGCCAGTTCATTTCCGGCGGCGAAGAAGAAACCGAGACCAGCATTCCCGAAGCCGCCTCTGCCTTGTGGCAACAAGATCTCTCCGATGAAGAATCCAATACCTTGTTTTCGTCATTGGGTTATCAGGATTGCGCCGAGCTCACGCGCCGTCTCAAGCATCATCGTAACAGCCGCATTGTGGGGCAAATGCAGGCCACCGCACGCCAGCGTCTCGACAAGCTGATGCCCATGCTCATTGCTGCGTGCGCCAAGCACCCCAATCATTATCTGGCCTTTTTGCGTTGCTTGCCGCTGGTGGAAAACATTCTCCGCCGCTCAGCCTATATGGCACTGCTGGTCGAAAATCCCAAATCACTCGAACATCTGGCGCAACTGTTCGCCAGCAGCGCGTGGCTTGCGGAAACCATGACCAGTCACCCATTCCTGCTCGACGGATTGTTAAATGCCGCCACCCTGTTTACGCCTCCCAAGGTTGACCAGCTAAAGGACGAATTGCGTCAGCAAATGCTGCGTGTTCCCGAAGATGATCTCGAACGCCAGATGGAAACCCTGCGCCAATTCAAGCTCGCGCACGTATTGCGGGTCGCCGCATCGGATATCAGCGGCACACTGCCGATCATGAAAGTCAGCGACTACCTCACCTGGCTCGCGGAAACCCTGCTGCAGTCGGTATTCGATCTGGCGTGGCGACAAATGGTCGAAAAACACGGCATTCCCGAAAAATCGCCGGGTGTTCCGTGCAGCCCCGATTTCATCATCGTCGGCTATGGCAAAGTCGGTGGCATCGAGCTGAGTTACAGCTCTGACCTGGATCTGGTTTTCGTGCACGATGCCGACCCGAATCTCTACACCGATGGCGAACGCAGTATCGACAACAGCACCTTCTTTGCGCGGTTGGGGCAACGTATCATCCATTTGCTGACCACCCGTACACCCACCGGTCAGTTGTATGAAACCGATATGCGTTTGCGCCCCTCGGGCAATTCCGGCTTGTTGGTGACCTCCCTGCGGGCGTTGGACAAATACCAGCGCGAAACGGCGTGGACCTGGGAACATCAGGCGTTGGTGCGCGCCCGCGTCGTCGCCGGATGCCCACAGTTGCGTGGCAAATTCGAACAGTTGCGCCGTGACATTCTTGCCACGCACCGAGCGCCAGAAAAACTCGCGCAGGAAGTCGCCGACATGCGCAAGAAAATGGCCGAGCATCTCAGCAAAGCTCACAACACCGAACTTGATGAAGCCTTGCTGACGGCAGATCACAGCTTTGAACTCAAGCAGGATCCGGGCGGCATTGTCGATATCGAGTTTCTCGCACAATTCCTGGTATTGCGTCACGCCGAGGAACATCCGGACATGGCGGTCTGGACGGATAACGTGCGCATTTTTGAAACGGCGGAGCGGTTGGGGATTCTTGCGCCGGGCGATGCGAACATCCTGCATGATGCGTATCTGGCGTATCGCGAGCATACGCATCGTGCGGGGTTGCAGAACGAGAAGGGGGCGGTGAGTGCGGATCAGTTTGTCGAGTATCGCAAGGCGATTCGGCGCATTTGGCATTCTTTGGTAGCGTGATCGATTACGGGCGAGCTCCTCGCCACGAATGATATCGATCGAGCAACCAGCGGGCACCACGTTCCGCTTCCCGTAACGGCTGGCGTGGGGGTGGCAACGCATGTGTCTGCTGCCAGCGCTCAAACGGCGTGTACAACTCAGCCGCCAGAATCTCATCCAGTCCCTCGTGAATACGGCCATGCTCAATCGGCTTCAGGCTGAATAAACCGGTCGCTGCGCCTGACGTAATGGCCTCGTACACCATCGAAACACTGTCCGGCGTGACCCACACTTCCTGCGACTTTTTTAGTTGCTCAGGTAACCAGCCACGAGGCGTCTCTTCGTGCGACAGGAAGATCACGTTGGGTAGCTTCGCTGCCTGGATCAAGCTGGCAAAATCAGCGGGCGTGCGACGTGAATTCGTGACGGTCCAGGTTCGGTCGGGGGCAACGCTGGTGACCTCTCGAATCTGCGAAATAATGTCCGCACTCGACCATTCAAAATGTTTCGAAATGCCACCGACCAGAATGGTGTGCTGATCTGCCACCATGTCTGGCGTGCGTGATGGCACCGTATTCATGACGCCCTTGGTGATCAGAATGTTGTCACGTGTCGGGGGGCGATCGTGGCGCGGAACAATCGCTGCGTCATAGAGAAACAACGGGATCGACGGACGCATCACCACGGCGGCCATGCAACCGAATACGCGTCGCGCCAGCAGGATCAGAACGTGCGAGGCAGAACCTGCGCCGATCACAATGTCGGGTGGCGTGGTGATAGACGGTTCGGGCCAGCGGCGCAGCAGCCAATCGGTCGCGCGAAAGGACAAGGCTTCGGCGTCGACCCAGCGCATGTCGAGGGGGGTGATTTTTTGCAATTCCCCGATCAGACCGTGGAGTTGGCTGGTGTGGCCGGGCTTTTTGTCGGCCAGCACCCACAAGCGTAGCGGGCGAATGTCATTTGCCATGAGTGGCATCCGTTACCGGTTTGGATTTTTTGCGTTTGCGTTTCTTCTTGCGGAATGCGTAAACACCGGTCTCGCCTTCGGGGCGCGACTTGAAGCGTCGGTGCATCCACAGGTACTGATCGGGATAACGGCGAATCTGTGATTCCAGCACGCTGTTGGTGAGGGTGGCGTCGGCGACGTCATCCCCGCATGGGTAGTTCTCCAGCGCTGGTTCGAAGTAGATGTCATAGCCGCTGCCATCTTCGCGCCGGAAATGGCTGATGGCGATCACCGGGGCACGGCTGCTGCGGGCAATGCGGGCGGTGGCCGTGATGGTGGCGGCAGGCACGCCGAAGAAAGGGGCGAACACGCTGTTCTTGCGACCGAAATCCTGATCCGGCGCGTACCAGACCACGCGGTTCATTTGCAGGCGTCGCAGCAGTCCGCGCAGATCCTTGCGTCCTAACGCGATGCCGAAGCGGCCCTCTCGCGAGCGCGTCATCACCGCGTTGAACAGTTTGTTATTGTGGTCGCGTTGCATGACGTCGAAGTCCAGGAACAGCGACACCAGTGCGCCACCGAGATCCAGTGTGCTGAAATGGCCGCCCAGCATCAGCACGCCGCGCCCTTGCTCCAGCGCCTGGTGCACGTGTTCGATGCCGTGCACCCGGGTAACGGAACGAAACTTTTCGGGGGAGTTGAACCAGGCCGTGCCGCATTCCAGCAGTCCGATGGCATTGGCCTGAAAAGTCTTGCGCAAGAGTTGTTCGCGGGCGTCCTCACCTAGCTCGGGAAAGCAAAGCCGCAGGTTGGTGTTGGTCACTTCGCGGCGACGGGGCAGCAGGGCATGGGTGGTATCGCCCATGGCACGGCCCAGCGCCTGCTGTGCGCGAATGGGCAGTTTGCCCACCAGCCAAAGTGCGCCGATACCGGCCCAGGTCGGCCACCAGCGTGGATGCAGGTACGCATCATAAGACAATTCTCGGATCCGTTTGGTCACGCCATTCCCCCTTAAAACTGGCGGCGATTCTACCATGCGCCCCAAAAACTGCGAACGTTTGCGCGGTTTGCCCTCACTGCCACCTCTTTTGGTGATCGAGATTGTGATACCATTGAGGGCTTTACTGCGCGGATGCAGCACTGCCGTGTTCGGCGCAGGCATCCCCGTGATACGTCGATTGACTCATTTCGATCGATTCGCTTTCAATCGATTCATTTAGCACACGAACGATTCATTTAACACATAGGAGCACTGCATCATGTCGATGGCCGACCGTGACGGTCTTATCTGGTTCGATGGCGAACTCATACCCTGGCGCGACGCCAGAGTCCACGTCCTGACCCACACCCTGCACTATGGCATGGGCGTATTCGAAGGCGTGCGCGCGTATGCCACCGACAAGGGCCCGGCCATTTTCCGTCTGCAGGAGCACACTGATCGCCTGTTCCGTTCCGCGCACATCATGAACATGAAAGTGCCCTTCACCAAGGAACAGGTCAACGAAGCGCAATTGGCGGCCGTGCGGTCGAACAATCTTCCGCATGCGTACCTGCGCCCCATGATGTTCCTGGGCTCCGAGGCCATGGGCCTGCGTGCCAGCGGCCTGAAAGTCCACCTGATCGTGGCTGCCTGGCCGTGGCCGTCGTACATGTCGCCTGAAGCCATCGAACTCGGCATCAAGGTACGTACGTCCAGCTACACCCGTCACCACGTCAACATCTCGATGTGCAAGGCGAAGGCGAACGGTCACTACATCAACTCGATGCTGGCCCTCAACGAAGCGCTGGCTTGCGGTTGCGACGAAGCCCTGCTGCTCGACCCCGAAGGGTATGTGGCGGAAGGCAGCGGTGAGAACGTTTTCATCGTGCGTAACGGCGTGATTTATACGCCTGAGCTGACGTCGTGCCTTGACGGTATCACCCGTGCGACGGTCATGACGCTGGCGAAAGAGCTGGGTTATGAAGTGAAAGAAAAGCGCATCACGCGTGATGAAGTTTATATTGCCGACGAGGCGTTCTTCACCGGCACCGCCGCTGAAGTCATGCCGATTCGTGAGCTGGATGGTCGTGAAATCGGCACCGGCAAGCGTGGCGCGATTACCGAAATACTGCAGAAACGTTACTTCGATACCGTGATGGGTCGCAGTGCCGATCACGCGGATTGGCTGAGCTTCGTCAATCCCTGATCGTTGCTCTCCTGTTTGTCGGTTCAACCTCGCGGGCTGCGCCGTTCTGGCGTAGCCCCGTGGGCTTGCTAGCCCATCTTGCTCACCAAAACGTCTTCCATGATCAAATGTTTGGCCTCACTCGCAGCAAACCAGTCCAATGCATCGTGCGGGCTGTAGGCTGCCGGTTCACCGTCGGATTGCATCGGTAATTGCAGCACCATTCCGTGACCGCTGATTTTTTCCAGTTCCTCCAGCAAATGGTACAGGCGGGGTGAAAACGCCTTGTCGACGCGCTGCAGTGGCGCATAACCGTCGATTTGCAATTCTTTGGGCAACCATTCGCGTATATCCGGTGGCAGTGCGACGTAAGTAGTGGCAAACGCGTCGAGCGCGTTATTGTCGGTGTAACGATGTACATGCGCTGCGGAAATGCTCAACACGGGTTTGCAGACCTCACTCCAGCCGCTTCCTGCTTTCGCCACGGGCAGTGGGCGTTGCTCTCGTGTCGGGCTTTGCAGGATGGTACGAGCGCCCAGGGAAAGAGGGCCTGTTTCGGCTCGGCCTTGCAGCCAGCCAATGGCATGGCCTTCGGCAATCAGGCGAGCAGCTTTTTTAGCCGGGTCGCGAATGATTTCGAATTTTGGACGCGTTGGATGCTTTCTGCAGGCGGCGATGCACTCTTCCTGCAGGAAATCCGGCCCGAAAAACGGGTGTTCCAGGCGGTCGACGAGAATACCGTGACGGGCGGCGACATATGCGGCGGCACCCATCGCGGCACCGATGTTGCCGGTAAAGGGCGAACGCTGCAGGGAACGAATTCCGCTTTGTTCCAGTAACGTAATGGGTACGTGGCGGGCAAGGGCTGCATCGCCGCAAAGCAGAACGGACGGCGTCTGCTTCAGGTGTGACCCGAGGTGATGGGAAAAGTACTGCAACAGCGTTTGCCAGAAATGGCGCTGTAACGCTGCGGCATAGTGGGCGTGTGGGTCAAGGGCGGGGCTTTCGGCAGCGGGCGGGCCCAGCCAGTCGACGAGTTTCCGGGTGAATGGATAGCGCTTTCCCCCATGCTGCCAGCCTCGACCGGAATCCGGTGTCAGCAGCGTCAGGTTGATCTGCACGGCGCCATCCTTGAGCGTACACAACCGGTTGAGGCTGTACCGGTCAGGATCACCATGGCGGGCCAGCAGTGCAATGCCTTCCAGAGCATCTTGCGGCTCGAAGCCCAGATAGGCGCCCATGCAGCGCATCACTTGCAGCAGGCTGTCAGGTTGCGCGATCTCGCTGAGCGGCTCAAATTGCCCGTTATGTGTTTTGCCGAACAGCGCTGCCGTGGGTGTCTGGGTGTCGTTGCAGCTCAAAACGCAGGTGTCTGCGGGGTGGCCCGCTGCGACGATACCGGCATAAGTCAATGCCAGCGTCCGTTCTACTTGTATGCGTTGGGTGGCAGCGTTTATCCCCAGTTGTTGCAGCATCCACGCCCAGCCGGCCCGTGTTTTTTGCTGCTGTCGAATGGCGGAGACCAGTCCGAGCAGGGCCGGCACAGGAGCCGCCTGCCATTGACGTGAAAGCTGGTGCCAAAAGGCAGCCGTTCCCACCTGCAT
>JBPOHS010000212.1:0-7549 GCA_052035295.1 Pseudomonadota bacterium
TGGGCCGGTAAAAAAAAGCATTAGTCGACCTTTTGCATCAATGGGATAATCGGGCGCCCGTTCGCTTGTCCCATTGCCCACCATGCCCTCGATCTCGTCACGCCTGCGCAAAAAGCCGCTCGGCACCCTGCTGTGGATGCTGTGGTGGGCATTGCTCGCTTACCAGCTCTGGCTGTTTGCCCACGTCCTCTGGTACCGGAATCATGCACCAGGCGAAACAGCCTTCATGCGGGACCGGCTGACCGACCTGCGGAATCAACAGCCCAATGCCAAACTGGAATACCACTGGGTGCCCTACCCCCAAATGTCGCGCAACATCAAAAGCGCCGTGATTGCAGCCGAAGATTCGCGTTTCACAGTACATCGAGGGTTCGATTGGGAAGGATTACAGCATGCGTTCAACAAGAATATGGCAAGGGGCCGGATCGTCGCAGGGGGCTCAACCATTACGCAGCAGCTCGCCAAGAACCTGTTTCTTTCATCGTCACGCAACCCCTTGCGCAAAGCCCAGGAAGCCGTCATCACCGTCATGCTGGAACTTACACTCAGCAAGCAACGGATTCTGGAACTCTATCTCAACGTGATTGAGTGGGGAGATCGCCAATACGGTATTGAAGCTGCGGCTCGTCACTATTTCCGAACGTCGGCGGCCCGGCTGACGCCCTACCAGTCGGCCCGACTCGCGGCCATGATTACCAACCCGCGCTTTTATCAACACCATTCACGGGCTGGCAGTCTTGCACGCAAGACCAGCCTGTACCAGCAACGGATGCGACAGGTCAGGATTCCCTAGCAAGGGCAACGAAAAGGCTATATCAGCTGCTAACCGGTTTTCCGGTACGCTTCAGACTCAAGGTAGGTTTGTTCGAGGCAGGACTTGCGGTGGGTTCAGTTTTTGGCGCGGGCCTGGCAACGGGTTGTGCCGCCGGCAGGCTGCCAGCCGGCTTGGCATTGTAGCCAAAGGACTGTTTTTGCGGCTTGCAGGATTCATAAGCTTCGATATAGGCATCATAAGCCTCACGCAGCAGACGCACCTTTTCCAGCGCGCTCAACTCATCGGGAAAGCGGGACGGCTTGCCCTCGCAATCATTCGAGGTGGGATCACCGTCGAACTGAATGCTGAAATTCAGGATCTTGTGGCTGATTTTTTGTGCCGGGAGATCGATATTCCAGTCTTCGCTTGCCATTCCAACACCTGCTTTCCTGCGTGTTCGCTGCTCATGCACCATGGCCCCGGATAATACTTCCGGGGCATGGCGAGAGCAAAATAAACGATGAAACAGCGTTTCCGTATCGGGTATCAATAACGGCGCCGACGCAGATAACCGCCGCGCTTGACGTTGTCAGCACTGGGCTCTTCTTTCTCGGCACGCATTTTCGACCGACCGAACAGGCCGGTGCGTTTGCGCAGACTGGCACCACACAACTGTGCCAGTTCATTGATCTGGTCTTCAGTGAGATCGACCCACTTACCTGCCTTCAAGCTGCGCGGCAAGGTAATGCAGCCGTAACGCACACGGATCAGGCGCGATACTTGGACGCCCTGTGATTCCCACATCCGGCGCACTTCACGCTTGCGGCCTTCCTTGATGATCACGTGATACCAGGAGTTCATGCCTTCGCCACCGGAATGCAGCACTTCATCGAAATGCGCGGGACCATCGAACAGCTGTACGCCGGTCTTGAGATTCTGGATCATCTGCGGTGTGACTTCACCGAAGATCCGGGCTGCATATTCCCGCTCAATACCCGACGATGGATGCATCAGCCGGTTGGCCAGATCGCCGTCGGTGGTAAAGAGAATGAGACCCTGGGTATTGATATCGAGACGGCCAACGGCAACCCAACGTTCGTTGTTGAGCTTGGGCAGTTTTTCGAACACCGTCGGGCGACCTTCAGGATCGGTGCGAGTGCAGACCTCACCTTCGGGTTTGTAATAGAGCACCATGCGGCGGGAGATTTCGTCTTCGCCTTCGTAATTCATGGCTTGGCCATCGACACGCAGTACATCGCCTTTATCAACGCGATCACCGACCTTTGCTTTCTTGCCATTGACGCTGACACGACCGGAGGCGATCCAGTCTTCCATGGAACGACGGGAACCAATGCCTGCACGGGCAAGCACCTTCTGGATTTTTTCACTCATAAGCAACACTACTGCTAAAGGTAAGGTTGGCAGGCCATCCCGGCCATCCAAACAGCACAAAAATAAAGACGTAATCACTACGCCCGGTTTGCCGCCTCACGGCGTGTGCGGTTCCTGGGAACCACCAGTGACGGAACAATTCCTGCCTCCCTCTCACAGGGAGACATCGTATCCACCACCCTTTCAGGATAACACGAATCGATGGTGGACGCAGGTTCAACGTGGGGTCTAGTTCAAGCGCGGATCGTGCGGATCGATGGGGGACGGAGGAATTTCATCGTTGCTGGCGACCTGATCGGCGGCGGCTGGCACTACCGGATTTGCGTCTTTTACGGCCGGGGAAGGCTCCGGTGTAGCGTCTGCAAAGAGGGACCGCGCTTTGTGAAGCACTGAAGACATCGTCGTGAAAAGCGAGGGGGCTGCTGTCGGCTGGGCGGTTACGCTGACGGGCGCATCGACGGGTTCGCTGGTTGACGCTTTTGTCGTTTGATTGCGGTCCTCGACAAGCGGCTCGCTAACCGGAGAGTCCACAGGACGGGTGGCGGGCATCTCCGCGTCTGACAACTCTGTATCGGGCAGTGCTGTATCGGGCAGAGCCAACTCAGGCAACGTCGCCTCGGGCAGCTCTTTCTCGGGAATCGCCGTCTCAGACAACTCTGCGCCTGGTAAGTGTGTGTCTGGGAAGTCGGCGCTTGGCAAGTGTGCGTCTGGGGAGTCAGGGCTTGGCAAGTCTGAGCCTGGCATTTCGTCGCCACTGGCGACCGGGACATCGGATACCGCCTCAATAGCGGGTATGGCCATGTCTTCCCCTGGCGCCACGGTAGCGGTGGCTTCCAGCGGCAACGAGGTTTGCGGCTGCGCCTGCTGCATGCGCTCATCAAGTTCGGCGCTGATCTTGTCGAGATCACGGACCTCGGCCAGAGTAGGCAGCTCTTCAAGACTGCGCAGACTGAAATAATCCAGGAACGCCTTGGTGGTGCCATACATGGCCGGGCGCCCTGGCACATCACGGTAACCCAGCACCCTTACCCATTCCCGTTCGAGCAAGGTTTTGACGATGTGGGAACTGACGCTCACCCCACGGATATCCTCGACTTCGCCACGCGTGATGGGCTGTCGATAGGCGATCAAGGCCAGCGTTTCGAGCAGGGCGCGGGAGTAGCGCTGGGGCTTTTCTTCCCAGAGGCGGGACACCCATTCGCCGGTTTCGTGGCTGGCCTGAAAACGATAGCCCGAGGCGACTTCACGCAGGTGGACACCACGGTCGGCATAGTCGACCTCAATTTCGGCGAGCACCGCACGAAAGTCATCGATCCCCGGACGCTCTTCTTCGTAAAACAGTTCACCCAGTTTTTCCAGGCTCAGCGGCTGGCCGGCGGCAAACAAGGCAGCTTCAACGATACGTTTGAGAAGGGAACGCTCAAGAGTCATGGGAGGGGCCTAACGCGCTAATAGTCATGGAGCTGGCAAGCATTACCCGAAGCATTATCCGCAAGGAAAGCCTTATTCGAGTGTGTCTTCCAGCAGGTCTTCGTCTTCAAACGGGTCAGAGGACGCGCCTTCTTCGGGACTGGTCTTGGCCCGCACATGGATCGGTCCACGCGCCTCGGTCTGCACCAACTCGATCAACTGTTCCTTGACCAGTTCCAGCACGGCCAGAAACGTCACCACCACGCCCAACCGGCCCTCTTCGACGCTGAACAGGCTCTCGAAAGAGACGAAGCGCTGATGGCTCAAGCTCTCCAGCACGCTGGTCATGCGTTCCCGCGTCGACAGCTTTTCGCGCGACACCTGATGGCTTTCGAACATGTCAGCACGGTGCAGTACGTCTTTCAACGCCAGCAGAACCTCACGCAAATCGACATCAGGATGCTGAACCGCGCGCTGATAATCGGGCGCCTGCGCTGCAACGTTGAACACATCGCGCCCGAGCCGTGGCAGCTGATCGATATCTTCGGCGGCCCGCTTGAACCGCTCGTACTCCTGCAGACGGCGAATCAGCTCTGCGCGGGGATCTTCTTCGTCTTCTTCGGCCGTTTCATTGCGCGGCAGCAGACTGCGGGACTTGATCTCGCCCAACAGCGCCGCCATCACCAGATATTCGGCGGCCAGCTCGAAATTGACCGACTTCATGATCTCGACGTACTGCATGTACTGGGTGGTGATTTCGGCGATCGGAATATTGAGGATATCGAGGTTCTGTCGCTTGATCAGGTAAAGCAGCAGATCGAGCGGCCCTTCAAACGCATCGAGGAACACTTCCAGCGCATCCGGCGGAATATAGAGATCCTGCGGCAGCTTGGTGACGGTTTCACCCTGCACCACCGCCAGCGGCAACTCGGTCTGTTCCGGGGTGGACGACACCAGCTCACGCAGCCGCGCGAGACGCGAACCGGCCAGACGCCGCGCAGGGTTGGCGTAGGTGGTTTCGATCGTTTCGATCAATTCCGCGATGGGCGAGCGCTCTTCGTCATGTTCCTGTTCGATGGCAGACACCGACGATCCTCACAGTTGGATGATGGCACTTCGATAATGAAGACACTGGGCTGGCCAACCTCAGCGGTAGGCAAGCCCCATGGCTTCACGGACTTCATCAAGCGTGGCCTGCGCTTCTTCACGCGCGCGTTCACAGCCCTGGGCGACCACGGTTCTCACCATGTCCGGATTGGCACTGTATTCCTCGGCACGCTTGCGAATCGGTTCCAGCTCAGCCTGCACGGCCTCAATGACCGGTTTCTTGCAGTCGAGGCAGCCTATGCCGGCACTGCGGCACCCTTCCTGCACCCACTGTTTGGTGTTGTCATCGGAGTAGACTTCGTGCCATTGCCAGACCGGGCACTTCTCGGGGTCACCCGGGTCGGTACGACGCACCCGCGCCGGATCGGTGGGCATGGTGCGAATCTTGGTGCTGATGCTGTCCGGCGCTTCGCGCAAGGTAATGGTGTTGCCATAGGACTTGGACATCTTGCGTCCATCGATGCCCGGCATCTTGGCGGCCGGGGTCAACAGGGCCTGCGGCTCAGGCAGGATGACCTTGCCGCTGCCTTCGAGATTGCCGAGCAGTCGCTCTTTGTCGCGAAGGGTAACGTTCTGTTGATCCTTGACCAGGGCGCGGGCCGTGGCGAGCGCTTCTTCGTCACCCTGTTCCTGATATTTTTTGAGCAGATCACGGTAGACCTTGGCGGCCTTCTTGCCCATCTTGGCGATGGCCTGCTCAACAGCATCTTCAAAGCCGGGCTCACGCCCATAGAGATGATTGAAGCGACGCGACACCTCGCGGGTGATTTCCACGTGCGACACCTGATCGGCGCCGACCGGCACCAGCCCGGCACGATAGATGAGTATGTCAGCGCTCTGCAGCAAGGGATACCCGAGGAAACCATAGGTCGCGAGATCTTTTTCCTTGAGCTGTTCCTGCTGATCCTTGTAGGTCGGCACGCGTTCCAGCCAACCTAACGGCGTCATCATGGACAGCAACAAGTGCAGCTCAGCGTGCTCGGGAACCCGGGACTGAATAAAGATGGAGCAAGAACCGGGATTCACCCCCGCCGCCAACCAATCGATCACCATTTCCCACACCGATTGCTCGATGACACGGGGATCTTCGTAATGGGTCGTCAGCGCATGCCAGTCAGCCGCAAAGAAGAAACACTCGAATTCATGCTGCAGGCGGGCCCAGTTTTTGATAACGCCGTGATAATGGCCAAGATGAAGCGCGCCTGTGGGGCGCATGCCGGAAAGCACGCGATGTTCCGAATTGACCGAACTCAAAGGGGGGCTCCTGTGATTTGCACGCCGTTATAAATGAGTTATGTGCTGCCCGCGTTTCGCACTGCCGGCAGTGTTGCAATGATCGTCGCGAATGGTCCTGCAGCGACGCAAGACTGCCGGCGATTATAGCCGTTGCCCGTTCCTACTGGAACGGTTTCGGATCACCCTTGCCCTCACGAATGACAACGGGAGAGGCATCGACCATGTCGATTACCGTCGTGACGGTCAATTCCCCCCAACCGCCATCAATCACCAGGTCGACCCGCTTGGAAAGCTGGTCATAGATTTCCTCGGGGTCGATCAACGGCTCTTTCTCACCGGGCAAGATCAAGGTAGTGGTCATCAGGGGCTCGCCCAATTCCTCGAGCAGCGCCAGGGCAATATTGTTGTCAGGGATGCGCAGACCGATGGTCTTGCGTTTGGGGTGCAAGAGACGGCGCGGAACCTCGGCCGTCGCGGAGAGGACAAAGGTGTAAGCCCCGGGCGTGTTGTGTTTCAGCAAGCGATACGCCCAGTTGTCGACGCGGGCATAGGTCGCCAGCGATGACAGATTGCTGCAGGCAATGGTGAATTGGTGCTTTTCGCTCAACTGGCGGATCTGCACGATGCGCTCGAGCGCCGCCTTGTTCCCCACCGAACAGCCGAAGGCATAGGCGGCATCGGTCGGGTATACGATCACCCCACCCTCCCGCAGGATGTTCACTGCCTGATGGATGAGACGTTTTTGCGGATTGTCAGGATGTATCCGGAAGATCTGTGTCATTTCGTTAGGTCAATCAGCGTCATGATGGAAAGGACATTGGAGGGCAGCGGTTCGAGGCGCCCGAGCTTGATCCACGGCACACTGACCCCGTGGAAATCACTGGCGACCGAACCGCGCAAGCCATATTTTTCGCAAAAACCGGCAAGCATACGGCGCTGGAGGGGATCCTGATTCGGGGCAACCACTTCCATGGCCTTGCCGCCCGCCTCACTGAAATCCTTCACCAAACGTTCAAGCTTGGTCCGCGTCAACTTGTAGTGCAGCGGATGCGCGATGACAGCCACGCCACCGGCCGCATTGATCCAACCGGCGGCCTCGGCAAGGCTGGGCCATTCGGTGGCGACATAGGCAGGCTTGCTGATTGCCAGGTATTTCTGGAAGGCCTGATTCTCGTCTTTGACGGCACCTATTTTGACCAGCGCCTTGGCCAGATGGGGCCTGCCAGGACAGGGGCCACCATCTCGGGCGCTGTGGGATTCGGCGCCGGTTTGCGAGGCGATGTCGAGCGCGACCGGGAACAGGTCCGGCAAGCCGGTTTTCTGCAGGCGGGCGCACATTTTTTGCGCGCGCTCCCAGCGGCGCTGATGCTGGTTGGCCAGACCTTCGCGCAACAAGGGGGTTTCGATGTCGAGATTCACACCCACCATGTGGATGTCCTGCCCCGACCAGCGGCAGGAAATCTCTACACCCGCCAGGCAACGAATGCCAAGGCTAGCCGCCGCCTGTTGCGCATGAGGCACCCCCGCCACGGTGTCGTGGTCAGTCAGGGCAAAGACGTCAATGCCCGCGTCAGCCATGCTTTGCGCCAGCTGCTGTGGTGGCATGCTGCCGTCGGAAAACGTGGAATGACAGTGCAGATCGATATTCAT
>JBPOHS010000087.1:0-5238 GCA_052035295.1 Pseudomonadota bacterium
GTGATCGGCATCCTCCATACCAAAGACCTGCTCGATCAGATCATGCGGGGCGATCAACTCGATATCGCGGGACTGTTGCGGCGCCCGCTGGTCGTGCCTCGTTACGCTTCGGGGCTGCAGTTGCTGGAACAGTTCAAGAAGTCGAAAAGTCATGTCGCCATAGTGGTCGACGAACACGGCCAGACCAGCGGACTGGTGTCGGTGAATGATGTCATGACCGCCATTGTGGGTGATCTCCCCGCCGAAGACGAAGAATACGAACCCGATTTCATTGAACGAGATGACGGGTCGTGGCTGGTGAGCGGGCAGGTGGATATCGCCGCCTTCAAGGATCGATTCCGGGTCAAAAACCTTCCCGAAGAAGAATTCGGCAACTATCACACATTGGGCGGACTGGTGCTGACGTTGTTGGGGCACGTGCCGAAATCAGCCGAAATCCTTCGCTTTGCCCACCTGCAACTGGAAGTCATGGACATGGACGGCAATCGTGTCGACAAGGTCCTGGTCACCCGCATCGAAGAAGATGTCGATGTGTCTCCCGAGGCGCAATCCTCTTACCGCGACTAATCTCGCCCCTGGCGCCTTGCGCTGGGGTGTCCGCAATGCCCTGATTGACCGAAGCGCACTGATGTGACCGAAGCGCACTGGTGGGTTTGCTGGCGCCACGATTTCTCCCCGGTTTGCTGCTTGTTCTGATTTCCTTGCGCTGCTATTCTCGGGATAGAACTCGTGGGTTTCGCGGTTGCGGTTTCTCTGCTCGCCTGCGGTGAACATCCTCCCTTTCAGGAGATACGGTCATGACCATGCCGGCTTCGTCCCTTATCGCCAGTCTTACCCGCATCGGTGACTATCAGCGTCCCACCCTCAAGCCACTACGGACGGTTTTCAAATGGTGGCAGGGCAGCGATCCGCAACCCACGGCGGCGCAGGTGCAGTCGCTGGCTCAGCACATTGTCATGGGTGACCCGCTGGCGGATGCCGTTGTTGCCATGTACAAGACCTTGCCGGCCGGGCAGGGGCGCAAATTGCTGGATCAGGCACTCGAGAAGGGCATCGCCAGCATCGAGAACCCGCCCCAGCCACTGGTGGATTTGTTTGCGCAGCTTGACCATGAACCGGTCTGGCTGAATCGCGACCAGCTCACGTTGGGCGGGCGGGTTGCCCGGCGTGTTGGCCCATGGGGCGAGCTGGTGTTGCGTAACATGTCCCTGATGGGCGGCTATCTGGGGGCTGCTGCGGCCAAGCCGCTGGTGTTTACCGGACAACTGGATCGTATGACGCCGCGCCGACTGGTGGAAACCGGCAAGTTCTGGATGGATGTTACCGCGACCGGTGGTCTGGAACGGTTTTCGGAGGGCTTCAAAAGCGCCGTGCGCGTGCGCATGATGCATGCCCAGGTGCGTGCCATGCTGCTGCAATCCGGCAAATGGAAGATGGAGTGGGGGTATCCGCTCAATCAGGCCGATTCGATGGCCACCATCCTGGAATTTTCTGCCGTCTATCTTACCGGTTTGCGCGCGCTGGGCTTCCTTTTCAGCAAGCGTGAGCGCGAGTCGGTATATCACCTGTGGCGTTATATCGGCTACCTGATGGGTGTCGAAGAACGTATCCTGCCCACCTGCGAAGACGACGCGATGCGGGCGTTGTATCTGGTGTTGGCCACGATTCCCGATTCGGATGAGGATTCCCGTGCGCTGGGGATGGCGCTGGCGGATTCGCCGCTGCATTTCGCCGGAAAGGATTCGGTCAGTCAGGCGCTTGCCAGGGCTGAGCGTACCCTGCGCATTGGTTATACCCGTTATGTGCTGGGCGACAAGGCCGGCGATGCCTTGGGGCTGCCTCGCACCTGGGCCAAGTACGTGTGGCCGGCGCAGTTCCCCTTGCGTCTGGGTTCGGAAGTCCTGCGCAAGGCATTGCCACCCCTGGATGCCGCCTTGTTTGCCTGGAATGAAAAACTGGCCCGCGAGCAGTTCCCGCAGCGCGTGGAGAACACTCACGCCGATACGAGCTTTACGCCCGTCAGTCATCTCGCCCGCTGAGAAGAAGGATGGCCGCAAAGACCAGCCCGTCGCCCTCATCGGCAGGCGGCGGGCGAATCATCCGCTCCCACGACCCCCGCTTTTGGCTTTATTCACTGGCATAGCCGCGCAACCGCTGTGTATCATTCCTGTTTGGCCCGTTGCCTTGCCTGTCTGGCACGACAACGCCAGCTCTCCAAAGACCCCTGTTCCTGACGAGCGATCCCATGCTAATTCCAGTGATACTTTCCGGCGGTTCCGGCACCCGATTGTGGCCTCTTTCGCGTGAAGCCTTGCCCAAGCAGTTTCTCAAGCTGACCTCTGACCAGAGCCTGCTGGGGGATACCTTGCTGCGAACTCGTGATCTGAAGGATGTGGCTGCGCCGATTCTGGTGTCCAATGAAGACCATCGGTTTGTCGTCGCGGCCACGGTACAGCAAGTGTTGCCCGGCACCCGCGCTGACATCCTGCTCGAACCGATCGGGCGCAATACCGCCCCCGCCATTGCCCTGGCGGCCCTGCAGGCGATGGAACACAGCCAGGACGCCCTTCTGCTGGTGTTGCCTTCCGATCATGTGATCCGCGACAACCAGCGTTTCGCCGACGCCGTTGCCATTGCCGCGCGTGCCGCCGCCGAAGGCAGCATGGTGACCTTCGGGATCGTTCCGGATTGCCCGCATACCGGCTACGGCTACATCAAGAAAGGTGCCGCGCGCAGCGAATGGTTTGAACTTGCCGAATTCGTCGAGAAGCCCTCGCTTGATCGCGCCGAAACCTATCTGGCCAGCGGTGACTATCTCTGGAACAGCGGCATGTTCGTGTTTCAGGCGCGCCGGTATCTGGAGATTCTCGGCCAGTTTCAGCCCGAGATGTTGCGCTACTGCCGTGAAGCTTTCCAGAAACGACAGCAGGATCTCGATTTCACACGAATAGACAAAGCGTCCTTCTCTGTGTGTCCGAGCGACTCCATCGACTATGCCGTGATGGAGAAGGCCGATAACGCAGTCGTTGTACCGCTCAATGCCGGGTGGAGCGATGTCGGTTCCTGGAGCGCGTTGTGGGAAATCAATCCGCAGGATGCGGCGGGCAATGTGGTTCGCGGCGACGTTATCACCGAGCAGGTGAAAAATTCCTATATCCATTCCGAAGGCAAGCTGATAGCAGCGTTGGGTGTTGAAGACTGCATCATCGTCGATACGGATGACGTCGTTCTGGTCGCTACCAAGGACAAGGTACAGGACGTCAAAAAGCTCGTCGAGCAGGTGAAAGCCAAGGATCGCCAGGAACACCGCTTTCACCGCAAGGTGCATCGCCCCTGGGGTACCTATGAAGGCATCGCTCTTTCCGATCGCTTTCAGGTCAAGCGCATCATGGTCAATCCGGGGGCCCGGCTGTCATTGCAGAAACACCACCATCGCGCCGAGCATTGGGTGGTAGTGAAAGGCACCGCGACCATCACGCGTGGTGACGAGCAGTTGTTGCTGACCGAAGACCAGAGTACCTACATTCCGCTGGGCGTGTTGCATCGTCTCGAAAACCCGGGCGTGATTCCGCTGGAAATCATCGAAGTGCAAACCGGCAGTTACCTCGGGGAAGACGACATCGTTCGGGTAGATGACAAGTACGGGCGCATCTGAACGGGTAGCCTCCCTGCCTATTGCGGGCGGGGAGGTGATATCAGTAGTTTATCCAGATTATCCAGCACACGTTTTCTTGCCTCGGTGCAGCTGGACTCCTCGCATGGGGTTTGTACGGTGTAAATCGTAAAACCGTCTTTCCCGCCGATCAATGTCGGAATCTGCAGCAGTTTCGCTTTGATCACGCTCTGCGTTACATACGGACCTACTTGAAACCACTGTAACTGCAATACGCTGTGGCCTTCATGTTTATGTGTCATACGGGCAAAGACAGTGTCGCCGTTGGCCCGGGTGTCGGTGTCCTGCGTGCTGACCCAATACTTGTTATTGAACAGCCGCGCAAAATAAGGCACGAGCTTGTCCTTCTCGGTCTTGCGCTCATAGTGATCCACCTGTGCGAACACCGGGCGTCCGGTCGCGGCAGCCAACGCATTCTGGGTATTGGCTCCCTCGGGTTGTGTCACGCGCACGGGCATTTGATCCGGTGCGGAGGGCAGGGCTTGGTCAGTAAATGCCCGACCAAGTTCCACCGGGTGAGGTTCCAGGGAAATCGCCAGGCTGAGTATCGGGCCTATGGCAAGCGCCAGCAGTGGAAACAGAATCATGGGCCGCTCCGAAGACATCGGGGCGTTGGAAGGCGAAGCCGATTGTTTCGTGACAGGTGCAAAATACAGCGCAGGAACCATGATGGTGGCAAACAGTGCCCAGCCAAAATATTCGTGATCGTGCATGAGCGAGCTCTGCATTTCCGTCATGTAGCCAACAATCACGATGATGAAGATGCGAATCCAGTTGGTCGCCAGTCCAATGATCGCGGCCACGGCCAGTGTGGCCAGCATTCGCCCTTCCTTGTAGCCATTCATCAGCGAAATGATGAAGGCGAGCGCCAGGGAAATCTGGAAGTAGCGGATCCCGGAGCAGCCATCAGCGATGATGATCTGGCCGGCGGGGATAGTGATGCTGTTACCCGCGATCATGGCGGGGAGCCCGCTCAGGCGAATCATGTTCCCCACCATGATGCTGCTGAGCTGCACCAACATATCGGTCATGCCGTCCCAAACGGGCAACGAAAACACTGGCAGCAATAGCAGCAGGCGTTGCGACAGGGTGGTTCGAAGCCCATGACTGGCATTGAAGAGCGCATACAGCATCGCCAGCAGACTCAATTGCTCCAGCAGGGTGATGCTGATCAGATGAAACAGAAACCAGATAACCGATGTGAGCGCGAGCAGCAGCACGGCAACCATTTTGTTAATGGTGGGCCGTGTCTGTGCCTGCCAGGGAAGCGACTGGAACAGCAGATAAATAAATACGATATTGACGATCAGACCGTGTGAAAGACTTTCGTCCCACTTGATCCATCGTTGCATCAGTTCAGCGAGCGTTGCCTGGAAAAACACAACCATAACGCCCAACAGAAGCAGTGGGGCGAAGCGGTTATTGGTCACCGTTGATGCATGCGTATCGGAAAGAATCATGGTTCCCGTCGTAGGGCAGCTAAAAGCTGCCGCGTTGAGAGATCTGACTTTCGTCCATGTCGACGATTGGTTATTGGCTTCTCAAGGTCAGGAAATCCTTAATGA
>JBPOHS010000178.1:0-12106 GCA_052035295.1 Pseudomonadota bacterium
AGCAGTGGTCCCACCTGATCCCTTTCCGAACTCAGAAGTGAAACGCTGCATCGCCGATGGTAGTGTGGGGTTTCCCCATGTGAGAGTAGGACATCGTCAGGTCCCTATACAAAACCCCCTACAGCAACCTGTAGGGGGTTTTTTATTGCTGAAAATTTTAGCGGCGCTCCCCAAGCCTTTTGCGTACTGGGCTCGCGACTCGCAATTTATCTGAAGCACCTTAGTCATTGTCCTGCCCGTTGATTATGACCATGTCCATCGCATCAAACGGACATGCCAATACACAATCTGCACATCCAATGCATTGCTCTTGGTTGTTCAGCTGAGCGTACTTCGAGCCCATTCCGCTAGGCTTGTCGGTGATTAACCACAGGACAGTTGGCGAGCAAGCTGCCACACAGCGTCCGCTTCCGGTGCAGCGCTCCTCGTCTATATATGTGGAAGTGCTACTTTGTGGAAGCAGGGCGTTCTTGGCGAAGATTGTTCTGTTTCATGTGCGGATGAGGAAGGTGAGGCAGCGCGGGCATGATGCCATGCCTCGCGCGCTGGGGGAGAGCAGTTAAACCAATTTCAGAAGTAGAATATCGTTGACCATTTGGGGGTTGGCCTTGCCTTTTGATGCCTTCATCGTTTGACCGACAAAGAAACCAATCAATTTTTTTTGTTTAACCTCATCTGCCGCCAAATATTGAGCAACTTGTTCCGGGTTGGCTGCAATGACCTGATCAACGATAGATTCTATCGCACCGCTGTCGGTTTCTTGCTTAAGGCCTTTGGATTCGATCAGATCGTCTGCAGAACCGCCCTCACTCCAGAGTCCATCAAATACTTGCTTTGCAATTTTTCCGGAGATGGTGTTGTCTGCAATACGTTTCAATAAGCCAGCAAGCTGTGTTGCGCTGATTGGACTACGAGTGATGTCCAAGTCAGCCCTGTTTAGTGCCCCAGCAAGCTCACTGGTTACCCAGTTGGCAGCCATTTTCGCACCAACGCCAGATTGCTTTACAACCGATTCAAAGTAATCGGCCAGCTCTCGGCTCGATGCGAGAACGCGTGCGTCGTATTCAGATAGTTCGTAATCAGATTGGAACCGCTCAACCTTTTGAGCCGGCAATTCCGGGAGTGTTTGCCTAATTTTTTCGATGAATTGATCATCAAGAACCACTGGTAACAGGTCGGGATCCGGGAAATAACGGTAGTCGTTAGCTTCCTCTTTCCCTCGCATGGAGCGGGTTTCATTTTTGTTTGAGTCGTACAGACGAGTTTCCTGAACGATTTTGCCGCCGCCCTCAAGCACATCGATCTGACGCTCAATTTCGTGATTGATGGCCTTTTCGACAAATCGGAAGGAATTGACGTTTTTGATTTCCGCGCGAGTGCCAAATTTTTCCTGGCCTCTGGGGCGCACGGATACGTTGGCGTCACAGCGCATCGAGCCCTCTGCCATGTTGCCATCGGAAATATCCAGGTACCTGATTATCGCGTGCAAGGTTTTGAGATAAGCGACCGCTTCATCTGCGGAACGGATATCAGGGTCGGAGACGATTTCAAGCAGCGGCGTTCCGGCACGGTTCAAGTCGATGCCGCTCATGCCATGGAAATCTTCGTGCAGGGATTTTCCTGCGTCTTCTTCCAAGTGGGCTCGGGTGATGCCGATGCGTTTCTGTGTGCCGTCTTCAAGGGTGATATCGAGAAAACCCTTGCCTACAATGGGAAGCTCAAACTGGCTGATCTGGTAGCCTTTGGGCAGGTCGGGGTAGAAATAATTCTTGCGGGCGAACACTGAGGTGCGGCCAATGTCCGCGTTTATTCCCAAACCAAATTTGATCGCCCTTTCTACCGCGCCGACATTTAGTACAGGCAATGTTCCCGGCATGCCGAGATCAACAAGGCTGGCTTGTGTGTTGGGCTCAGCGCCGAATGTCGTGTCACTGCCCGAAAAGATTTTTGATTGGGTCGAGAGCTGTACGTGTACTTCCAGCCCGATTACCGCTTCCCATTCCATCGTGTGTTACCTCGTCTCAGGCAAATTGCTTTTTGTCAGATAAATTGCTTCTGTCAGATAAATTGTTTGGGTTGTTGACGGTGCCAGTCGGTAGCCTTCTGATAAACGTGTGCAACATTCAAGAGTCTTGCTTCGCTAAAGTGCGGTCCGATCAATTGAAGCCCGACAGGTAAACCATTGGAAAACCCGGCTGGTAATGTCATCGCTGGCAAGCCCGCGAGGTTGACTGCAATGGTGAAAATATCCGAGAGATACATGGATAGTGGGTCTTTCGCTTTGGCTCCGAGAGCGAAGCCGGCATAAGGTGCGGTTGGGCCCACAATGACGTCAACCTGAGTGAAGGCGTTATCGTAATCAGTCTTGATCAGACGGCGCACCTTTTGTGCTTGCAGATAATACGCATCGTAGTATCCAGCAGAGAGTGCGTAGGCACCGATCATGATACGTCGTTTGACTTCATCGCCAAAACCTTCACCGCGAGAACGTTTGTAGAGGTCTTCGAGGTCCTTGGGGGCGTTGCAACGATAGCCGAAACGCACGCCATCAAAGCGGGACAGGTTGGATGAGGCTTCGGCAGGAGCGATGACGTAGTACGCGGGGACGGCAAGCGGCGTCGAAGGAAGTGAAACCTCCTTGATTGTTGCGCCCAGTTTTTCGTATTCCTTGACCGCGTCATCTATAAGCTTGGCGACACTGTTATCCAGTCCGTCAATAAAGAATTCCTTTGGAAGGCCAATACGAAGGCCTTCCAGTGAGTCGTCAAGCGACTGCGTATACTTTGGTACCGGCGTATTTGCGCTGGTGGAATCGCGCGGATCGAAACCTGCCATGTGTTCGAGAACCATTGCTGCGTCCTCGGCGCTTTGTGTCATCGGTCCACCTTGATCGAGACTGCTGGCGAAAGCGATCATGCCCCAACGGGAAACACGCCCGTAAGTGGGTTTGATGCCCGTAATGCCACAAAGGCTGGCAGGTTGACGGATGGATCCGCCTGTATCGGTACCGGTCGCGAGCGGTGCCAGCCGAGCGGCAACGGCCGCTGCGGATCCACCGGAAGATCCGCCTGGAACATAGTCAGTGTGCCAAGGGTTTTTGACCGGGCCATAAAAACTCGTTTCGTTGGAAGAGCCCATCGCGAACTCATCCATGTTGGTTTTCCCCAGCATTACCATGCCGGCCGCTTTCAATTGCGCGGTTGCAGTGGACTCGTAGGGTGCGATGAAGTTGTCGAGCATTTTTGATGCGCAACTGGTGCGAACACCTTGCGTACAGAAAATGTCCTTGTGCGCGACCGGGATGCCTGTCAAGGAAGTAGCATGCCCGGCAGCACGTTTTGCATCCGCTGCTTGGGCCTGCTCAAGAGCGAGATCTTCGGTGACAGTAATGAAGCTGTTGAGCTGCTTGTCAAACGCTTTGATGCGGGCCAGGTAATGCTGCGTCAGTTCGACGCTCGACAGCTCTCCGCGTTGCAGGGCACGTGAGAGGTCGGCAAGTGTCCGGTTATGCATAGAATGAAGGTCCTTGCGGCTTGAATTGCGGTATCTTTTGCGGGGCGACGGCAGGAGAGGCGGATCCTGTGTCGGGGCTGTGCTTTGCTGAACCGTCGCACCCCGGGTTTGTCTTGGTATCGTGGCATTCCCGTCGTCCTATCCGGGCCATTCGCGAACGATGGCGATGACCCTGGATAACACGGGATCCCAATGTCAGCTATTCGATGACTTTGGGAACAAGATAGAGGCCATTTTCGGTATCAGGAGCGATGTTCTGATAGACATCGCGCTGGTTTGATTCGGTTACAGCGTCGGGGCGAAGCCGTTGCGTTGCGTCCAGCGGATGTGCCATGGGTTGGATGCCGGTGGTGGGGGCCTCTTGCAGTTTGGCGACCATGTCGAGAATGCCGCTGAGGCGTTGTGCATAGTCGTCGATTTGCGTGTCGGGCAGGGAAAGACGGGCGAGGTGAGCGATCTTTTTGACGTCGTCGTTTGAAAGGGACATGAAAATCCGGCTCCGGAGAATACGGGGAACGGGCACTTCGCCAATGCTGGGTGGAATATGCCAGTAGTGGGCGTAATAGTAGTGGCGCGTGCAGCACCTGCCAACCCATTTTGATGCTGGCGCAAGCTATTGTCTTGCCGAACAAGTTGCCTCTTGCTACATTTGCGCCTTGCCGTCAGAGGGCTCTCAAGCCTCCTCCTGTGATTATCTCAACGACTCGGTCTGCACTTCTATGTTCAAACGCCTGAGAGGATTATTCTCCACGGATCTGTCTATCGATCTGGGGACTGCCAACACCCTTATATATGTGAAAGGCCGTGGCATCGTCCTCAACGAGCCGTCCGTGGTCGCCATTCGCAACCATCAGGGTCAAAAGTCGGTTGCTGCGGTCGGGCTGGAAGCCAAACGCATGCTGGGACGTACACCGGGCAACATTATGGCCATCCGCCCGATGAAGGACGGTGTCATCGCCGACTTCCAGATTACCGAGAAAATGTTGCAGGCGTTCATCCACAAAGTGCATGAACACAGCTTCATTGGTTTGAGCCCGAGCCCGCGCGTATTGGTTTGCGTTCCATGCCAGTCTACGCAGGTGGAAAAGAAAGCCATCAAGGAATCGGCGCTCGGTGCCGGCGCCCGTGAGGTGTACCTGATCGAAGAGCCCATGGCCGCCGCGATTGGCGCCGGACTGCCGGTGGAAGAGGCAAGCGGCTCGATGGTGGTCGATATTGGCGGTGGAACCACGGAGATTGCCCTGATTTCCCTGAATGGTGTCGTGTACTCCGATTCGGTGAGGGTGGGGGGAGACAAGTTCGACGAAGCCATCATTACTTACGTCCGTCGCAACTACGGCAGCTTGATTGGTGAAGCCACTGCCGAGCGGATCAAGCATGAAATCGGGTGTGCGTATCCGGGTGAAGAACTCCTGGAAATTGACGTGCGTGGCCGCAACCTGGCCGAGGGTGTGCCAAGGAGCTTCACCCTCAACAGCAACGAAATTCTCGAGGCGCTGCAGGAACCCCTGTCGCAGATCGTTAGTGCCGTGCGGGGTGCACTTGAGCAGTCGCCGCCGGAATTGGCTTCCGACATTGCGGAGCGTGGTTTGGTGTTGACGGGTGGTGGCGCGCTGTTGCGTGATCTTGATCGCTTGCTTGCAGAGGAAACCGGATTGCCCGTGATTGTTGCCGAAGATCCGTTGACCTGTGTGGCGCGGGGTGGCGGGAAGGCAATGGAATTGATGGATCGCAAAGGTTTCGACCTCTTCACCACTGAGTGAGGGCGTGCATGACGCATAGACACCGGGTTTTGATGTATCGGGGCGCGCAGCGCCTCGCTGCATTTTGGGGTGCTGCATGAAGCCTATTTTTGCCCGCGATTCCTCGGTTCGCTATCGACTTGCATTCTGCCTGCTTGTTTCGCTTGCCCTGATCGGTACCGATCATTTGTCCCGCCTGTTGAAGCCCCTGCATTTCGTGCTTTCCACCGTAACGGCGCCGGTGCAGTGGGTGGCTGATATTCCCTCACAGATTTCGTCCTGGTCAGTAAACAGTTTTCAGACTGCTGACACCCTCAAAGCTGAAAATCAGTCCTTGCGTACGGAAGTGCTGTTGCTCAAACGTCGCGTACAGAAACTAGCCTCAACTGTGGCAGAAAATTCGCAGCTGAAAGAGTTGCTGGGGGCTTATAACCTGGCTGAGGAGCGAATTTCTGTTGCCGAAATCATTGCGGTGGATCCGGATCCGTTTCGCCACGAAGTCATCATCAACAAGGGGGCCAGCCAGAAAGCCTACGTCGGGCAAACAGTGCTGGATGCCGAGGGTTTGATGGGGCAGGTGGTCCAGGTTGGCGCCTTCACCAGCCGCGTGCTGCTGATTACCGACGTCTCGCATGGTGTGCCCGTGTACGTGAATCGCAACGGCGTACGTGCGGTCGCGGTCGGGTCAGGTGAGCTGGACAAGCTCAAGCTGTTGCACGTTCCGGATACGGCCGACATTCTTGAAGGCGATCTGCTGGTGAGTTCCGGTCTGGGCGGGCGTTTTCCCAAAGGATATCCAGTGGGCGTGGTTGCCAGCGTGAGGCATGACCCCGGGCAACCGTTCGCCGTCGTGGAAGCACGTCCCATGGCGCATCTCGATCGCAGCCGACATGTGTTGCTGGTATTCCTGGATACCGAGCACAAGGTTGAATTGTCGCCTCCTTCCCAGCCTGATGCAGAGGACAAGGCGCGTGGAAAAAAATAATCTCGTCCTGATTTATTTCTCGCTGTTTCTGGCCATGGTGTTGACGGTGGTGCCGATGCCGTCGGATTACGTCATGTGGCGCCCTGCATGGGTGCCGTTGCTGCTCATCTACTGGATTGTTTCTGCGCCGCACAAGATTGGCGTTTTTACCGGCTGGTTGGTGGGCTTGCTGCTTGATGATCTTGAGGGCGGCGTGCTCGGACAGAATGCTTTGGCACTGAGTTTCGTCGCATTTTTTACCTATGCATTGCACTTGCGCATGCGGGTGTTTCTGGTCTGGCAACAGATGGTCACCATCATGGTGTTGGTCGGTGTCTATCAGCTGGTCAATATGGTGGTCGAGCGCGCCATTTCGCAGGCCGCCTGGGAAATGTCTTATTGGCTGCCATCGGTCACCGCAGGGTTGGTTTGGCCTGTGCTGTTGATGATGTTGGGGCAGTCCCGTCAGCGGGGGCTGGTAGACTAGATGCTGTGGGTGCGTGGCATCCAACATGACAAGGTGGCCTATGGATAAACGGATTGATCTTTACCTGGCGTCGGCATCGCCTCGTCGCAGGGAATTGCTGACCCAAATTGGCGTCAGGCATGCCACCATCGTGGCATCCCTCGATGAATCCCCCCTGCCCGATGAGCTGCCATCCGACTATGTTTGCCGATTGTCCTTGGCCAAGGCGCAGGCAGGGCAGCGTGCCGTTCGAGAGCAGGCATTGGTCGAGATGCCTGTGCTCGGCTCGGATACCACGGTGGTGATGGGAGGGTACATTCTCGGCAAGCCGGCAAATGAGTCTGATGCCATTTCGATTCTTTCCCGACTCAGTGGTGGTGCCCATCAGGTGATGACGGCCGTTACCCTCGCTCAGGGAGATGTGTGCCAAACGCGGCTGTCGGTGACGACCGTGGAATTCCGCGACATTACCCTGGCAGAAATGCAAGCCTACTGGGCCACAGGTGAGCCTTCGGACAAAGCCGGTGCCTATGGCATTCAGGGCTTGGGCGCTGTGTTCGTCAAGGCCATCCACGGCAGTTATTCGGGTGTCGTGGGGTTACCCTTGGCGGAAACGACAGAACTGCTCACACTGTATAAGATTCCTTTCTGGCAGGTGGCGCAATGAACGAAGAGATACTCATCAACGTAACGCCCATGGAAACCCGCGCCGCCATCATTGAAAACGGGGTGGTGCAGGAAATCTTTGTGGAGCGCAGCGCCAAACGCGGGCTGGTCGGCAGTATCTTCAAGGGCAAGGTCGTTCGCGTGCTGCCTGGCATGCAGGCCGCTTTTGTGGATATCGGTCTGGAGCGAGCGGCCTTTCTGCATGCGCGCGACATTTGGGTGAAAGACCGGAAGACCGACGAGGTGAGCGAGCCTGCATCGAACATCAGTGATTTGGTCTACGAAGGTCAATGCATCGTCGTTCAGGTGACCAAGGACATGATCGGCACTAAAGGTGCCCGTTTGACGACCTATCTCTCGATTCCGTCCCGTTATCTTGTTTATATGCCCTATACCAACCATATTGGTGTATCGCAGCGTATCGAGATGGAGGAGGAGCGCGAGCGTCTGCGTTCGATGATGGAGCATGTTCTGGAAGGCATCGAAGATGTCGACAAGAAAGGGTTTATTTTGCGTACGGCGGCCGACGGGGTTGACGAGGATTCGTTGCGGCGCGACGTGGAATTTTTATGCCGCTTATGGCGCTCGTTGCGATCGCGCATCCAGATGGCAACCGTGGTCAGCATGATACACAGTGATTTGCCGTTGTCGCTGCGCATTTTGCGGGATGAAGTACGACCAACCGTCGACAAGATTCGGGTGGATTCCCGGGAGACGTATGCCAAGGCACTGGAATTCGCCCAGGACTTCATGCCACATATCGAGCCATTGATAGAGCATTACCCAGGCGAGCGACCTATTTTTGACCTGTATGGCGTCGAGAACGAAGTGCAGAAAGCGCTGGGTCGGCAGGTACAGCTTAAATCCGGCGGATACCTGATAGTCGACCAGACCGAAGCGATGACAACGATCGACGTCAATACCGGCGCTTTTGTCGGTCATCGCAACCTTGAAGAAACCATCTTCAAAACCAATCTTGAGGCAGCACAGGCGATTGCGCGGCAACTGCGTTTGCGCAATCTGGGCGGCATTATCATCATCGACTTCATCGACATGGAGGAGGTTGATCACCAGCGCCAGGTGCTGCGCATTTTCGAGAAAATGCTCGAAAAAGATCACGCAAAAACCAAGATTACCCAGGTGTCGGAATTGGGCCTGGTCGAGATGACGCGCAAACGTACCCGCGAAAGTCTGGAACGGGTGCTGTGTGAAACCTGCTCGACGTGTCAAGGACGCGGGATGGTCAAAACGGCCGAAACGCTGTGCTATGAGATCTTTCGGGAAATTCTGCGACAGTCGAGAGCCTATGAAGCGCAATCCTTTCTGGTGATCGCGTCACAGGCCGTGGTGGATCGTCTGGTTGATGAGGAATCTGCCAATGTCGCCGATCTTGAGCAATTTATTTCGCGCACCATCCGGTTTCAGGTCGAGAGCTTTTATTCCCCGGAGCATTTTGATGTGGTACTCGTGTAGGCGCTGAACAAAATCCGTGGCCCATTCATCGCAAGTGCTATTGGCAAAATTCAGACGAGGGTTGACGCTGGTGTCGGCGACGCTGCTGATTGCGTTGGCATTGGTGGTGGGCATCGGGCGTGAACTCATCAAGGAAGCAGAGCGCTTTCACGCACCGCTGGAACAGTGGTTATCTGAGCAGTCCGGGCTTGCGGTTCGATTTTCCCGACTTAAAGGGGAATGGAGTCAGGCGTCACCGGAGCTGCATCTTTATGGCGTCACTGTCTCGAACCCTTCCGTTACTGACGTTCAGCCAGTGCGGGTCGCCCAACTGAGCGTGCGGCTTTCGCTGGGAAATACGTTGCGGAGTCTTTCCACTCGATTGCGGCTGCGTGTGCATGGCGCAGACGTCCAGGTCGACCGTCGCCAGGGGCGTTTCGAATTGCTTGGCAAGCCGTTGTCATCCGGTGACGGCGATTCCCGCGGGGATCTGTCATTTCTCGCGCGCCATCAGCCGCGTGTTTCCATTTATGACAGTCGTCTGGCCTTTAATGGCGTGTATGACCGTCGCACGGATGCTTCTTTGTCGTTTCTGAAACTGTTCTGGAACGATCAACATGCCTACGTCGCGGGTGAAGCCACTCTGCGCGGGCCAGATGAGATGAAGGTTGTCATCAAGTCCGATGTGCTGGTGCCCGCAGGCAAAGGCAGCAAGGTGCAGGGCACGAGTTATCTCTCGCTTTCACCAGGACAGTTGAGTCGCTGGATTCCGGATGAATTCGCAAGCCGCTTACCCGTCGCGTTGTCAGGCGCGCGTGGCGGCACCGAGGTCTGGCTGCACTGGTTCAATAACGCCCCCATGGCCGCCACATTGAAATTTGACTGGCGGGATATTGGTCTTCAACCGGCAGAAAAACCCGCGTTCAAACTGGATCGCCTGACCGGAGTGGCCCGGTGGCAGGGCCAATGGCAGGACTTCTGGCAAGTCGGTGTGCGAGAGCTGGTGGTGGAGAGCGAGGGGGCAAAATGGCGGCCCGCCACACTCCAGTTGAACGCCAAGCGTGATCAAGATGACGCTTGGCTATATCAGGCGACGCTCGCCGATGCGGTACTTTCGGCTGCAATAACGCCCGTGCTGGGCGTCTTGCCCGCGGATTCCCGGCTCGGCGAAGTGCTTTCCGCCTTGCAACCCGCGGGGCGCCTGCAGGATGCGTCGTTCTCTGTGCGACATGATGTGGGCGGATGGCGCTTGGTCAATGCGCACGGCGTGGTGCGCGACTATTCCCAGAAGGCCTGGCAAAACGTACCCGGTGTGCAACATGCCGGGGTGGGTTTCCTGTGGGAAGACGATTCGTTACTGCTGGACTTCGATGAAACGGATGTCACCCTCGATTATCCGACCATGTTTCGCGATTCATTGCAGCTGTCCAGGCTGCAGGGGAGTCTGGCGATTCAACTGAGTCCTGGCGTTATTAACGTAAGATCCTCTCCGCTTATCATCATGACACCCCACGGACGCGCTCATACGCGTTTGTCGCTCACGTTGCCCCGTGACGATGCGTCGATGGCGCCTGCAATGGCGCTGCAAGTGACCCTCCGCGATTTTTCCGCCGAACATGCGTCCCTGTATCTACCGTTTGGCATTATTCCGGAGAAGTTGCTGGCCTGGCTCGATGCCGCCTTGAAGGGCGGAACGCTCACACGGGGTGACATCGTATTCAATGGCCCTTTGCGCAAGCCGGAACAGGATAACGGGCGTTCCGTGATGCTGGGGTTTCAGGTGAATGACGGAACGCTGCAATTTTTGCCGGAATGGCAGGAGCCGATCAGGCACGTCAATGCGGACGTTATCGTTGAAAATGGTCTGGTGCAGGCACATGCCGACGGCGGTGAATACTATGGGCTGCAATTGGCTGCATCGCGCATCTGGACGGAGCGGGTGGAGGATGCGATGCATTTGCATGTGCAGACTGCGGGCAAGGGCGAAGCTGCTCAAGGTCTGCGTTTGCTGCGTGAATCTCCTTTGGGGAAAACCCTCAAGGGGCCGCTTTCCGACATGGAACTCACGGGTCCCCTGACGGTGGCGTTTGATCTTGATGCTCCGCTGGTTGCCAAGGCGCATCTCACTGGCAAGGCCGTGGTGCAGCTGTCGGATGGCGAATTCAAGTGGCCATCACAGCGTCTGGAGGCTTCGGCGCTTGGGCTGGCGTTGACCTATGACCTGGAAAAAGGTTTGAGTTCCCAGCAATTGCGGGCGAATTTTTTCGGCAGCAAGACGCAGGGTCGTTTGTATCAGCAGCCGTCGCGGGCGGGGCGCAGTTTGCGACTCGATCTCGCCGGAAGCACACAAGTGAAAACGCTTCGTGACTGGCTGCAGGTGCCGCATTTGAGCCTCGCTAGCGGTGTTATTCCGTATGCGTTGCAGATGCAGATCCCCCCGGCGGATGCCCGGATGCCCGCGACCTTGTCGATCAAGAGTTCGCTGCTCGGTGTGGAAGCCGATTTGCCTGAGCCTTTCGGCAAGCAGCGGGCTACACTGCGTCCGCTGGAAGTGGTACTCGCGCTTGGCGGCGACACCCGCACTCACCGTATCCGTTATGGCGATCTCGTCAGCGTGAAATGGGAAAGCCAGAACGGCCGATGGAAACGTGGCGGCATTCATTTGGGGGGCGGTGAAGCAGTGTTTGCTGCCAACAAGCCGTGGCGGTTGACAGGCGTGTTGCCGCGCTTCCGTTGGCAGGAATGGGCAAATGTGCTTGCGCGACTGAAGCCGGACGGGGAAGGCAACCAACCCGCGCGTTTGTCGTTACTTTCGCAGTTTGATGACTCGGCGCTGACGGTAGGGCATCTTTTTGTCGGGGATGACGATCTGGGGAAGGTCGCGCTCACCCTGCAAACGGACGTGCATTACGCGATGCTGACGGCTTCTGGTGATCGCGTGCGCGGACGCGTGAGTCTGCCGCACACCTACCTTGATGCACCTGAGCAGCGCAGCTCAGAGACGCCGGTATCGCTTTATCTCCAAAAGCTGGTGTTACCTGCTGTTGCCGAAGAAGAACCCAAAGCGCCCGATCCGGCCTTGGACATGCTGCCGCCACCGCCCACCATGGATCCACGCGCCTTGCCTGCGGCCCATGTACGCATCGACCAGCTGCTGTTAGGGGCCGAGGATCGTGGGCGTTATAACCTCACGCTCAAGCCGCTGCCTGATGGCGTGGAGATTGAAAACCTGCGCATGACCCTCAAGGAGATGGACTTTGCAGGCAATGGACGTTGGTTGCGTCAAGGGGATGCCGCAACCAC
>JBPOHS010000134.1:0-16655 GCA_052035295.1 Pseudomonadota bacterium
ACCGTCAGCTGCACCAGACGACGCGTATCGCGTGCCATGGTGGTTTCACGCAGCTGCATGGGATTCATTTCACCCAGACCCTTGAAGCGCGTCACCTGTACCTGACCACGTTTTTTCTCGGCCTTGATACGATCAAGCACACCCTGTTTTTCGCCTTCATCAAGCGCGTAATACACATCCTTGCCTATATCGACACGATACAGCGGCGGCATGGCCACATAGATATGACCGGCATCCACCACCGGGCGGAAATGGCGCAGGAACAAGGCGCACAATAGCGTCGCGATGTGGGCACCGTCAGAATCCGCATCGGCCAGGATACACACTTTGTGATAACGCAAATTGGTCAGATCCGCCGACCCCGGGTCAACACCGATCGCAACGGCAATGTCATGCACCTCCTGCGAAGCAAGAATTTCGTTGCCATCGACTTCCCAGGTGTTGAGGATTTTACCGCGCAAAGGCATGACGGCTTGATATTCGCGATCACGTGCCTGCTTGGCCGACCCACCTGCCGAATCCCCTTCCACCAGGAACAACTCACCGTTTTCCGGGTCCTGACTGGTACAGTCAGCGAGCTTGCCGGGTAACGCCGGGCCTGCAGTCACTTTCTTGCGCTCGACTTTTTTGGCCGCGCGCAGACGACGCTGGGCGTTATTGATGGCGAGTTCCGCCAGGGCGTCGCCGTCGGCCGTGTGTTGCGACAACCACAGGCTGAAGGCATCTTTCACCACACCCGATACGAATGCCGCGGTTTGACGCGAAGACAAACGTTCCTTGGTTTGACCGGCAAACTGCGGTTCCTGCATTTTCACAGACAGGACATAGCTGGCCTGATCCCACAAATCCTCGGGCGATAATTTGACGCCGCGCGGCAGCAAATTGCGGAATTCGCAGTATTCACGCAGGGCTTCGGTCAAGCCGGTGCGAAATCCGTTGACGTGGGTGCCGCCCTGGGCGGTGGGAATCAGGTTGACGTAGCTTTCGGTGATCAGTTCGCCGCCTTCCGGCACCCAGGTGACGGCCCAATCGGCGGCTTCTGTTTCGGCGCTCATGACGCCCACGAAAGGCTCTGCCGGCAACAACACATTATTTTCGTGGGAAGACAGCAGGTAATCCTTGAGGCCGTCTTCGTAATACCATTCCTGCTCCTCGCCGGTGCTCATGTCCTTGAAGTGCACGCGCAGTTTCGGACACAGCACCGCCTTGGCACGCAGCAGGTGCAGCAGTCGGCTCACCAGAAACTTGGGCGTATCGAAATAGCCCGGATCAGGCAAGAAGCGCACGGTGGTACCGGTATCACGCTTGGCGCAAGTGCCCACGACTTCCAGATCGGTGGCCTTGTCACCGCCCATGAAGCCCATGCGATAGACCTGGCCATCGCGTTTGACGGTGACTTCCAGCATTTTCGAGAGCGCGTTCACCACTGACACGCCGACCCCGTGCAAACCGCCGGAAAACTGGTAGTTCTTGTTCGAGAATTTGCCACCGGCGTGCAGCGTACAGAGAATGACTTCTACGCCGGGCTTGCCTTGTTCCGGGTGGATGTCGACGGGCATACCCCGGCCGTTATCACTGACTTCCAGCGAACCATCGGCATACAGTATGACGCGCACGGTATCGGCATGGCCGGCAAGCGCTTCGTCCACGCTGTTATCGATGACTTCCTGCGCAAGGTGGTTGGGGCGCGTGGTGTCGGTGTACATGCCGGGACGGCGGCGCACCGGGTCCAGACCACTGAGTACCTCAATCGATTCGGCGTTGTAAGTCTTGTTTGACATAGTCCTCTTTGACTCTGGCGAAAATGGCTGAAAACAGTATGTTGTAAATAGGGTAGTAAAATAGACGATTCTAAATTGTTCGCAGAGGATGCATGCGGACGCATCATGCCAGGGCCGACACCCCCAAAAACTCAATGATGGTCGGCAAATGATTTTCGAATCCATCGAAACCGTGCGAACCGCCCTGCTCCACCACTTGCCGACTGGCATGGAATTTCTCCACGCCTTGTCGATAGTCGAGCGTTTCATCGCCGGTCTGCGTCAGCAGCAAATAACGCTCAGGCTGCGTGACAGCCACATCCAGGCTACGCAACACGTCAATATGGCGGGCAGTAAACACATAGCGCTCGCCCGTGTAAATATTGGTCTGCTCACCAAGATGATCCTTGAGCAACTCATAGGGGCGCACGGCAGGATTGATCAGCACCAGCGGCACGCCATAGCGCTCTGCCGCCCATGAACCATAAAACCCGCCCAACGAACTCCCCAGCAAGCCCACCGGATCAGGCAGACATTGCTCGATGGCATCGCCCAGTATCTTGATGGCCAACGCCGGATCATAAGGCAAAACGGGCACATGATACTGAACCTCCGGGTGTAAACGCGCCAGATAATCCGCCAACACACGCGCCTTCGCTGACTGCGGTGAACTGTTGAAGCCATGAATGTAGAACAGATGCATGGGCATGCAAGGGGCCTTACTCTCGTTGAAGGGAGAGTCTGTCGGGATACATTGCGTGGCGAGGATGCGTTACGCGGGGTTAACTGTATGACGGATAAGGCTAATACCCCTTAATCCGATAATCAACCTTAAAGGTCACTCCGGTCACACGGGCGACCTGACTGTCGATGCGGCCATCCGGGTAGAGGTCGAGCCAGCGATAGCCCGGATTTTCGGAGTCGACGGCGAAATCCTTGCTGCCCGGCTTGAACTGGACGCAGGTGGATGGCACCGACATGAGCTGCACGTTATTGCGGGTGCGTTCGAAACACTGATGCACATGCCCCCAGATGACCGCACGCACGGCGGGGAAGGCATCCACCACCTGCCAGAAATCATCGGCATTGCCGACGATCTGGGTATCCAGCCAGGTGGCGCCCACGGGCACCGGCTGGTGATGCAGCGCAATCAGGACATGGCGGTCACCCGCAGACGCCATCGCCTGCTGCAGAAACGCGAGCTCCTGTGCCGACATGTAACCGGGCACCTTGCCGCGAATGGTGGAATCCAGGAGGATCAGGCGCCACTGCCCCAGGTCAATGGTACAGGGGCTTATCCTGCCAACCACCTGGCCTTTGGCCATGACATCCGAAATATCATGGTTGCCCGGCAGCCAGTAGACCGGTGCGCTGAACTGTTGCATGTGGCGGTGAAAACGCAAATAGCTCTCGGGCGAGCCATCTTGCGACAGATCGCCGGTGGCGAGCACGAGGTCGATCGCCGGTTGTTGCTGGCGAATCAGATCCAACACTTTGGACAGACTGAATTCAGTGTTCAGCCCCAATAGCTTACCCTGCTCGTCGGCGAACAAATGGCTGTCGGACAGCTGAATCACACGCAGGGGTTGGGTTTGGGACGCCAAGGCGCTGAGTCCACTTCAAGGATTTGATAATTATTTATAATCCACAATCGAAGGCGCCGCCAGTTGCCGCAGGAGGCGCCGTTCACGAAACCAGAGGCAGGCCTTGTGAGATTTTCACACTTGATCAGAAGGCTGGCAGATCGAGGGCACAACCGGACGTGAGACAGTGCTGCAGCCATTCCCCCAGCAGGGCATTGAGCTGTGCTTTCTCGTCACGCTGGTACATGCCGCAGTTGGGGTAATCGTAACTCTGGCGAATTTTCGCCGAGCGCTGGTAGGCCAGCACTTCGGCCATGCGCGCATCATGGTAGAGACGCACCGTAATGAGGGGGGAAGGCAACCATTCCGGGTAGTCGTATTCCTGTTCGAGCATGACCGTGGTGGTGTAGCGGCTACGCTCGATCACACGCAGGCACACCCGCGACAGGGGACGGTCACGCAGGGTCTCAACGCCGAACACCCAGCTATCGACTTCCTGCAGTGCCGGCAGCAACTGCAAAAAGCGCAGGTAATTGGCATCGCAGTCGTTCATGAAACCTTTCAGATCAGGCACATAACGCCGGGTCTTGGGGAATGAAGCATCACGTTCGAGTGGGATGATTTGCACGGTTCGCCCTTACTACTGCCATTTTTGCTGCAAGCGCTGCCAGTTCATCTGCAGCCACTGCAACGCGATAATGGTGGCTGCATTCTGTATGTAATTCTCCTGCAAGCTGTTCCACAGTTCCTCACGTGGAAACACATGCACCCAGATATCCTCGCCTTCTTCCTTCACGCCGTGGACACCGCCCATGCCTTCCGAGTCGACGCCGCCGCAGTAGAGGTACAGTTTCTCGTTGCTGCCGCCGGGACTGGGGTAGTACTCGCAGATGTATTCAAGGTCGAGCAGGTCAGTACCTGATTCTTCGGCTACTTCACGATGCGCGACGTCTTCGGCGGTTTCGCCTTGCTCAATAATGCCTGCCACCAGCTCGATTTGCCAAGGGCCTTCCCGCGCATCCAGCGCGCCGATGCGGAACTGTTCGACGACAACCACTTTGTCGAGATAGGGATCGTAGAGAAGCACACCGACGGCGGGCGGGCGATCAAAGCATTCCCGGGTGAGCTCGGGAGTCCAGCCGCCTTCGATGAGCCGGTGTTTGAGCTGGTATTTTTTGACGCGAAAAAAGCCGTCATAAACGGTTTTGGCCTGGATGATCTTGACATCATCGCGGGTAAAACTGGGTCCGTCGCTGTGATCCATAACGCCCTCAATCACTTACAGAAAAACCCGCTTAGGTTAACACCTGGCGGGTCCTTACTGAAAAGATTAGACGAAATCGGCTACTGGCGCCGTTTGAGTGCGTAATAGGCAACCGGTACCACCACCAATGTCAGCAGGGTGGACACGAGGATGCCGAAAATCAACGAGATCGCGAGGCCGTTGAAGATAGGATCGTCCAGAATGAAAAAAGCTCCCAACATGGCCGCGAGCCCCGTCAGGGCAATCGGCTTGGCGCGGGTGGCGGCTGCACGAACGACAGCATCTTCCAGCGTCCTGCCGGAAGCCAACTGAACATCAACGAAATCCACCAGCAGAATGGAATTGCGCACGATGATGCCGGCCAGCGCGATCATGCCGATCATGGACGTGGCGGTGAAATGCGCGCCGAGCAAAGCGTGGCCAGGCATGACACCGATCAGCGTGAGCGGAATCGGCGCCATGATGATCGCCGGTACGCTGTAGCTGCGGAACTGCGCAACAACCAGCAGATAGATGAAAATCAATCCGACACCATAGGCAGCCCCCATATCGCGGAAGGTTTCGTAGGTGATCTGCCATTCGCCGTCCCATTTGAGGGAGTAACCACGCCACGGATCCTGCGGCGCCGTAATGAAATGCTCGTTGTAACGAACACCATTGGGGGCCTCGATCGATGCGATGGCGCTGCGCATGGCAAACATGCCGTACAGCGGGCTGTCGGTGCTGCCCGCCATGTCGCCCACCACGTAGGTCACGGGCAGCAGATCCTTGCGATAACGGGCTTGCTCACGGGTTTCTTCACGCACTTGCGCCAGTGCAGACAGAGGAACCAGACGCCCATCGCCGGCTTTAACGCCCAGCTTGAGGGTTTCGGTAAGTCGCGATTGTTGTTGCGGCGAGAGCGTCACGCGCAGTGGTACTTCGTATTTCGCGCCTTCTGCAAACAACGGCGTCGCAGGAATCCCGGTCAAGGCCAGTGTCAGGGTTTGCACAATGGGCTCGGTCGGTACGCCCAGCAGCAGCGCCTTGTTACGATCGATCACAATGCGCTGCTGCGGCGCCATGTCGGTGATGGAATCATCGACATCCACAATGTCGGCTGTCTTCTCGAACACGTCACGCACTTGCGCAGCAAACTGCAGGCGCCCGGCCTCATCAGGGCCGTATATCTCGGCGACCAGTGGCGACATAACGGGCGGGCCAGGGGGAACTTCGACAACCTTGACGTTGGCAGACCAGCGTTTGCCTTCTTCCTGCAGGGCGGCGCGCAGGCTGGCGGCGATGTCATGGCTCTTGTGCTGGCGATGATGCTTGTCGACCAGATTGACCTGGATATCGGCCTGTTCACTGTCGCTGCGGAAATAATATTGACGCACCAGCCCGTTGAAGTTGATCGGCGACGCGGTACCCACATAGGCCTGATAGTCGGTCACTTCCGGCACCCGGGCAAGCACGTCGGCAATGGAATGCACGGCTGCAGCGGTAGTTTCCAGCGGGGTACCGGTGGGCATGTCGATCACCACCTGGAATTCGCTCTTGTTGTCGAACGGCAGCATTTTGAGAATGACCCACTTCACCACACCCAGCGACGCCGCCAGCACGATGAGCCCCACCATGGAAAAATACAGCAGGTGCCGCCGCCGCTTGCCTTTCGCGTTATCCAGGAAGGGCGAGATCAGGCGGGTGAACAACTGCGGCAAGGTGCGATCGAGCCGCCCCTCATGATGCGCGTCAGCATTCCCGGCCATGATGCGCGATGCCATCCACGGTGTGACAACAAACGCCACCGCCAGCGAAATCACCATGCCCATCGAGGCATTGATCGGAATCGGGCTCATGTATGGCCCCATCAACCCGCTCACGAAGGCCATGGGCAACAATGCAGCAATAACGGTGAAGGTCGCCAGAATGGTGGGGCCACCCACTTCATCGACCGCACCAGGAATCAGCTCGCGCAAGGACGCGCCCGGATGCAGTTGGCGGTGACGGTGGATGTTTTCCACCACCACGATGGCGTCATCCACAAGGATGCCGATCGAGAAAATCAGCGCGAACAGCGACACGCGATTGAGGGTAAACCCCCATGCCCACGATGCAAACAAGGTCACCGCAAGGGTCAGCAGAACTGCGCCGCCGACGATGAAGGCTTCGCGATAGCCCAGCGCTATCAACACCAGCACAATGACCGACAAGGTGGCGAACACCAGTTTCTGGATGAGTTTCATGGCCTTGTCGTTGGCCGTTTCACCGTAGTTGCGGGTGACCGTGACTTCCACCCCTTGCGGAATCAGCACGCCGCGCAGCTCATCGACCCGCGTCATGATGGCGTCGGCGACGTTGACGGCGTTTTCCCCTGCCTTTTTGGTGATCGACAAAGTCACGGCAGGAAATTCGCCCTGCGTCGAAATACCCTTTTTGTCGGCCGCCGGACCGGTACCAAACCACACATAACGGCCAGGCTGAGCGGGGCCATCAGTGATGGTCGCGACCGACGACAGGTACACCGGCTTGCCGTCGAACACACCCACCATCAGCGATTCGACTTCGCGTGCATCACGCAGGAACTCACCGCTTTGCACCCGCACCACGGCGTTATCAACAACCAGGTTACCGGCGGGCAAGGCGGCATTGGCTGATTGCAGGGCCTGGGTGACTTCGAGCGCAGACAGCTCGACCGCGCGCAGGCGATCGGGATCGATTTCGATGCGCACTTCCCGCCCCGGTCCGCCCAGTGTTTCTACCGAGCGCGTGCCGGGAACGCGTTTGAGCTCTATTTCCATCGAATGCGCTATGCGCTCCAGATCAAACGCAGCGCGTTCCTGATCGGGCGTCCACAAGGTCAGGCTGACCACGGGAACATCATCGATGCCTTTGGGTTTGACCACCGGCTGCCCGACCCCGAGCTCCGGTGCCAGCCAATCCTGGTGACTGTGCACCGTATCGTAGAGGCGCACCAGCGCATCATTACGGGTAACGCCCACCTTGAACTGCACGGTGAGCACCGCCACATCGGCGCGGGAAACGGCATAGACGTGCTCGACGCCCTGCATTTCCGAAAAGACCTGTTCGGCGGGAATAGCGACGAGCGTCTCGACATCCTTGGCGTTGGCGCCCGGAAACGGAATCACGATGTTGGCCATCGTCACATCGATTTGCGGCTCTTCTTCTTTCGGCGTGATGGCCACGGCCCAAAGCCCCAGCAAGACAGCAATCAATGCCATCAACGGAGTGAGCGGTGAACCCAGAAAGAAATGCGCGATACGGCCAGAGATGCCCAATTTGGTCGTTTCATTGGGGGGAACGGAAGGTTGCATGCGGCCTCCTCAGCGAGCTTGCTGCGTGGCGAGCACGGGATTAAGTGCGACTTTCTCGCCCGCCTTGAGACCGGCCAATACTTCCTGCAAGCCACCGGGCTGCACCTCACCCACCCGAATCTGTCGCAACTTAGGAATATCGTTACCCCTTGCGTTGCCGTCATTGACGACATACACGGCGGTCAATTCGGAACGGCGCACGATGGCCGACTGCGGCACTACCAGCTTGCGATCCGCGCCGGTCACAAAATGCACCCGCACGAATTGCCCGGGCATCCAGTCTCTTACCCCTTGCGGCAAATACACCCGCACTTCGGTATCGTGGGTGCGCGGATCGGCCGACGGCAGCACCTGAATACGGGCCGACTCCAGCCAGGGCTTGCCGGGGGCGGTTTCAATCCACGCCTTGTGACTCTGACGCACCTCATCGACAAAGGCCTGCGGCACGCGGGTAGTGGCACGTAAATCATTGGGATCAAAACCGGTGGCCAGTGGTTTTCCGGGGGCGGCCATTTCACCGACCTCGACATGCAGTGCCGACATGACACCACCGTAAGGCGCGCTGATGGTCGTGTATTCCGCCGAGGTTTCGGCCTGACCGCGCGACGCCATCAGCGTTTTCAGCTGCGCTTCGGCCGCCTTGTAACCCGCCTCGGTTTTATCGAAATCCGACTGACTGACATAGCTTTGTTTGAACAGCTCCGACACGCGCTGAAACTGACGGCGGGCGTTATCGAGATTGACGCGCGCTTCATTGATGCGCGCTTCCATGCCCATGATTTCCTGCTTCGCCATGCGTGGATCAATACGCATGATCACGGCATTGGCCGGCACTGTATCCCCCGGCCGGTAATTGATTTCGAGCACACGACCGGCGACCTGCGCACTCACCGTCGACTGGCGTTCCGCCTCAATGACTGCCTCCGAATCGAAGGTGGAGTCGAGCGTGTGATAGTCCACCGTCACCGTCGCGCCGGCGCTTTCCTGCGGGGAAGCGGGCACGACGGTGGCAGTGGCGGGTACAGCTGGGGGGGTATCTTCGGCGGTGGCCACGACGGCAGTTCCCACCAACAGCAATGCCAAGCCCCATCGGGAAGCCCGCACCGACCGAGAAGACTGCATCGACAAAGCAGCCAATTTAGCCAAGATTTCCATGGATACCCCCTATCGTTCTTATTGGTCGCAAGCGACTTCTTTTTTCAAACCCAACTTGGCAAGAATCATCATCATCGGGCACCAGCCGGTAAACGCAGACTGCGCCAGATTCAACCCAACGAACACCGTGAATGCCAGGAACCAGGGATTCACGTAATACCCTAGCACCACACTCAACACCACAAAAAAACCCGCCACCAAGCGCAAACCTTCATTGATCGTCATGACCGACTCCTCACAAGAAACGTTACACCTCTATACTATACCCCCCACGGTATTTTGCAAGCCCCACCCTACGACTTGACCCACCAGTTCCACCGAGCACGAACGTACACATACTGTCTATACGAACCGTCATCACAACCACCGCCGCCATCGACTCGGCAAAATCCGTAAGCGACCTTTCAATTTTTCGATAGCCCCATCAGTATTGGTTATAAATAAATCGAACCAGGTAGCAGATTCAGGGCTTGGAGCCGGGTAACATGTCAGGGTCAAGCGCAGGTACACATGTTCACAGACCTGCCGTGGCCGAAGGAAAAAAAACAAGAAGTTACAGGAGTTGCCATGAACCACAAACCCAGCGTTTTCATCACCGGCGGCGCCAGCGGCCTCGGCTTCGCCATGGCCAAACGCTTCGCCCATGACGGTCACCCCGTCTGCATCGCCGACATCAACCCCGAACAAGGCGAGCACGCAGCGGCCTCCTTGCGCGAGCACTGCGATGCGGTCTTCCACCTTTGCGATGTACGCGACCCCGCCCACGTCAAAACCGCCGTCCAGGCTGCCCACGACCACTTCGGTCACCTCGGCATCATGATCAACAACGCCGGCACCGCCTCGGGCGGCCCTTTCGACTGGCTCACCACCGAAGATTGGCGCTGGATCATGGAAATCAACTTCTTCGGCGTATTGCACGGCTGCCAGGCCGTCACCCCATTGATGATGAGCCAAAACCACGGCCATATCGTCAACATTGGTTCCATGGCCGGCCTCATGAACCTGCCGGGCATGAGCAATTACAATGTGTCGAAAGCGGCCGTCATATCGTTGTCGGAAACGTTGGCCGGCGAACTCGCGCCCTACAATATCGGCGTTACTTGCGTATGCCCGTCGTTCTTTGCCACCAAACTGGCGGAGACCATGCGTTCGCCGGACAAGAACATGCCGGGTGTTCTGCAGGGGTTGATGGATACGGGTGAATTGAGCGCGGAAGATATTGCGGAGCAGGTTTATCAGGCGGTGCAGGACAAGCAGTTCCTGGTAACGCCGCACCTGAAGGCGCGCGCGCACTGGGACGGAAAGTGTCGTGATCTGGAGAAGTATTTGCGCACGCAGGGACGTTTGGCGAAAGTCATTCGTTCGCGGGCGGCGCAACATGAGGATGGTGTAGACACCGAGATTTCGGCAGAATCCCGCAGCGCCTGACGCTCTGCGGGGCGGGCTAAACCGTCAGCCCCACTTTTCTGCCGCTAGTACTTACCATTGGCCTTTGGCGGTAAAGTGTTTCAGGAAACGCCGTAAATACGTCCCTGTAGGCTCGACGCCGGCATCCATGCCGGCGACGTTCCTGCAACACTTTACCGCCAAAGTCCTACGAACATCATTCCTGCAGAAAAGTGAAACTGACGGTTTATCCCTACAATCCGTCCAACGTCTGTGCCAGCTCACCAGCGAACGCCTTCAACTCATCCATTGTCGCCACCGCGCGCGGGCACGCCACCACCAGATTCGTCACGTCCCCGTACGTTCCCCCCGTAATAATCAACGGGCGATTCTCGAACGGAATCGGCACTCCAAACTGCGACACCGGCGTGAAACCCTCACAGGCGAACATATCCATGTTCACATCCCCCATGAAACTCACGATACCCGACATGCGATAACGCCGACTGGCATGCGTCTGCTGCAACTGCTGCGGCTTCGGAAGAAAAACCGAACGCGGCAACCAGCGCGCAATTTTCATGTTTTCCGCAAAAGGAGAAATATCCTCCTTGTTGCGCATGGCTCGCACGAGTTGGGAGCGAATGGAATTCACATCGGCATCCGTCGGAATTTCCATATCGATCGCGCCACTGCAATTGGCTACGCTGATACCCTCTTCCGGCGCCATGTAACGCCGCAGGTCAGCGGGAACACGGAACAACACCTTGCCCTCGCCATGATGCTTGCGAGCCAGCACACCCGCCGCGAAAAGCAGCTTGGCGGCGAGTTTGTTCTTGTTGCCCTTCCAGTCGAAGCGGTACCAGTGATAGCCGCGCACATCAGCGCGTAGCGTGCCCTTGATGATGGGCAGGCAATCGCCTTCGACCACCGGGCGTGGGGGGCGTTCCTGCGACATGGCGATATCCCACTCGGTTTTGGTCGAGGTCGAGCCGATCGGGGCCTCACCGCGCAAAATCCGGAATACATCATTCATCAGATGGATAGTGCCACGCCCGTCAGTGACGGCATGATGCAGTCTGAACAGCAGGTAGAGCTTGTCGGTGGTGCGAATCTTGATGAGCTGGCAAACCGGGTCTTTGCGCAGATTGACCGGTGCGCCGTAGCAAGGCGCGTCTTCCGAGGTGTTGCCCTGCCAATCCGGTGCGTGCACTTCCTGTACACGGGGGCGCGCACCGTTGCTGTCCCACACCCGCCAGCCCCACATTCCTCGCAGACGAACACCGAGACCGGGATTGGCAGCGATGGCCTGATCCAGTGCAGATTGCAGCCGGGCGGTGTCGATATCACCTTCACCCACAATGGTCAGCTGATTGACCAGGGGCGATGCATGCGGTTCATCGGTGGCGATGTACGAAAATTCCAGCGGCGAGGGTTGGCGTAGGTAGGTCATGGTGTCTAGTTTTTTTGTTGTTACGTCCTTGATGACACAAAACTAGAGGAACACGGCGCGGGAAAATAGTGCATGCATCACAGGCTGAACGATTGTTCTCTTAATGACGCCCAAAAATGGCTTATTGCTGAAAAGGAAGCGCGACGCAGCCCTGTATTTTGGCAGAAGGCAGCCTCTTGACGAATTAAAGAGACTGCCAGCCACCGGGATGCGCCGGGATTTTGGCAGGGAAATATCAGACTTTTTTGACGAATTCGGACTTCAGTTGCATGGCGCCGAAGCCTTCGATCTTGCAATCGATATCGTGGTCGCCGTCAACGATACGAATGTTTTTCACTTTGGTACCGACTTTCACTACCGACGAGGATCCTTTGACTTTCAGGTCCTTGATAACCGTGACGGTATCGCCGTCTTTCAGTTCGTTGCCGTTGGCATCACGTACCACACGCACGGCCTCTACGCTCTCTGCCGCCCCACCTTTCGACCACTCGTGCGAGCACTCGGGGCAAATAAGGTTTTCACCGTCTTCGTAGGTGTACTCGGAGTTGCATTTCGGGCAAGGAGGCAACGTGCTCATGTTCGGTATCCTGACAATTCATGGGGCTATTGAGGGCGGGAAGCTTACCACATTCCCCCCTCACGCTTTATGGTAAATCTCGGCCCCGGTATCGACGAATTCCTTCGACTTCTCTTCCATGCCCGAGGACAGCGCGGCCTCTTCGCTGACGCCGTGTTGCTCGGCGTAGTCGCGCACTTCCTGCGTGATTTTCATCGAGCAGAATTTCGGGCCGCACATCGAACAGAAATGCGCGACTTTGTGGGCGTCTTTCGGCAAGGTCGCGTCATGGTAGGAACGCGCCGTATCCGGGTCGAGCGACAAGTTGAACTGGTCTTCCCAGCGGAATTCGAAGCGCGCCTTGGACAGGGCGTTATCGCGAATCTGCGCACCGGGGTGCCCTTTCGCCAGGTCAGCAGCGTGAGCCGCGATCTTGTAGGCGATGATGCCCTGCTTCACGTCTTCCTTGTTGGGAAGGCCCAAATGCTCTTTTGGCGTGACGTAGCACAGCATGGCGGTACCGAACCAGCCGATCATGGCCGCGCCGATGGCGGAGGTCAGGTGATCGTAGCCCGGCGCGATGTCGGTGGTCAGGGGGCCCAGCGTATAGAACGGCGCTTCGTGGCACAGTTCCAGCTGCTTCTCCATGTTCTCCTTGATCATGTGCATGGGCACGTGCCCGGGGCCTTCGATCATGACCTGCGCGCCGACATCCCAGGCACGCTTGGTGAGCTCACCCAGGGTGGTGAGTTCGCCGAATTGGGCGTCGTCGTTGGCGTCGGCAATCGAGCCCGGACGCAAACCGTCCCCGAGGGAGAACGTTACGTCGTAGGCGGTCATGATTTCGCAGATTTCATCAAAATGCGTATAGAGGAAATTCTCTTTGTGATGCGCCAGACACCATTTCGCCAGAATCGAACCACCGCGTGACACGATACCGGTGACGCGTTTGGCGGTCAGCGGGATATAACGCAGCAACACACCGGCGTGAATGGTGAAGTAATCCACGCCCTGCTCGGCCTGCTCGATCAGCGTATCGCGGAAGATTTCCCAGGTAAGGTCTTCGGCAACGCCGTCGACTTTTTCCAGCGCCTGATAAATGGGGACCGTACCGATGGGCACCGGGGAATTACGGATGATCCACTCGCGGGTTTCGTGGATGTTCTTGCCGGTCGACAAATCCATCACGGTGTCGGCACCCCAGCGAATCGCCCAGGTCATTTTCTCGACTTCTTCTTCGATCGAGGAACCCAGAGCCGAGTTGCCGATATTGGCGTTGATCTTGGTGAGGAAATTGCGGCCGATGATCATCGGCTCCAGTTCCACGTGATTGATGTTGGCGGGGATGATCGCACGCCCGCGCGCCACTTCATCACGCACGAATTCCGGGGTGATTTCCTTGGGAATCGCGGCGCCGAAATTGCGGCCCGGATGCTGCTGTGCCAGTACGCCCATGGCGCGGGCTTCCTGCAGTTTCAGGTTCTCGCGAATGGCGATGTATTCCATTTCCTCGGTGATTTCACCGCGACGGGCATATTGCATCTGGGTGATGCCCTGCGTGCCGTTGCCGCGTAACGGCTGACGCAAGTGGGAAAACCGCAATGATTCCAACTGGATGTCGCGGGCACGGCGACGCCCGTAATGCGAGGTGAGATCGGACAGCTGCTCGACACCCCCACGACGCTCGATCCAGCTTTTGCGCAACGGCTCGAGGCCTTGGCGGATGTCGATCCTGGCTGCCGGATCGGTGTAGGGGCCCGAGGTGTCATAGATGAACACGGGCGGATTTTTTTCGCCGCCGAACGCGGTGGGTGTGTCGGCCAACGAGACTTCCCGCATCGGCACGCGAATATCGGCACGCGAGCCTTCCACAAAGATCTTGCGGGAATTGGGAAAAGGTTGGATGGCGGCTTCGTCAACTTGTGCGCGCTGGCTGAGGGCCTGATCTGCGGGAGCGGTCATGAGTTTCCCTGATTCACTGAAATATGAGGCAACAGAAAGAGATGGAACACTATAAGCCACCCCCCACTGCAGGGGCAACCGCGAAATATCCGCACAAAATCAGGGGGACAGCGTGTTTGCAGGCAGGCTCGGACAGCCAGCGCCAGGCGTTCAGCCCGGGCGGATGTGATGGTCGCGCAAGGTCTTCTCGATAATACGGCAGAGGCGTTGCAACGCGCCGCGCTGCTCGTCGACCACCTTGACGCCTTTGTCGGCGAGGGTGCGGCGATGGGCCGGGTCAGCGAACAGTTCCTGCACGGCATTCGCCAATCCCAGAGGGGATGTCACCGTGGTCATCACGCCCTGCTCAGTGAGCAGCTTGGCCACCGTCGCAAAATTGAATACATGCGGGCCACAGATCACCGGAACCCCCACTGCCAGTGGTTCGAGCATGTTGTGGCCGCCGACGGGTTCCAGGCTGCCACCCACGAAAGCGACATCCGACGCCGCCATCATTTTCACCAGCTCGCCCATGGTGTCGCCCACGATCACCTCGACCTCGGGCGGAATCGTACCGCCCTGACTGTGGCGCCAGAGGCGGAAATTCTGCTGCTGCACCAGCGTCGCCACCGCATTGAAACGCTCGGGATGACGGGGCACCAATACCAGCAACAGGTCGGGCACTTGTGCCTCCAGAAAACGGAAGGCCTGCAATATCTGTTCGTCTTCACCCGGATGGGTGCTGGCCGCGATCCAGACCGAGCGTTTTACACCCCAGCGTTCGCGCAATTGATGCGCCTGCGCCCGCAAGGCATCGTCAACCACCAGATCGAATTTGACGGTGCCGGTGATCTGCAAGGCATCGGGGCGCAAACCGAGTTCCAGAAACCGCGAGGCATCGGCTCCACTCTGCGCCGCCACGACTGTAATGGCCTCAAGCATGGGGCGCGTGATCCAGTGGATACGCTGATAGCCCTTGGCCGATTTCTCGGAGAGTCGTGCGTTCGCCACAATGACGGGAACACCGCGCGCGTGACTGAAGTGCACGACATTGGGCCAGAGTTCGGTCTCCATGATGATCAGCAGCCGAGGATTGACGTGATCGAGAAAACGCTGAACTGCATAAGGCATGTCATAGGGCAGATAATAATGACGCACACGATCGCCGTAGGCGGCTTGCACCCGCTCGGCACCCGTCGGAGTCATGGTGGTGATCACCAACGGCCAGCCAGGATAGGCTTGCAGCAGCCAGTCGATCATCGGTTTGGCGGCAAGAAACTCGCCCACCGACACGGTATGCACCCATAACGAGCGGGTTAACGGTTCCCCTGAATAGTGCCCGAAACGTTCGGCGCGACGGTCGAGATAGGCTGGATTTTCCTTTCCGCGCTGGCGCAGTCGCCATGCCAGAAGCGGGGTCGCCGCATAAAACACGCCACTGTAGAGTTTTCGGGACCAGTCGCTTTTTGCCACGTCGGGAACGCCTTGGAAGTCGGGGATTCTGGCGGGAATATTATGAGATGGTGAGGGGTTTGTCCAAAGGCAGCACAGCGGCGGCTAGCACGGTCACCTTGTCTGCCCGATGGAAACGCATCATGGTGACAGGTGGCCGGTGGACACACGCGCTTGCGTGTACCCGCCACCACGTAGCAACGCCCTCACCTCGCCGTTAGCAGCGGCAGAGACATCCGCTACCTGCTGTGCGTAGACGATGGATGACGCAGCCCCCGTGACTGGCGAAATACGGAAGAAAATCCCCTCTGCCTTGCTACCTGAGACCGCTGTGTCATATACCAGTACATCACCTTGCCCAGAAGACACCAGTTGGGTCTGAATAAAGCCGGTATAGGGTTTATTGCCACTGCTTACGGTCGGATATGGCAAATTGGTGTTCAGCACAACACCGCCGTTATCGTTATCAAGGCAAGCGAGCTGACGCGCCAGCACGTCGGTACCCACCTGACGATACGCAAAGCAGACCTGATCATCGGTCTCCACCGCATCCTGAATGGAATACTGACTGGCAGGCGAAAAGAGGGTATCGAGCGAACGGGACCAGGCGAGTTGCCCGGTGGTGGAATACGATTTCACCGTGGAAATACCGTTGGCTGCTTCACGCACGAAGAAATGAACACCATCGTTACCTACCAGCTCAACCGACACGTCGGCGCCCGCTGGCAGCATGAAGCGCAGGACGCCCGAGGCAGCATCAAGCCCGACCAGCTGATAGGCCAGCGATTCCCCGC
>JBPOHS010000115.1:0-15439 GCA_052035295.1 Pseudomonadota bacterium
TGATTGAATTCCTGCTCCAGCTGCAGGATCGCACTGGAGATGGAGGGCTGCGCCACGTGACACCGCAACGCGGCACCGCTGACCGTGCCCACTTCAACGGTCGCGACAAAATAGCGCAAGCTGCGTAAATCCATGGTAGCTCCTTTGGGTGTAGCGCTTCTAATTCCGGCTCTCTGACAAGCCTGGATTTTCGTCTGTGAATTGCGGAAACGCCGGCAACTGTCGGGCGGCCACCTCGTCATGCGCCGGCAGCACGATCAACTCGGGCAATCGCTTCCTTAACGCCGCAATTCGGACGATCGTATCCGCGTTAAGCGCGGCATTCCAGTCAACGCCCGTGAGCCATCGCGTCACGGCCGGGCGGGATTTTTGCAAGTCCAACCCTAGTTGCGTCCACGTCGTGTCAGCGCTGAAAAAATAACGCTTGCCATTGGCCGCGTTTACAAACAGGCCACTCTGGCCCGGCGTATGTCCGGGCAAATCCACCAGCACCAGCGTGCCATCCCCCAAAAGATCCAGGCTGCGCTCAAAGCCCTCATAAGGTTGTAACGCCAACTCATAGGGGTGCCAGGAAATCGCCGCGTCGCGATGCTCGCCCAGGTACGAGGGTGGCGCCCCCTGCTCTGCTGCTGCCAATTCCGCTGCCTGCACCCACACCGGCACCCCCGGAAAATCCGGCAACCCACCAGCGTGATCCCAATGCAGGTGACTGACCAGAATCGCCCGGATATCACCGGGCCGGATGCCCTGCGCCACCAACTGCGTCACCGCCGGCACGTGATGACGAAAGCCAAACAGCAGCCGATGCAGGCTGGAATTCTGCTGAAACGCCTTGGGTGTCGCCTTCCCCACGCCTGCATCCAGCAAAAACAGGCCTTGTGGATGCCGAATGACGACCACTTGCTGGCGCAGGTGGCGGATGCTCGCCCATTCACCCCCCTCCACCACCAGCCCCTCAATCGCACCGTTGTTTTCGGCGGTGCTGATCAGGCTCAGCTGCACGCCGGCCTGGCTGGGCGGGGGGAACGAGAGCAGCAGCATCAGCATCCACAAGCTCGTCAGTAGGGACTTCCGTTGGCAAAATCGTTGGCAAAACCGGGGTAAAAGGGGCTGCAGGGCAAAGGCGTTCATGGGGGGTATCTCCGCAATAGTGAGTCCATCTACCCTACCCCAACGCCACCCATTCGAATAATATCATTATCCTATCGGATCGAAACATATTGCCTATACCATTCAGATTGCCCGCCCGGACTGATGCCGACGCCCCCATTGACGACCCGGGAAAACCTCGTGTTAGACTCTCAGGCCTATAGACCCCGGAATCTGCCTTCATGCCTACTCTCGCAGGGCGCCCACAAGCGCTCAAACGTGCAGCACTCAAACGCAGCAAGCAAAAGCCTTGCGGCCTGGTGATGCACGTGCGAAAGACCTAGATATCCCATCCAAGTCATTCCACACCAAACCCGGTCGCGATTATCGCCACCGGGTTTTTTATTGCCCGTTATTTTTACTCAGGAGAACACTCATGCTGACAGGATGCATTACCGCACTCATCACGCCGTTTCGCGACGGCGCCCTTGACCCAATATCCGTGCGACGATTGGTGCAATTCCAACTGGAACAGGAAATTGATGGCTTGGTGGTGGCAGGTACCACCGGCGAAGTATCAACGCTTGAAGAACACGAATTTCGCCAATTGCTCGACATCGTCGTCAACGAAGCGGCCGGGCAAGTACCGGTTATTGCGGGCGCGGGTTCCAATAATCCCCGCGAATCCGTTCACTACGCCAACATTGCACGGGAGCTGGGTGCAGACGCCATATTGGCAGTGGCGGGTTACTACAACCGCCCATCCCAGGAAGGCTTGTTCCGACACTTCGAATACCTTCACGCGGCGTGCGACATTCCGATCATTGTTTACAATATCCCGCCACGTACGATTGTCGATATTCAGCCGGAAACCCTGGCCCGCATTGCAGAGCTTCCGCGCGTCATTGGCATCAAGGATTCCTGTGGCGATCTTGGACGTATTTGCCATGAGCGCCAGCGGATAACAAAGCCCTTCAGCTTTCTTTCGGGCGATGACATCACTGCACTGGCCTACAACGCGCACGGCGGAAATGGGTGCATATCCGTCGCGTCGAATGTCTTTCCGGGATTCTGCCGCCAATTGCAGGAGCGTTGTCGGGAGGGAGACTTCCGAACGGCGCTGGCAATGCACGACCAGATGATACCGTTCTATACCAGTCTCTTTCGTGAGCCGAACCCGGCCGGTATCAAATACGCGGCCTCCTTGCTTGGCTTGTGCTCCGACGAATGCCGGCTACCGCTGGTGCCCTTGAGTGACGCCACCAAATCCGCGATCGGCAGCAGCCTGGCCGCACGGGCCTGATCCGGCCCCATACGGCCCGCATAAATATCGCCGGCACTGCCCCAAGCCTGCTGACACACCCTATAATCGGCGGCTTGCCCAGTCACGCACCGCATTTTGCCAAGAGAACTCCGCATGTCCCTCATTACCCTGCGCCAAGCCTCGATTGCCTTCGGTGGCCCCTCGCTGCTCGACCACGTCAACCTTGGCATCGAGACCAACGAGCGCATTGCCATCGTCGGCCGCAATGGCGAGGGCAAATCGACCCTGCTCAAGTTGCTCGATGGCACCCTCAAACCCGATGACGGCGAGATCGTGCGCCGTCAGGGCCTCAAAGTGTCGACTTTGCAGCAGGAAGTGCCCGGCGCCTGCACCGGCACGGTATACGACGTGGTGGCCACCGGTTTTGGCGAAGCGGCAGCACAGTTACGCGAATACGAGGCCCTGCTGGAGACCTCACATCACGACACCGCCGCCATGGATCGCTTGGGCGAATTACAAGAGAAACTGGAAGCCAGCGGTGCCTGGAACCTGCACGGTCAAGTATTGCACTGGGTGTCGCGGCTGGGACTGGACCCGCACGAACCGTTCGCGCCACTGTCGGGCGGGCGCAAGCGCCGTGTGCTGCTGGCGCAGGCACTGGTCACCGAACCCGATCTGTTGCTGCTCGATGAGCCCACCAACCATCTCGACATCAACAGCATCGACTGGCTGGAAAAATTCCTCAAGGACTACCGTGGCACGCTGGTATTCATCAGCCATGACCGTGCCTTCCTGTCGGCACTGGCCACCCGCATCGTAGAATTGGATCGCGGCCAGTTGTTCGATCATCCGGGCAGTTACGACAAATTTCTCGAAAATCGCGCCAGCCGGTTTTCGGTGGAGGCCAAGGTCAATTCCGAATTCGACAAGCGCCTTTCGCAAGAGGAAGTGTGGATACGCAAAGGCGTGGAAGCTCGCCGCACCCGTAACGAAGGACGTGTACGCGCGCTGATTGCCATGCGACGCGAACATGAGGAGCGTCGTTCCCGCGCCGGCAAGGCCAAACTGGTGATCAGCGAAGCCGACAAATCCGGCAAGCTGGTGCTGGAAACCCAGAATCTACACTATGTTGTCGGCAATAACGGGCAGACTGGTGGCCGCTGCCTGATCAACGATTTTACAACGTCGGTGTTCCGTGGCGACCGCATTGGCCTGGTCGGTGACAACGGTGTCGGCAAAACCACGCTGGTGCGGCTGCTGCTGGGCCAGATTGAGCCCACCTCAGGCACCGTGCGTCATGGCACCAAGCTGGAAGTGTCCTACTTCGATCAGTTGCGGGCGGCGCTCGACGAAGAGAAGACCGTGTTCGACAACGTGGTCGAGGGTTCCGACTGGGTGGAAATCAACGGCGTAAAAAAACATGCGCTGGGTTATTTGCAGGATTTCCTGTTCGCCCCGGCGCGGGCCCGCACCCCGGTGAAGGCGTTATCCGGTGGCGAGCGCAACCGGTTGCTGCTGGCCAAGTTGTTCACCCGCCCGGCCAACCTGCTGGTCATGGACGAACCCACCAACGATCTCGACCTCGAAACGCTCGACCTGCTCGAAGAAGTGCTGATGAATTACCCGGGCACCCTGCTGCTGATTTCGCATGACCGGGCCTTCCTCGACAACGTCGTGACCGAGATCTGGGCATTTGACGGCAAAGGCGATATCGAGGAATACGTAGGCGGCTATCAGGATTATCTGCGGCAACGCCCCTCGACAACGCCTTCTTCGAGCGGCGATGCCGGCAAACAGAAAGACAGGAACCCCGACGCGGGCAAAACCACTGCCGCCACCGCGACGCCAGCGCCTGCCGCTGCGAACAACACCGCCAAATCGGCGAAAAAGCGGCTGAGCTATAACGAGCAACGTGAGCTGGATCAGATTCCGGGCAAAATCGAGGCACTGGAAAACGAGCAGGCGTCCTTGCAGAAGAAGCTGCAGGATCCCAATTTCTTTGTGCAGAGTCCGAAAGATGCCACCCAAGCGACCGCCCGTCTGGGTGAAATCGAAGAAGCGCTGATGGGTTTGCTCGAGCGCTGGGAAGTGCTGGGGGGTTAGAGTTCACGACTGGATCGATATTCCTGTGCGGATATCGATCCACCATTTTGCCGCAACAACCATCAAATTTTTATCAAAAATTCATCTGGATTTTATCGGTCAAAAATAAAGTCAGGCTGCCGGATTTTCTTGTTTATTTTACTCGCATTCTGATTTTTAATCGGTCGTTCACGCCAACCCTATGGGTTCCTGTTGCGACATGTCAAGAATCAAGCCGCCTGCATTTCACTGGTCGACACTTCCCTTTCTGACGGCCATTTACTGCGTCTTCTTTCTCAATGGCCCCTTGTGGGATTTTTGGCGAGCAGTCACGGGAGCCCCCCATGTCGCTCAAGGCGCATCCACCGCATTCTTGCTATCTTTAATCGCCATCGTCACGGCATTTCTATTTATCGTGTCACACCCGATCACCAGTAAAACACTACTTTCCAGCGTAATACTCGTGGCTGCCACCAACAATTACTTTGCCCTTAATTTTGGCACCATCGTCGACACTTCAATGGTACGTAATATCATCGAAACCGAATGGCGCGAGGCGGTGGAGCTTGTGACGGCACCGCTGGGATGGCACTTGCTACTCTATGCAGCGCTTCCTGCATTCGCCTTGTGCATGACGCGCATCAAACCGGTCGGCACAAGATGGTGGTTGCAGATGCCGGTGTTTTTCGTGTTGACAATGGGGATTGGCATCGGGGCGTTAGCGACGCAGTACAAATTTTTCCAGCTGATTTTTCGCGAACACCGCGAACTACGCTTGCATATCAACCCAACCTATCCTATCTACTCTCTGATTAAATTTTTCGTCGATCAAAACGCCGCAGACCAGAATGCGCCACTGATCAATGTTGCCCTGGATGCACGCACCCCGCACCGAGGCGAAAGAAAACGCCCTTTGTTGGCCGTCATGGTAATAGGCGAAACGGCACGCGCCGATCATTTCTCGTTGAACGGGTATGAGCGCAACACCAATCCGGAACTTGCCCGCATCCATTCGCTGCTGAGTTTTGGCAATGCGTGGTCGTGCGGGACATCCACGGCCGAATCGGTACCCTGCATGTTCAGCGATCTGGGTCGTGAACACTACACACCGGAAAAAGCGGCCAAACGCCAGAATCTGATCGACGTTTTGCAACGGGTAGGCGTAGATATATTGTGGATCGACAATAATTCAGGCAGCAAAGGCGTTGCCCGCCGTGTCACGCAATGGGGACGCAAGGAATTTACCGCACGGGAAATCGAGACCTTTTGCAACGACGAGGAATGTTTTGACGACATCCTGCCCGAGACGCTTGAGCGAGCCTTACCCGATACGCAAGGGGATCGGCTGATTGTGCTGCATCAGATGGGGGAACATGGCCCGAGCTACTATCGTCGCCATCCCGGAAGCTATCAGCAGTTTCAGCCGGAGTGCCAACAGGATGATGCGTTCAACTGCACCAACGAAGCCTTGATCAACGCCTACGACAACGACATTCTTTACACCGATCACATACTGGCCAAACTGATCGAGCGTATGCGTCCCCTGAAGAAAACACACGATATCCTTTTCTTTTACATGTCCGATCATGGTGAATCACTGGGAGAAAATGGCGCCTACCTGCACGGCGCTCCCTGGCTGTTTGCGCCGGAAGCACAAAAACATGTCCCCATGCTGCTCTGGTTATCGGAAACAAGTTATCAGGATATGCACATTGACACTGACTGCATGCGCAGACGCGCGACTGAATACGCCGATCATGACCATATCTTCCATACGTTTCTGGGGCTTTTTACCGATCGCAAAAGCGATGTCTACCAGCGATCACTGGATGTGCTTGCCGCCTGTCGACAGGCGCGCAAAACAGGCACACCCGTACAGGCCAACTGACAAGAAATAGCTCGGCGCCGCAACCAAACGCTACGGCGACAAGGCACCAAGAAACGCCGAGCGAATCCGGCGGCCACATTCGACCGATGCAAACCCGCTCTTTTTCGCCACTTCTTTGCGGGCGATGACGCCGTAAAAACGTTGCTGTCGATCGATCCAGGGGTAAAAACCGAAAGCGCCGGCGCTGCTGAATGCACCATCGCCGGTCGCAGGATCGCTCTCGACCCAATGCCCTAACGAATAGTGCCAACGCCATTGTGACGGTACCGGCGTATAAATCGCGTTACGGCATTGCGTTGGCGCCGCACACACAGCATGACTGCCAAGCAGTGATCCCAGCCACAGATCCTTTTTCAACAGTGCCCGCTGGAATACCGCATAGTCGGCAGCCGACGTATTGATTCCCCCACCGAGCTGGGGCGAGCCAAAACCGGGCTGGGCCGGGAGCGCCAGCATCTTCTGGAATTCAGCCGCGAGAGCCTCGTTGTTCATGCCACCCAGCCCGAGCGAAGCAACCGCCAGATGCTGAAAATGGCCGCCATTGTAGAAAAATCGCCCCTCATTCTTTGCCTCATAGTGGGCGTTATTTTCATGATCGAAACATTCTGCAACCGTCTGGGTACGACGCCTTGCCGGCAAGGCGCGGATGCAACTGGCATGGCGGAAAGAGGTATATCCGGATTGCATGGTCAGGGCGCTGATATCGGCGGGCGTCAGCCGCCCCTGCCGCTTCTCTGCCACATAGGCCGCAAACATCCACTTGGTCGCCGACGCGATTGGCATGTGCGTGTGCGCATCAGGCGCTCCCCTGCCCTCGGCGCCGGATACCCGAACCCGATCACGATCGCCGATTTCCCAATAGAATGGCTCGATCGCACGACACTCAGGGCTGTCGTTGGCGACACGCATTGCTGCCGTAACCGCACGCTCATCGGTCGCGGCCAGGGTATGGTTAGCGCTGAAAAGGCAGGCAAGGCCCAGCACCCGCCAGGCGTTTTTGACAAGACGAGCCACTGGATTTCAATGCTCCGCCGGCGTATAGGTATAGTGCTGCAGAATGTCTTTGCCCGTGTGCGACGGAACAAACTGCATCACATGGCGGACCCGGTTCTTACCGATGATTTCCTGCGACAATTCGAGGTGATAGGTTTGGCCGCCCTGCAGATCCTGTCGTACCTGTAACGGCTTCTCATGATGAAAGCGGGCCGTGAACTCATGCAGGCCCGACGCCACATAGACCTGGCTGTATTCCTTGTCATTGAGCTCCAGGCGTGGAGTTCCATCGATGCTCAGTTCCGTATCCCAGACATGCCCGGAAATCAGCGGCAGACGATAGACATACACCAGTGCCTCGGCAGGCCCGGGGGCACGCGAGGATGGGGCAGAGGCAAACCAGGTAGCGCATCCCGCCATTGCCAACAACAGACCGAGCAATGCCATTTTTACCATCGTGTTCATGTAATCCCTCTCGCTGACATTACGTTGCAAAAACACCCCTTATACCAAGGCTCCTGCATCGAATCGCCCTGCATCCAGATAAGCACTGATCATGACGGTCAGCTCTTCTACCAGCTCGCTCTCACGGATAAAGGGCGGCTCTTCGCTTAGAAACCGGACTACCGTGAAGATCGTGCTATTGACGATAACGAACACCTTGACGTGCAGATTATCTACCTGGAATTCGCGATGATGCTTGGCAAAATACATGCGCGTCAGTTCCAGAAAGAACTGCTGCAGGACATCGACGACCTTGTGGGTTGGCAACCGGTACCAGTTCTTGATCAATTCGAGATAGAGTCCCTCGTTACTGTGCAACAATGCCAGGGCAGTACGAATGGCGTTACGGGTCAGCTCTGTCAACGGCATTTGATCGGTCACGGTCGCTCCGGCACGCAGCACCTGCGTTACTTCCAGGGCAATACGTTCGAGCAGCGCCTCGATCAGCGCCTCCTTGTCCTCGAAATATTGATAGAGCGAGCCCACGCTGACATTCGCGTATTCCGCGATGGCGGGTGTTGTTGTACCGTCCAGACCGCGCACAGCGATGCAACGGGCAGTCGCATCCACCAGGGTGTCGACCATTTGACGGGAACGCTGTTGCTGAGGGCGTTTGCGCATGCGCTATTTCGGGCACCAATGCTGACGGCTGTGCCCCTCATTATAGCGAGCGTATCCAGACACTGACTACTGTGCCGCCACCCTCCCGCGTATCAATCTGCAGCTGCCAACCCAGTGCCTCGCAGATCAACGTTACAATGTACAATCCCAGACCACCACCGGCTGCCAGATCCTGCGGCGCCGGGAGCGACAAGCCGGCACCACGGTCACAGACACGAACCCCCGCCTCATCCACCAGCAGTTCTACCTTGGCGTTCGTGTGTTGCAAGGCATTCTGCACCAGGTTCAACAGCAGCATTTTCAACAGCGCGCGATCCGTGTTCAACACAGGAATTTGCACCTGTATGTCGAGTCGGTCATCGAGTGTGAAGCGGTTGGCCAGATCGTCCCTGACTTCCTTCAACAGCAAGGCCACATCAACCGTTTCTGTCTGTCCTGTCGTGGTGCCACGCCGGGCGAGTTTCAGCAGGACTTCGACATTTTCCCCCATTTCCAGGCATGCATTTTTTATTCTTGTGACAGTTTTTTCGTCAGCCGGATCAAGCAGTCCGCGATGCAGAAGGATTTCCGCAGCGCCAGAAACCACGGCAATCGGGGTACGCAACTCATGACTGGCCAAATTCATCAAGGACTGTTCACGTCGAACGTAAGCTTCCATTTCACCAAGGAACGCATTGAAGGTTTCTGCGATCAGGCGTAACTCGCCATCCTGATAGTGATCCGGTAATCGAGGCATATTCTTGCCTGGCACCATTGCCTGGAGTCGCCGGGTGAGATCCGAGAGCGGGGCCGTCAATCGTTGACTGCCCAGGCGGGCAAAGTAATAGGTGAGCAACAGCATGACCGCCGAAATACCCGCCAGAACAAGCTGGAAAGCAGCTTCCCGCTTTTCATAAGCGGAAATGTCTTTGGCCACAAAAATATCGGCATTGGTATCCCTGACGGCTCGTACCAGATACGTTTCGTTTGCTCTTTCCACTTCGCCCGAGAACGGAATCGATAATGACTGAAATACCCAGGGCAAACGGACCGGGGGTTGATGTGCGTGAGGAATGTAATAAATCATGAGGTCTGCGCTTTGCCATTCAAGCAATTGATTAGCATCATGACGCGTGAGCAGAAAATTCACTTCATCGTCAAGATCGTTCTCCAGCATGGTGGATTCAAGATCATCGTTGACCGTCATCATCAGAATCGCCATCAGCACTGCAACGCCAATACCAAACGCAAAAAACGTACGATGCACGCGAGCAGAGATGGACTGCATACCCGTTACTCCTTGCTGACCGGTTCCAGTCGATAACCACGCCCATGCACGGTTTTGATCATTGGATCCGAGAAGTGTTGCTGTAATTGCTTGCGCAGAAGATAAACATGGGTACGCAGCGTATTCGCGTCGAGTTCGCGATGCGTACCGATACAGTCTTGCAGTTGCTCGTAAGAGACAATGGCCGGATAGGCACGAACAAATGCTTCAAACAGACGTGCGCCACTGCCACTCAAGATAAGCGGTATGCCACCGGGAACACTGACAGTAAGGGTACCCGGATCAAACTCGACCTGTGCGGCATGCAGCCGCGCCGGCGGCGGCCGGTGACGACGATCGAGCGCTTGCACACGCAGTTCCAGCTCACGCAAATTGAACGGCTTCACCAGGTAGTCGTCGGCGCCCAGGGAAAAACCCTGCTCCTTATCCTGCAATTGATCTTTGGCGGTCATCATGATGACGGGCGTCGTGCATTTCAAATCCTGCCGGATGCGCCGACAGATTTCATATCCGGAAACGCCCGGCAACATCACATCAAGAACGATCACATCGTACTGGTTGACGGCGAGCAAATGCAGGGCCGTAAGCCCATCCGCCGCGAAATCGAGAACATAGCGCTGGGAATCAAAGTATTCGAACAGGTTTTCAGCCAGCGCGACATGATCCTCAACAATCAGCATGCGAATGTTGCCAGCATTACTCATGTGGTGTCCTATTATGTGTGTCGCTCAGTCTGGAAATTAGGGTATGACGAAACGGGGTTTTCTCGGCAACTGCCAGCAGAGTATATCGCGGGTTACGATAGACAAGCGCTGGCAGCGGCGAAATCCCTTGCAACAGGTTATTCGCACGCCGACGCGGAATCGCCACGTAAAGGATGTTCGTCGCCCCGGAGAGCTGCCGGGCAAGGGTAGCCGCATTCATGAGACGGGCCTTGCCTTGAGAATAGAAGGTTGCGGAATAGGGCCGCTTATCCAAAAAAATCAGCGCACCATCAGCCATCACTTCGGGTGGGACATGCGCAATCAAGGCACGCTCGCTCTTGAGCTCATCTTCGTGTTCGCCTGCCCACGCGACCAACCCGGCCGCCGCCAACGCCAATAGCAAAGCCACGCCATATAAACGACCCGTTGCAGCGATCGCTGCATTGCCCGACTTGCCAGCACGTAGCCATGCTATCGCCAGCAACACTGATAACGCCGGAATTGAGGGTTGAACATAGGTCGGCAGGATATTTCCGGCGGGGGTAAACAGCAACAGCGTAGCGCCAACCCACGCCAGCAGAAAATATGTCAGGGTCCTGGCCGAAAAACTGCTGGCTGCGTTCAGGACTACATCCGGCGCTGCTTCCCGGATGGCAGGGTTCATTTCCATGGTTTTATCGCGTGCAAACCACCTGCGCATCGGGAGCAGAAACCATGGCAATGAACCCACCAGCAAATACAGCCAGATCATTCCGTGCGGTCGACGATGCCCGTTACCATACAGATCCCCTTGCCAGCCCGGATCGATGAATCGCATCAGGTGTTCGCCCACCAGGAAGTAGCGCAGGAAGCCCGGTGTTTTTAATTCCGCCATGACAAACCAGGGTAATGCAAGCGCCATCAGCAGTGCACTGCCACGCCACCATGGCAGTGCCTGCCAGCAAGCACGTCGATCGGGGCTGACCCACATGGCGACAAACACGGGAAAGCCAATCAGAACCAACGCCAACGGCCCTTTGGCCAACAGTCCCAGCGCGACCCCGACAAAGAAGCCATAACGCCACACTCGCCTGGCGTCATATTGCGCCAACGCAAAAGAGACGAGGCTCAAGGTAACGCCCAACGTGAGAAAGGGATCCGTCAATACTGCACCAGCGTCGATAAACACCACTGGCGAAGCGAGACATATCAGCGTGGCCAGACGGGCCACAGTGACACCCGCGCACCGTCGCGCGAACACGTACAGGAGCCACAAGGTGGCCAGGGTTACCAGCAGCGAAGGCAGACGCGCCGAGAAGGCATTGACGCCCAATACCTGCATGGATGCTGCCTGCGCCCAGAAAGACAAGGGGGGTTTTCCCCAAAACGGAATACCGGGTGCAAACCATGGCGTTATCCAATCTGCACTGGCAGCCATGGTACGGGCAATCTCGGCATAACGGGGTTCGCTGGGATCCATCAAAGGCAGCGATGCCATGGCCCAAAGTCGGGCCGCGATCAAACTCAGCAGCGCGAGCCACCAAAGACTAGTACGGGACGACATGTGTGTGACGACCCCGTTGCCGCGATACGTTTTCGATATTATTGCGATTTTCAATCACGTCACGAATCAAATAGAGCGGTCGTTGTTTGCTCTCGAAATATGTTTTGCCGACGTATTCGCCCAACAATCCGATGCCGAGGAGCTGAACGCCACCCAAAAAGGTCATGACAGCCATCAGCGAAGGGTAGCCCTGCACCGGGTCACCCCACAACAGGGTTTTTAGCACGATGGCCAGACCAAACAGCAATCCACTGACCGCTGACACCAATCCCAACAGGGTTGCCCAGCGCAATGGTGCAATGGAAAACGATGTAATGCCCTCGAATGCCAGCCCGAACAGAGCGGCGTAGCTCCATTTGGTTGCACCTGCAGCCCTGGCTTCACGCGCGTAGGTCAGCACGGTGGTGGGAAAGCCCACCCACGCAAACAAGCCTTTCATATAACGCTGACGCTCAGGGAGTTGCTTCAGCGCGTCAGTCGCTTTCCGGCTCATCAAACGAAAGTCACCAGTGTCTTCGGGTATTTCAAACCGGCTTATGCGATTGAGGACGCGATAGAAGAGGTGTGCGCTGAATTTTTTGAAACGTGTTTCGCCAGGACGATCGCTGCGACGCATGCAAACCACATCGGCGCCCGCTGTCCAGGCCGCCACCATGCGCGGAATTTCTTCAGGGGGATCCTGAAGATCAGCATCGATGATGATCAACGCCTCGCCCCGGGCCAGGTCGATTCCTGCTGACACCGCAGCCTCCTTGCCAAAGTTCCGGCTCAGGCGCGCGATACGCAAAGAGGTGTCGGACATGGCCCGTTCAATCAGGTAATCGGCGCTACCATCCTTGCTGCCGTCGTCGACGAATAGCACTTCGACACTGAGATGCAGCCTGGCGACAACTGTCTGCAGACGCTGCAGGAACAGGGGCAATACATCACGCTCGTTATAAACGGGAACGATGACCGACAGCGTCGGCTCGAACATGCTAAGGCGGCGGGATACGATCGCGTTCATGGAACACATACCTCTGGTACAACGTAAAATTAAGCACCGTGACACATATCGTGGTAAATAGCTGCGATTGCGCCACCGACCAGGAAGTGAAACCATGAATGCCAGCAAACAGGGCGTTATTGGCACACCAGCTCAATAACGTGATCAACACATAACGGGGCATGGTCTCAAGATGTGGCTGAGGGCTTCGAAATGTGAAGTGGAATTGCAGCAGGTAATTGGCTGTGGCGCCGAATAGAGCACCGATGGCGGTAGCGGTGTTGGGACTTCCGCCCATGCTGACGAGGAAGGCCATGGTTCCCCAGTGCAACAAGGTCGCACCTCCGCCGCCAAGCAGGTAACGCGCTAATTTGGTCAACCGGGCAAGCAGTATTTTCGATGACATGGGCAGGCCTTCAGGTTATGCCCACAAAATACGCCCAGAGACAACAAAGGGGTCTCAAGAAAACATCAAGGAAATATCAAAAGCGGGCCACAGAAGGAAATACAACAGGAGGGGCAACGGGAATGCCGGTGCGGAACCGTGCCCGCACCGGCAGAGAGCGGATCAACCTTGCTTCGTACGTTTGAGACGGTTGATGTCGGTATGATCGTAGGCACGCCCGTAAATGTCGAGCAGGGTCGATTCCGAATATTGCATGGAATCACCCTCGACCGTGATCTTGTGCTTGAAGGACACCGTGCGAGCCTTGTCGCGCATGAAGGGGGCCTGTGCGATTCCCCAGTCGGCGTCTCCGGCAGCAGCTTGCACTTCAATCACGGTGGCCGCAGGATTCGCTGGATCGCTACCGGCTTTGCCACCTGCCACCAGCGCTACACCGCGGGGGATCGAGAACGACTGCACGACTTCACCCGTTCGTGCATCCCATGACCAATAACCTGTCTCGTTATGAAAGACCTTGTCGTTGGACTTGCGACGCACAACCTGGTGATAACGGAGTACCGCGAGCGTCTGTTCCTCGGCGTTGGTGACATCACCAATGGCTTCAAACAGGATCGTTTCGTAAAAAAGACTCCGCTCTTCGCCATCTGGTTCAGGGGCCTTGTCGACCCCTTTGTCGCCTTCCCAAACGCCAATCAAAAGCGCCAAGGGGCCGTAATTGATGCCATCGATCACAGTATCTGTCATGGATTAGAGCTCCGCTGGGTCAAATCGTGGATTCCACCACTGATCATACGGAATTTGCGCAATACATCAATCCCGGGCGAGAAGATTCCCCCACGACCCGAACCAATTCGCACGCGACAGCCATCACGGCAAAAGACCAATTACACCGCCACTTGCAACAACGCCACGCCTACCTCACCCCGACGTCGCCAGGGCGTGGGCAGCACCACGGCCGGGCGATGCACTTCGCGGCTGATGCAAGCTGCCACCTCGACCGGAAATCCCGCCGCCAATGCGACATTCCAGGCATCGCGCGCGCGACGCCAGTCAACGGAGTGACAATGGCCACAACGGGTGCAGATGCGCGCGGTCAGCGTCACACGCATACCATCGTTGACCTGCAAGACCTCCCGATGCTGGTATTCATGCAACACACAAGCATTTATCCAGCGGTTTATTTTCGTTTTCATGCAACACCTCTCGCGATCAGCGTGTGAATGTTGTTAGGAACTCTCGACACACCACCATCTAAACACTGTCATGTGACAGATTGCGGACAAACCTGCGCTTATGCAGTGGCGAATCGGAAACGATGAAGGGCAGCAGCAGCAACAAACCTGCGCCTGTCAGCAAACGCATCAACAAATCGATGATATAAGGTAATTTTTCAATCACCCACGGCCATTCATTGACCATCATCAATGGCGTTATACGGAAGGTCGTGAGCGTTGCCGCGAGCGCTTTGGCCTGCTCCAGGAAATATTCACTGCCACTTTCGACGATGCAAAACAACACTAACGCCAACCCGATAATCGATAGATTCCATGTTGACCGGTATTGAATGCGATAGCGGCTTTGCCCGCCACGCAAGGCCAGAAAAAACAACACGGCGGCGGCCAGAAACGCGGAATAGGCAGCGCCCCATATTCCCATGCTGGCAACAAAGGCCACGCTCAGGCCAATTTTCGCGACACTGATCGTTGACGTCATGCGTGCCCAGGCGCGGGTATCCTTGCCATGCAGGAATCCCAGATTCACGTGCTGGGCAGCACAGGTCAGCACCAGGGTCAGGCATTCTATCTGGGCGATACGTGTCGCTTCCCAGAAGGCCGGGGGCGTCAGCACGATGAGCACATCGCGGATGCCCAGTGCAATCAGCAATCCGGCCAAGACCAAGGTAAACCAGGCCAGTGTAAAGGTATCGCCGATTTTTTTGCTGGCTTCCTTCGAGCCGGTTTGCGCCAGTCTCAATCGCTCGGTATTCCAGGCATTCATGAAAGGTTCGTGAATGAGCATTGAGATCAGGGAAGGAAATTTGTAGGCCATTTCGAGCACGCCGACTTTTTCCAGCGATTCGAAAAGACGCAGGG
>JBPOHS010000032.1:0-67047 GCA_052035295.1 Pseudomonadota bacterium
ACTGAAAAAACAGGCAAATCCCCTCACGTGGTCTATCTTCTCTTTCCATGAGCTCCCCGACAGAGGGGGCGTAACCGGAAGACAATACCGTGCGCATTGCCCTTTTCTCGCTGGCCTTGGCCGGGGCCACCGCCACCTTCGCAGGTGAGCCGCTCTCACTGGTCGACCACTACGACGCCGCCCGTGACAACGATTCCAGCTTCAAGGCATCGTCTTATGCCCATGAAGCCTCCCAACAGGAAAAAACCATTGCCCGGGCCGGGTTGCTGCCCAACCTGTCGCTGTCGTCGCGGATCGGTTCGCTTGAGAATATCGACAACAAGGATTCCGAGGCATCCTCTGATGCGCTCAATTCCGACACCACCGCGCTGACCCTTTCTCAGCCGCTCTACGACCGCGGGGCATGGTCCACCTACCAGCAAGGGAAGGCGCGTGAATCACTGGGTAACGCGCAATATGCGGCCGCCGAGCAGGAATTGTTTGAACGGGTGGTCGACACCTATTTCTCGGCGGCCCGCATCGAGAATGACCTGCGCCTCAATGATCAGCAGCGTGTCTCCATCGAAGGGCTTGCCCGTCAGTCACGTCGTTTATACGGGGCCGGTGAAGGGGCGGTGACCGACATTGACGAAGCGCAGGCGCGGCTGGATCTCATCCGTGCCGAGGCGATCGCCTTGCAGGCGTCGCACCGGGTGCTCATGCGCAAGCTGTCAGGCCAGGTGGGAAGCCAGGTGGACACCATTGCGACCATGCGTGAGCAGATTCCCGACAGTTCGCTGATGCCCAACGATCAGGATCTGGTGTTCTGGACTCTCAATGCCGAGCAGACCAGCCCGGCGCTCGCCAGCAAACAAGCCAGTGTGCAGGTCGCGGAAACCAATGCGCGGGCGGTGGGTGCAGGGCATTTCCCGACACTTTCGCTGGCGGGGCAACTCGCCAAGACCGATCAATCCGTCGGGGATCAGGAAGTGTCGCAATCCACGTCCTATGTTGGTGTGGTTTTCAATTTGCCGCTCTATGCCGGCGGCGGGGTGAGTGCGAGCAGCAAGCGCGCCGACGCCACGCTTTACAGTGCCCGCGCCGATTACGATGCCGGCTGGCAAGCGCTGGCGGAGGATATCGAGAAACAATATTTGGGAGTGGCCAGTGGCCAGGAACGCGCCAAGGCCATGCAGGCAGCAGTGCGTTCGGCGCAGCGCGCGCTTGAATCTGCGCAGAAAGGCTATCAGGCCGGCGTGCGAACGACGACCGACATTCTCGACGCACAGCAGCGCCTGTATCTGGCGCGCCGTGATTTGCTGAGTTCAAAACTGGCGATGCTGGAAAGCTACGTGTTGCTACACACCCGCAGCGGACAGATGTCGCGCAAGGTGCTCAAGCAGGTGCAGGAATTGTATTGAGCGTTGGCGGAACGCCTGCAGGGCGGATCGTTGATTCAATCTCCGCTGACCGCCGGCGCCAGCGCATAAATGCCGGCAAACGCCACGACAGCGGCCAGCACGATGCTCGGCCCTGCAGGGGTGTCGATATAATACGAGAGCGTGAGTCCGGCGCCGACCGCACCCACACCCACCACACTCGCCCAGAACGCCATTTGCTCGGGCGTCTGCGACAAGCGCCGCGCGGCAGCGGGCGGAATGATCAGCAGCGCCGTGATCAACAGGGCGCCAACCACACGCATGCCAACGGCGACCGTGAGGGCCAGCAGCAACATCAACACCACACGCAGGCGTTGCACCGGAACACCTTCCGCTGCACTCAGTTCCGGGCTCAGAATACAGCCCAGCAGGGTACGCCACAAAAATCCCAGCGTGATCGCCACACCACAGCAAACGGCGGCAATAAAGGCCACATCTTCCCAGGTCACGGCCAGCACATCGCCAAACAGCAGGCCCAGCATGTCAACCCGGGCGTTACCCACCACGCTTACCAGCACCAGTCCCAACGCCAGCGTGCCGTGGGCAATGATGCCCAACAGCGTGTCGTTGGCGAAATAACGCTGCGACGACGGCAGCGACATCAGCACCGACACCAGCGCGGTGACCATCGCCACCCCCGCCAGCAAATGCACGCCGAACGCCAGTGACAACCCGACCCCGAGAAGCGCCGAATGCGCGAGCGTGTCACCGAAATAAGCCATGCGCCCCCACACCACGAACGAACCCAGCGGCCCACTCACCAGAGCCAGCAGCAATCCCACCAGCAACGAAGGCAATATCAGTTCAATCATGCTTGCAGCATCCTTCGTCGACCACATCGCCATGCAGGTTGTGGTGGTGGTCATGGTGATGGGTATAAATGCCGATCTCCTTCGCGCCACTCTGCTCGAACAGTGCCAGGTATTCCGGGTGATTGGCCACGGTTTCGGCAGAGCCGGAGCAGCACACGTGTTGATTCAGGCACACGACGCGATCGGATCGCGCCATCACCAGATGCAGGTCATGCGACACCATGAAAATCCCGCAGCCCGACTCATTGCGAATTTCACCCAGCAGGTGGTACATCTCCTGCTGACCGTGCAAATCGACGCCCTGAGCAGGTTCATCGAGCACCAACAGTTCGGGTTTGCGCAGCAATGCCCGCGCCAGCAATACCCGTTGCCATTCCCCGCCGGAAATACTTTGCAGCGGTGAGTGACGAACGGCGGTGGCCCCCACCCGGGAAAGCGCGTCAGCGATAGGCGCGAGCGATCCACTGGTGAGACTCAGAAAACGTTCCACACTGATCGGCAAGCTGTTGTCGACCTGCAAACGTTGCGGCATATAGCCCACACGCAAGCCTTTCTGGCGAATCACCCGGCCTTCGGAAGGCGGAATCAACCCCAGCGCCACCTTCAGCAGACTGGTCTTGCCACCCCCGTTGGGGCCGACCACCGTAATGATTTCCCCGGCGTGCAGGCGCAGGTCGATGTGGTTGAGCAGCACTTTGCCGTCGATGCGCAGACTCACATGCTGAAGATCGATAAGCGCGGGGGAAGGGGTGGACACGTTGCAAGCACCGGCAGGAAGCGAAATAATGCCGGATTCTACCCAATTACCCTGCCTTCCCCCAACTGAATTGCTGGCGACCTCTCCATGAAGCTCCTTAATGTGAAACAAGCGCTGTCCCTGCGCAGTGTGCTTGAACGCTTGATTCTTCCCGTGTTGAGCGTTCTGGCGGGCGTGTTTGCTTGCGTGCCTGCGTACGCGCAGCTATCCGTGCTCGTTTCCACGAACCCGCTGGCTCGGTTGGTGACAAATGTCAGCAATACCGGCCAGGTCGAGGTCATTACCCTGCTCGACAGGGGAGTAACGCCACACGATGCCGTGTTGAGGCCGCGTCAACTACAGCAGTTGGTGCAGGCCGATCTGGTGGTCTGGATGGGGCCGGACATCGAACCCTACCTCGCTATCTGGATGAAAAAACGCACTGGCCCCACCCTGGATATCAGTGCGCTCGATGGCATCAAGCGTTTGCCCATGCGCGAGCAGGCCGCGCACTCCGCTCACGAACATGGCCACACGCATCATTCACGTTTTGACATCCATTTGTGGTGGTCCCGGCATAACCTGACGCTCTCGGGTAACGCGGTGGCTGATCGACTGGTGGCGATGCAACCTGATCTGCATACGACGATCGAACAGGCCCGTCATTCCTTCGTGCAAGACATGGCACAGCTGGACAAGACGTACGCACCCGGGAGCGCCGACTTTCCAGCCTTCGCTGTCTTTCATGATGGATGGCAATATCTTGAGCATGATCTTGGCCAGACCGCCTCGGCCGGCTTCGTGCTCGACGGTGAGCTTTCCATGGGGGTCAAGCACCTGGCTGAGCTGCAGGCTCGCTTCAAAACGCACCCCGTACAATGTGTATTGCTGGAGCCCGGCATGAACACGTCGCTGGTGAACAAGATTCTGCCTGGAACACCGACGATCACACTCGACCCCCTGGGCTGGGATGCGCCCGGGCAGAGTGTTGCTGACCTGCTGCGTCACGCTTATGAGCAACTGCTGCACTGTGCGAAAAACTAGCGATTCTCTGACCCTGCCTGGCCGGCTCGCAGCAAATTGAGGTCATGGTCTTGCATTATTGGTAGGCTATCCTTCTAATGTGCCCCCCGCACCATTGCTCAAAGACCCTTGTGGGAATGAGGGATTTGGCTGTTGGCTGCCTGCAACACACTGAGGATGCTGAAAAATCATGGACGCGCCCGCTAACGCAATGCACATTCTGGTGATTGATGACCACCCGGTTTATTCCGATGGCATTGCCTACATGCTACAGGTCATCTTTCCCGAGGCCACCATTCTACAGGCGCACACCGGGCAGCAAGCCCTGACACAGGTGTCGGACCGGATCGATATTGACTGGATTTTCATGGATTTCCAGCTTCCCGACATGAATGGACACGAATTGCTCACCCGTTTCAATGAGTTGATGATCGCCGCGCCGATCATTCTCATGTCAGGCAACGACGATGTCGCATTGGTGGCGGAAGGCCTGGAACGCGGTGCCAGCGGTTTCATTCCGAAGGCGCACGGCAAGGCGACTTTCCAGGCCTGTCTTGATGTGGTTCAGGCGGGGCAGGTGTATTTGCCGCCGGATCTCAAAGGGCGGGTGGATCACTACCGGCGTACGGTGCTTGATTCCCGCAACATGATAACGTCGCAATTGAGTGGGCGTCGGCAGGAAGTGCTCGTGCTGATGTCCGAAGGGTATACCAATGCTGAAATGGCTTCCACGCTTGGCATTGCCGAGGCCACGGTGAAAACGCACGTATCCGCGTTGCTCAGCATTTTTGATGTCGACAATCGCTCCCACTGCATTGCCGAAGCGCGAAAGCTGGGTATTTTGAAGTAGGGCTTTATTCCTTCATGCTGGTTCAATAGGTCAGCCCCAGCAGATTCCGCATGGTCTTGCGAAGGTGGGTCGGCTTCACCGGTTTATGTATTAAATAATAATGTTGTTCGCGAATCCGCTTTACTAACGCCGGATCTGTGTCGCCGCTCATCAATGCTGCCGGAATTTCCTTGCCGCAGTGTGCGCGGATGGCCTTGATCACATCGATACCGGTCACGCCCCCACCCAAACGGTAATCCGACAAAATCAAATCCGGTTCGACGCCCGTTGCTTGCAATTGTTGCAGTGCTGCATCCAGCGAGTCGGCAATCAGGCTGTCACAGTTCCAGTCGGACATGATGCCCGCCACCGCGTTCAATAATGCCTTGTCGTCATCGATGATGATGACGCGATAACCTGTCAGGTCAGAGGGCGCCGATTCCTTGCTGGTAACGGCGCTAATGAGTTGCCCGGCTGGCAGCTTCAGGGTAAATGTGCTGCCTTGTCCCTCGATGGAATACAGTCTGATCGGTATTTTCAGCAACTGGCACATTTTCTTCACGACAGAGAGGCCAAGCCCGATGCCTTCTTCGCGATTGCGTGCTTCGTTGGAGACTTGATGATACTCGTCAAATACCCGGTCGAGTTCCGAAGCTGGAATTCCGATGCCAGTGTCGCTGACATGCAAGACAATTTCGTCCTCTTCAAGGCCCCAGTGAACGCTGACACGGCCTACCGCTGTGAATTTGATCGCGTTGCTGATCAAGTTACGCAAGACTCGCCCAAATAGCACGGGATCGGTATCGACGATAAAGTCATCGCCACTGCTCGACAAATGCAGCCCTTTTTGTTGGGCCGAGGGTTGAAATTCAGCAACGATGCTGCCCGCCAGATCGCGAATCGGCAGTGACATGCGGTGAATTTCCAGCTGATGCGATTCCAGTCGCGACAGTTCCAGTAATGCGTTGAGCAGGGCGCTCAAGGCATCGTGTGATTCGATGCACTGTCTTACCAGCGGAGCGACGGTGGCGTCTTTCCCGTCAACGCGCAGTCGAATGCTCTCGAGAATCAGGCCCAGTGCCTGCAGCGGTTGGCGCAAGTCATGGCTGGCGGCTGCAAGAAAGCGCGATTTCGCCTGGTTGGCTTGTTCGGCTTTTTCTTTGGCTTCGGTGACTTCCTGCAGTAACGCCTGGTTTTTGAAATCAATCGTGATGGAATGGGTGATGATCTGGTTGATGATGTAGCTGATGCCGGCCATGGCGCCCAAAAATGCCAGGGTCAAAAAGGCGGCTGCATGCATGTCGAGCATGTAGTAACGACTGGCCAGAGATGCAAATATGGGCAGTACGAACGCCAGGTAGGCAGGCAGATAAGCCGCCAGCGCCGGCAGCGTGGCGCTAATCATGCCGGCAATGGTGATCGACACGAAAACGAAGGTTTCCGAGTGCGGGTCTTGCATGAAAAACGTCGGAATCGCTGCCCACAGGCATCCGGTAGACAGCATGCCCAGCGCCAGCAGCACGCGCACGTGAAAGTAGTCGCGCCCGGCGGCCTTGTAACGGGCCCAGAAAGGGTCCAGCACCTTGACCCGCATGAAGTGACTGGATTGCAAAACCACGAACCACAACCACACCCAGGCATCATGCTGATACTGCCAGATCGCATAGGTGGTCAGCGTGACGACCGCAGCATGAGGCCACCCGGTGACCTTCAGCTGCTTGAAAACGTAGTCGATCTGTTCGTTGATGACGGATGGCGCTTGATTCATGTCGTTGCTCGTTATGCCTTTTATTCCCGCAGGCCTATTCCCAAAGCCGTGGCCCTTCTGCGAACCAGCGCTTGCTGAAGCGGGAGAAGCTTAGCACACGCCCCGGTTGAATCACGTCCAGTTCCTGCAAGCGGGCCTGCGCTTCGAACCAGCGGGTGCGGGGCCATACGTGATGCACGCGATGCATGTTGCGATTCAGCATCAGGTGTGACAGCCAGCGAGGCGCAGTGACGTCATACGATACTGAAGCAACATTGCAGCTTTGTTCGGTGTCTCGCACGGCGGCACCGTAATGTTCCGCCTGTGAGAACATGAAATCAAACCAGGCAAACAGGCACAGGGGCAGTATGTACGCTTGCAGGAAAAATACCGGATTCCACAGACACACAAGCGCAAGGCCAAGCATTACCGCAGCCATCACCCACCGCGCGCGTTGCCATTCCTTGCGCTTGTGGGCAGGCACATAAAGGCTTGCCAGGCGATTGATGCCGGTGGCGACATATAAATGTGCAATCGGAGCAGCAAGAAAAAACCAGCGGGTGCTTGGGCTGTCAGCATACAAATGGCCCTCGGGATCTTCCCGGTCGCAGGTATGACGATGATGATGCAAATGAAAGAACCGATAAGTCACCATATTGATGCCTATCAGCGAGGCCGCAATCATTCCGACAAGCTCGTTGCTGCGACGTGAGCTGGCAATGAACGCGTGGTGAACGCACTGGTGCGTCATTTCCAGCAAGCCGACAAAGAAAAAACCCTGCAAAATGATGCAAATAGCCGTGAGCAACGGCCACGGATTCAGAAAGATCACGGCTGTGTTCAGTGCCAATAATCCAAGATAAACAAGGCTGGGTGCATCAGACGCAGAAGGAGTAGGGATATGGGCGGGACGTTGTAATTCCATAAAAGCATTCGACATGGGCATTCAATCCTGAACAATGCAAAAGAGCAGAAGGCGTTGCTGCCGCGCAGTCTATCAATGTGTGCGGAACATGCGGCCATACTTTGGGTGCATTGACACTGGGCTGAAGCGCGTGATAGCGCACTGTGTGCGCATAACACTTCATTCTGATCGAGTCAATGAGCCTAAAGTATTCCCAAGGATTGCGCTGACGCTCTTACACTTCCGGTCATTCGATGGTTGACTGGAATTTTGCCTCGTGAGCGACAGTATTCTTCTTTTACATACGCCTGGCCAATTGGCTGTTCGACTGGGCAGTTCTTTGGCGCAAGCGTTCAGTGATGCGCCTGACTACTCGTTCATTTTATCAGGGCACCCCGACAAGCAGCGTGCCCTGGCCTGGTTTTTTGGCCGCTTCGCGGCCCGGCTTTCACTGCGGCACGGTTCTATCCATGTCACGGAAGATGGCTCGGCAGGCATCCTCACCATGGCGCCCGGAAAGTCACCCTCACTCATGACGTTACTGCAGGCCGGCGTGTTGGCGTTTCCTCGCCATTTCGGCTGGTTGGGTACCTGGCGCGCATTTTCGCTGGGTATCTACATGGAGCGTCGCCGTCTGGAACTGGCGCCCATGCCGCACTGGTATGTGCTGGCGGTGGGCGTTGCTCCTGAAAGTCAGGGGCAGGGGCTGGGCTATGATCTCGTAACGCGAACCATCAGACGCGCTGAGGCAGAAGACGTACCTTGTTATCTCGAAGCCTTTGAGGAAAAACTCGTCGAGCATTATGAGCGACGTGGTTTTCGCGTGCTCGCCAAGGATCAGCTGCCCACCGGCCTGACGCTCTGGTGCATGTTGCGCGAGCCCAGCACCGTTATTCCAGCATGTAAAACTGTTCCCTCAGGTAAAGCTGTTCCCGCAAGCAAAACACTGTTTCCACATTGATGTCATTTTTTTCCGTTTGGTTTTTCCTCTCTCTCAAGGAAGTCGTAAATGAAGGATTTCAAAAGCGTTTTCTCTGCGCTCGATACACTCGCCCAACAGCAGCCAGATCGTCTGGTGTATTCCTTTGCCAACGACCAGGGTCAGTTCGAACAGGAACTGACCTGGCGTGATCTGCAAAAGCAAACCGATGCCATCACCGGCTTCTTGCGCAAGCGTCATGGTCTGACGCCGGGCACCCGGGTGCTGCTGGTGTATCCGCCGTCGATTGATTTCGTGGTGGCCTTTGTCGGGTGTTTGCGTGCGGGTCTGATTCCGGTGCCTGTGTATCCGCCCAATCCTGCGCAAGCCGATAACGGCATGGATGCCTTCAACAAGATCGCGGTGAATTGCGATGCGCAACTGGTGTTGACCAATCGCCAGTATTCCCGTGGACGCAAGCTGGCCTCGCTGCAGGATTTGTTGACCTTCAAGCCTTCCAAGTGGGAAATTTCCTTGCAGTGGGTCACCACGGATGATGTCAAACCCGGTGATTATGCGCCGGTCTACGGGCCGCAGGTACAACCTGAAGACGTGGCCTTCATCCAGTACACCTCGGGTTCCACGTCGACACCCAAGGGCGTCGTTATCACCCACGGCAACCTGTCACACCAGCTGGAATATACCCGGATTGCCATGCGCACCAATGCCGACAGCAAGGCTGTATTCTGGGTGCCGCAGTATCACGATCTGGGGCTTGTGGGTGGAATTCTCAACGCCCTGGGCGGCAACGTTCACTTGGTGTTGTTTTCACCTTTGTCCTTCATCAAACGTCCGGCGTTGTGGTTTGAGCTGATCCATCGTGAACGCGCTACTCACACGGCGGCGCCGAATTTCGCCTATGAACTGGCGTTGCGCAAGACGACGCCCGAGCAGCGTGCCCAATGGGACTTGAGCTGCCTGCAAATGGTCATGAGCGCGGCTGAACCGGTGCGAGCCAGCACCATGCAGCGCTTCCTCGAAGGGTTCCGTGTCAGCGGCCTGAAGCCTGAAGCCTATCTGCCTGCTTATGGATTGGCAGAACATACCGTTGCAGTCACCTTTAATGGTGGCGTTATTACGCATGTCGACAGGGATCAGTTGGAAATCCAGCGTCGAGTGACAGTGCTCGCCACCCCGACGGAACAATCGCTGTCGCTGGTGAGCTCGGGCGGTTGGGCAGACGATGTTGCGCTGCATATCGTGGATCCGGAGACATGCACGCCCTGCGGTGCAAACGAAGTGGGCGAAGTCTGGGTCACCTCCGACAGCAAGGCGGCCGGCTACTGGCAAATGGAAGAGGCCAACGGTCGCTCCTTTAATGCCGTGATGGTGGGAGACGACGCGAGACGTTATCTGCGGACGGGCGACCTGGGCTTTGTGCTTGACGGTCAGCTGTATATTTGTGGGCGTATCAAGGACATGCTCATCCTCGCGGGCAGAAACCTGTACCCGCAGGACATTGAAGACAGCATCCAGCAAGCTGATGGCGCTGTCCGTCCCGGTGGCATGGCGGCCTTTGCCGTCGATGTCAAAAACGGTGAACTCACCGAAGAGAAGCTGGTGTTGCTGGCTGAAGTGCGCGATGCCAAGCTTTCGAAGTCTGATTTGCAAGCCCTGGCCCAAACCCTGCAACGCGTCGTACTCGAGCACCACCAGACGCCTTGCCATGCCATTGTGCTTGCCGCGCCAGGGGGTGTACTGAAAACCACATCAGGCAAGGTCCGCCGTCAGGCCTGCCGCCAGTTGTGGCTGGATGGCACGCTCCAGAAAAAAGCCTTGTTCATCCAGCAAGCGGGCAGCATGGCATCCTCCCCGGCATCGCGTGTGGTCGATGCGGCGTTCCCGCGCTCGAAAGTGGCGACTCGCAAGCTTTCAGCACGTGAAGCCCTGATGCAGAAAATCGCAGCCGAGATGTTGAATCTGCCGGCTGCCGACGCGGTCGATGTCGATCAACCCCTGACGGAGCAAGGCATGGGCTCGTTGACTGCCGTCGATTTTTGTCAGGAATACGAGACGCAGTCAGGCGAAGAGCTGTCGATCACGCAGTTTTTCAATTTCCCGGCGATCAGCGTGCTGAGCAAGGCCATGGAAAGCGCCCATGCCGGTACCGAGGAAACCCTGGATGCCCTTCACCGCGAAAAACCCTGCAACGTCGTGCGGGAGCTGCATGCCGCTCGCCACTACTTGTTGCACAACCGCTTCACCAACTCCGGGTTCCGGGTGGGTGAGTGGGGCGTGAGACCCGCCCGCCTGGAAGACGTGGCTGCGATTCATCGCCTGGATCAACAGGAATACGGCTGGCTGGGCGAAGATGCCACCGATGACGAAGCGTTTATCGAAAATCAGGTGCGGACACTCAACAGCGTTGGTACCCCGTGGGTGTGGCTGCTGGAAAAAACCGTCGATGAAAATTCCCGCCAGATGGAGATCGTCGGCTGGTACATCCTGCAACCCACCAGCAAGCGTCCAGAGGAAATCACGTCGTGGGCAGACGCCACCGACAGTGGTCGTTTGCACGCGACCTTCGATCCGGCAGGCAAGTACCTCTATATTGTTGCGGGAGGCGTGTCGCGCCATTATTCCAAGCAGGCGCATCGACTCATGGTGCTGAACGCCGTGTCGTTGATGAAGGCCCACAAAATGAAAGCCGTCTTTGCCTGTCTGGCGATGCCCGGATTTGCAGACGCAAACGCCGCCGTGGGCATTGCGCCGGAAGACTATGTGCAGTGGGTTCATTCCAATGGCATGCCCAAGGATGCCTTTCTGGCCTTCTTCCGCGAGTTGTGGGCTGGTGTGCATCGTCCGCTGCGCTTGTTGGTCAACGGCTACCCGCCAGACCAGCATTCCGGTGGGCACGGCGTCTGCGCATGCGTGGACATCAATGATCATCGCGCTGCGATTGAGCAGGTGTTCGACAAGCTCACGCAACAGCGGGAGTCCTTGTTTTCGTCCGTGTCGCAAAATGTTGTCAGTGTCGCCTGATGTTTGATCGAAACGCACCAGTTTCGTCTGGTGCGTTTCGATTGCATTTTTGTGACGCACCTGTTTTCGTTTTCGAAAAATTACATACCGTAACTCAATGTAAACAGCCCCATGTAAGAACAAAAAGTAATATGGCAGCGTCCGAATCGGGAGATGCCATGTCATTCATTTGCGTTTTTTCCAAGTCTGATCCAGGTCGCGACAATGTGCGCGAGCCGCTGGACCGACAGAAACTTGCCAGCCTTTTGTGTCCCTATCAGGGTGACATTACCCGGATTTCTTTCGCAGCTGCCGACCTCTATCTGACGTCATTGGCCGGGGCGGAGCGTAACGGGCATTTCCTGATTCCCGCTGATACCATCAAAAACGCGCAGACTGCCTGGGCTGATATTCATGTCAGCGCGGATGGCTTGCATGTCCAGACGGACCCGATGGGCATGTTTCCCGTGTGGCGGTTCGAGGATGAAAACCTGCTGGTCATCACCAGCGAAGTCAAAAGCTTGTTGGCGCTTGCCACGCCCATTACTCCCGTTTTAAAGCCCAACGATGATCTGTTGGCTTTCAAAAAGCGCGCGGCGAACTTCAGTCCTTATGAAAATATAAAACGTGTGCAGCCAGGCGCTGAATTGCGTGTCAGTGCGTCCTTGCAGATAACTGAAACGGGCGGACTGCCACTGAACTATCAGCCCACATCGTTTTTCCGCGATCCAGAAGACAGCAAGCGTGCACTCGCCGCTGCCTTGCTGCAGTCTGCAAGCACCATCGCGCCGGCGGCCAGCCGGTTTGTAACGTTTCTGTCGGGTGGCATCGATTCGTCGACCGCAACGGCGCTTGTGCATCGTCTGAGCCCGGGCCTGGAAACCTACACGCTTGGTACTGAATTCGGCGACGAATATGCGGAAGCAGCCGATCTCGCCCAGTCCTTGAAAATTCCTCATCATCGTGTTTTTGCCTCGGCCGAAGATGCCAGTCATCACTTCGATCGTGCGGTGTTTTGTAACGAAACCGTTGATGGCCTCACGGCAGAAACACTCGCGCAACTGAGTGTTTTGGCGCAAGCAGCAGAATGCCCGCACACGCACATCGTCACGGGCTATGGTGCAGATTTGCTGTTTGGTTCGATGCTGCGACATGAGCTTTACATGAAGGTCACCGGTGTGGATGACCTGCAATCGCTGATCGAACGCACCTGCTGGACCGGAGAATTCTCACCGTTTTTTGCCTGGTCGTTGGGGCTGCGGGTACATCACCTGTTCTGGGATCCGGCGCTGATGAACTGCGCTTTCCGTATTCCATATGACATGAATTACGACGGCAAGTTTGAAAAGGTCGTGTTGCGCAGTCTGGCCGAAGAAAATGGTTGGATGCAGCACTCACAGGCATTCCGCAAAAAATATGCGTTGACCGACGGCACGCAGTTTAACCGCGTACTGTCGAATGTACTGGGCCTGAGCGACAAGCATGGCTATACGCAGAAAAGCGAGCAATGCATTGTCCGCCTGAACAAGATTTTCCACTGATTTTTTACGATTGAAGCGTTTGCTTAAGGACAGTCTCACCATGCAAAACCGTGAATTCACCACCCTGAAACTCGACGTTACCGATGGTATCGCCACCGTGCAGTTCAATCGCGAGAAGGATACCAACGCTTTTTCGCGCAACATGACGCTGGAGCTCATGGATATCTGCAAGTGGTTGCAGGAAGACGGTCGTTCCGAGAATCCGCAAATCAATGCCTTCGTCATGACCGGTGGAACCGGGCGTTCATTCAGTGTGGGCGGTGATTTCTGTGACGTGAGCCAGCTTAGCGAAGAGACGGAAATTCGCGCTTATCTCGGCGAAATCATCGATCTGTATATTTCGATTCTCAACGTGCACGTGCCGGTTGTTGCAGCCATCGACAATTTTGCCATTGGTCAGGGCTTGCAAGTGGCGCTGATGAGCGATTGGCGCATTGGCACCGAACGTTGCCAGCTGCAGATGCCAGAACTGAAAAACGGCGTGGCTTGCCCGCTGGGTTCCATCATTCTGGAAACCTTGTTTGGCCGTGCCAAAATGCTGGAATTTGTCATGGATTGCGAATTCATCAATGCCGCTGACAGCCGGGCACACGGCTTGCTCAGCCAGCTGACCACGGTCGACTCACTGCAGGAAACTGCGCAAGCTGTTGCTCGACGTTTCGCAGCCTACCCGCGTGCGTCCTTTGTGACGACCAAGCGCATTCAGAACGAGCGCTTCGTGCAGGCGATGGAAACCGTTCGTGAACCCAGCTCGCAGGCACACGTTGCCGCCTTCCTGAAAAAAGCGGGCAAGAAGCATTTCGACAAGATCCTTGGCCGTAACGTCTGATCGCAAAGGAGCTGCACATGAGCGCGCAAGAGAAAATCATCAGCGCAGTGAAGAGTCTGACGGAGTATCCGGGTGAGATTCATCTGGATACCCATTTACTCGACGATATCGGCATGGATTCCATCAAGTTGATCGAGTTGACCGTAGCCCTGCATTCCCAATTCGGCATCGACATTGGCAGAAAAGCGGCCCAGATGAATATCACGCCCGTGACGGTGAGAGATCTGGTTGAGCTGGCAGGCGGATCATGAAGGCCTATTTGTTTCGCAATGAAACACTGTTGTATCCGTTTCGAAAAACGGCGGCGCAAATTCGTTTGAAGGGCGGCACGGTTCGCTCACGTCTGATGGATCAGATCAAGCGAAACGGTTTTGAACTGATTGAGCGTGACCAGTTGGATGTCGGGGATATCACCCCAGGGTCGCTGGTCATGAGTGACAATCTGCTGGTGTCCGATAATTTTCTCGCTGGCTTCGTTGCTAACCTGCCAAGTCGCAAAGGGAATTATCAGGCGCATATCAACATGGGGCGTTTACCCATGTTTTCGCAGAAGAATCCGCCCACCCAGTTCCGAGCCGTGCCCGTCTTTTTCTATGGGGATATCCCCTCGGTCAAAGAGGGCATCGGTGAGCATTGCGATCGGGTGGAAATCGATCCGGTGGCCCTTTATTCCTTGAATCAGGGCATTCCGGCGCGCATGCACAACATTGAGGAACTGCGGGTCTATTTTCTGGATCGATACGCCGTTCCCCTCGAATACTGGTTTGATATCCAGACCGGATGCAGTCTGTATTCCCGCGAATTCGTCGCAAAAATGTTAACGCCCGCGGCAAGGTTTCTTCCGGGTGCCGCAGTCGCCAAGGTCATGTCGACGCAGTGGCTGGTAGAAAAGGGCAATATCATTGGCAAGAACTGCAAAATTCACCCTACGGCCATTCTCGAAGGTTGCATCGTTGGTGACAATGTAGAAATCGGGCCGTTTTCCTATTTGCGCTCGGTCGTGGTCGATGACAACGTTTCGCTGCGCGAGAAATCCTCGGTCAAATTGAGTTATCTCGGGCCCGGGTCGTTCATCATGGGGTCTGATATCGTCAATTGTTATATCGGCGCTGAAAGCTCGATTTTTACGCCACTGCTGTACAACGTTGTATTTGGCGAAAAGAGCTTTATCAGTGGTGGCAGCGGGTTTGCCGACTTCAATGTCGGTGGTGGCGATATCGTGGCCAACATCCGTGGTGAAAAAATCAATACCGGGCTGAATTTCCTGGGCAGTTGTGTCGGTGACAACTGTTTCCTGGGCGCCAATCTCATTTTTGCTGCTGGCCAGGCGATCCCTGATGGCACGCGCGTTCTCGACAACGGCCTCGTCAAATCCGTGCCCGTGGAGTTTGATGGCACGTATGTTGTCTCCGGCAGCAAATGTATCCAGATTCCAGACAGTTTTTTGGGAGCACCCAACTCGTGAGCATCGCATTACCAGAAACCATGAAAGCGTGGGTCGTCCGTGAGGAAAGACACGGCGATCCCTTGCAGGCCATGCAGCTGGAGACCGTACCTGTGCCCAAACCGGGCGTCGGTGAAGTAACGATCAAGGTAAAGGCCGCAGGCATCAACTTCAATCAGTTGTGGGCCTGCTGGGGAAAACCCGTGCCCGTGAGCGGTTTGCACCCTGACGACCCTTTGCATATTGGCGGCAGTGATGCCTCCGGTATTGTCGTTGCCGTGGGTGACGGCGTCAGACATTGGAAAGTCGGTGATGAAGTCATCACGCATCCCAACCAGAGTTGCGGTCAGTGCGCGGCCTGCAACGGCTTTGAGCCACTGTCATGCCTGCATCAGAAGGCATGGGGATTTGAAACGAGTTACGGCAGTTTTGCTGAATATGCCCGAGTGCAGTCGCAACAATTGATTCGCAAGCCCAAAAATCTCGATTGGGCCGAAGCCTCTTGCTACGGCCTGAAATTTTTTACTGCTTATCGCATGCTGATGGTGAATGCGGATATCAAGCCCAATGATCGCGTTTTGATCTGGGGTGCCGCCGGTGGTGTCGGATCTTATGCCATCCAGCTTTGCAAAGCGGTCAGTGCGATTCCCATTTGTGTGGTCAGCTCCGCAGACAAGGCGGATTACTGTCGGGATCTTGGTGGGGAACTCTTCATCGATCGCAGTGAATTCCCGTACTTGAGTCAGCCCAATCAGGCACAGTCGGCACCGACCGACGACATGCGCCGTTTCCGCCGCAAGGTGCGCGATCTTACCGGTGGCCACGAACCCGATATCGTCTTCGAGCACGTAGGCGCAGCGACCTTCCCTACCAGCGTGTTCATTGCGCGTCGGCTTGGCAAGATCGTGATTTGCGGTGCCACCATGGGTTACCAGGTGTCGTTTGATGCCCGCTATTTGTGGATGCATCAAAAGCAGATCATCGGATCACACGGATGTAACTTGCATGACGCCCAGCGCGCCAATTTTCTGGTCGAGCAGGGTGTCGTAAGACCAACACTGACCAAGACCTATTCGTTTGAAGAGACGGCACTGGCGCATGATCATTTGATGCGCGGTACCGGTGTGCAAGGCAGCCTCGCCGTTGTAATGGATTGATACGCCATGCTCTGGGAAAACTTTTTGCGTAATACGACCCGATTTGCCGATCTCGGCAAACTGGCCGTAGTGACGGATGACGCTGTTATTTCCTATACGGATCTGATTGCCAATGCCGAAGCCCTGGGCAACAGGCTCATGGCGGCAGGTGTTGGCCCAGGCCATGTCTTGCATGCCTATCTCGGTAACGTACCGGCGTTTGTCGTTGCGCAATTGGCGTCGCAGAAAGCCGGGTGCGTGTTCGCACCGATGGATATTGGTCTGACCGATGCCGAAGCGCGGGATCTGTTGGCGCTGACGCAAGGGGATCTCATCGTTTGTGATGCCGCTACGCGTGATCGTTGTGCAGCGATTTCCCGCAATGTCATCGTCGTGGATACGTTGGGCGTCGTTGCGCAGTCTCGTGTTGAAGCCTTGCCCGCGCCGTCGATTGATCCCGATATCGGCTGTATCCAGTTTTCCTCGGGATCCACAGGCACATCAAAAGGTATTTTGCTGAGCAAGGAGGCGTTTTACTACCGTTCGCATTACCTCGTGCAGTCGCTTGGCTTGCGTGATGACGATCGTACGCTGTGCACCCTGCCGCTCAGTCATACCCATGGCGCTGAATGTCTGGCGTTACCCACGCTATTGGCGGGCGGTACGCTGTACCTGAAATCGCCAAAATTTGCCTTTCCGCTGTATATCATTGAAGAACTGGAACGCCATCGCATTACCTTTTTCAGTTCAATTCCCCAGTTTTATGATTTCGCCGTGAAGCTGGAAAACACGAAAACGCCTGATCTGAGTGCGCTGCGGCATCCTTTTTGTGGCAGTGCGGCGTTGGCTCGTTCGACCGCCGAGGCATTTTTCAATCGCTATGGTGTCCACATCAAACAGGGGTACGGGCTGGCGGAATTGTCGGTGATTTGCATCAACCGTCATGATCGCGAACAGGTGGTCTACGATTCCATCGGTACGCCCCTTGTCGGTATTGAATGGCGACTGGAGGGTGAAAATGAGGGCGAATTCATTGTTCGCTCCAAAGCGATGTTTTCGGGCTATTTGAATAATCCGGAGCAAACCGGCGAAAAACTTCAGGATGGCTGGTTACATACTGGCGATGTCGTGTCAGTTGATGCTGATGGCATGTTCCGGGTGATCGGTCGCAAGGAAGACTTTGTCAAAATCAATGGTTTCAAGGTGTATGCCTCGGAAGTCGAACGCGCGATTATCGGTATCGACTGGGTAAAAGAGTGCGCTGTCGTCGCAGAAAAAAGCGATACGGGTGTCGAAACCATGATGGCCTATCTGGTGCCAGCGGATCCCGAGGCAATCAAGGTCATACCGGAAAAGGAAGTGATTAATTTTCTTCGTAAGGTTCTGTCCGAATACAAAATACCGAAAAAATACGTGCTTCGCAGCGAGTTACCGAAAAATCCGCTGGGGAAAATTTTGAAGTCCAAAATCAAGACTGAACATTGATCTGGGCAAATCAATTCAATATTGAAAAATGTAGAATTCACCTCTCTCAATCTGTACACAAAGGAAGTCATGCCATGAGTATCACCGAGCAATATCAGGCCATTACCCCGTCAGGAAAGGGCGTTCGCATTACAGATCGCAAATTCACGGATTTCACCAAGGACGAACTGCAGGCATTGCTCGATAAATACCTGTGGATCGCATTCAAGAACAATCCCATCACCATTGATGACGTCGAAGCAACGCTGACCCAGTTCGGTCCGCTCACGCAAAATGATCGTCGCAAGGGCGTTGTGTTGAATATCGACGCATCCAAAACCGATGCCGGTGAAGTACTGCTCGGTGACGGCTTTCTGCCGCTCCACCGTGATGGTTCACTGATGGGCACAGACGTCCGTTACGTCGGCATTTTTTGCACTGAATACAAAAACGTTGTTGATGGTGGCCGTACCTTCATCGTCGACACCGAAGGTGCCATGGCTGACATGCCCACAGACGTTCTCGATCTGTTGCGTGAGCGCGGTATCGAAGGCAAGCCGGTCGACAGCTACTACCTCAAATCCTCTGACCAATGGCATCCGATCGCTGGTTTCATCAATGTCGATGGCAAGGAATTCCTGAATATCGGTTTCCCCTCGCCACGCAACGAAAAGCCCAGCTGGTTGATGCGCATTCCTGGCGTTGACGAAGCACGTTTCAATGAAATCTTCGATTTGTTGAACGATATCGTCATGAGCGAAAAATACTGCTACTACCAGGACTGGAATGAAGGCGACTTGTTGCTTCTCGACAATCGTAAAACCCTTCATGGGCGTGAAGCATTCAAGGGTCAACGCAAGCTCGCCAATATCCAGGTGCTTGCTTCCTGATACGTTCTTTGCCTGAGAGGTGAGTGACGGGCGAGATGTCATCCGTCGCTCATCAGTTGATGTTGTCGCCCTTTGGCAGGATGTTGCATGTTCGATATTTTTGATCTTTCGGTGCCGTTGACACTGACGGTCTTTCTGAAAACCGTGGTGATCATGTTGGTAGCGACTGTCGCCAATTACTTCATGCTGACGGTGCCTGCCTATTTCTATTTCAAGAAGCATTCAGGTGTCGATGCCGTGCGCTTGCAGCAAGGACAGCCGTTTGCAGGGCAGATTCGTCACGAGATTCAGTGGTCGCTGGTGACCATGATGATTTATGCCGTGCTGTCGACCGGCGTGATCGTTGGATGGCGCTTGGGAGTATTCCCGAATTTTTATGTAGATCCATTGCAGCACGGCTGGGTGTATCTACTGCTGAGTTTCGTGCTGGTCATTCTCGTGCAGGATGCATACTTCTACTTTGCCCATCGGGTGCTGCATACCCGCAAGCTGATCCGTTATCACGGCATTCATCATCGCTCAAAAGTCCCTACGCCCTTTGTCATGTATTGTTTCCATCCAGTCGAAGCGCTGGTGCATTTCATTCGCATGCCCATCATGCTGATGCTTTTCCCGGTGTGTCCTTTGGTGTTGATCCTTACTGAAGGTTTCATTTCGAATGTGATCAATGTTTACAGTCACACCAATCACGAGCCGCGCTTCATGCGGCACGTTGAAAAATTGCATGGGTGGACGTCGGCCACCAGCGTATTCCACGACCTGCATCACGCCAAGGTTCGAGGCAATTACGGCTTCTACCTGAAAATATGGGACCGGCTTTTCAATACCCTCATTCCCGAGACCGAAGCACGTACCGCTGATGTCCATCGGCAATGGCAGCAGACGAGTGATACTCAAACAGGAGCCGCTCATGGCGATCGCGCTTGATCTGGATACCCAGTATGAATTCGAAGTGACGGCGCCGTTTGACGACGTATTTGATCTCTTGTCGGATGTTCCACTGGCGTCCAGCCTGCATCCCACCCACGAAAAAACCATTGATCTGGGCAATGGGGTGTATCAATGGGAAATGAAAAAATACGGTACTGAAAAGATTTATATGCAAACCGTTTACGCCTGTCAATATACGGCTGATCGCACCACCGGAGTGATTGCATGGACACCGGTGCCCGGCATTGGCAACGCCAGCGTGGAAGGGTTTTTCAAACTGACCCCGCAGGCGCAGGGCACACGCGTGGAGGCGAAGATTCGCAGTGTGGCGACCTTGCCCGTGCCGGCTTTCATGAAAGGGCTGGCGCTGCAAATGGTGGCTTCCGAGAACAGAAAGTTGAATGAAAAATATATCAATAAATTGATAGAACGCTTCAGAGGGGGGCGGATGTTGCGCTTCAAATAAGGCGCGACGCAACTTTAATCGACATGGATGCGCGTTGAAGTATGACGGCAAAACAGTTTGCGCTGGAAAACACGGATGACCATTGTCCGCAGAATTTATCGCTGATCGATGCGGATGGTTTTTTTGCAGAGCTACAAAGCTTGCGTCGTGAGATCGATGCGGGTCTCGGTGAAGCGGATATCGCTCATCTCAAGAAAATGGAAAGTTGGGGGCGCACTTGTACGCTGGCCGGTTATCTCACTGCCGGTTTTGCCCCCAATCCCTTCAGCATGATATGCCTGGCGCTGGGGCGTGGCAATCGCTGGGCGATCATGCATCACATAGCGCATAAAGGCTATGATCGTGTGCCCGGCATTCCCGCCAAATATACCAGTCAAGTCTTTGCCCGCGGTAAGCGCCGTTATCTGGATTGGTCCGACTGGCTAACGCCAGAGGCGTGGATCTACGAGCATAATGTGCTGCACCATGCATTTACGGCTGAGCGTAAAGACCCGGATTTGATTGAGCATAACACCGAAAGGTTACGTGAAATCCCCATACCCAAGTTTCTGCGTTTGGCCAGCATGGGCTACCTGTCGCTGATCTGGCGCCCCAGCTTTTATGCGCCGATGGCCTTGCGTGCCTTCAATGAAAGGCAGCAGGCAAAACAGGATGAAATGGGCGGGTACACTATAGGCAGCGCGTTATCGGCGTTCTTCGATGCAGAGTATTGGGCTCGCGGCTTGTTGCCCTATATCGCCAAGGAGTTCGTGGCAATGCCGCTGACGTTTGCGCCGTTTGGCCCCTGGTCGGTGTTCAGCGCCTTTGTCAATTCGGTGGGAGCGGAGTTCATCACCAGCGTGCACAGCTTTCTGGTGGTATTTCCGAATCACTGTGGAGATGATCTCTACCGTTACGATGAGCGTCCTGCCAGTCGCGCCGAGCGCAAAATCCGTCAGATTGTCAGTTCTGCCAATTACAGTACAGGAACGGATTGTCTCGGGTTTTCCCAGCTGTGGCTGAACTACCAGATCGAACATCACATATGGCCTGATATCCCCATGCTGAAATATCGGGAGGTTCAGCCCAAGGTCAAGGCGCTGTGTGAAAAGTATGGCGTTCCGTACGTGCAGGAAAATTTGTTCAAGCGCCTGAAGAAAATGGCAGATGTCGTGGTGGGCAATACGTCGATGCGTCGGGTGGATACTTTGTTCTGACGATTTTCTGAGACTTGCGCCCCGGAATGATCTGTCATTCTCCGTGGCAGATCATCTCGTTTGGTATTTCGACTCCTGTTGCAAATCCGAGCGGGCAATTACAATTTCAATCTTGCCAGCATCAGGTGCTTCATTGCATCGGGTGACTTTTGGGCGACGCCGAGTTTGGTTGCGTCGCAGGCATTCACCAGGCGCGACAGCCAGAAACGCAACGCTGCGAATCCCAAATAAAGTGGAAGCGTTTGTCGTTCCGCTTCCGTCAGCGTTCGCACCTGCTGATATCCGCGCAATATAGCTGCTCTTCGCTCCTCATCCAGCGAGCCATCTTCGCGATTGCACCAGTCATTGATCAGAATCGCCAGGTCGTACACGAAAACGTCGTCACAGGCGTAATAGAAATCGATGATGCCTGCCAGGGTATCACCCTCAAACAAGGCGTTATCATGAAACAGGTCACCGTGCGTGATGCCTCGAGGCAAATCAGTTCCCAGCGCTTCCTGTTGCTGCCAGCGATCGAGTTGCTCCCGCAGTAACTGCCGATCCTGCGCGTTCATACTGTCTGCCACCAAACGGTAACTGCGCTCACGCCAGTCGGCGGCGAAGTCTCCTTTCCGTCGCAGCGAGAAGCTGTCACTGGACGCATGCAGACGAGCCATGGCCATGGCGATGGCTTCGCACTGGACGGCATTTGGCGTATGAATGTGGCTTCCACGCAGCCGGGGTACCAGCATGCAATTTTTATCGCGTATGCGCTGCAGCGCTTGACCCGCTTGATCGTGCAGTGGCGCGGGAACAGGCAGACCAACCCCCTGCAGGTGCTCCAGCAGGGCAGCAAAATACGGAAGATCGTGTTCAGGAACGGATTCGAAGACAGTCAGCACCAATGCCTTGGGTTCCCCCTGGGCATCGGTCGCCTTCAGAAAAAAATTGGAATTTTCGATGCCGGTGGTGGTGGCCTGCAGATCCTGCAGCTCCAGCCCGTTATAACGCCGTAAAAAAGCGGCGACTTCATTGAATTCGAGCTGCGTGTAGACTGACATGCGTTAGATCCGCAGTTACCAGGACAGAATCACCCATTCAGGCACCAGCAGTCGATCGCTGGCATTTTGAATGAAGTTCCCATCCCCTTTGAGGTCGACGAGGAAATAGGGTTTGCCCTTTTTGGGAATCACCTTGAGACCGTAAACGCGACCGTCAATCTGATGGATTTCGATCAGTTGATCCTTGTCTTGCACGATCGTCACCTGCTCCTTTTTCTTGGGCAGGATGGGTGTTTCATCTTCGGTCTGTGGCTCCACTTTGGCAGCGGCAAGCGAAGGCAGCAGTGCAAGGGCAGGCAACAGGAACGCGGCAAGCAGCAAACGTTTCATAGGGGTATCCGTTGGCTCAGAAACCACCATTCTACTCCACCTCGAAGCTGTATAACACATCCAGTGCGCTCTCCAGACCGCTCATCGCCTCGAGGAAGATACTTTCGGTCAGACGGTAGCGCAGCGTGATAGTTCGCACCGGGGTCTTGATACCCACACCATACTGCAGGAACAGGCGAGGGGACAGATAGCCGCCCACATTGACACTGTCATTCTTGTCCTTGTCGGTGCTCGTCGAAATCTCGAAGTCATCAATGCCCACCTTGCTGGCCAGGTCACGCGTAACGTCCTCGCTGCCGTACAAGCCAACCGACAACAACGCCTGGTTCATTGCAAAATTGCTTGAGGAACCGCTCTCATCCCGTGGGCGCCCGAGCACGATGTAGCTGAGAATGTCATCCTCCGGCATGGCGGGTACCGAAAACAGCGAAGATTCAGGCAGTTGCGGTGTGCCGCTGATATTGATACCGGCCGTGACCGTGCTGCCGCTCGCGCTGGTGATTTCGCGCACGGCCTTGATCGCCAGCACCGGGCTATCCAGCGGGCCGTTGAACAGGATCTGGCCCTTGGTGATCTTCAGTTTCTGTCCGTAGCCCGTGTAGGTGCCTTCGGTGATGGTGAGGCTGCCGCGCCCTGTAGGGTCGAGGGGCGGTGTTTGCTGAATGCCCACGGCACCGTTCATGCGCACTTGTGCACCCAGTCCGTCCAGTTGCACCAGGTCGGATAGTTGCACGACCAGATTGACATGAGCTTCCACGCCTTTCTCGGTTTCCTGGAAACCGCGCTCATCGACAAAGATGACATCCTTGGACACGTCCACCGAGTTTTCAGGAAGTTTGGCAACGCGAAGGAAGCCTTCCTTGACGTGTATCAGGCCACCCAGATCGACGCGGCCGTCCGTGCTGTTGAGCGTGAGATCCGTATCCAGGCGCAGATTGATGTCGCTGCCTTGTTTGAGTGGTAATTGCTGCCCGGTCAGACGCGACTCGGTTTTCAGTACGCCGTCACTCCAGTAGGCGTTGCTGGTCAAGATGGCCCGGCCTCGCTGCCCGCTTTCCAGATTGGCGACGAGGTGGGCGTTTTGCTGCGTGAAACGGGCCTCGGCGGTGACCAGAGTGAATGAAATCGGGTAATCCGCACTGCTCAATTTACCTTCGCTCAAGCGCAGTTCGCCTTCCAGTTCCGGTGTTCCGAGCGTGCCGCTGATCAGGAAGGTGCCATTCAATTCCCCTGCCAGTTTGTCGACCTCACGAATCAGGGGACGCAGTGGCGCCACCTGCACCTTGCTGACTTCAATGTGACCATCGATATTCCGTTGGCCGCCAAGATTGGTGGTCATGACGCCTTCGATGCTGCTTTGCTCGTTGCCCTGTATGCTTAGCGTTGTCAGGAGCACATCGTTATCCAATTGGGCGTTTAGCGTGACATCCGCCTGTGGTGGTGCCGAGCCGTCTTCCGGTGCGACCGTGGTGGAAATGCGCGACCGCATCTGAATCTTGCCACTCAGCTTGCCGTTAGCGCTGGAAAGGCGCGCGCTGCCTTCAAAGGGGCCATCGATCAGCGCGTTATCCGTCAGCAGTGGCGCCAGCCAGGGGCTGATATTGCCTTTGGCATCGGCTTCCAGAAGGAGGCCTTGTTCCCGCGCTTTGCCATTTTCCAGTGCCTGATGACCACGGACACAGAGGGTGCTCTTGCTGGTGCCCAGGCAGCCTTGCTGCAAGCGCAGGGTGCGATCCGGGGCAGACCAGCTTGCCACGAACGGTGTTTCTATTTGCCAGGGCAGACCACGATCATCCAGCGTTGTGCCAGTGAGCGTGGCCGTTGTGCCATTCACTGCCAGTTGCAGGGCGAGTTGCTCCAATCCCCAGGATTTTTTGGGCGTGCTCAACTGACCGTCCTGCACTTGCAGATGGCCTGTCAGCGTTGGCCATCCTGCAGTAATGCTTCCGCGCAGTTGACCGGCGATGGTGCCGCCTTGCAGATGGAAGGCATCAATCCAGGGTGCTGCCCAGTGTACCGGTAACGGTGCCGAATCCAGTGCAAGCTCGAGCGTATCGGGCTTGCGTATGTCCGGAAAGGTTACCGCCAGCGTTGTTTGTTGCTGGTCTGGCCACCGTACCGTGCTTTCGGTCACGAGACGTCCCTGCTTGAGTTGCCCCTTGAGTTGGACGTTATCAGCCAGGATCGATGGTTTGAAAACCTTGTCCTGTACGCGCCGTAACGTCAGGTCCTGGATGCGCATTTGCCAGTTTGCGCCAATCAGTCGGTTCTGCTTGAAGCTCGCCCCGATATCCCCTGTCCAGGTGCCTGGATCGCCTTGGGCAATGGTGATCAAGGGCATGATAAAGCCCGGCGCAAAATCATTGACTCTACCTGACAGCGCACCTATTCCCGACGTGAAATTCCATTGCGTATCGACGCAGGCGCTTTCTGTCGGAGTGTGCAGGCAGGCCTTGTCCACCTTCAAAGCCTGCGTCTCTAAACCATAACGTGCAGGGGCTGGCGACGTCAGCGAATACTGTTTTTGTTCGCGTGAGATATCAAGGGATCGGATGAGCCCTTGCCAGCGGGATTTTTCAATACCACCCACCAGGGTGGCGCGTGCCAAATAGCCCTGCCACTGGGCGCTGCCAGTGGCCGTGTGTTGCGCCAGTGTACCGTTGATATTGGCGGTTACGCTTTCCAGTTGCGTCGTGTTGATTCGCAGTAATGAGCTCGCAGCCGTAATATCGATCGCGGGGTTATCACGCGGACCCTGCAGGGCCACCTTGCCGCGTGCGGCGCCGTCGAGCTGAGGCAACACTTCGGACAGTGCGCGCAAATCGAACTGGCCATTGAGGTCCCAGTGATGGTTAACCAGCCCTTTGGCGTTGATCTGGTTGCGCCCGAGGCTGGCGTCCAGCTGCTTGACGTCGAAGGTGTCGGCGGTGCTGGTGAAGGTGGTGTTGAGGGCCAGCGGGCGATCCCGCCATTGGCCACGCGTCTGCAGCGAGTTCACGGTATTGCGAAATGGCACATCCAGATACCACTCGCCGTCGACTTGTGCGCTGCCGCTCAGATCAGACGTTGCTCCTTCCAGCCAGGTCGCTGCATCGAGGTGCGAAAAATCCACCTGGGTATTCCAGTAGAGGCGGGGGTACCAGGTAAATTCGCCTTTTACATTCGCTTGTTGATTGCCGATCCGCAAATCGACGGCGCCCTTACTCAGTCCGAAAAAACCACCGTCGGTGATGATCCCTGCAGTGATAACGGGCGTTTTGGGTATGCCGGAAACTTCAGTGGTGCCTTCCACATGGTAGGCATTCACGTGGCCGCTGATGATCGCAGCGGTCCGGCTCAAGGTCACCGGTACGGTTTCTGCGAGTTGTATAGGCGCATTCTGTTTGACTCGCGCGTAGACGGGCCAGCCTTTCTCGCGGAACGAAGCCTGAATTTCCCCTTGCGCCTCCACCAGTCCATGCGTTGCAACTGACAATGTTGGTGCAAAGGCAGAACCATGAATATCGCCCTCGATATTCAGATCCGGAACATCAGCGGCGAAATCCAGCCCGACCTTGGCTGTCAGATTGGCGGCCGTCTCGCCGCGTACATCGAGACTCCCTTCGAGGCCCGCCCGAATGGTCAACGCCGAAAACACCAGGTCGGTATGAATGTCATCAATGAACAGGGTGTCTCCATCGGTGTGCAGCCGGATGTGGGCGTCACGAATATCGAATTGCCGGTCCTGATTGTCGCTGTTCTTCGAATGGATGCTTAGCCGGTTCAGACTGGCATCGGCAATATCAATCGCAACCGGAATCGCCAGCGGTGGCAGGGAAATGGCAGGGAATTCGAAGGGAGGAGATTCCCGGTGTTTGAGAATGCGCCAGTCGATATTGCGCAATGCCAGCGTCTCGACACAGAGGCGCTTGCGCAGAAAGCAGGTGGGCGAAAGCTCCAGGGAAATCGATTCGGCTTCCAGTTCTTCGTCGTCAGTCACGTAACGAAGCCCTTGTAGGGTAAAACCGTTGAGCAATGAGCCATCGACCTCCGCGACCGTCACCAGTGGGGCTTCGCGCAGTCCATAATAAAGCGCCAATTTCAGGCCGGCCTCGGTGCCGAGCAGTAGCAACGCGATCAGTATCGGCAACAGCAGAGGCAGCGCGGGCAGCCAGAGCCAATGAATGCGCCGTGCACGGGGTGCTGTCACCTGCACACTCACGTCGTTCGCCGGGGCGGAAGGATGGGTTTCTTCAGGCGTCACAGCGGAGGCCCCATGAAGATATGCAGCTCATACCCCTCGTTTTCATCCCCCACGCGTGAGGCGATATCAAACCTGACGTGCCCTACCGGGGAAAGCCAACGTACTCCCATGCCTGCGCCAGTTCGATATGGCTCTTCACTGTTATCAAAGGCGCGGCCACGATCAGCGAACAACGCCCATTGCCAGCGGTCGGCGAATTGATATAGGAATTCACTCGTTCCCAGTGTCAGATAACGACCGCCCTTGAGTTCGCCCGTGTCCTCGTCAATGGGGCTCAGTGTCTGATAATCATACCCACGAATGCTTTGGTCGCCCCCGGCAAAGAAGCGTGTGGTGATGGGAATCAAATCCGGGTTATGGGCGTGAATGCTGCCACCCTCCAGCTTGAAAAGATATTGTGTCCGGTTTCCGGCAGGAAGCAGCCATTTGGCGAAGCCATGGAATTTTATGAACTGGGTATCCGAGCCGATCGATGGGTCGGTAAATTCCGTTTCAACCAGATAACGAACGCCTTCGCGAGCAATCGGCTTGCCTTTCAGCTCCAGCAGCGAATAAGCCACGCCGGGCACTACGAAAAAATTGTTGGTGACTTCCTTGGCCGTATCGGTGCGTTTTGTCTGATTTACCTGCATCAGCTTCGTGTACAGGTTTTCAACCCACAAATTATCAAAGGCGTGGTTGTGGCTGGCGGTGAAAGTGGTGGTTTTGACCTTCTGGTTGGCAATTTTTTCGCTGATATAGCTGGCCTGCCCCAGATAATAGTCCTTCGCTGGATGGCCGTCCGGTACCTTGTATTCGAATTCGGCGGATTTGTCGCGCTCGGTGATCTGCGTCGTGAATCCGGTGGAATGCCCGTACTCGTTGATGACGGGCTTGCTCCATTGAAACCGTGTTCGAACGCCATTGTCGGTACCATAACCCGCGCCCACATTGAATCGGTGCGCAGTTTCGTCCGTCAGTGAAATCGTAACGGGTACACTGTGTCCGGAAATCTTTTCGCGCTCTGGTTTGACGCTCAAATCCTTGAAATAGCCTGAGTCCAGCAATGCCTTGTAAAGCTCGGTTACCTTGTTTTCCTGGTAGGGATCGCCTGGTTTGAAGGTAATGAAAGGTTTCAGGCTTTTTTGTCTGATACGGGTGCCTTCGACCTTGATTTCACCAAAGTGATAGCGCTGCCCGGTATCAAGGGTTAACGCCATGTTTGCACGGCGTTTATCCCTGTCGATCTGCAGCTCTGCGCGCGGGAAGCTGGCATCGAAATAGCCTTCCTGCAAACTCAGGCGGCGTAAACCTTTCTTGAAATCATCGTAAACGGAATGATTGAGCACATTGCCCTTGACTGGCGCCTTGCGCGCAAGCCATTGCAACAGGGCGGGATCCTGCTGTCCTTCCCCGGTAATCAGGATATCGGGCGTGCGCCATTTCACCGGTTTTCCCGGTTCGATGGCGACGGTAATCTCGGTGACCCCGCGTTCTATACCGCTGACAGTGACGCTGCCGTCGTAGTAACCCAGCGCTTGCATGGCTTTTTGCGTTGCCTTGATCACCCGCGCTTCGAAGCGGCGCGGCTGCAATAATTCGCGGGTATCCAGATTGCTGAGATAGAGGCTCACGTTGTTGCGAAGGTCGGTCGTGCCGCCTTCGACCTTGGCGGTCACTGGCGCAGCCCTCAGCGTTGCGCTGCCAGTCATGACCCATGCGCACGCAAGGCAGGCGAGGGCGAACGGGCGCAGGCGGGCAATAGGCAGGAAGGCCATGAACCTCTCGATGGGCAAGGCGGAAAAGGGGGACGCCATTTTCAGGGATAAGTGCGTCGGCAGCAAGGCTTGCCCGCAAGGAATGGTAATTGTACAGTACCTGCAAAACACAGTGTATAGATGCCATTTGGTGCCGAGGAGTTCCCCAGGATGTTGAGCGAAGCCCTGTTCCATGCGCGCGTGCGGTTGGAAAATGCCGTGGTGAAACACGCCAACCGTCTTCCGAGGACACTCCTTTACCGTCTGACAGGCGGCCAGCCGGAATCCAGTGGTGGCAGAACCCTTGATGCAGAAATGCAGGTCATTGCGTTTTCCGAGCGGCAAATGCGTCCGCTGCATACCTACCCGCGCAAGGAAATGCGCGAACGCTATGAATACGTTTCACGCATGATGAGCCCGCTCTCACCGCCGCCGGTCATGACCATCCGCCGTCGTATCGCGCTGGACAGCGAAGCTGGTGGCAAGCGCGAACTGGCGGTTCGCGTTTACACGCCTGAGCGTGGCCCGTTTCCCAAGCCCGTGCTGGTGTTCTTCCATGGGGGCGGGTGGTGCATCGGCAGTGCACAGACGCATGAGCCGTTCTGCATGCATATCGCGGATCGTGCCAATGTGGTGGTCGTCAGTGTCGATTACCGATTGGCACCTGAGGCCCCGTTTCCGCTGCCCGTCGAAGATGCCATCGATAGCTGGAAGTGGGTTCTCGATAATATCGATTCGCTCGCCGGGCGTTCCGACCGGGTTCTGGTAGCGGGAGACAGTGCAGGGGGCAACCTGGCCGCCGTCGTCTGTCAGCAAGCTGTGTTGCGTGGCTATCCCGCACCGCATGGTCAGGTGCTCATCTACCCCGCCACTGACCTGCGGCGTTGTCATGAGTCCCATGAGGAAATGGGCAAGGGCTATGTGCTGACCTCGGATCTGATTGACTGGTTTGTCCGCAGTTACCTGGGCGACATGAAGCATGCCGCTGACAGGCTGGCGTCCCCCTTGCTGGCGTCCACCGACGTGCTGCGCCAAATGCCGCCCACGGCCCTTACCACCTGTGGTTTCGACCCTTTGCGTGACGAGGGCGCCGATTATGGCTCGGCGCTGGCCGCACAAGGCGTGCCGGTGGACCACCACGAGTTCCCGGATTTATTGCATGGTTTTGTCGGCATGATGGGGGTGTCCGGACGGGCACTGGCGGGTGGTAACCGCATCAGCAGGCAAATTCTTGACCTGCTTGCTAGGCTTGAAAGTATACAAAAATGACAGGTCTGTTTTTGCTGCTGAATGCGATGTTCGTCCGGGCTTGCTAACTCCCTGATCGAACGGGGGTTTTCGCTGCGTCACAGAACAGAAAAGCGGCTGTATTCAGCTTGTCACGATTGTGTTTTAATTGGGGCCCTTTGCGACCGGTGCGTTCTGTTTTTCACCCTAGGCTTCTTGCGGGCGAGATACGTTTGGCACCGGTTTGTTGTAACCTTCCAGACTGGTCCCGGAGCGAAAGCAGTGCGTCGTTGACGCTCGCCCGGACTCGTCCGCTGTATGATTGAGGGGGATGCGCATGAACCAGGACAAGCAACGCTTTGCTGAAGCCAACATGGATGCCATGTACCGTATTTTCACGGTGCCCGAGGCCCCTGGTTCCACGCTGGGCAAAATCGACAACATGATTGGTCAAAACCTGGTTGGTTTTTTGCAGAATCACATTGTTGCCGTGGAAAAGGATCTCTCCGATCTCGAGAAAGACTTTGCCGATGCCGCCATTCCCGAGAAGCCCTGGTTTGTCTCGGATCAGACCCAGTTTTTGCTGGACAAGCTGGTAGCCCAGTCGGTACACACGGCGTCGCCACGCTTTATCGGGCACATGACCTCGGCGTTACCTTATTTCATGTTACCGCTGTCGCGGATCATGATGGCGCTCAATCAGAATCTGGTGAAAATCGAAACATCAAAAGCCTTCACGCCGCTCGAACGCCAGGTATTGGGCATGATGCATCGACTCATCTATCTGCGGGATGATGCCTTTTATGCGCAATGGATGCATCAGCCAGGACACTCGCTCGGCTCGTTATGCTCCGGTGGTACGATTGCCAATATCACCGCGCTGTGGGTGGCGCGTAACGCCATGTTCAAGCCGACCCCCGAGTTCAAGGGCATCAATCATACCGGTGTGTGGGGTGCACTCAAACATCATGGCCTGGAAGGCATTGCCGTGCTTGTGTCCGAGCGTGGACACTACTCGCTTGCCAAGGCTGCCGACGTGCTCGGGATTGGCAGGGACAACCTGATTGCGGTGCGTACCGACGGTAACAACAAGGTCGACATGGCGGAAATGCGCCGCAAGGTGGAAGAATGCCGGGCCCGTAAGATCGGCATTATGGCGATCGTCGGTGTGTGTGGTACCTCCGAAACCGGCACAGTGGATCCGCTCAATGAGCTGGCCGATCTGGCCGAGGAAATTGGCTGTCATTATCACGTGGATGCCGCTTGGGGCGGTGCCACCCTGTTCTCGCGCAAATACGTGCATATTCTTGATGGAATCCGTCGTGCCGATTCGGTCACCATCGATGCCCACAAGCAACTGTATGTGCCGATGGGCGCCGGTATGGTCATGTTCAAGAATCCGACGGCGCTTTCCAACATCCAGCACCATGCTGAATACATCATTCGCAAGGGCTCCAAGGATCTGGGGTCGCACACGCTGGAAGGATCCCGTCCCGGCATGGCAATGCTGGTGCATTCCGGTCTGCGTATCATCGGCCGCAGCGGGTATGAAATCCTGATCGATCAGGGGATCGAAAAAGCTCGCTATTTTGTCGATATGATACGCCAGGAGCCGGATTTCGAGGTGATCACCGAGCCTGAGCTGAATATCCTGACCTACCGGTATGTTCCCGCCTTCGTGAAGAAAAAGCTGGAAACGGCCACTGCTGCGGAAATCGATCGCATCCACGATCTGCTCAACCGTTTGACCAAGCTTATCCAGAAAACCCAACGCGCACGCGGTATTTCGTTCGTGTCGCGCACGCGCCTGACCCCGCCGGAATATGGTCGCCGCCTTACCGTCGTGTTCCGTGTGGTCTTGGCGAATCCGCTGACCAGTCACGAAATCCTGCGTGATGTGCTGGATGAACAGAAGCTCATCGTGGGGCTTGATGTTTGCCAGAATTTGCTCAAGGAACTCGCCGAGGCCTGTGTTGAAAATCGACAGGTGAGTAACGGGTGAGGTGAGTATTCCCTGGTTTTACCCTGCTGCCTGGCCGGTGGCTCAATCCTGATTTTGGCCAGTCAATGACATGATAGCTCTGAGTGTCCCATGTAAAATGGGTGACGCCACCGACGCCGACAACCAATATAATGCTGACGGCATGCCGACGCTGCTGAAACCCTTTGCCGAACGTCAGGCCTGGATTGTGTTGGGAGCCCGCCCATTGCAACGATTGAGCATCGTGCGATCATCCGTAGCGCAGCGTCCCGCCTGATTATGTTCGACGAGTATCCTTGTACGCTCGAAACGATTATTCAGGCTGGCCAAAAAAAGGCCGTAACGTGAGTACCACTGCGCGTCAATGAAGATTTGCGTCCTTCGCGTCTGGTGAAAAGCATTCCCTCCTGTATCAAGCGCGGTATTTCCACGATTTTCCACATTTTTATCATCTATCGCCCGTTCAGATTTTTAGCACGATAGGTGCAGTTGTGTTCAGTGCAGGGTTTTTCTTGCAATGAACGTATCGTTCATCTCGTGTTTGACGTGGCAGGCGCTCAAGCGCCCCTCGCAAATCAACCGCTTGTTGTCATTGTTGCATGGGGCATGAACGGTTAGCCTTCGGATAACCAGGAGTTATAAAACGCTCTGATATTCTCGCCCCGGCTTTTCTGAATGGCATCTCCAGCCAGCGATAGTTCAATTCAACGAAAAGCAGAAGAAGAATCGACGCGGTCAAAAGAAACGGCCAAAAAAATGTCGCATCAAATATTTTTGCACCAGAAATTCTGAACCATATTTCCCGGGTCGCAAAGAAAGCAGGTATGTGTATTAGGTAGATGCCATAAGACCGTGAGCCTATCCAGGTCAATAATTGACTCATGAATGGAATCGGCATGAATATGTTTTTGTTCCAGGAGGCGATCCACACCAGTGCCAGCGAGAGGATTGCCAGAAGGGTGTACTTCTGGGAGTTGACAGGCAATTCGATGCTGCAAACGGCTGCCATCATCGCAATGAAAAAAATCAGCAGAAGCGGGCCCGCTATTTGGGCAAATGTCAAAATGAAATGACTATGTTTCCCAAGCCAGGCTTTGGGAGCGTACATGGCCAGCATTACTCCTAATATCAGCGCCTCGCTCCGGAACGTGACGCCGTAGAGAATCCGTTCTGTGCAGCTTTGGTAGAAGAGGGCGGCCAGGCCGATGACGATGGCCCAGCGCCGAAATACAATGAACACAATGGGTAACACCAGGTAGAACTGTTCTTCCAGCGACAGGCTCCAGTAGGCAAAGCTTGCGCCATAGGGCTCGCTCATGAACGTTTGAGCAAAGCGCACATTGGCAAATTGCAGAATGCCCGCGATAGTGGCATCGATATTTACGCTGACGCTTGAAAATGCATTGGTCTCGTTGAATGCCAGCGATAGTAGCAACATGATCGCGAGCCAGAGCCATGCCGAAGGGAGAAGTCGATATGCACGACGCAGCCAGAATCTCTGTGTCACCCTCCACATGGCTGAACGTGTGCCTGCCGATTGCAATCTGGGCACCAGATCGCGCGCGATGACATAACCCGAAATCACAAAGAATAGGTCGACGCCATACGATCCCCCCAGCAGGCCATGTATGTCGCGCATCAGGGGTGTTTGCCATGTGAAAAGATTACCGAAGGCGTGGTGAGTTACCACCAGCATTACTGCGACAGCCCGCAGAATCTCGATATCATTGATAATGTTTTTATTCATGGCGCGGCAGTCTTTTTGTTATGGTTGCCTGTGGGCAGCGTATTGCCGTCTCGCGCAGTCTCTCACAAATACGTCACAAACTCCTCGATCGGAAACCGGAAGCGCTGATGATAAACCCCATCCTCGGCGCGTTTCCCCGCGGCGATCACCATGACGACAAAACCATCTTTTGGCAATTTGAGAATTTTACGTACGCGCCACTCATCAAAGCCCTCCATGGGGCAGGAATCATAGCCGTGCGCGCGTAACGCCAACATCAGGTTCTCGCACGCCAGAGCGGTCGACTTGGCAGCCCAGACACGCATCTCCGACAAGCTGTACGGTCCGCGCGGTACAGCGCGCGAAATGCCTGCCACAGCCCCGGCAACGCGCTTCGCCAATCCAAACAAACCAAACGGCCCCTGGTTGTAATGGACTAACGCCAGCTTGCCATAATAGTCCTTGACCACTTTCGGCACCGTTTCTTCCGGCCACACATCAAGGGTGCGCAAACTGTTCTGTTTCCAGGTATCCGTGCGCGCCACCATGGCAATCAGTAACGGCGCGCTTTTGGCGGCATTCTGATTCATGCACGCTTGCGCCAGCTGCTTGCGGAGGTCAGCAGATTTCACGACATAGAAAGACCACGGCTGCAGATTGCTGCTGTTGGGGGCCAGTGTCGCCAGTTCCATGCAATCCTGTATGATCGCGTCAGGTATCGGGTCGGGCAGGAAGCGGCGTACGCTGCGACGGCTTTTGACTACCTTGCGAAATTCTTCCACGTTTATGTCGGGTAATGCTTCCTGAAAGCGGCTCATCGAGGCTGTCCTGTTTTGGGGTGGCAATGCTGTGGCGGGCAGAGGGGTTGCGCAAAATACTGACAACCCGCCCCCTTTCCGTCAACACCCAAATCGCACCGTTTGCTCCCTCAAAGTGCTACGATAGCAGGGCAAACCCAGTCCAGGATCCCTGTCTATGCCCCAGCAACCCCCCGTTGTGCTCGTTGACGGCTCATCGTACCTCTATCGCGCCTTTCATGCGCTGCCACCACTGACCACATCGAACGGCCAACCCACCGGAGCCATCAAGGGGGTGCTCAGCATGCTGCGCAAGCTGCTGGCTGATGTCAAACCGACCCACATTGCTGTCGTTTTTGATGCCAAAGGCAAGACGTTTCGCGATGATCTTTATCCGGAGTACAAGGCTCACCGCCCGCCCATGCCTGATGATTTGCGTGCCCAGGTCGAGCCGTTACTCGAGAGTATCCGCGCTATGGGCTTGCCGTTATTGATCGTCGAAGGGGTAGAGGCCGATGACGTTATCGGCACCCTCTGTGCTGAAGCCACTCGCCTGGGCCAGAAAATCCTGGTATCCACGGGCGACAAGGATATGGCACAGCTCGTCAATGATCATGTGACATTGATCAACACCATGACCGACACCCTCATGGATCGCAATGGCGTCATTGAAAAATTCGGCTTGCCACCAGAACGCATCGTGGACTATCTGACCCTTGTCGGTGACAGCGTTGACAATATTCCGGGCGTACCCAAATGTGGTCCGAAAACGGCTGTCAAATGGTTGGGGGATTACGGCTCTTTGGACAATCTGGTCGAGCATGCTACCGATATTGGCGGGAAAATCGGGGAGAACCTGCGCGCCAGTCTCGACAAAATTCCGCTGTCGCGTCAGTTGGCCACCATCAAGTGTGATGTGCCGCTTGATTTGGGCGTTATGGACCTGATGACCCGAGCGGTGGATTCGGAAAAACTCACTGAACTATACAAGACCTTTGAATTCAAGAGCTGGTTGTCTGAAGTGTTGCAAAGTGGCAGCGACCGCCTGGACACCGGCAAGCAAGGGGGTGACATTTCCTCTGCTCCGGTAGCTCACGAGCAGGGGGCATCGGCCTCGCCATCGCAAGCAGGATTTTCCTTCGAGGAAAAAGCCAGCTACCACACCATCACGACGGAAGCCGAGCTGCAACAGTGGATCGAGCGCCTGTCGAGCTGTGACAGTTTTGCCTTCGATACCGAAACCACCAGCCTGGATTACATGCAGGCTGAGATCGTTGGTGTCTCCTTCGCTATTCACGCCGGGGAAGCGGCCTATGTGCCGTTGGCGCACGATTACATTGGTGCACCCGATCAGCTGTCGAGACAGCATGTGCTTGATGTGCTCAAGCCACTGCTTGAAGCCGAGAAGCCCCAAAAAATTGGCCAGAACCTCAAGTATGATATGAGTGTGCTGGCCAATTACGACATTACCCTGCGTGGCGTTGCCTTCGACACCATGCTCGAATCCTATGTGCTCGATGCAGTGGGCACCCGCCATGATATGGATAGCCTGGCGCTGAAATACCTTGGCTACAAAACCGTGAGCTTCGAAGAGGTCGCCGGCAAGGGCGCCAAGCAGCTCACCTTCAATCAGGTTCCTGTTCAACAGGCATCATTCTATGCGGCGGAAGATGCCGATATAACACTGAAGCTGCACGGCGCGCTGTGGCCCCAGCTACAGAAAGCACCTGCCTTGGTGAATGTCTTCAATACCATTGAAATACCGCTGGTGGGTGTGCTTTCCCGTATCGAACGTACTGGCGCATTGATTGATACCCGCAAGCTTCACGAACAGAGCAAAGCGTTGGGTGAGCGCATGCAGGCGCTGGAATTGCAGGCGCACGAACTCGCTGGCCAGCCTTTCAACCTGGGTTCTCCCAAACAACTGGGTGAAATTTTTTACGACAAGCTCAAATTGCCGGTCCTCAAGAAGACACCCAAAGGGGCGCCATCCACTGATGAAGAAGTGTTGCAAGAGCTTGCCCTTGACTACGAATTGCCGAAAGTCCTGCTGGAATATCGCGGCTGTAGCAAACTGAAATCCACCTACACCGATAAATTGCCAGAGTTGGTTAATCCGCGCACCGGGCGTATCCATACCTCTTATCATCAGGCGGTAGCTGCAACGGGACGACTGTCGTCATCCGATCCCAATTTGCAGAACATTCCCATTCGTAACGAGGAAGGTCGGCGCATTCGCCAGGCCTTTATCGCGGCGTCTGGTTACAAGATGGTGGCAGCCGATTACTCGCAAATCGAATTGCGCATCATGGCGCATTTGTCCGATGATCCAAGTTTGGTACAGGCTTTTACTCAAGGTCTGGACATACACCGTGCGACAGCCGCGGAGGTCATGGGTGTTGCCCTGGAAGATGTCACCTCCGAACAACGTCGCGCTGCCAAAGCGGTCAATTTCGGTCTCATCTATGGCATGTCTGCGTTTGGTCTTGCCCGACAACTCGGCATTCCGCGTGGAGAAGCGCAAGCTTATATCGACCGTTATTTCAGTCGCTATCCTGGCGTGCACCGCTACATGGAATCGATCCGGGCGCAGGCGCACGATCAGGGCTACGTGGAAACCCTGTTTGGTCGACGCCTGTATCTGCCGGAAATTCGCACTGCCAACAAAATGCGACGGCAGGCGGCAGAGCGCACTGCAATCAACGCCCCCATGCAAGGAACGGCAGCGGATATCATCAAGCGCGCGATGATCGATATCGATCATTGGCTGCATGCGGAAAGCATCAACGCCCGCATGATCATGCAGGTTCACGATGAACTGGTGTTCGAAGTGGCCGAGGGTGAGGTCGAGCAGGTCACTGCTCAAATCCGCCAGCGTATGGCGGCAGCCGCTACACTGAAGGTGCCGTTGATCGTGGATACAGGCATCGGCATTAACTGGGATGAGGCTCATTGAGAATGACATTCATGATTCGTGTTGGCTTGGCGTTGGGCTTGTCTGCATTGACCGTGTCGTCATGGGCGGCAGAGTGGCGAATCGAAGATTGCCAGATCGATGCCAAGGAATTGCTCAGCGAAGAAGTGCAAACGTGTGAAAAAACGTTTTCCGTCAAGGGTGAAGGCGAGAAGAAGGGCGTGATGGGCGTCCTGTTGATCAACGCGCCTTACAACACGGTATGGAAAGTCATTTCCGACTGGGAAGCGCAATCCAGGTTTGTGCCCGGGCTGGAATATTTCAAGGTTCGCCATCGCTTCCCCGGGGGCGATGAGGGCTCTTGGCACTCGCTCGTGGAAGGCAAACTGGATATCCCTTTTGTGGCGTTTCGCTATACCCTCGACGCCCGTTTCGACAAACGCATTGGTAAAATGAGCTGGCAAATGCTGAGTGCCGACGATATCAAGCGTTACCAGTCCGAGAAGATTCCTGTGCAGCTTTCCGACGAGGACCGCCTCAAGAACGTGGAAGGGTTTGGTCAGATTGTTGCTCATGATGACAAGCACACGGTCTACTATTATGCCCCGGTGGTTGAAACCACCATTCCAGTGCCTGACTTCATTCAGTCAGCCATTATGTCGGTGTCGCTGAACGATTATTTGCAGGCCATCAAGGAAACATCCGAGAAGCGTGCCAAGCGCTCAGGTGCATAGCGGTTAAAAGCCGCGCACTTTTCGGGCAGCGTCTATACTGAAAATGAAGGCACATCTGCTTGCTTGGCAGGCGAATTGGCAGGTCATTCAGTATTGAGCAAAGTACACGGGTATTCACGTATCGGGGGCAAACGACATGCGCATGGCGCGTGGGCGCCTCTTGTTGTGTTTTTTTGCCTGTGGTTTCAAGCCCCTGCAATTGCTGCCGACGTCTGGGTCAAAAATGGAATCGCAGACCTGCGCCACCAGGATCTGTCCTCCCGAACCATCGAGTTGAGCGGAGACTGGCTGTTTTACTGGAATCGTGTGTTGACGTCGCCGGATCTGGCGGATCCGGCTATTGCTCCCGATTCCGTGATGCCCGTTCCTGGCTTCTGGAATTCGCCTTTCGTCAACGCCTTTCCAACGCAAGGGGTCGCTACCTACCGCGTGACCTTGTTGCTTCCCAAGACTCGCCCTGAGCAATTGGGTTTCAAGATCAATGCCATCAATTACGCCTACCGTTTTTACGTGGATGACCGTCTTGTCGGACAGGGTGGCCGGTTCCCGGAGGATCCTGCCGGCTTTGATGCCTCTTCCAGACCCGCCTTGCTGAGTTTCACGCCTGCCGGGGAACGCGTCGAAGTGCTGGTGCAGGTGGGCAATGACAATCTGATCCAGCCCGGACTGTGGGCACCGGTTCATTTCGGCAGCATGGATCGCTTGGTCGACCTGCGACTGCGCCAGATGAGTGTTGAGTTGGTGATTTTCGGCGGCATGCTGGTGATGGCCATCTACCACGTCGGTCTGGTTTTTACCCGCAAGCGTTCCCGTGAAATTCTTTATTTCGCAATGCTGACCTTCAGCGTCGCACTGATCACGGTGTCTTCTGGCGAGTTCTTTATTTTTCAGGTATTTCCGCAAGCGGACTGGACCGATGGTTATCGGCTGTTCCATGTGGGATGGTACAGCGGCGTATGTTGGCTCTATCTGTTCGTGGCCACCATGTATCCGGATTGTTCGCGAGGCTGGATGCGAGCGACTGCGGCCGCTATTGCCACAGTGAGCATTGCGGCGCTATTCGTGTTGGCGCCCGAGAGTTATCTGAAATTGCAGGATTTTTACAATGTTTACACCGTGCTGGTGGCCTTGCTGGTCTGGCGGGTGTTATTCATGGCGGTGCGTCGCAAACATGAAGGGGCATTGATGTTCTTTGCCGGCTTCACCATTTTTGCCTATGGCATCATCAGCGACATTTCTCATGCTTATGGAGTGGCAGATAACACGTTTCTCGTGCCAGTGTGCTTTGTCATTTTCCTGACCGTGCAGGCTCTCGTTCTTGCCCGGCAATATGCGCGAACTTTCCAGCATGTCGAAGACCTGCAGGAGGAATTGCAGAAAAAAGCCCATGAGCTGGAAGCCCGCGTCAAATTCCGCACCTCTGAACTCGAAGCCGCCACCTCGTTGGCCAAGCGAGCCTCGCGCGCCAAATCGGATTTTCTGGCGACCATGAGTCACGAGATTCGTACGCCCATGAACGGCATGATCGGCATGCTCGAGCTGTTGCGCGACGCGCCCTTGCCGGCTGCCGAAAAACATTATTTGCGAACCCTGGATTTTTCAACGCGTGCCCTGAACGGCATCATCAATGACATCCTGGATTTTTCCAAGATTGAAGCTGGCCAGTTGCAAATCGAGGAGCAGGATTTTTCCCTCCAGGAATTGATCGAGGAATGTGCATCGATGTTCGGTGCGCGTAGCGTCGAGCTGGGAACGACTTTCAATATTTCGGTGTTGCCTGCGTTGCCGGAACGCATCGTGTCGGATCCTACCCGCGTGCGCCAGATATTGCTCAATTTGCTGAGTAATGCTTTCAAATTCACCACCCGGGGCGAGGTCAGTCTGTGCGTGAGCGTGTCCGGCGAAAACGGCGCCGGGGTAATCAAGTTTGAAGTGACGGACACAGGCATAGGCATCGCCGAAGACAAACAGCAAGTCATCTTCCGTTCCTTTGAACAGCTGGATGCCGGTACGACACGGCGTTATGGGGGCACCGGGTTGGGGCTGGCTATCTCGAAGAAGCTGGTGGAAATGTTGGGGGGTGACATCGGTTTCCACAGCGAACCAGGGCGGGGATCGAGCTTCTGGTTCACCATCCGCGCCAAGGTGGCAGCGCCGCCGCAGTCCTATTTATGGCTGAGGGAACAGCGCGACCGCTTGCGGGTCATCATTGCCGACAGTCACCCGTTCCGCGCCGCGGCATTGATCCAGCAGTATCTGGCCCTCAATATTCCCGTTACCCACTGTGCCCGCAAGATTTCACTGGAAAGGGCCCTGCAGAAGGAGGCTGAGCGCCATGTCATCGTGATCGATGACGAGTTCGACGGTGATGGGCTGGCGTGGTTATCCTGGCGTCGTGCCCAGCTTCCACTCAATACCTTGATCATTGCGACGGTAGGATTTGGCCAGAGCATGCGTCTGCACGCAGATGCCAGCCTGCACCAGATCCAGCTGATTGAAAAACCCTACGTGCCCAGTAAAACAGTGGATATGGTCATGCAGTGGTTGGAGTCGCCCTTGAAGCAGGCAACAAAAGCGGTACCTGCCAAGCTGATAGGGAGCCAGATGTTGCGGCCCCTGCGAATTGCGGTGGCGGAAGACAACCCGGTCAATCGCAAAGTGATCGAAGGCTTGCTCAAGAAAATCGGCCAGCGTGATGTGGCCTTTTTCGAGAATGGCAAGGAACTGATCACGCATGTGGAAGACGGCAAACACAACTTCGACCTGGTGCTCATGGATATCGACATGCCGGTCATGGACGGTTACGAGGCCACGGTGAAGCTCCGGGAAATGGAACGTCATGGGCAAATCACCTCACCCATCATTATCGGGGTCAGTGCCAAGGTGCTTGACGAGCATGAGCAGTTGGCCCGTCAGCTTGGTATGAACGACTACCTCCGCAAGCCGGTTCGGCTCGATGAAATCATCTCTGCGCTGGAACGCCAGCAGGCACTTTGCGCCTGATCCAATAAAAATTTGTCAGGCCCGGAAACTTTCTGTCATGGCCTGCGTCTGATTAAGTGCAAGCAAGCAGAACTTTCATGGCAAGTGATCCCCAAACCGCCGAAAACTCCTAGTCGGCGAGCTCCTCCGGCTTTTCCCCAAGAGCCGGAAATATTGCCGGTAGCTTACCCCAAGGCTACCGGCTTTTTTTTGTGCGTTTCATCCCTCAAACGGCGCGTTATCCCCGGTGTCACGGGCAAGGTCTGTGCTCGCGTCTGCCATTCCCAGCCACCGCGCCAACGTCAATTGCACGTCCTCAACGCCCAGGCTCTTGGGTGCCGAAAACAGTTGTACGCTGACCCCCGGGTATTGTTTGATCGCCCGTCTTACCTCGGCGAGGCTCTTGGCGCTCTGGTTGCGGGTGAGCTTGTCCGCCTTGGTCAGCAGAATGTGCAGCGGGAAATCATAGGCGGCAGCCCACTCCAGCATCATCTGGTCGAATTCCTTGAGCGGATGGCGTACATCCATGATCAGGACGACGCCGACCAGACTTTCGCGCTTTTCGAGGTATTCGGTCAGATGCTTTTGCCAGTCGATCTTGAGCGCATCCGGCACTTCGGCGTAGCCGTAACCCGGCAGATCGACCAATCTGGCCTCCGGGCTGACGCTGAAAAAGTTGAGCAGCTGGGTGCGACCAGGGGTCTTGCTGGTGCGAGCCAGCTTGCCTTGTTGGGTGATGCGATTGATGGCACTCGACTTGCCGGCATTGGAACGGCCAGCGAAGGCCACCTCGCGACCGGTGTCCGGCGGGCATTGAACCAGCTTTGCTGCACTGGTCAGAAAAGCGGCATGGCGAAAAAGGCGATCGAGTTCGCGGGCGTCCATGGGTTACTCACAAAACAGGCGGGAAGGAGGGGCATTTTTGCGACTCCACCCGGATCTGTAAAGCACTCACTGTTTCGATGTCCTGACAATGGTATCGCTGAGTAGCGGGAAGACCCACGGCAGAGCATATTCGGCGAGCGCCTTTTTGCAATTCCCGCTAACGCGGCAGGGTCTATTGGTATATAATAATTGGCGTTTTTGCTTGCGAGAGAGGCTTTCGCTCCTTGTGGAGTGTGGGCGCTAAGGCATTCACGGTGTCGTCGAAGGGGATGGTTATGAAAAGTTTGTGGGTTGCTTCCGGACTGGCGTTTTTGGCTCTGACTTCTAGCGTGCAAGCGGCCGAACCGCCTGCCAAATACAACATGTACTGCATTGCTTGCCACGGCACAGGCGCAGCTGGCGCTCCAAAAGTTGGTGATGCCGCAGCCTGGGCTCCCCGTATCGGTGTAGGCGCTGACGCATTGGTGGCCAGCGCCAAGGCTGGCAAGAACGCCATGCCGCCCAAAGGCCTCTGCAACGACTGTACTGATGCCGAGTTCAAGGAAATCATTCAGTTCATGTCTGGCGCCAAATAAGCGGCCCCCTGAATTGTCCCGAATCGCACAACAGGATTGACGAACTGTAACAGGATTGAAAAATACGATGAAGCTGATGAACAAAGCCGCTTCCCTCCTGCTGGTGGGTGCCATGGGCTTGGGTGTTTCTTCTGTGACCAATGCCGCGGGTGATGTGGCTGCCGGTCAGACCAAAGCTGCTGTGTGTGGCGCCTGCCATGGTGCTGACGGCAACAGCATGGTGTCCATGTTTCCCAAGCTGGCAGGTCAGGGGGAGCGTTACCTGAGCAAACAGATCAAGGACATCAAGTCGGGTGCCCGTGCAGTGCCGCAGATGGCTGGCATCACTGACAACCTGAGCGACCAGGACATCGCTGATCTGGCTGCCTACTTTGCGGCCCAGAAGGTTCAGGTCGGCGCGGCCAAGAAAGAGATGGTCGAGCTGGGTGAAAAACTCTTCCGTGCGGGCAAGCCGGAGGTGGGAATCCCTGCCTGTACGGCTTGTCACGGTGCCAATGGCCTCGGTATGCCTGAAGCAGGCTTCCCGTTGTTGAGTGGCCAGCATGCTGATTATGTGGAAGCCCAGCTCAAGGCCTTCCGCGCAGCCGGTCGTGGTGACGAAACAGGTACCAAGCGTACCAATGATGGTGAGACCATGATGATGCGCACGACGGCAGCACGTCTGTCCGATGGTGATATCAAGGCGCTCTCCAGTTACATCAACGGCCTCCACTGAGGTCTGTCGGTACAAAAAAGGCAGCTTGTAGCTGCCTTTTTTTGTACCGTAAATTTGCCAACGTCCATAATAATGCCAATTTCGGGCTGCCCAGGAATTTATCTGCGACCCGTCGCTCTAATGCCTGCGCAGGCCCACGCCTGATTTTCTGAACCTTTTTTTGGGGAGAATAATGTGAAAAACCTGGTACGTGTAGCGACCCTGTTCATGATGATGTGTTTGTCAGTGGTGGCCTGGTCAGAAGACCTGTTCAAAGCCGGCGTGGATTACAAGGTGCTTGAGCAACCAGGGGCGACCGATGATCCGGGCAAAGTGGAAGTGCGGGAGTTTTTCTGGTTTGGCTGCCCCCATTGCTTTGCCCTGGAAAGCACCCTCGAAGAATGGCGCAAGCACATGCCGGCCGGTGCCGCTTTTGTACGTACTCCACCGGCCTTGAACGACGCCTGGACGCCACATTCGCATGCCTTTTATGTCGCCGAGTTAATGGGCAAGGGTGATGAAGTGACGTCCGCGATGTTTGACGCCCTGCATGTGAAGAAGCAGTCGATTCGCTCCGAAGATGAGCTGGCGGCCTTCTTTACCCGGTTTGGCATGACTGAAGATGAGTTTCGTGAGAAATATAATTCCTTCGCGGTTCGCACCAAGGTGCGCGCAGCGAAGAACCTGGCCATGGGCTATCAGCTGCACGGTGTTCCGGGGCTGGTGATCAATGGCAAGTACTTCGTTGATCTTGCCCTGGCCAAGACCAATCCCCGCATGATGGAGATCGTCAACTTCCTGATAGCGAAGGAACAATCCGCAAAGGCAGGCTGATCCCGGCCGCTGACATTGTCTTTGCGAGCCTGTTTGCATCCTTGTCATGACGACAGGCGTACAATGCTCGGCTTGGTGCAGTGGACTGGCGACGGCTACACTGCAAAGACAATGGTGCTATGCAATGTGCGCGGGCGAACTGCGTGAGCAGGCTGGCCCGCTACGCAGGATCTATGCATGTCCTACGGTATTCGTGAGCAATTTCCCGGTGGTGCGAGCGCCTCCTTGCCGCAGGCTGGCAGCGCCGTAGTGGGTGCTGCGCCGGTCGGCGATGCCCTTGCACCGGTCAGCCTGCGCCTATTGAGTTACAACATTCATGCGGCGCTCGGTACCAGTTCGTTCCATCACTATGTCACCAAGAGCTGGCGTCATGTCATCCCGGATGGTCGTGGAGTGCAGCGTCTCGAGCGAATTGGCCGCATTCTGGCAAGCTACGATCTGGTCGCCTTGCAGGAGGTGGATGGCGGCAGCATACGCAGCGGTTTCATCAACCAGGTGCGCTATTTTGCCGAGGTGGGTGGGTTCGATTACTGGTATCAGCAGCTGAATCGGGACTTCGGCCGTTTCGGGCAATACAGCAACGGCATTCTTTCGCGCTTCGTTCCCTATGAGATCGAGGATCACAAATTGCCTGGACTCAAGGGCCGCGGCGCTATCGTGGCTCGTTACGGCGATCCATCCTCGCCATTGGTGGTGGTGTGCATCCATCTCGCCCTCAGCGAGCGGGCACGGTTCCGTCAGCTCGATTATCTGCGTGACCTGATTCATCATCATGAGCATGTTGTTGTGATGGGTGATCTCAATTGTTCTGCCGAACAGATTGTCGATACCCCCCTTCGTGACACGCATCTGGTGCAAGTCAACGGTTCTCACCACACGTATCCCAGCTGGCGACCCCAGCGCAATATCGACCACATCCTGGTCAGTCCCAGCCTCAAGATCAATCACGTCGAAGTGCTCGACATCACCCTCTCGGATCATCGTCCCATTGCCATGGAAATCCAGCTTCCGCACGGTATGGTAGACAGCTTGCGCGAATCCGCCTGACGACTGGTCCTTGGGGGGCGTGAGGGGCGTCTATACTGGTTGAACACGTTCAACCCTGACGCCCGAACGCATTTATGGCCACAGCTGACAACGACTGGAAAAGCAAATACCTCGACGCCCTCGATGATATCGAGAAGGCCCAGCAGCTTGAAAAAAAGCGGCTGGAGGTGCTGCGCAAGGGCGTGGTGCGGGTCAGCGTGGCCGCCGATGGACAGGACGAGACCCTGGATGCCGACCTGGCTGATTTGCGGGCGGCGATGCGCAGTCAGCGTGAGGTGCTCGAAATCGAGCCGCTCATCTTCAAGCTTGAACAAACCGTAAAATCCTTGGACAACCGGCGCAAGCAGGAATCCGACGGCATCGACAAGCTGCTGGAAACGCAGATCGAACGTTACCTTGAGTTGCCGCTTTCACGTGCCGGTAAAAAACAGGTCAAGCAATTCCGCAAGGAATACGCCGCGCTGCTCGCCGTGAAGGGGGGGCAGGCGCAACTTTGGCAGGGATTTGCGGGCATCACCGACAGCATCATTGCTCACTATCAGGAACAACTTGCGCAAGCGGGTGGCGATGCGCCCAAAGGCTTGCTGCAGCGCTTGTTCGGACAAAAAACGACCGACGCCCAGGTAGCCGGACCGGCGATGACGTCCGACGTTGACGCAGACGATGATGATGATGCTGATCCGCCGCCAACCCCGCCAGACGCGGCCAATGCAGAACCTGCCGGGACATTTGCCGAGGTGGTTCCGGGCGAGAACCTGACGAGGCCCGAGGCGGTCTCGTCACCAGAGGAAGACGCCAGTCCCGAGGCGCAGCTTACGCGTGAAATGAATCTCGCTGAAGGGCCGGATGCGTTGGGGATTCCGCAGGAACAACGCGAGGAAATCAAATCGCGGATTCGCAGCATCCTGCAACAGTTGTTGGCGCAGATCGACATTCCCGCTGATTTGACGCCGCGCAAAGAGCGCCTGCTCACTCGCGTCGGCAGTGATTACCCCTGGGAAGAACTGCCGGATATTCTGGCGGAAACCAGTCAACTGGTCGCATCCATCCGGGCGGTGAGTCAGAAGGAGTTCGAGGCCTTTCTGCTCAACCTGCATCATCGTCTGCGCGATATCCAGGATTTTCTGCTGACGGCACGCCGGGGTGAAGAAGACTCGCTCCGCCATCAGGAAAAACTGGATTCCGACGTGCGGGGCGAACTCAGCAATTTCCGCGATGCCGTGCACGATGACAAAGGTCTGCCCGAAATCCGGCAGGATATCGAATCGATGATGGCGCGCATTCTGGGCGCCCTGGATGATTTCCGTTATCAGGAAACGGCGCGGCGCGAAGGCGTGTTCGAGCAGATGCAGGCCATGATGGAGCGGATGCAGACCATGGAGCAGGAAGCAGCGGATCTGCGCCAATCGCTGGAAAGTCAGCGAGAAAAGGCCATGCACGACGCCCTCACCGGGCTGCCCAATCGTCAGGCCTATGACGAGCAAATGGTGCGGGAATATTCGCGCTGGCGGCGCCATGGGCACCCGTTGTCGGTGGCTGTGGTCGATGTCGACTTTTTCAAGCGCGTCAACGATACCCTCGGGCATTTGCGTGGTGACAAGGTTTTGCGGCTGGTGGGGCGTGAAGTGCAGAAGCGGATTCGCAGCGAGGACTTCGTGGCGCGCTACGGTGGCGAGGAATTTGTGGTGGTGATGCCAGACACGGATGAAGCGTCCGCCGTTAAAGCACTGGATAAAGTACGTCAGTTTGTGTCGGAGTGTCCGTTCAATTTCAATAACGAACGCGTGGTGATAACGGTGTCGGTGGGGGTGGCGGCCTTTGCGCCGGGCGATATGCCGGAAAGCGTGTTCGAACGCGCGGATCAGGCGCTTTACCGGGCCAAACACAGTGGCCGGAATCGTGTGGTGTGCGCCTCCATGACGGAACCACCCGAGGCGTCATGACTCTTCTCTCGTGCGCCTCCGGCGTTAACGAGGGAACCTTTGTCCACAAATATTGTCTGTTGTATTCGGATTTCATTCCCCATAAGCTCTTCTCTGAATTTACTTTGCAGGGTGTTTTTCATGAAACGATTCTGGGCGTTCTTCGCCATGGTGTTGATGGTGGCTCTCGCGGCCGAGCCGGTTGAGGCGAAAAAGTTCGGCAGCAGTCGCTCCTTCGGCAAGTCTTACCAAACGGCGCCGCAACCGGCCGCCAAGCCCGACATGATGCAACAACAGAATGGCTTCCAGCGTCAGCAGGCAGCGGGTGCCGCAGGTTCGGCGGCCAAAAAAGGTCTGATGGGTGGCTTGCTGGGCGGATTGCTGGCGGGTGGCCTGTTTGCCGCATTGCTCGGCAGCGGCGCGTTTGAAGGTCTCCAGTTCATGGATATCCTGCTCATGGCGCTGATCGGTTTCGTGATCTTCAAGCTGCTTCGCAGCCGTCGCCCTGCTGCACCGGCGCCGGCCTATGCCGGGCCCGGCATGGGGCAGCCCCAACCGGATCAGCGGCGTAGCTTTGATCTCGGCAATCCGGGAGGTTCGGCATCCCCTGCGCCTGCCGCGCCGGTTTCGAACGCATTTGGCGCCTCTACCGGTTTTGGTGAAAGCGCGGTTCCTTTCAATTTGCCTGCCGGGTTTGACCTGAACGGCTTTCTGGCTGGTGCCCGTGACCACTACCGCACCTTGCAGGAGGCGTGGAACAGGAACGACCTGAGCAAGATCCAGGAATACGTGAGCCCAGAACTGTTCGAGGAACTGCGTGCCGATCGCGCCACGCTCGTGGGCGAGCAGCACACTGAGGTCATGTTCGTTGATGCCGAGCTGGTGCGGGCAAACCAGTCGGCCCAGCGCGCCGAAGTGAGCGTGAAATTCTCAGGACGTTACCGTGACAAGGTAGAAAACGTCGAAGAACCCATCACCGACATCTGGCATCTCGAGCGGGATTTGTCTCAGCCGGGCGCAGCGTGGTATATCGTCGGCATCGAAGCCTGACCCTTCCGTCAGGCACCTGGCCTGGACGCAACCTATGACCCTTCCCGCCAAACCGCTCGACGGCCTCAAGGTCGTCGAGCTCGGCACCCTGATTGCCGGCCCCTTTGCCGCTCGCCTGATGGCCGAGTTCGGTGCCCAAGTCATCAAGATCGAATCCCCCGACGGCGGTGACCCGCTGCGCAAATGGCGCAAGCTCTATGAGGGCACGTCCTTGTGGTGGTACGTCCAGTCGCGCAACAAGCAGTCGTTGACCCTCAACCTCAAGCATCCTGACGCACGCGACGTCTTTCGCAAGCTGATCGCCGAGGCCGACATCCTGGTGGAAAACTTTCGGCCGGGCGTGCTCGAGAAGCTTGGTCTTGGCTGGGAGGTGCTGCATGCACTCAACCCGAAACTGGTCATGGTACGCCTGTCTGGATTTGGGCAATCTGGCCCGCTCAAGGATCAGCCGGGTTTCGGCGCGGTCGGCGAGTCGATGGGCGGGTTGCGCTATATCACGGGGTTCGAAGATCGCCCGCCAGTGCGCACCGGTATCTCTATTGGTGATTCCATTGCGGCACTGTGGGGTGTCATTGGTGCTTTGATGGCGCTGCGTCACCGCGACACGAACGGCGGGCAAGGGCAGGTGGTTGATGTCGCCCTGTACGAAGCCGTGTTTGCCATGATGGAAAGCATGGTGCCCGAATTCGACGTGTTTGGTTTCATCCGTGAGCGGACCGGCAACATCATGCCGGGAATTACCCCTTCATCCATCCATACCACATCAGATCAGCGGCACGTGCAGATCGGTGCCAATGGTGACGCCATCTTCAAGCGCTTCATGCTGGCCATTGGTCGCGAGGATCTGGCCAATGATCCGACCCTGGCCGACAACGCGGGCCGTGATGCGCGTCGTGACGAGATTTACGGTGTTATTGATCGTTGGGTGGGCTCGCAGACCCTGGCCCAGGTATTGGCAACGCTGGAAGCAGCCGAGGTGCCTGGCAGCAAGATCTTTTCCATCGACGACATGATGAAAGATCCGCAGTTCCTGGCCCGGGAGATGTTCGAGTCTGCCCGTTTGCCGGATGGCAAGGCCTTCAAGATACCGGGCATTGTGCCCAAGCTGTCTGTTACGCCGGGCAAGACCGAGTGGCTGGGGCCGGGGTTGGGCGAACATAATGAGGCCATTCTGGGCCAGCTGGGGTATGACGCCGCCGGGATTGCGGCCTTGAAGGCTGCCGGGGCGATTTGAGCGCTGCAGCCTTCGGTTATCTTCGAGGTTGTTCCACAGAGGAAACGCCCGGTACTGCCGGGTGTCACCGTGTCCTACTGGCGAAACCGCGACAGTTGCATTAGGCTTGAAAACCCTGGATCAGGCTGAAAGGGAACTTTTTCACTTTTTAGCACTCTCACGTGCATAGTGCCAATTTCACTTGCATAGGCTAAAGTGAGCACAGGACAACCGGAGGTTACATTTCTATGAGTAAAGCCCTAGCGCCAGCGTTTATGGCCGTGCCAGGTGCCGACCTTAATCGCTACCTTTCGGCAGTCAGCAGCGTTTCCATTCTGGGCGCAGATGAAGAGCGCGCGCTGGCCGAGCGGTTTTTTTATCAGGACGACGTGGATGCAGCCCGTCAGCTGGTTCTCGCACATCTGCGTTTCGTCGTTCATATCGCCCGTGGCTATAACGGTTACGGCTTGCCCCTGTCCGATCTGATCCAGGAAGGCAATGTCGGGCTCATGAAGGCCGTCAAGCGCTTCGATCCCGGCATGGGGGTACGCTTGGTGTCGTTCGCCGTGCACTGGATCAAGGCTGAAATACATGAATTCATTCTGCGCAACTGGCGTATCGTCAAGATTGCGACCACCAAGGCGCAGCGCAAATTGTTCTTCAATCTGCGTTCACACAAGAAGCATCTTGGGGCGATGACGACCGCAGAGGTCGAGATGATTGCGCGTGAATTGAATGTCGACCCCTCTGACGTGCGGGAAATGGAAGGCCGTTTGGCCGCGCATGACACCGCGTTCGATGCCCCGGTCGATGCCGATGATGAAACGGCCAGCCAGGCGCCCGTGTTCTATCTCGAAGATCACTCGGCCGACCCGGCACGCCAGCTGGAAAACGACGACTGGTCAGAAAATGCGTCCGACAAGCTGCATATCGCGCTGGATCGTCTTGACGAGCGTAGCCGTGACATCCTGCAACGCCGCTGGTTCGACGAGGAAAAGGCGACGCTGCACGATCTGGCCGCCAAGTACAACGTCTCGGCTGAGCGCATCCGCCAGCTTGAAGCCAATGCCATGAAAAAGCTGAAGGGCGTGATGCTGGACGCGTAAACCGCGCGTCGCGACCTGAGGAATACACGCCGGCCGGGCAACCTGCCGGCGTTTTTGTTGGCGTTCTTTTTACCCCTTTGCTGCTGAAAACAGCGCTTTTTTTCAGGCTTGCAACAAGTTTCTGCCATACTGGGAGAACACTTGGGGATTAATTCGGTGTTGGCGTCCTGACGTTTTTGGTATGCAAAAATCGCGAGCTATCAGAATAATAAAAAAACTGCTGCTGGGCCTGGTCACGGCCGTTGCGCTGTATGGTGCGCTGGGGTTTCTGGTGCTGCCACTGGCGGCCCGTTACGTCGTGAACGAATGGCTGCGCGAACAGGTCAGTGTTCCCGCGCGTCTCGGAAAGATAGAGTGCAATCCCTTTAGTGGTGAACTGAGCCTGCTGGATTTTCAGGTGGGTGAAAAAGAGCACCTGTTGATCGCGTTTTCTCGCCTGAGCGTGGATGTGGAAATTGACAGCCTCTGGACCAGGACACTGCACTTGCAGGCTATCAGTCTTGATAACGCTGAAATTGCGGTGCGCCGCGCGAAAGACGGAACATTCGATCTGGCGTCGGTGCTTGCTTTGCCGGCGTCTGCCGATGCGCCTGCAACGGAGCAGAAGCCGCTCTTTCCCCTTCGTATTGATGCGGTCGCGTTGAATAACGCCAACTTGACATGGCGTGACGAGCAGGGCACCAAACCGGTCAACGTACAGGTTCAGCCATTGACGCTGAGCATGAAGGGGTTGAGCACGCTTCCGGGCGAAAGTGGATCGCTCACTTTGCATGCCGATGCCGGCAAGGCCGGGCGGTTGGACATATTTGCTGATATTGCGATCGCCGATCGCCGTGCGGCAGGCACGCTCCGGCTCGAAGAGGGCAATCTGGCACGCTTCTGGCCTTACGTGCAGTCGCAAGTGCCATTGGTGCTGCGCAGCGGTCAACTGGGGATCGCCGCCGATTTCAGTGTTACGGCAGGCGATACACTGGCGGCAAAGGTGAATAACGGCAAGCTTGCGCTGCGTTCGCTGGCGTTGACGGATCGTCACAATGACGCCCGCCTGTTGAATCTTGCTATTGTTGACGCCAGCGGCATCAGCACTGATCTGCAAACGCAACGCGTGCAAATTGGTGCCTTGCACGTTGAGGGCCTGCACGCACCGATTGTACGCGAGCCTGATGGCCGCCTGAATTGGCAGCGGGTGCTGGCAGCGGCAAAGGGTGAACCCAACGGGGGAGCGAAACCCGTCACCACGACAGGCAAAGCCAACGCCTGGCGAATCGATATTCCTGCCATTGTGCTGCAGCAAGTGGATCTTCCGCTGACCGACCAATCTGTCACGCCGGCAACTACGCTCGATTTCAACGTGTTGCAGTTGAAAGTGCATGATTTTGACAGTACGAATGCCAAACCGCTGCGTTTCTCGGTGAATTCCAGCATGGGTACCGAAGGAAAGCTGTCGGGCGAAGGGCAGATTGCGCTCTCGTCGCTTGCAGGAGACGTGACGCTCTCTACGCAGGATCTTGATTTGCGGGTGGCGCAAGCCTATCTGAGCCCTTTTGTGCGCATGGAATTGCGGAGCGGCCTGCTGGATTCGCAACTCCGTGTGCAATTGGCCAGTGTCGATCCCCTGGCATTTTCGCTGGCGGGTGATATTCGTGTGCATCAGCTGCACACGGTTGATACCCTGAAGAATCAGGATTTGCTCAAGTGGCAACAATTACAGCTGACAGGCATGCAATATCAGCACGGAGAGCATCTGCTGATAGAAAAAGTGAATTTGCAGTCGCCCTATGGTCGATTCGTTATTAATGAAAATCGTGGGACCAATTTTGGTGAGCTGATCATTGCCGAAAAGCCGGTTGAAGCTACAAATACCGAGGAATCGCTTTCCACGAAGCCGCCGACGGTGCCAGTCAGCAAACCCTTGGCCATCAGGATTGGCAGCATTGATATTGAAAACGGTTCGGCCAATTTCGCGGATTACAGCCTTACCCCTAATTTTTCTACTGCGATTGCACAACTCAATGGCAAGATCGGTACGCTGGATAATCGACAGGTAACACCATCGCTACTCGATATCAAAGGCAAGGTGGATCGGTATGCGCCGGTCAGTATTGCGGGTCGTCTGACGCCATTTGATCCTTTGCAGACGCTGGATATCAATGCGCGGTTCAAACGGGTGGAGCTCACCACGCTGACGCCTTATTCCGGCAAATTCGCCGGGTACCGGATTCGCAAGGGGCGTCTCAATCTGGATTTGCATTATCAGATCAACCAGGGGCAGCTGAACGCCAGAAACAAGGTGGTGCTTGAGGAATTGCAGCTGGGTGACAAGGTCGAGAGTCCTGATGCCGTGGATCTACCGGTACGTCTGGCCGTGGCTTTGCTCAAGGATGCCCGGGGTAACATCAAGGTTGAGCTGCCAGTGGAAGGGGATCTCAATAACCCCAGGTTCAGTGTCGGGCCCGTCCTCTGGAAAACCTTCCGCAACCTGATTGTGCGCGCGGTGAAATCCCCCTTCAGTTTTATCAGTGGCTTGATCAAGGGTGATGAGAGCGAGAATCTCGATAGTATTGCGTTTGCGCCTGGCAGCAGCGTGTTATCTGAGGGTGCGCGCGAGAAACTGAAGAGCGTGGTGGCGATCCTGCAGCAACGCCCGGAATTGCGGCTGGAAATTGAAGGCGCCAGCGCCCGGGAGCCCGACGCTGATCCCATGGCTCAGCAACTGCTTGAAGGCGAGCTTCGTAGCGCCTACGCACGGCAGCTACAGGCGAGTGGCAAGCGGCTGCCCGCCGATATCGACACCGTGCAGGTGCCCAGGGATTTGAAGCCTGTGTTGCTTGCAACCATGTACGTGGAGTGGGTCAAAAAGCCGGAGCCTGTCGAATGGAAAGATCTGCCGGAACGAGACCATACCATGCAATTGCAGACAGCCATACTGGATTACCTGGGTGAAAGCGAGCGGCGATTGCGCCAATTGGCCCGTGATCGTGCTGCGGGCATCAAGGGATGGTTGGTCGAAGAGGGCGGCTTGGGTGACGAGCGGATTTATCTGTTGAATACGCAACTGCACGAGAAAGTGCCGGCGGAAAGTGTCGTGAGCATGTTGTTTCTGGATAGCGAGTGACGCCTTGTTGCATGCGCCACGCCTAATTGCTGCCGCGTGCAAATCTCAGGGCTTTTCGACCTGCTCACGCCGTCTTTCCGTGAGTTTCATGTAAAGAATGTAGCCGGCGAGCATCAGCGTAAAGAAGTTGGCAATCACAATCGGCAAGCTGCCGAGCAGCCAGCCGTATGCCAGCCACAACATAACGCCCAGGGTAAAAATCAGGAACATGGCCAGCGATAAATCGCGCGTGCTGCGCGTTTTCCAGACGGTCCTGGCTTGAGGAACAAAAGCAAACGTCGTACAGAACGCGGCAACATAGCCAATCAGGTCAGTCATGAAGGGAGCCTCCATCCACGGCGTTTTGTTCTGTCGCCATAACGTCTCCACTGAGTGTTGTTGGGGGTTGGCGCTTCATGAGGAACATTTTTTTGCCTGAGGTGCTGATCTCACGGTGAGTGTGCCAGTGTGCCGGAAAACCACCGAGGGTATGGGTGGGCTCGCATTCCACGTAAATCCAGGCGTTTTCCGCCAGCCAGCCGTTTTTCTCCAACAGGGCGATGGAACGGCCCAGCAAGTCCTTGTGGAACGGCGGATCAAGAAAAACAATGTCAAACGTCTCCACTGGGGGGCGTGATAGCACGCGCAGGGCATCAGCTTCGATCACTTTGGCACGGGTGTCTTGCACCAGGTGCAAGAACTGCTTGATGGCTTCCATGGCGCGCGGGTTCTGTTCGATCAGGGTCACACTGCGGGCATGCCGTGATAGTGCTTCCAGGCCGAGTGCGCCGCTGCCGGCGAATACATCCAGACAGCGTTTTCCTTCCACCTCGAACATCAGCCAGTTGAACAGGGTTTCGCGCAACCGGTCCAGTGTCGGTCGCAAGCCACTCACGGCAGGAAAGTGGAGTTTGCGTCCCCGCCATTCCCCGCCAATGATGCGTACCGTTTGATTGCCGCCGCGTCCCTTGCTCAAGGTGTGCCGCCCGTTGGTGTGCCCGCAGGTGCCTGTGTTGCGCCGGTCGCCGAAGCTGGTGACGTCGGCGGCGGGGGTGTCGTTTCGCCCCCCAGCAGTAACGTTAGCTGCTTGCGCGAGGCGACGTGTTGCGTGAAAGCACGCTTGACGTCGTCGATTGTCACGGCACCGATTTTTCCGGGCAGGGTTTCCAGGTAGTCGAGTGGGAGATCATAAAAACCGATGGCGCCCAGCTGATCGACGATTGCCCGGTTGCTGGCGGTACTCATGGGCAAGCCCCCCAGAATGTTTTTCTTGGCGTCGTCCAGTTCCTGTTGTGTCGGGCCATCGCTGGCAAAGCGTGCAAAGGTGTCGTGCACCATGGTCAAGGCCTTGTCAGCGGTTTCATTGCGCGTTTGCAGACCCATCATGAAGGGGCCTTCCTGGGCCATGGGGGAGAGGTTGCTGTACACACTGTACGCCAGCCCGTTGTCCTGACGAATGACCTGATTGAGGCGGGAAACGAAGCCACCACCGCCCAGGATTTCGTTGCCGACATACAAGGCAGCCCAGTCCGGCGTGCGCCGGTCAACGCTCAAGGAGCCAACCACGATGTGCGTCTGGCTGCTGGGAAAGGGCAAGCGTTTTTCTGCATTGGCGGCCAGGTCTTGCGGTTCTGGCAGCTGAGGTGCAGCGTTCCCGGCCGGCAGTTGTGCATCAATGATGTTGGCGATCTGCTCGGCAGTGGTGCGATCAATGGCGCCCGTCATCGATATCACGACGTTGCCTGCCACGTAATATTGCGCATGGAACGCTTTGACATCCTCAACGGTCATTGCCTTGAGGCTTTCTTCGGTGCCACTGGTGGGAATGCCATAGGGATGCCCGGCATATAACGTGCCGAAAAATTCGCGGCTGAGCGTTGCCTGCGGATTCTGCTTTTCGCTTTCCAGCCCCAGCAGCATTTGCTGACGAACACGCTCGAACGCCTCCTGTGGAAAGCTCGGGTGCGCAACAATGTCATAAAACATCGGCAAGGCCTTGTCGCGATAAGTGGGATCCGACAGGGTACGCAGCGACACGACAGCCATGTCACGGTAGGAACCGAGCCCGATCGAGGCGCCCAGCCCTTCGAAATGACGGGCGATGTCGTCGACACTGGCGGTTGCCGTACCTTCATTGATCAGACCGTTGGTGAGCGTGGCCAGGCCGGGTTTGGCACCATCGCGCGCCCCGCCGGCGTTGAATACCAGGCGGATGTCGAGCATCGGCACTTCCTGGGCTTCAACGAACAGGATTTTCGCGCCCTTGGTGGTGTGCCACGACTGGATGTTGATGTCCTGCTTGCGGGGAGGTGTTTTCTGTATCAGCAGTTCGGATGACAACGGGCCGCTCACGGCGGCGGGAGATGAGCCGCTGATGGCTGCCGTTTCGCTCTTCTGTGCCAGGCGACTGGCGGGTGGGTGTTTGATATCCGGCTTCAGGGAATACAACGAAAACAGCGCCAGCGTGGCGGCTGCAAAACCGATCACGAGTTTGATAATTTGACGACGCGCAGTGCTGCGCTTTTGTTGCAGGTCTGTCATGGCTTTCTACCAGCGAATTTGCGCGGCTGCGGAACCAGCTCGGCCACCGTGCGATGTTTGGGAACCAGGTACTTGCGCGCAACGGCTTGTACCTGTTCAGGTGTAACGGCTTCCAGCAGGGCCATTTGATTGTCGCCTTCCCGCCAGTCACGACCGATGCTGACCAGTGCTCCGATCTGGTTGGCCTGGCTGCTGATGGAATCCTGCTGATACACGAGTCCGGAAATGATCTGCGCTTTCACGCGTTGCATTTCATCGGCAGTTGGCAGCGTGTTTTGCAGTTTTTCGATTTGCGCGTCAAAGGCGGTTTCGAGTGCCTGTACCGTTTGTCCCTGGCTGGGAACCCCGGTCAGCATGAACAAATCATCTCCCAGTGAATAACCGTCATAGCCGGCACTGGCACCGGCGGCGACCTTGCTGCCACGCACCAGGTCCGTTTCAAAGCGTGCGCTGTAGCCGCCATCCAGTACCCCGGCCGCCATGCGCAGGGCGTAGACCTCAGCGGGATCGCTGGCGGTATTGATCCCCGGCACGTTGTAGCCCACATAAACCGCCGGCACCTGGGCGGGTAACTCCACTTTCAGGCGGCGTTCGCCCAGTGCCGGCGCTTCGACATTGCGCGGGCGCGGGGGAATGACCTTGCTCTGGATATCGCCGAAATATTGCTGTGCCAGCTGAAAGACCTCAGAGGCCTTGACGTCGCCCACCACCACAAGCGTGGCGTTATTGGGCGCGTACCAGGTGGCATACCAACGACGGGCATCAGCGGCGGTAAAGGTGTTCAGGTCATCCATCCAGCCGATCACCGGATGGTGGTAGCCACTACTCAAATAGGCGGCAGCCTGAAAACGCTCGTAAGTCAGCGCGTTGGGATTGTCGTCGGTACGCAGGCGACGCTCTTCCTTCACGACCTCGATTTCTTTCACGTATTCGTTGTCAGGCATGAGCGCGTTGCTCATCCGGTCGGATTCCAGTTCCAGCGAAAGCGGCAGGTTGTTTGCGCTCATCATCTGGTAATAGCCGGTGTAGTCGTAACTGGTGAAGGCATTTTCTTCGCCGCCATAACTGGCCACCCGTTTCGAGAATTCGCCCGGCGGCAGTTTGGGGGTGCCTTTGAACATCATGTGTTCGAGCACGTGCGACACCCCGGTCAGCCCGCGTGGTTCGTAGCTGGAACCGACGCGGTACCAGATCTGCGACACCATCACCGGCGCGCGGTGATCTTCGCGCACGATGATGCGCAAACCGTTGGCAAGGGTGTGCTCGAATGTACGTTCGGCTGGAGTCGCCGCGCCCACCGGCAGGCTGGTGCCGGCAATGCAAACGAAAACGAGCGCCGTGAGGGTTTTGGTCATGGCGTTGTTCCTGGAATCTGTGGGGTGAAAAATGCCTGGGTGCGCAGAAATCGCCCGCGGGTGCGTAACCTTAGACGGTTCCGGGCAGAGCGGCAATATCGCCAGCGCCCTGTCAGTCAATCAAGCCGGAATTTGACCAGGGCCGGGCGTGCAGGTTCCCGAGCGGATGTCTTGGGGAGGGGATGGATCAGAAAAGTTCGAGCTCACCTTCGCCAGCGCCGCCATCTTCTGCAGGTGCGCTGAAATGCAGATCCGGATTGAAGATCTGCAGATACAGACCGCAGCCGACGATTTCCTTGTCCACATCGAACATGAACTGGTGCAGTTCATGGCCATGGGTCGGCAAATGGGCGTCGCTGGCGCGATAGTACATCGACGGCAAACCGATTTTCATGCGGCAGTCGAGGCTGACCATTTTGTTCTTGAAGCGACCGACCAGCTGGTTGGCGAGCTCCAGTATCCAGTCTTCGAGTACCTCCTCGCTGACATCCATGATGCTTTCGGCCGCGAATTCGGGGTAGGTCATTGTCAGCACTGCCAGTGGCATGTGCAGAACGATAATGACTTCCAGATCTTCTGAGCCGGCATCAATAATGGCCACCAGCGATGCGGACATGTCCGCGTCGGCAATGTCCTGTCTTGCAATGGCGCAATCCAGGCTGTTGAACAGGTCTACGCAAGACGCTTCAAACTGTTGGCAGATAACGTCAACGGCGGCAGTGGTGGTCACAACGATCTCTCTGGTCTGTAGTAGAGGCCCTACCTAGAGTGTAGAAACGATGGCGGGGGATCACAAAAGGATTAACCGTTCAATGAGGCGTGAGCAGACAGTGAAATGCTTGTGAATCAGCACTCTAACGCATTTCGTGAAAAATAATTTTTTTGTGGTACGGCCAAGGGCCATAGAGGTCACCCCGGCTAGCCTGCTTTGGTGGTGGCGGGATCGGTCGCTGCCCAGTGACGGATGGCATCGTGGATATGCTGCGGTTTCACGGGTTTCGGCAGGTATGCATTCATGCCCACCGACATGCAGTTGTCGCGATCAAGATCCGACACATTGGCGGTAATGGCGATAATGGGGGTGAACTGGTTGCGATTGCCCGTCTGGCGAATGATACGGGTGGCTTCCAGTCCATCCATCACCGGCATCTGGCAGTCCATCAGGATGATGGAAAAACTTTCGCGCTGGGCATGTTCGACGGCCTCTTGCCCGTTGACGGCCAGCTGGTAGGACCAGCCCAGCATTTCGAGAATCTTGATCATGATTTTCTGATTGACCGGGTTGTCCTCGACCAGCAGGATGCGGCCAGGGCCACTGCTGCGCGCAGTGGTAGGCGCTGGCAATTCGGGGGTGGCATCAGGCAGGGCCGGCGCTTCGGCCAGGGCGATGGGAATACGGGCCTGGATATGGGTGCCTTGTCCTTCCTCGGACGTCAGTTGCCATTCGCCATCGAGCACGCGGATGACTTCACGCGTGATGGCGAGGCCGATGCCGAGCCCGCCATGAGAGCGGGTGTAGCGTGCAGCCGTCTGCCGGAACATGTCGCGCACGGCTTCCTGCTGGTGGCGCGGGATACCGATACCGGTGTCTTTGACGTCGACCACCAGGAACCAGCGGGAATCGACTTCCACTTCACTCAGGGCGAGCGTTACCTGTCCGCGCTGGGTGAACTTCTCGGCGTTACGCAACAATTCCTGCACGAACTGGTCGAGCTTGATGATATCCATGCTGACATGCGATGCCGCTCTGGCGTCGCATTCGACCCGGAAATCGATAGGCTTGTCGTTGAAAATGCTGGCCCAAACCTTCTGCATGCGTTCCGCCCACTGGGCCAGGTGAACGACCTGCGGCTTGAGTTTGACTGTGCCCGATTGCAGCTCGGAGAACAGCAGAATGCGTTCCACCATCGATGACATCAACGTCGACGAATCGCTGAGCGTGTCCAGGCATTCCCGTTGGTAGGGCGTCGTCGGCGTGGACTTCAGCAGTTCCTGTGCACCGACAATCCCGTTCATGGGGGTGCGTAATTCATGGCTGATCGTGGCCAGAAAACTGTCCTTCAAGCGGTTGGCACTTTCCAGGCGCTGCTGAATGGCCAGCAGTTCCACCTGGTCTTCGCGCAGCTTGCGCTTGGCATCCTGCAGGGAATCCACCATGTTGTTGAGCGAAGTCGCCAGCGTGTCGAGTTCATCCGAGCCACGCACGGGCCAGCTCATGACGCCGTCGTCTTCGCGTTCCTGATGGGCTTCGGCCAGCCGCGAGAAGATTCCCAGACGCTGCAAAATCATCCGGTCCAGCAGGAACACCGTCAGCAGTGATGCCACCACCATCATGAGTACGGTATTCCAGGCCAGCATTTTCTGACTGGTGGCGCGCTGCTCGTTGAGTGAGGGAGGCGGATCAACGGCCACCGCAATGGGGCTTGTACCGAGGCTGTCCTGCAGCTTGGCGATCAGGTATCCCGTCGGGATAGAGGTGGACGGGTTGTCCTGGTTTGTCACAATTTCCAGATGTGTCCCGGTCAGCTGACGCAGCTGCTCCAGGCCTTTGTTGTTGAGCAGACGTGCCATCAGCAGCCAGCCCACGTGGGGTGCCGCCAACGTATCATCCGACGGCCTGATGGCGGCATAACTGATCGCAAACGCGGTCCCGTCCAGGGTCGTGAGATAGTAGCCATTGGCGGCCTTGAGCTTTGCTGCGTGCGTCTTGAAGGGCGCCAGGGCATCCGTCAATCCAGGCGAGGGCGGGAGATCGAACAGCGGTTCTTGCTGGCGACCGTCGACATACGAGACCAGCGTTCCCTGATCATTGACGAACAGCACGAAGTCGGCGGCAATGTTTTCCAGCGCGGAGGCGTAATAGTTGCGCTCCAGATAGTCCAGATTCGGCGTTTGCATGTAGTCATACGACTCATCCCATTGGGCGTAGTCGGTGGCTGCGCTTTGCATGGCCTTCAGCGATAGCCCGATACCCTGCGTAATGCGTGCCAGCCGCTCGCTTGCCATGCTTTGTTCGTAAGTCTGCAGGCTCCGGTCCATCAGGTGATAGCCGGCCACGAACGTCACGATACCCACGCCCAGCAATAGCAATAGCAACCAGGCCAGCGTCTTGAAACGCAGGCTTTTCAACCGTTGAACACGTTTGGGTTGGGGCATGGGCTGATAACGGGGAACTAATAGGATTGAAAGGATGCTGTTTTAAGCGTAGACGGGGGCCGGTCAGCATTCAAACCCATCCAGGAATGAGGGACTTGGCCAGCGTCTGAAACCGCTGCGCTGGAATCCTGTGTGTTAGAATGACGGTCTTTTTTTCGACCGCGGTTTCCCCTACATACGAGGAAAGGCTTCCGATGACGTTCGCTGCGCGTGAGCAACAGGTATTTGCCCGCTATTTTTCTCAGGGCACCCATGAGCCACGGGGTCCGGCCACCCCGGTGATCGTGCGCTTCAGTGATCCACTGACTGAGCAACAGATCTTCTTGCGGTTCTTCGAGGCGACGGGCGCCCACCCTGCGCTTGCCCCGGTGGTCGCCACACCCGCGCAGGTCGCAATAGTTCCCCCGGTGGCGGTGCCCGAGACCAAGCTGGTTTCTGAGACCAAGCTGGTTGCCCGGCGCGCAGTGGAAGAAGTGCCCGAGGTATTGGGCAAGGAATCGTTCTTCTCGCGCGTCAAGCGCGGCCTGACCCGCACCCGTGCTGGTTTTACCGATGCCATGGCCAGCCTGCTCGCCGGCAAGAAAGCCATCGATGCCGATCTGCTCGAAGAAATCGAAACCCAGCTGCTCATGGCCGACGTTGGTGTCGCGGCAACCCAGCGCATCATCGGTTCGCTCACGCAAAAGGTCAGCCGCAAGGAGCTTGCCGATTCCGACGCGCTCTATCGCGCCTTGCAGCAGGAACTGTCCGCCATTCTCGATACCAGCACCGCGCCCTGGTCTGTCGACAAGGCCAAGCCCCATGTGATCCTGATGGTGGGTGTCAACGGCGTCGGCAAGACCACCACGATCGGCAAGTTGGCCAAGCGACTCCAGATCGAGGGCAAGCAGGTCATGCTGGCGGCAGGCGATACGTTCCGTGCGGCAGCTGTCGAGCAGTTGCAAGTGTGGGGCGAGCGTAACCAGATCCCGGTGGTCGCCCAGCACACCGGGGCCGACAGTGCCTCCGTTATCTTTGATGCCCTGCAATCGGCCATCGCCAAAAAAGCCGACGTGTTGATCGCGGATACGGCCGGGCGCTTGCACACCAAGAACAACCTGATGGAGGAGCTGAAAAAGGTCAAACGCGTCATGCAGAAACTGGACGTTAACGCTCCCCATGAGGTGCTGCTCGTGCTCGATGCCGCGACCGGGCAGAACGCTCTCAATCAGGCCACCCAGTTCAATGAAGCCGTCGGCATTACCGGTATCGTGCTCACCAAGCTCGATGGTACCGCCAAAGGCGGTATTGTTTTCGCCATTGCAGACAAGACCGGCATTCCCATCCGTTTCATCGGCGTGGGTGAAACCATTGATGACCTGCGTCCGTTCGAACCGCAGGAATTCGTCAAGGCCCTGTTTGCACAGGAATAACCCGCACACTGCCCGTTACCCCTGGAAGTCATCACCGTGATAGTGTTCAGCAAGGTTGGCAAACGTTACGACAATGGCCGCGAGGCCCTGGTGGATCTCAGCTTCGAAATGGAAAGCGGGGAGTTCGCCTTCATTACCGGCCATTCCGGCGCCGGCAAATCCACGGTCCTCAAATTGCTGACCGTGATAGAGCGTCCTTCCAGTGGCGAAATCCTCTGTGCCGGTGATGCCCTCAAGCATCTGGGGCGTCGCGACATTCCGCATTATCGCCGCAAGCTCGGCATGGTTTTCCAGAATCATCAGCTGCTGTTCGATCGCAGCGTGTTTGACAACGTGGCGCTGCCACTGGTGATTGCCGGGTATTCCCCTTACGACATTAATCGCCGTGTGCGTGCGGCGTTAGACAAGGTCGGCCTGCTCAGCAAGGAGCGGATGTTGCCGATCCAGCTTTCCGGCGGTGAACAGCAGCGTGTCGGCATCGCTCGTGCGGTGGTCAACAAGCCCCCGGTGTTGCTGGCCGATGAACCCACGGGAAACCTCGATCCCGAACTTTCCGCCGAGATCATGGATCTGTTCTATCAATTCAGCCTGGTCGGCGTCACCGTGCTGGTCGCCACCCATGATCTGGGATTGATTGCCCGTTATAACCATCGCTTGTTGTCGCTGGATGAGGGCCGACTGGTCGAAGACCTGTGGGAAGAAACCGAACTGCCGCAGCAAGCGGCCGATAACGAACACTATGAGATGCTTGCGCACTACGATGCGATGCATGGCAACGAGGAGGGTGTTCAATGAGTGCTGTCACGCCACCCCGCCGCAACACCGACAAGCCGGCGTCCCGTCAGGGCGCCAGCGTGGTGCAGGCCTCGTTTCGCAGCAAGGCCGAGCACTACTTGCGACATCATCGTGACACGGCCAAGGATGCCCTGCGTCGACTGATCGATGCGCCGGTGCCCACGCTGCTCACGGCGCTGGTGCTGGCCATTGCATTGGCGCTGCCCGCCGGCCTGTACATGGTGCTGAAGAACCTGCGCACCGTGAGCGCTGGTTGGGCTGACGAACAGGTGAAAATTTCGGTGTTCCTGAAAAATTCAGTCAGCGACGATGATGCGCAGCGTTTGCATAACCAGTGGGTCAAACGTGCCGATGTCGACAAAATCGAGTTTATCTCGCGTGAGAAAGCACTTGATGAATTCAAGCAATGGTCGGGGTTTTCCAATGTGCTTGAAGGGTTGGACGGCAATCCGCTGCCCGCCGTGATGGTCGTGCAGCCCCGTGATACCAGCGTCGAAGGCGCCAAGGCTGTGCGCGACTCCATGGCGGCGTTACCGCAAGTGGATAGCGTACAGCTCGATACCGAGTGGATTCAGCGGCTACAGGCCATCGTCGCGTTGATGCAGCGTCTGGTCAGTGCGTTGGCGGTAGCCTTGAGCGTGACGGTGTTGCTGGTGATTGGAAACACCATTCGGCTGGCAATCGAAAGTCGTCGCGATGAAATCGTGGTGGTGAAGCTGGTCGGGGGCACGGACGCGTTTGTGCGTCGGCCATTCTTGTACACCGGTTTATGGTATGGCTTTGTGGGCGCATTCATGGCGTTGGCCATGGTGGAATCGCTGACGGCCTGGATGGAAGTACCGGCGGCTGAGCTTGCGCGTTTGTATGGCAGTGAGTTCAAGTTGCAGGGCTTGTCGTTGCTGGAAGGTGTCAGCGTGTTTGTCGCCAGTGTGGGGCTGGGGTTGTTGGGTGCCGTGCTGGCGGTGCATCAGCATTTGCGCGCGATTGAGCCGCACGCGTCGATTTGATTGTTGATTTGCAATGGATTTTTTTCTTCAAGGGAGATGAGTGGTGTGAAAAAACAAGAAATGAACATCGCGATGTGTATGGAGAAGCGTCAGCGCCTCCTCGATGAACTCAATAGCACCGCCCATTACGAGCGCACCGAGACTACCTACTATGGGCCATACAACCCGTTCGACGTGCCACTCGTTCACTGCGACACCTGCCGCGTAGCACCGACCATGACCAAAGTTGCTGCGCACAACAACCGCTGGGATATTGTCTGCCCCCGCTGCAAGAAACGCATTCAGCATCCCCAGCAGGAGTCCTGGAAGGCCTTGCTGCTTTGGTCACAAAAGAATCTCGGTGGCCAGAGCTACCGGGATTTACCATTGTTTGGCCTTGCCCAATTGGACGCCCCTGCAGCCCGGCGGCGGCATGCTGGAATCCGCCGCGACCTTGAACTCAAGAAGGGGATAGCCACTGCCGATGAATTGCTTTCCGGCGTTTCGGGTATTCACTCGCCTGGTCATGAGTACCAAGCCTGCCTGGATGCTTATATGGGATGGGCGATGCTGGGCCTTGCCCTTCTGAAGCGCGAGGATGGCGGCACGCAGCGGCTCAAAAGGGATGAGTTCCTTTCGCAAAAGGTCCAATCGGGCGGCTAGAAAAGCCGCTCACCCCATCCGTTGCAAAGCCGCCTCCAGTCTCTGCACCGTCCTATCGACATTCTGCAACTTATCCAGCCCGAACAAGCCCACCCGGAACGTCTTGAACTCCGCCGGCTCATCACACATCAGCGGAACCCCGGCTGCCGTCTGCAGGCCCAGCTCGATAAACGCCTTGCCCGTATGGATATTCTGATCGCTCGTGTAACTCACCACGACACCAGGTGCCTCAAATCCCGGTGCCGCCACGCTGCGGAAACCACGCTGTGCCAGTAATGCCCGCACCGCATTTCCCAGTGCCCATTGCTGCTGACGCAAGGTCTCGAAGCCAAGCGCCTGCGTCTCCAGCATTGCATCACGGAAACGTGCCAGCGCATCGGTTGGTAGTGTCGCGTGATACGCATGCCCGCCATTTTCATAGGCGCGCATGATCTGCAACCATTTCAGCAGATCACAGGCGAAGCTGGTACTGCGGGTTGATTCGATGCGTGTAGCCGCATCAGCGCCCAGCATAACGAGTGCACTGCAAGGCGATGCGCTCCAGCCCTTCTGCGGGGCGCTGATCAACACGTCAATGCCGCAGGCCTGCATGTCGACCCACAGTGCGCCCGAGGCCACGCAATCCAGCACGAACATGCCGCCCACTGAATGCACGGCTTCGGCGACGGCACGCAAATAATCGTCCGGCAGAATGATGCCCGAGGCGGTTTCGACATGGGGGGCGAATACCAGATCAGGTTTTTCTGCGCGGATGGTGGCAATGACGTCTGCCAATGGTGCGGGCGTAAAAGCGGCCTGCGCTTCGGTGCTGACCGGCCGAGCCTTGAGCACGGTGCAGCTGGCCGGAATATTCCCTGCCTCGAAAATCTGCGACCAGCGATAGCTGAACCAGCCGTTGCGGATGACCAGGCATTGCTTGCCGGTGGCAAACTGTCGTGCGACCGCTTCCATGCCATAAGTGCCGCCACCGGGAACCACGGCCACAGCGCTGGCGTTATACACCTGCTTGAGGGTGCGCGAGATGTCCTGCATGACACCCTGGAAGCGTCGCGACATGTGGTTGAGGGAGCGGTCGGTAAAGACTACGGAATATTCCAGGAGTCCATCCGGGTCAACAGCGGAAGTCGTTTGGGTCATAACCTTGGCGCTCTCTTGATGAATGCAGTTTTATGAGTCGGGGTGTTCCATGATAGGCATTTTTTGCGGCACATGAATAGTCCATACTGGCCGCTCACTCACTGGAGAGGGAAGCGCCTGTATGTCGCAAGTAACAGAAATTCTGGAAGAAGGTCAGCATCGCCTGGACGAAATCAAGGAGACGCTGAACCGGTTCAAGACCATCGACGGCTACGATTACACGGCCAAGGAGCGCTACTACGAGCCAGCGCCTGAGAGCATCAACACCGAAGAGTTCCGCAAGGTGGTGGAAAGCCGGCGGTCGGTGCGCAAGTTTACCGATCGCAAGATCCCTCGCGAGGTGTTGGACGATTGCCTCGACATGGCAATGATGGCGCCCAGCTCGTGCAACCTGCAGCCCTGGGAATTCTATGTCGTGCAGAGCCCCGACAAGAAAGCCAAGCTGGTGGAGGCCTGCATGAACCAGAACGCGGCAAGCACGGCGGCGGAGCTTATTGTGGTGGTGGCGCGTCTGCATTCCTGGCCCAAGGTCGCCAAACTCAACCTCGACGAGTGGCCGCAACCGACGATACCCAAGCATTGGAAAGAGTTTTACTCGAAAGGTGTGCCGATGACGTATTGGCAGGGCCCTTTGCACGCAGTCGGTTGGGCCAAGAAGGCCGCAACCACGGTGGCGGGTAATTTCCGGCCGGTGCCGCGTGGGCCGTTCACCAAAGCCGATATGCGGGTGTGGGCAGTGAAAAGCGTGGCGCTGGCGGCAGAAAATCTCATGCTGGCGTTACGGGCGCACGGTTTTGATTCCTGCCCGATGGAAGGTGTCGATCCGGTGCGGGTGAGCAAGTTGCTCAAGCTGGCCGATGATGCCGAAATCGTGATGGTGATCGGAGCCGGCGAGCGGGCGCGCGATGGCGTGTATTTCCCACGGGTGAAATTCGATCGCAAGCATTTTGTGCATTACGAATAGTTCGTGCGCTGCCCGAGACACCAGGTCACCCGGTGTGCGTGGCGGTCACCCGGTTGCGCACACTTCAAAGGTCAGGACGCCGGGCAACCCCGCTCGGTGTAGCAGTGTTCCCTGCCGCCGAAGGGATACCATTGCGCGTCGCAGAACGTTTTTACCACGGGACACCAGGCCGCCGGTTCGTAACTGACCTGTTGCTCGTCGAGGCAGCGGAGATAGCCGGCCAGCTTGTTGTACTGCACCTGGGACGTTCCACATTGGGTGCGTATGTCGTCCACGCGGGTTGGGGTGCTTGCCCTGCCTGCCGGCATAACGTTGCTTGCAAGGGGCTGCGTTGCGTTGGTGGTGCTCCAGCCTGTAACGTTCATGTCGGCTGCAACAGCGCTGGGAATAGCGGTGACGGGCTGCACGCGGGCGAGTACCACAGTGAGGGCGGTAAACGCGATCAAGGCGGCAATGTTACTGAGAGAGCCTGTTCGATTCATAAGTTCGCCACACACCTGATGCAAGAAAACACGCTTTGCGCACAATGCCAGAGTAGGGCAGGGACGGTAGCTGACGTTAAGTCGAAAGGTGGATTGACGGCGGGATCGGGAGCGTGCTAGC
>JBPOHS010000208.1:0-7813 GCA_052035295.1 Pseudomonadota bacterium
GGTTTGTTAGACTTCACCCCGTGTACCTCGTCTAAGGATGTTACGCGTAGATGAAAAAGCAGATGATTCGCCAGCGTACGCTGCGAAACAGTATCAAAGCGACCGGTGTAGGCCTTCACTCTGGTGAGAAGGTGTACCTGACTTTGCGTCCGGCTCCTGTGAACACGGGTATCGTGTTCCTGCGCACCGACGTAAGCCCGATGGTCGAGATACCTGCACAAGCCCTGAAAGTGACTGACACCACCATGTCCACTACGGTGGAGAACAATGGTGCCAAGGTTTCGACCATTGAGCATTTGATGGCGGCACTGGCTGGGTTGGGTATCGACAATGCTTACATCGAGCTGAGCGCACCTGAAGTTCCGATCATGGATGGTAGTGCTGGTCCTTTCGTATTCCTGATTCAATCAGCGGGCATCGAAGAACAGTCGGCAGCCAAGAAGTTCATTCGCATCAAACGCAAGGTGACGGTCAAGGATGGCGACAAGATCGCTTCCTTTTTGCCCTTTGATGGCTTCAAGGTGTCGTTTACGATCGATTTCGATCATCCTGTTTTCCGTAGCCGCAGCCAAAAGGCATCGGTGGATTTCTCCAGCACGTCTTTCGTGCGTGAAGTCAGTCGTGCCAGAACCTTTGGCTTCCTGCGTGATATCGAATTCCTGCGCTCCAAGAATCTGGCACTTGGTGGCAGCGTCGAGAACGCTATCGTGATCGATGATTACAAAATTTTGAACGACGATGGTCTTCGCTATGAAGATGAATTCGTTCGTCACAAGATCCTTGATGCGATCGGTGACCTTTATCTTGCTGGCCACGGCATCATCGGCGAGTTCCAGGGTTATAAATCGGGTCATGCCCTGAATAACGTACTGGTGCGGGCATTGCTTGCACAGCAGGATGCCTGGGAAATCGTGACCTTCGATGACGAAGTCCGCGCTCCTATTGCTTACATCAAGCCCGCCTTGGCGGCCGATTGATCTGTTAGCGTGAGCAATATCAGGCCGTCGTTGTTTGATTTTGCTTGGCGTCACTGCGGTAATTGGCTTCACCCCAAAAGCCCTCGCTCTACAAAGCGGGGGCTTTTTGTTTTCGTGGTCGCTAGTCCTTTTTAGGCTCGGGTCCCCTGGTTCTGTTCCTGTTGAGTGTGGCTGCCAAGCGCTCAAGTGAGGCCCGCAACGCTTCGGAATCCATCGATGCGGCAGTGGCCTGGAGAAGCTCACAGTTGGCCTTGCTAACTGGGTTAGGCCTTCGCGGAGGAGTGCTCCGTACCGGGTTCTGTGGTACAGTTCCGACCCTGATAGTGATTATTTCCAATTTGCTCAGTTCTTCATGCCGCTGGAGTTTTTCCAGCAATTTGGGGGCGCTGAAGCGCAAGTGAGTGGCAACTGCCTGTGAGTACGCCTCGATGGTGAGCTCCTTGGCCGAACAGGCCTTGACCTGGCAGTAATCAGCCAACAAAGAGGGCAGCGCGGATTTCAAAAGCCTGTCCAGTTTCGCGAGCCGTACAGATGCATCGGTGAGCGATTTCACTGAACCGACACGGGCAAGGATGTCTTTTAGTCTTTTGGTTTTGAAATCGGATTTCATGTCGGACTTTAGGGAAGAGAGCTGTTATGCATATTAATCCGTTTGCCGATAAAAATGGCGCACAAATCTGCACGAACGAACGTCCCGATGGCAATGCGCCAGCGACACCCGCCGTGGTAGCGAAAGCCGTGAGCTTGAAGGTGCTCATTTTATCCGTTGTCGTTTCCCTGTGTGTGGGCATGCTCTTGCATCGTGGCTATGATCTCTGGCGAGCAAAGAATTTTGTTCGTGGGGAATCGAGCTTCCTGCGCAGTGATATTGAGCAGAACGCCCAGAATATCGAGTTTGTTCGTCAGGAAGCCGAGTCCCAGCTCTATGCTTTGACCACCCGGGTCGCCGAGCTGCAGGCCCGTATTGTGCGTCTTGATGCCCTGGGTGAGCGGCTGGTGAGCCTCGAATCCCTCGACCCGGACGAGTTCAGTTTTGGCGAGTCCCCCGCATTGGGTGGACCAGAGGTCGCCGATGCTGTTGCCGCAGACGCGCGGCCGGATTTTCTGGAGGCCCTGGATCAGTTGGCGGCCGACCTCGAGACTCGGGAGGAGCAGTTGGGCTTGCTGGAAAAACTATTGTCGGCCAAAAGGTATGGCGAACAAAACCTGCTGTCAGGCAAGCCGGTTCGTAAAGGCTGGATGACCAGCCGGTTTGGTCGGCGTATCGATCCCTTTACCGGGCGTGGAAGTCGCCATGAAGGGGTGGATTTTGCCGGTGCACTGGGGGCTGATATTCTCGCCGTCGGCGATGGTGTCGTGACCTGGGCGGGTGAACGATTCGGTTACGGCATGATGGTCGAGATCAATCATGGCAAGGGTTACACAACGCGGTATGGTCATGCACAAAGCGTTGATGTCAAGGTTGGTGACGTAGTGAAAAAAGGGCAGGTCATCGCACGTATGGGCAACACAGGTCGCTCAACCGGTATACATGTTCATTTCGAGGTGCGGCGCGATGGGGTAGCGCTGGACCCGGCTAGAGTGCTTTTCCGAAGGGGGTAACCCCAATGTCGGCACGCTGGCCTGTTGACGCAGGTTTGTCATCGAAAGTCCTTATCCTGCCTGTCTTTTAGGGTTAGAATGGCCCTTTTTCATGCCGAACGATGGCGCAACTTCGGGAGTATGAAGGCGCCTCTCACGAGTCTCTGTCTAAGTGGGTTGATATGCTAGGAAACGTTTTCCGCAAGATTTTTGGCAGCAAAAATGATCGTGAAATCAAAAAGATGCGAAAAGCGGTCGCAAGTATCAACGAACTGGAACCGCAATTTGCCGCGCTTTCCGACGAGCAGCTCGCCGCCAAAACCGTGGAATTCCGTACCCGCTTGCAGAATGGCGAATCGCTAGATGCCTTGTTGCCGGAAGCCTTTGCGGTCGTGCGCGAAGCAAGCAAGCGCGTTATGGGCATGCGTCACTTTGATGTCCAGCTGATTGGCGGCATGACCTTGCACCAGGGCCGCATCTCGGAGATGCGCACAGGTGAAGGTAAAACCCTGACGGCAACCTTGCCCGCCTACCTGAACGCCTTGACCGGCAAAGGCGTGCACGTGGTGACCGTCAACGACTATCTGGCTAAGCGTGACGCAGCCTGGATGAAGCCCTTGTTCGCCTTCTTGGGGATGTCGGTAGGGGTTATCTATCCGCGCCAGGATCAGTCGCTCAAGCGTGCGGAATATGCCTGCGACATCACCTACGGTACCAATAACGAGTTTGGTTTTGATTATCTGCGCGACAACATGGCGTTCAGCCTGGAAGACAAGGCGCAGGGGCCGCTCAACTACGCCATTGTCGACGAAGTGGATTCGATCCTGATCGATGAGGCACGCACGCCGCTCATTATTTCCGGCCCGACCGAAGACAGCTCCGAGCTTTACCGCAAGATCAATTTGCTGGTGCCTCGTCTGACCCGCGCTGTCGAAGAAAACGCCGAAGGTGCGCACTACAGCATCGATGAGAAAAACCGTCAGGTAGAATTGACCGAACTGGGCCATGAGTTCGTTGAGCAGTTGTTGGTCGACAACAAGATACTGGCTGAAGGCGAATCCCTTTATGCCGCTACCAATCTGAACATTCTCCATCATGTTCACGCGGGACTGAAAGCGCATTCGCTGTTCCAGCGCGATGTCGATTACATTGTGCAGAACGGGGAAGTCATCATCGTTGATGAACACACGGGCAGAACCATGCCCGGCCGACGCTGGTCCGATGGAATTCACCAAGCGGTTGAGGCGAAGGAAGGCGTTCGCATCCAGAACGAAAACCAGACGCTGGCATCCACGACATTCCAGAATTATTTCCGCCTTTACAGCAAGCTGTCGGGCATGACCGGTACGGCTGACACTGAAGCCTTCGAGTTCCGCCAGATTTATGGTCTGGATGTGGTGGTGATTCCGACGCATCGCGCGATGGTGCGTATCGACTCGGAAGACCTCGTCTATCTGACCGCCGAAGAAAAATTCGAAGCAATCATCACCGATATCCGCGAGCAAATGGAAAAAGGCCGTCCTGTGCTGGTGGGTACGGCATCGATCGAGTCGTCCGAATTGCTGGCGGGTTTGCTCAAGAAAGAAAAAATTCCGCATAAGGTACTCAACGCAAAATTCCATGCCCAGGAAGCCGAAATCATTGCCCAGGCGGGCAAGGCCGGTTCCGTCACCATCGCCACCAACATGGCAGGTCGTGGTACCGACATTCTTCTGGGGGGCAGTTGGCAGGCTGAAGTAAATGCCCTGCAGGATCCTTCCCCGGCGCAAATCGAAGCAATCAAAGCGGCATGGGAGGAGCGGCACAAGCAGGTGCTGGAGGCCGGCGGTCTTCATATCATCGGTACCGAGCGCCATGAGTCGCGGCGTATCGATAACCAGTTGCGCGGCCGTTCTGGTCGTCAGGGTGACCCGGGAAGTTCCCGGTTTTATCTGTCGCTGGAAGACAACCTGATGCGTATTTTTGCATCGGATCGGGTCAAGGGCCTCATGCAGTCCCTTGGCATGCAGCGTGGTGAAGCCATCGAACATCGTTGGGTAACGCGCTCCATCGAAAACGCACAGCGCAAGGTGGAAGGGCGTAACTTCGACATTCGTAAATCACTGCTCGAATACGATGATGTGGCGAACGATCAACGTCGCGTGGTGTATGAACAGCGTAACGACATATTGTCTTCGGATGATATTTCAGAAATCGTCACCAATATCCGTGTAGATGTGGTGAATGAGTTCATCGATAGCTATGTTCCACCGCAGTCAATGGCGGAACAGTGGGATGTTCGTGGGCTGGAGCATGCGATCGAAACGGATTTTCGTCTGCAAATTCCGGTACAGCAGTGGCTGGATGAAGACAAGCAGTTGGCGGAACCTGGTATTCGCGAGCGCATTGTCGCTACCGTGCAGGAAGCCTACAGCGCCAAGGAAGCCGGTGTGGGGGATCCCAAAATCATGCGTCAGCTGGAGAAGCACATCATGCTGATGACGCTGGATCGTCTGTGGAAGGAGCATCTTGCCAATATGGATTACCTGCGTCAGGGTATCCATTTGCGTGGTTATGCGCAGAAGAATCCCAAGCAGGAATACAAACGTGAAGCGTTCCAGCTGTTTCAGGGCTTCTTGAACAGCATGAAACATGAGGTGGTGAAGCTGTTGTCCACGGTGGAGCTGCGTCGTCAGGAGGAAGTCGAGGAGCTTGAGCGTCAACGCAAGGCAGCGGCAGAACGTGAAGTGGAATTGCAGCACGAAAATGCCAATAGTCTGGTTGAGGAGAGTGCTGAACCGGAGGGTAACGAACCCACTCGACGCGTGGGTGCCAAAGTGGGTCGTAATGAGCCATGCCCCTGTGGTTCAGGCAAGAAGTACAAACATTGTCACGGCCAGGCTGAGTGATCAAGCCGGTAAAGAAAAAGGGGCCTGAGGGCCCCTTTTTCGTGTGAATGAATTGTTGTGGCTCAAACGGGCGAATAAGATGTTGCCCGCTTGAGATGTTGAATGATTGGTGAGATTTTTCAGGAGGTTATATGGCGGTCGGTCCGGACAATTTTCCAGTAATGTACCCGGTGAAGGGTTTCAGGTTGGGCGTTACGAAGGCGCAAGTACGCAAACCGGATCGCCGCGATCTGGTCGTCATGGAAGCGGCCGTCGGCTCAACGCTGGCAGGGGCCTTCACAACCAACGCGTTTTGCGCGGCGCCGGTACAGGTTTGCCGCAAACATTTGCGTGAAAGCGCCGTCATGAGCGCGAGCCCCTGGTATCTGGTAACCAATACCGGCTTTGCCAATGCCGGAACCGGTGTAGCCGGTATGGACGATTGCCTCTCTGTCTGCGATTCGCTCGCGCATTTGGCGGGCGGTGCCGTGACGCATGTGCTGCCATTCTCTACCGGCGTTATTGGCGAGCGTTTGCCCGTGGATCGCGTGGTAGCGGGACTGCCGGCGTGCTTGGCGAATCTCTCGGAAGACAACTGGAGTGAAGCCGCGCACGGCATAATGACCACGGACACGCGCCCCAAAGGTGCGTCGTTGCAATTGGCCCTGGGTGACAAGGTGGTGACGATTACCGGCATCGCCAAGGGTGCAGGCATGATACGGCCGAACATGGCGACGATGCTCTCCTATGTAGCCACTGACGCGGCGGTTAGCGCCGAGTTGTTGCAGGTGTTGATACGCGAAGCGGTGGAGTTGTCGTTTAATCGTGCCACCGTGGATGGGGATACCTCGACCAACGATTCTTGTGTGATTGCTGCTACCGGGCAATCGGGGTTCGTTGTGAAAGAGGGCGAAGCAGGCTATGTCGAGTTTCGTGACGCGCTTTTCCAGGTGTTGGTGGACCTGGCGCAAGCGGTAGTGAAGGACGGCGAGGGTGCGACCAAATTTGTAACGGTCAGGGTTGAAGGCGCCATGACGGTCGCAGAAGCGAAAGAAGTTGCTTTTACGGTAGCGCATTCTCCGTTGGTAAAAACCGCACTGTTTGCCAGCGATCCCAACTGGGGGCGTATTCTGGCCGCCGCAGGAAGAGCACAGGTCAGCGATCTCGATGTCGAGAAGGTCTATCTGCACCTTGATGAGGTGTTGGTTGCAGAGAAAGGCGGATTGTCGCCGCAGTACCGCGAAGCGCAGGGGGCGGCGGTCATGGAGAAGGAGGCCTTCACGATCCGTTTGTCATTGGGACGCGGCGAGGCGGCTGCCGATATCTGGACGACCGACTTCTCTTATGACTATGTAAAAATCAACGCGGACTATCGATCCTAAGAAGAGCCGTTCCTGAGAAGAGCCGCTCATAAGAAGCGTTGCTCATAATAGGCGCTGCTCATAATAAGCACCGTTCGTGGAAAGCTGTTTATAACGTGCTGTTCGTAGAGAGCCGCTCATTTGGCGACGTACTTTTGGCGTTGCTGCTTACGCGGCGTTCTTGATGCGCCATTCCTGAGGTTTTGCTCATGACGTCAGTCATACATGTAGTAGCAGCAGTCATTCGTGGTCGTGATGGAAAAGTCCTGTTGGCCAAGCGCCCGGCGCATTTGCATCAGGGGAATAAATGGGAATTTCCGGGGGGCAAGGTTGAGGCGGGAGAAGGCGCAGAGCAGGCGTTAGTACGTGAATTGCGCGAGGAATTGGGCATAACGCCTGTGGTGTCGCGCCCATTGATCCAGGTCTTGCATCAATACCCGGACAAGTCGGTGTTCCTGGATGTGTGGGAAGTGGTGGCGTTTTCTGGCCAGCCGTCGGGCCGAGAAGGGCAACGGGTGGAATGGGTGGCACTGTCGGCTTTGGGCGATTATGAGTTTCCGGCGGCGAACGTACCCATTATAAAAGCTGCGCAGTTGCCCTCGACCATTCTGATCACGCCGGAACCTGCCGATATGACAGCGGATGAGTTCTATGATCATCTGGATGCTTCCCTGGAGGCCGGTGTTGGCTGGGTGATCTTGCGCAGCAAGAAGCTCGGCGTTGAGGACTTCGAGGAGCTGACTGCAGGCGTCATGGAGATCTGCACCGAGCTGGATGTTCCCCTTTCATTGAATGGCCCCGGTGAGATTGTCTATCCGGAAGGGGTGGGTTTGCATTTGCCCGAAGCGGATTTGCAGACGTACGAAGGGGACTATGACGGTTGGGTGTCGGCGTCTTGCCACTCGCCAGAAGCGTTACGTCTGGCAGAGCAGAAAGGCGTGGATTTCGTGCTGCTTTCGCCGGTATTGGCAACCGCATCGCACCGGGACGCGACAGCGTTGGGGTGGGAAACCTTTGCCGAGTGGGT
>JBPOHS010000049.1:0-35993 GCA_052035295.1 Pseudomonadota bacterium
GCGTTCCAACCTGCCCGGTTTGCGCTCTGGCTTTGTCGCCGGCGACGCTGCAATCATGAGCAAGTTTCTGCTCTACAGGACCTACCACGGCTGTGCCATGCCGGTACAGCACCAGCTTGCTTCCATCACTGCCTGGCAGGATGAGCAGCACGTAAAAGATAATCGTGAGTTGTATCGTCGCAAGTTTGCGGCAGTCATCGATATCCTGAGCCCGGTTTTGAATATTCAATGGCCGGATGCCGGTTTTTACCTGTGGGCCAACACCCCTGTTGAAGATACCGATTTCGCACGCGGACTGTTTGCGCAACAACATGTCACCGTACTGCCGGGGCAGTATTTGTCACGAGAAGTGAATGGCCAGAACCCGGGCAAGCAACGTGTACGCATGGCATTGGTTGCCGGCTTTGACGAATGCGTCGAGGCAGCCCATCGCATCAAGACGTTTGCGGAAACCCTTTAACCTATTTTCACAACAGCAAGCAACGGAGTAGCCATGTCGGCGTTACAGAGCCTTATTGAAAATGCATTCGAACAACGCAACGATATCACCCCCACCAAGGTTGATCCGACTGTCAAGGAAGCCGTCGACAGCGTCCTGAAACAACTGGACAACGGCAGCCTGCGCGTCGCTGAAAAAATCGGTGGCGAATGGGTCGTTCACCAGTGGGTCAAGAAAGCCGTACTGCTGAGCTTCCGCATCAATGATAACGAGCCGATTGCCGGACAATTCACCCAGTATTACGACAAGGTGCCGAGCAAGTTCGCCGACATGACGCCGGAAGAATTCCGCGCTTCGGGCGTGCGTGTGGTTCCGCCCGCGGTTGCGCGCCGTGGTTCGTTCATTGCGTCTGGCGTGGTATTGATGCCTTCATACGTGAACATCGGCGCCTATGTCGATTCCGGCACCATGGTGGATACGTGGGCGACGGTAGGCTCGTGCGCACAAATCGGCAAGAATGTTCATTTGTCGGGCGGTGTCGGCATCGGCGGTGTACTGGAGCCGTTACAGGCCAACCCGACGATCATTGAAGACAATTGCTTTATCGGTGCGCGTTCTGAAGTGGTTGAGGGCGTTATCGTTGGTGAAGGTTCGGTGATTTCAATGGGCGTTTATCTCGGCAAGAGCACGCGCATTTATGATCGTGAGACCGGCGAAATCCATTACGGAAAAGTGCCACCGGGGTCTGTCGTTGTCTCGGGCACGCTGCCTTCTGCAGATGGAAAGTACGGTTTGTACGCGGCGATCATCGTGAAGAAAGTCGATGAGAAGACGCGTGCAAAAGTGGGCATCAACGAGTTGCTGCGCATTACGGATTGATACTGCGGCGGGATTAACCCGGGCATTAAACATTTCTGCATTTGAATCTCCAAAGGGGACACTTGGAGGGTGGGGTTGCTGGAATCGCCGTTAATACGTCCCTGTAGGCTCGACGCCGGCATCCCTGCCGGCGACGTTCCATCAACCCCACCCTCCAAGCATCCCTCAAAAATTCAGAGCAGTGGAACCTTTATTGCCCAGGTTATTCCCAGACCTCACATTCTCCAGAACCACCCGGAGCCAGCATGACACTTCACATCTACGGCATCCCCAACTGCGACACCGTCAAGAAAGCCCGTCGTTGGCTGGATGAACGCGATATCAGCTACGTATTTCACGACTTCAAGAAAGAAGGCGTCACCACCGAAAAACTGCAGCAATGGTCTGACAGCATCGGCTGGGAAACCCTGCTCAACCGCAAAGGGACTACCTGGCGGCAACTGCCCGAGACAGACAAGGCCGATGTCGATGCCAACAAAGCCATCGTCCTCATGCAAAAGAACACTTCCCTCATCAAACGCCCCGTCGTCGAGTCCAGGGCTGGCGTTAGCGCCGGTTTTGACGAATCCCGCTTTGCTCAAATTTTGTTGTCCTATACTTAGTCGGTAAGGGGCGCAGACAGCGCCAACCAAACCGGCACAGGACGACAGGCTCTATGGCGTATTTACCCTACATTCTCCCCTGGATCATGCTGCTACTGGCGGTGGGAGCAGTGTTCGCGCACAAGTTGCTGGAGTTCAAGTCGGTGATGTGGATCATCTCGATTGTACTGACCAGCATCCTGTTCATTACCTGCAACGTGTTGCTGGCATTGGGGGCAGTGTCCCAGAACGCTGCGCTCAAGGAGGAGAAGCACAAGCTGGAAGCGATGGAAGAGTGGAAATACCGCTATATGGACGAAATCACGCTGGCAATTTCGCAGATTCGTCCGTTGAGCCAGAGCAACAGTGCCCTGCTTGACCAGGTGAAAAACTGGGGCTGGATTCCCATGCAACCGGCGATGCGCAAACTGGAGGAAGCCAACCAGGTACGTGAGCGGATTCTCGGTGCGTATTACCCCCGTGGTGAGAACCTGTTCAAGGGCTTGCCCAAGCTGGTCGATCAGTCCTTGCTGGATCTGTCGCTGCGTCAGATAGGCTTTAACAACGTGCCCTATCGTGCGGAAGAAGAAGTGCCTGATGAGGTGAATGTAATCTATTACGGCAAGGCACTGGACCTGCGCGACGTCAAATTGGTGGCCCTGACCCTGATGCGCGCCGGTATCGAATTGAAGGCGGTAAAACCCTTCCCCAAGGACACCCAGGGCAACCTGCAGGCGATCAAGGCCGAATACAACAAGACCCTGGAAGTTCGCCGTTCCATGACGGCGGCCGAGATCGAAAAGGCAACGATTTTCAAGTAAGCCTGTTATCATGGGCCGGTTTTTTCGGCCCGCTACAGGATGCTTCATGGAACCGCTTTCCCCTACCCTGCAACTGACCTTTGACCTGATCAACCAAGCCTCTGTCACCCCGGACGACAAGCAGTGCCAGGCCATCATGATGGCGCGTCTGCAGGCATTGGGTTTCAAATGCGAGCCGCTCCGTTTCGAGGACGTCGACAATTTCTGGGCCCGTCTGGGCGATGAAGGCCCGGTCCTGGCTTTCGCCGGTCACACCGATGTCGTCCCCACCGGCAACCTGAGTCACTGGACCCGCCCGCCCTTCGAAGCCCGCATCGAAAACGGCAAGCTTTATGGCCGTGGTGCCGCCGACATGAAAGGCAGTCTCGCCGCCATGGTCGTGGCTTGCGAGAATTTCCTTGCCAGGCATCCCAAGCCGAAGGGTTGCATCGCGTTTCTGATTACCAGTGATGAGGAAGGCCCTTCGATCAACGGCACCGTCAAGGTGGTGGAAACGCTCGAAGCCCGCCACGAGAAGATAACGTGGTGTGTGGTGGGCGAACCTTCCAGCGTGAATTCCGTGGGAGACATGATCAAGAACGGCCGCAGGGGTTCGCTGGGCGGCGTGCTGAAAATCAAGGGCATTCAAGGCCATGTTGCCTACCCGCATCTGGCGCGCAACCCCATTCACCAGGCCGGTCCGCTCATTGCCCGGTTGAGCCGGGAAGTCTGGGATCAGGGCAACGAATTCTTTCCGCCGACATCGTTCCAGATATCCAACATCAAGGGCGGCACTGGCGCCAGCAACGTGATTCCGGGCGACGTGGAATTAATGTTCAACTTCCGGTTTTCGACCGAGAGCACGGTGGAGTCGCTCAAGTCGCGCGTTATTGCCATGCTTGACGACGCCGGTCTCGAATATGCGCTGGAATGGACCTTGTCGGGGCTACCTTTCCTGACGGATCGCGGAGCGCTGGTCAATGCGGCGGCCGAAGCCATCCGGGAAATCGCCGGCATCGACACCGAATTATCGACCACGGGCGGCACTTCGGACGGGCGATTCATTGCACCCACCGGCGCCCAGGTGGTAGAGCTGGGCCCCTGTAACGCGATGATACACAAGATCGATGAGCACATTGAGGCCGACGAACTCAACGTGCTCACCCGCATTTACGAACGCATGCTTGAAAAACTACTGGCGTAATCCTCATGAGCTTTGACAGCCTCGACGCACTGCAAGACCTGGAAATCTACGCCCACATTGACTCGCTGGATGCCATCGAAGGGTGGTTGACGACGCACTTCGGCGCCATTACACCAGCCAAGGCCACCGGACGCACACGAACCTATAACGCAGAATGGCAGGGGCAGCCGGTGGAGGTGTTTGTCTGCCGTAACGCCGGACATACGGGGTTCAGCAGCATTACCTTCAATCGCAAGCAGATCCCGTGGGCGAATGATGTAGAGTGCGCTCGCGCGGCGCATCAGGCACTGGGCGTCACCATTCGTTGCAGCGAAAGCGCATGGAAGGAAGGCGACGACCCGGATCAGTGGTATCAGGTGGCGACGTCAGGCGAAAGCGTGATTCATTGGCCAAACCCGGATTGAGGTTTGCTCAGGAAGACACCAGATTCGCCTGCCCCAACATCAATTTGTTCAGCGTCCCCGTCACCAGATCCGGCTGATGCTTGCCCTTCAGCCGACGACGCGCTTCCACATAAGGGGGCAGATAGCGAAACGGCTTGGGCAAATACGGATAAGCTTTTCTCAAATACCCGATATAGCGCTCATACACTGCCATGTTTTCCGCGGTTGCCGGCGGCAAACCGTACTGTTCACGCAGTCGTTCCGGCATCATCATCGACGTGACAATCTTGTAGCGACTCAACACCGGTTTGAGTACGGGATTGAACGTGAACAGGAATTCGGAAATTTCCCGCGCAGCATCGTTCACCGTCAGTTGATCAGATTTCCACATCATTTCGTTATAGGCCATGAAATCAACCCAGCTTTTCGGCAGCGCGCTTTCAGGTACACCGAAGAGGTAGGCAAACATCTTGGTTTCTTGGTAATAGCGCTCTTTTTCATCGCGCGTGAGAGGGCCGATGATGAGTTCGTACATCTTGACCGAAGTCTCCCACAAGGTGGCGTGTACCCAGATCATGGCGTCCACCTGATTGGCCATGTAACGGCTACCCTTGGTGTACGCGCCTGCGTCCTGCTCGATCTGCCCCTGAATTTTGGCATGCATGTGATGCACGCGGATGGCGCTGTCGATTACTTTATCGAGATCGCCATACACCATGGTAAAAACATTGGTAAAGGTGCCACGGAAACGACTCATGGGGTCATCCATGGTGCGAGAATGTTGCTTGATACCCGTCGACACGAAGGGATGAGCAGTCTGCAGTAACGCCGCACGACCAGCGCCGACGAAGGCAGTCGAATATTTGCCAATTTCCCAGAACATCGAACCCGGACCAAAAATGCCTGCCTTGGGATCAAGCACCTGGGATTTCATCTGCTCGAGTTGTTGGATAAGATCTTTCTTGCGGACAGCTTGTTGCGTTGTCATTGTGTTGGCCTCTGTGGCGAATGCGTCGGCGTGCATTTGCTCTCACAAGTTTAAGCGCTGACCAGCATCCCTGCCTGGCCATATTGCGCTACTGGTGGCTGCGCTGCTCAACCGGTAGCTTTATTTTTCACCGGGGGGAGAACCATGCACGACGGTCGAGTTTGTCCAACGGGGCTTCATCCAGCCGGAAAAACCCATGGGTTCTACACTGGGCATTTTGACGTCAGCTGACAATGGCCAAAATAAACAGGCACCAAGTCACTTTCGGCCACCGCATTCTTACCCGACCAACACCTGCCGACTCAGGGAGATACCATGTCCAACCGTTCACAACTGAATCTTGCCTCCCTTTACGATTATCTGTTTGACGTTTCGGTACGCGACACGCCATTGCTGAAAGCCTTGCGCGACGAGACGGCTCGGGATCCCATGGCGCGAATGCAGATTGCTCCCGAACAAGGACAATTCATGGCCTTGCTGGTAAAACTGACAGGCGCACGATCCATCATCGAAATTGGCACTTTCACCGGCTACAGCAGCTTGTGCATGGCACAGGCGCTACCGGACAGTGGCCGATTGATCTGCTGCGACGTCAGCGAAGAATGGACTGCGATGGCGCGACGTTATTGGGAGAAAGCCGGCGTTGCCCACAAGATCGATTTGCGGATTGCCCCAGCACTGGACACGCTGAGGCGGTTGCTTGATAACGGGCAAGGTGAGTCTTTTGACATGGCCTTTGTCGATGCGGACAAGGCGAATTATCGGGCCTACTACGAGTGCTGTCTGTCGCTGCTCAAACCTGGCGGACTGATCCTGCTCGACAACACGCTGTGGAGTGGGCGTGTCGCGGATGACTCGGTGACGGATGAAGACACGGTGGCATTGCGGGCTTTCAACGCTTCACTGAAAGACGACACGCGGATCGACTTTAGTTTGTTGCCCATGGCCGACGGTTTGACGCTGGTGCGCAAACGCTGAACGAGCAGGAATACGCAGCACGGCCAATAAACGCGCCCACATCAGTGCTTTCCACTGCGAGGAATGTTGGGGGCGAGGAATGTCGGGGCTGCGCACCCGTTATTGTTCTGCAACACCTGACACAGCGGCTTGCTGTTGTGTCGCTTCCATCGGCTCGGGCGACGAAGGCATCGCCACCAGACGGGCCAGATCCTCGGGCGCCAAGGCTTTCATGAATTCCGCCAGACCGATGCCGAGGGTTTGACGAAACTGCAATTCCGCCTGCATGGCGCGCGCCATCATCGTCGCATCGGGTAACCGTTGCCCTACGGGAATTGCTCCCTCAGTCGCACTGGAAGCAGCCATCTGCTGCTGTTTGAGGGTACGCAATTCGAGTAACGCCGCCAGCAGTTGCGCTTTGTCCTCAGCCGTGACCGTCTTGCCATTGCGCGACGCATCCTGATCGAAGCGTTGGCTCAACCACGCCGGCACCACCAACGCGGGCGAGCTTGCCGTTTCAGCGGCCCCCGCGGCACCTGGCGTCGTCCGCCGCGCAGCCAGAAAATCACCCAGTACGGCTGCCGCCAACTCCCAGCGGGAACCGCCCTGCTCTTCCGTCTGCCCGCTTCCCTGCCCATCTCCCGGCGCCGCAACGCCTGAGGGGGCAGAGCCCGGCGCCGATGCGCCCTGTGGCACACTCGCGTTCTTGGCTGCCGCGATCACCTGGTCAGGTGGAAGCGCCTTCAGCAGGTAGGCATAGAAACCCGCCCCCGCGACGAAGAACGCAGCTATGGCCAGCATCAGGTTGCGCAGGACAATCATGTTTCGAGCTCGCTTGCTGGCACAGTGGTACCAAGACTTGAAAAATAGGCGTAAAGCTCACACCGTAACCCGAGTGCGGTCTTTGCATCCGGAAACGGGGGGAGTACCATTGAACGCATTCCAACAGTGTAGGAGCATTCCACAGTGTAGGAACATTCCACACAGACCAGGAACATTCCAAAGTGTAGGAACGTGGCAAATTTTGTTCGAGCCACTATCGCGAACGCAAGTCGTCTTTCACAGAACATCACCGTAGCAAAACCACAATAAGGATTACTGATGACTGGACCTACCCAACATTTTCGCACCTGCACCCTGTGTGAGGCCATGTGCGGAATTGTCATCACTCACGATGACGGAAAGATCCAGAGCATCAAGGGCGACGCCGCCGATCCGCACAGCAAGGGATTCATTTGCCCCAAGGCGACCGCCCTGCAAGACCTGCACGATGATCAGGACCGCCTGCGTTACCCCCTGCTGAAAACCCCGCATGGATGGGAACGCATCAGCTGGGAAAACGCGTTCAACGAAGCGGCGGCACGTCTGCGCAACATTCAGGCAAAGCATGGCAACAGTGCGGTGGCTACCTATGTCGGCAACCCCACGGTTCACAACCTGGGCTCACTGCTGACCCTGCCCATGTTCCTGGGGGCGCTGAAAACCGACAACCGTTACAGCGCGACATCACTGGATCAATTGGCCCACATGCTGGTGAGCATGAAGCTGTTCGGCAACCAGGCATTGCTGCCTGTTCCGGACATTGATCGCACCGACCTGTTCCTGTGCATTGGCGCCAACCCGATGGCCTCCAACGGCAGCATCATGAGTGCGCCCGGTTTCAAGGATCGCATCAAGGCCCTGCAAGCCCGCGACGGCAAACTGATCGTCATCGATCCGCGCCAGACCGAAACGGCAGACATCGCCGACCAGCATCACTTCATTCGCCCGGGGACCGATGCCCTGTTGATCATGGCGATGATACACACGCTTTTCCGCAAGGATCTCATTCGTCTGGGTAACGCCCAGGCTTATGTGCAGGGCGTCAATTTCCTGCGCAACATGGTAACCGAATTCACCCCCGAAAAAGTCGCGACCAAAGTAGGCATCAGCGCCGCCACCATCCGCCAGCTGACCATCACCTTTGCATCGGCACCGCGCGCCGTCGCGTATTGCCGCATGGGCACCTCAACCCAGGCGTTTGGCACGCTCGCCACCTGGCTCGTTTGCGTGCTGAACATTCTGACTGGCCGCCTCGACACCGAGGGCGGGCTGATGTTCCCACAGCCTGCGATTGACCTGGCTGGTCTGGCCGGATTGGGCGGCATGACAGGAACTTTTGGCACCCGCCAGAGCCGTGTGCATCAGATGCCGGAATTCGGTGGCGAATACCCGGTCGCCACGCTGGCCGACGAAATTCTCACCGAAGGCAACGGCCAGGTGCGTGCCCTGGTGACCTGTGCCGGCAACCCGGTACTGTCGGCACCCAATGGCCCGAAAATCGAGAAGGCGCTGGAAAGCCTCGATTTCATGGTCTGCATTGATTTTTACCTCAATGAAACCACGCGTCACGCCGATATCATTCTGCCACCGACCGGCCCGCTCGAACATGGCCACTACGACCTGGTGTTAAACGCCGTGGCTGTGCGCAATGTGGCGAAGTATTCCCCGCCCTTGTACCAGCCCATGCCGGATACCCGCCATGATTGGCAAATTTTTCTGGAATTGACACGCCGGATGGAAACCCGTGGCCCGCTGGCCTGGGCGACGGCCGAAGCCAAATACCAGTTGCTGAAGTCCTTGCAGCCCGAGGGGCTCATCGACCTGATGCTGCGTATGGGCCCGCATGGCCAGGAAATCGGCGCCCTCAAGGATCTGCAGCAGAAACTGATCGACCTGGCCTACGATCGCCTGCCTTCCCGCAGCGTGGTCAAGCTGGCGCTGGATATCAGCCCACTGGGCAAGAACGCCCAAGGTAAGCTGCATGGCCTGAACATGGAATACCTCAAGAAGCATCCGCATGGTGTGGACCTGGGGCCGCTGACACCCTGTTTTCCCGAAAGGCTGTTCACCGAGGGCAAACAGATCAACGTCGCACCCAAGACGTTCGTCAAGGACGTGGCGCGTCTGCAAAAACTGCTGGAGAAAACCCCTGCACGCAGCCCGGAAACGTTCAGCCTCATTGGCCGACGTCATGTGCGCAGCAACAATTCCTGGCTGCACAACAGTCATCGTCTGGTGAAAGGCAAAAATCGCTGCACTGCCCAGATCCATCCCGACGACGCCAAACGTCTGAAAATCGAAGATGGCGATCAGATTACGGTAAGTTCGCGGGTGGGTGAAATCCAGATCCCGGTGGAAATCACTGAAAAAATAATGCCCCGCGTGATCAGCATTCCGCACGGGTGGGGCCACCACCGTGAAGGCACCCAGATGGAAACCGCGAAGGCGCATGCGGGTGTCAGCGTCAACGATATCACCGACGATAGTTTCATCGATGAATTGACTGGCGTCGTTGCTTTCAGCGGCTTGCTGGTGACCGTCAGCAAGGTCAAATCGGGCGATAATGTCGTTCGCATCAATGACCGTCGCCTGGAATCCAAAGAAAAAGCCTGACACATCAGGTGCCCGGGTCACGCGGGCACCTTGACTATCTTTCTGCCCTGCAGCATTTCACCCGCTTGCAACCTCCTCCCTGACCGTTTGGCGGAAACTCGTTTTTTATCACCCGATAAGCCAAAACCAGCCATTACACTTGATAGTTCTCATTGACAGCCTCGCCCGCAGTAACGGCGTGACTGATGCCTTATTCCGAGTTGGGGAACTGCCATGCGTTTATTGATGACAAAATTGAAAGCCTTCTGGCTACTGGCCAGCATTTGTTTGCTGGTCGCCTGCGATTACAGCGTAACGTTCGAAGGGGAATCACTTTACGACGCACAAGGTCAGGAATATGGGCGGCTTAGCTGGGACATTACCAGTGCTGACAGCACCAATTACGTCCCCCAGCGGGTCACGCTAGAACCGGGCTTTGGCGAAGTGGCATTCAGTGGCGCGGTGAATGTCTATCCGCAACAAACCACGACCTACACAATGACGGTGGAAGCCACGCGCAACGATGGCACGGCCTGGAACACGACCCGCAGCGTTACCATTCACATCGGCCCACGCGTCAATTACAACCTCTTCACTGATGCAGCCTTGCGTGCCTGCGCACAAGCGACGGGTTACACGCATATCGAGCAATTCAAAACCCTGATTTGCTATGACAAAGGCATTCGCCAGTTGAACGGGGTCGAGCAACTGACCGATCTGAATTATCTGGGCGTCGATTACAACCGCATCACCAATTTTGCCCCGCTGCAAAGCCTCGAAAACCTCACCACGGTCAGCGCGTCGGATAACGGCATCGAGCAGGTCACGGGGTTTCCGGTGCTGCCCGCGTTGAGCACGCTGGTGCTGTCCAACAACCGCATTATCGATCCCTCACCGCTTTCTGCGCAGCCCAAACTGACGCATTTAACGCTCGACCATAACCTGATCAGCAGTGCATCAACCCTGACCGGATTCACCCAGCTGACGTCTTTGTTCCTGCAGAACAACCAGATCATTGATGTCGGCGCCCTGGCCGCGTTGAACCAGCTGGATGCACTGAACCTGCAATATAACGGGGTGCGTTATGGCGTTGCTGGCCTGGGCCTGCTGCGAGGCATATTTGCACTGGATCTGCGCAATAATCCGGACGCAAGCTGCCTGCAATTGAGCGCACTCTATCTGGTACTCGGCCCCGCCTTGTTGACGAACGGCTGCCGGTTCCCCTGAGCAGACATTGCTGTCCCTGCACGACATCATCCGGCAGGCGCTTATGTGTTGTGTGCACATGAGCGCCTCCACTACACTCGACAGCATCTGATTTTGACTTGTATTCCCACGTCTGGATGGCTGTATGAAAATGATCATAAAACCCCTTCTGGCCGCAACAACGGCCTTTCTCGTGATCTCTTGCAATGGCGGCGGCGGTGGCGATGATGACACGCCGCTGGCGGGCGGTGGTGGCCAAGGCACGTTGACGCTGGATATCGGCGATGCGCCGGTGGATAACGTTTCCGAGGTCAACCTGATGGTGACGGCCGTGGAATTCGGCGGCAAGGACGGCAGCACCAGCGACGATGCCGATCAGGTGATAGAACTGGACGCGCCACAGCAAATCAATCTGCTCGACTGGGGGAACGACGAGTTCTTCAACCTGATGAGCGGTGTCGAGGTCGAAGCTGGAGATTATGAATGGGTGCGCCTGCGCCTCGATTATGACGCCAACCCACCGGAAGTCCTGGTCGCTGGAGAAGCCTTTCCCCGCCCGCTCGACATTCCGAGCGGCGAGCAAACCGGGCTCAAACTGCATGGCAATGGCGTTCTGTCGATCGAGGGTGATGGCGAACATCACTATGCCATCGATATCGATCTGCATCGTTCGCTGCTGCTGACCGGCAGCGGCAGCTACAAGCTCAAACCCAGCTACCGGTTGATCGATCTCGACAATACCTACAGCATTTCCGGAAACGTGTTGACTGGAGTGCCCGGCGGCTGCACTGGTGCCATCTATGTGTTCCGGGGCGATGTCACACCGGATGATATCGAGAACCCGGACGACGACGAGACCATCGAGGGTACCGACAGTGATGATGCGGTCGAGCCGGCATTCGTCTCGGTGCTGGACGGCACGGTCAGCAGTGGCGCGAGCTACACCCTGCACAACCTGGCAGCCGGCACCTACACTCTCGCGTTTACCTGCGACGCTGAAAACGATGAACTCGACGAAGACAATGACGATCCGGATGAGTTCAGCTTTCTGGGATACACGGTCGTAGAGAATCTGGACAGCGATCTCACCAACGTCGAGATCGATTGACAGGCTTTGCGCGTGACCATGACCACAACGCTGGCATGGTCACGCTTTCTCACCTTGCCAAGCTCTGGTATACTCCCCCGCCTTGTCGCAAGCGCTAGTGGTGAAATTGGTAGACACGCTGGATTTAGGTTCCAGTGTCGCAAGACATGGGGGTTCGAGTCCCTCCTGGCGCACCATGTGACAACCGGTCAAAAACCTGGACCGTACTCGTTTTCCCTCCCCCATTGACAGCCTGCGCCGAAACTTCGAGCATACCTCTCTCTCACCCGGTCTCAGGGCGTTATTGCCGTTTCAGTGGTATACCCTATGTTCAAACTCGTCACGCTTCCGATCCTCGTTGCTGCCCTGTCCATGCCGGCGCTTGCCGTAAGCGCTCCCAAATCCGCCCTGCTCAAGAACGGTTTCGACAACGCCACCGAAGCAAAGACCTGGGCGGTCATGTATGGCGCGGATATCGTTGCAGATCAGGGGCGCACGGCGGCAGGTGCCCTGCACGTCAATGCAGCAGAAGCCTCCGTACGTACGCGCGAATCCCTCAATGAGCAGGGCTTGCTGGAACTCTGGATCAAGACCAGCTCCCCGGCGACGCAGTACCGGATCAATGTCCTGGTCGCCGCCACCCAGAATGACGACACCGGCTGGACACCCGTCGGACAGATCAGTGGCAATAACGACACGGCTGACTACCACGCCAAACGCCTTTCTATTGATGATCCGGGCAAAAAATTCCTGCGTCTTGATATCGAAACGGAAAACGGCGAACTCTGGATCGACGATGTGCGCATCGAGAAAATCCTGCTCGATACCGCCTTGCAGAAAAACCAGGAAAAAATCATCACCGAAGTGCTCGATAAACTCCGCGATGACAAGAATTATCAGGTGCAAGCGGACGAATTGCGCACGCTGGGCAAACATTACGCCGAGCAGATTGATGTGCAGCGCCAGTACCTGGAATACGCCCATGGCATTTATTCAAGCGTAACGCTGGTATTGGCAACCTCGGAACGCGGAAAAATGGCGAATCCGCTGGCCTATCAGACCTTCAAGGGCGTAGTAAGCGATGTCGGCCGCGTCGCATCACCGTTACAGCGCGCACGCATGGAATCCCTGCTGAAACCCTTGGGCAATGTCGCCACCACCGCATTGAATGTCATGACTTACGGGGCTTTCACGGCGTTTGCAGAACCATTCAAGACCATCGTGGCGACCGCCTTCGAAAAATCGGCCTATGAAAATGCCGATCTTGACCGGGCCACGCGAAAATTCGCCGAGGCCAACGGGCTTACGACCTACAACAAGACTGAAGGATTCCTGGGCGAGATCGAAAAGGAAATCCAGGTGGTGAGCGCGCTCGATGCCGATCTGCTGGATATCAAACGCTCGCTGGAAAAATACCGTGCCGAACTCGACAAGCATCTGCGCGAATCCTTGATCGCCGGTGGTCTGGGCCGTGGCCAGGAAAATTACAATCGTATCATCAGCAAGGATGAAACCACCCGCAACGCCACCCTCAAGGAAATCGACAACTACTTCACCACGCAGGCCGAGAGCTACCAGAATCACTCCAGCTCGAACACCCAGTTCGTGCGTTTCATGATGAAAGCCACCCGCAACATTGAGGAAACCCAGGTATTCAAGGAACGGTTCAATGAGATCGCGGCCTCGGTCATTACGTTTTACGACACGTTTGACCGTTCCATCGCCGCCGACCAGAACCCGTTCAGTAACGAGACCGACCGGGCCGTGTGGGAAGCGAATGCGAAAAAAGTGCGGGCTTATATCCGGGAATCAAAAGCAGCCTTCCAGAAGGCATATTTGTAAGGCGCCTGGCGTTAACGATCGCCGGAGATATCTGCCACCACCCGCGCACGATCGTCGGCATTGAGCAGCACCCAGAGGGGTTTCAGGCGTTCCAGCGCACCGCTGATGAGATGGCGGGCCGTATCGATACGGCCTTCCATGATCTGGGATAGCAGCCAGTCCACCGATACCAGACGCTCGTCGTTGAGCTGGTCGACGATCAGATCCACCGCTTTGCCGGAAATCACTTCAATGTGACTGCGGCCCCGACGCTGGGCGGCGACCAGCGCATTTTCCGCCTGCCCGAACAAGGTGCCCGGCGCGACCCGCCCGCCGGTGATGGCGCTGTACACCCCCACCGACAGCGTGATGAGGATCAGCTCGCCACGCAAGCGCGCTTTGAAGGCTTCCACGGTTTTGACCACCCGCTCCGCCAACTTTAGTGCACCATCGGGTTTGGCCGTCGGCAGGCAGACCGCGAATCGTGCCAGACCGATGCGGGCAACCGAATCTTCCTGTCTTACCGCTTTCTCCAGCACTTTGGCCACCTGCTTGATGACGCTGTCGGCGCCCTGACGACCAATTTTCAGGAACAATTCGTTGAAGGAATCCAGCTCGACCACCATGACCGTAATGTCCTCATGGTGACGGACGATGAACGAAATATCCTTGGCAATCTGTTCAAGGAACGCACGACGGTTCATCAACCCGGTCAGGGCATCGACGGTCGACACCTGCTGCAAGGTCTTGGTGGTGCGATGATAGTTGGCATGCGACATCGCACGTGCTTTGAGGTCCGTGCTGTTGAACGGCTTGGTGATGAAATCTGTCGCCCCCTGCTGCAGCGCAAGCTCCTTGGCTTCATCATCATTCTCGGCGCCGGTGACCACGATCACTGGCAGATTGCGCAAGCCCTCGTCTTGCGACGTACGAATCAGTTTGAGCAGCTCGTAGCCGGTGATGCGCGGCATGTTGAGGTCGGTGAACACGACCTGGATGCCATTGTCGTTTTGCAGGATCTCCCAACCTTGCGCACCATCTTCAGCGACGATCACATCAAAATCGTTGCCCAGCATCTTGACCACCGATTTCCGCATGACCTTGGAATCATCGATCATGAGAATGCGGGCTTTGCTGCTGTCGCGTTCGTTGGAAATATCAGAAGTATCGGCGGGTTCGGTCATGGCGGGTCAGGGCTCGGTCACAGGGTCTCGTCACTAAATATAGCGACTTTTCCCGGCTCTGCCCGCCAAGTGACGGCGTAGTACAGCGGCTTGTGACCGAGGTCACCTAGCGGCGTTGGTAGAGGCCCTGAATGTCCTGATCCAGCTGATCGAGACGGGAGTTGACCTGTTGGCGATGCGCATTGATCGACAGGATATCGGCTTCAACATCGGCGATGCGACGGCTCACGTCATTGGGAACGGCCGGCGTCTTGCCCACGGTCGCCAATTGACTTTGCTGCTTGCCCAATTTGCCATCGAGTGTCTGTTGCTGCTTGGAAAGGCTGGCCTGCGCGCTGTCGAGATCGGCTTGCTTGCTCTTCAGGCTGGCGATCGCATCCTGCAGGGTCTTGATTTTGCCGTCGCTGTCATCGAGTTTGGCGAGACTGGCCTTGAGCGTCTTGACCTCATTCTGTGACTGCGACAGCTGGGCAGAAAGTTCAGTGCGTGCCTTGGCGTCGGCATCCTGCTTGGCCTGCAGGGCTTGCACGGTCTTTTGCAGCGCGTCGATATCAGTGCGGTTGCGCTTGTTGCTCAGATCCCACAATTTGCGGACTTCGCTATTGAGATGATTGATGGAGGACGTGACCTTGTCACCGGTCATCGACAGGGATTTGTCCTGGGTGTTGACCTTGCTTTCGAGCGTTCCCAGTTGTTCCTGGCTGGCCTTGAGTGATTGATCCAGCACGCTGTTGAGCTCCTGCACCTTGAGCCAGAGATAGCCTGCAGCGGCCAGGGCCAACGAGAACAGCAACACGACCATGACCTTCGTGCCCAGCCCACTGCCATCGCCCGACTTCTTGCTGGCGGAAGCCCGTTTGACAGGCCCGCGCCGCTCCACCAGCTCATCCCGCGTTGGCTTCATGCTTAAGTCTGACATCGGATACTTCCCCTGCGCTTTACAGCCTGATTTGATTGGCCGCGATTATATACCCGTTTCCTGATGGTGCACCTGCCACCACTGCAGGAACTCGTCAATCGTGTGCGACAGATCGTCAGACGGTCGATAGCCAAGTTTGCGCCGCGCCTTTTCGATGCCCAATGTCATCGATTTTGTCATGACGGCGACCTTGGTGCGGGTCACCGGCGGCTCCTCCTGTTTTCGCAACAAGCGATACCAGGCTTCATGAGCCCAGCCCAACGCCATCGCCGTGCCGAAGGGTGTTGATTTTTCGAGCGGACGGTAACCGGCTTTCACCAGCAGTTCATCCACCAGGGTCCAGAGTTTCACGGGCTGCGGATTGGCGATGTTGTAGACATCACCATAAACGTTATCGCCGCCGAAAACGGCACAATCGAGCGCATGCATCAGATTCCCGGCACTGGTGACCGACACGATGTTGCGACCGGCGCCGATACGCCGCAACATTTGCCGCTCGGCCAGGTTCAGCAGGCGCGGAAAAATCGAATGATCGCCGCGCCCAAGCACCATTCTGGGTCGCAGCGAGAGTGTTCGCAGCGTATCGCAATGCGCCAACGCCACCCGGCGTTCCGCCTGGTATTTGGTGCGCGGATAATTATCGAAAAACTGATCCGGCAGGAAATCCTCGGCAATATTCAGATGATCCCGGTAGTCGAAATAAATACCCGGCGTCGAGATGTTCACCAGGCGCTGCACACCGGCATACTGGCACGCGGCAATGATGTTTTCGGTGGTGACGACATTGGCGAGGTAAAAAGGATCATAATCGCCCCACATGCCTGTCAGCCCGGCGCAATGCACGACCACATCCATGTTCTTGCAGATGTGATTCACAAACGGCACGTCGAGCAGATCGCCCTGAAAATAATGCGCGTGCGACGTATCGGCCCAATGAATATCGCGTCGCAAACGCGCGCAGAAAGACACATTGACGTCTGCACGCGAGGCCAGATGCTCGACATAACGCGCGCCGATGAAACCGCTGCCGCCGGTGATCAGGATATTCATGCCGGCGTACCCAGACAGAACCCGTCAATCAGGTGCAGCAAATGTTTGTGCCCGGGAATGGCCGGGTGAAACGCCAGCACCGGTTGATAATGCCCCTGCCCTTCCAGTCGTTCCAGGTGTACACGCTGACCGGCCGCCAGCGCACGTTCATGCATGCGCTGCGCGACACGAAGGGAGACCATATTGTCTTGGCTGCCATGAATGAGCAGCAGCGGCGGCTTGTCGGCAGCCACACTGTCGATCGGGCACATCGGCATCAGCCATTGTTTGTGCCAGCGCGGCCCGAACACTTCCATCAATGCGCCATCCATTTCGGGCCGGAAACTGTAGGCCCCCGAGATACCAATAACGCCAGCCACGGGTGGCATATCCTGCCTGAAGGCGGCCGTGAATGACGGTTCCATTCCGGCCAGCATGACGATATGTGCCCCGGCGGAATGCCCGCACAACCATAACGGCAACGCTGGCCACCCGAGACGGGCGTTATGCTCGTGCAGATACGCCAGCGCCTGTGCCACATCTTGCACAAACCCCGGAAACTGCACCTGCGGAAACAGGCGATACCCCACGACGGCGACGGCATAACCACGCTGCGCGAGGGAACGCCCGACAAAGCGATAGTCTTCTTTACAGCCGGATCGCCAACTGCCGCCGTGCACAAATACCAGCGCCGCCTGCGGTGCCCTCCCCGCCGGAAAAAACAGGTCCATACGTTGTTGTGGTAACGCGCCATACGCAACATCGCGGGTTTCCTGCACGTGGGAAAACCCAGCCGATAACGTGGCGAACGCGCTATTGCGAGCGGCGGTCACCAACGGATTGCCTGTGATCAGGGTTTTCAGTGCATGTTGCAAAAAAGCATCAGGGGAACGTGACATTGCGGGAAGGTCTGTATTCAGGCGTTAATAGTTTGAGGCTGCCATCGTCTTGCCTGACATAGGGCAGAAACCCTTCCATGGCCTCACCAGAGGCGTGATCCAGTTTGATACGGATACCGGTCTGGCGCAAGCCGGTGTCCTTGCGTGTCACGGCCGCATCGGCCAGATATACGACGGCCCACAACCGCTCGTTACGGGCCAGCGTTGCCAATTGCCCACGCAAGGCTGCCAGTGCATCGGCCGGGGAAACGTCGGATCGGGCTTCCTGAGCGCTGACGATGCGGATCTGACCCTCGGCGTTTTGCACGGCGGCGAACGGGTAAAAAGTCGAGGTGCGGGAAATTTGCATGGTCGCCAGCGGCACGACCTGATTGATGAGCGACTGCCAATGTTTCTGCACTTCCTTGCGGGTGACTTTTTTACCCGACGCGGGCATCGGCGCCAGCGTCGACTCCATCACGTTTTCCGGGGCTTTTTCTGCTGCCATCAGCGGCGTTGCCGCACAAGTCACGAGTAAAACCCCCGCGCCGATGAATCTGTTGATATAGTGCACGACAAGGGCTCCATCTTTTGAGGGTCGAAAAACAATCAGCCGCTGAATCCACTGACAAAGTCTCATCCATCGCTGACGGATTCCGATGAAGGCTTTGACTCTGCCTGACCATTTCATCAATACTGCAGGCTGCCACTGTTCCAATAATAGTTATGAAAAATAAAAAGAATAAATCCCGCTTGTCGACCCGGCTATTCGTGACCATCATGGGCGCGTCGCTGGCTATGGGATTCGTTCTTACCGCGATTCAGATTACGATTGATTACTACATGACCCGGGTGCATCTGCGGCAACTGGGCTCGGAAACCGTCATCACCATGCACTACCCGGCGATGGAGGCGGCGTTCCAGCGCGATGCCAACATGGCCAAACGCGTGCTGGAAGGCCTCTTCGCCAAACCTTATGTGCGCGATGCCTCGCTGGTGCTTGTCGACGGCACTACGTTGGCAAGCCTGACACGCAGCCCGCAACTTCCCGCCTACCATTCGCTTTCCGACCTGTTCTTCGGCAGCACCCTGCATCATTCAGTGTCATTGCGCAACATCGAGGATACTGTCTCGTTTCGCCCGACGACCCAGGAAAAAACCGGCGAGCTCGGCCAACTAACGTTGACCCTTGAGGCCGCCCATCATGGCTCGCGTTTCTTTACCCGTGCAATCCAGTCGTTATGGGCAGGCATCCTGCAGGCGACAGGATTTGGGCTGATTCTCTACTACATCATTCACGGTCTCATCACTCGCCCCTTCAGCCAACTGACCCGGGCCATCAAGAGCATTGATCCCCGCCAGCCCGAGAAATCGGTACTGCACCCACCGGCAGGACACGAGAATGATGAAATCGGCACGTGGGTCGACCAGTGCAACCAAATGCTGGAAGCCGTTGCCGAGTACAGTCGCCAGCGGCGACTTGCCGAAGCCAATGTCGAGCGGCTAGCCAACTATGACACGCTCACTGAATTACCCAACCGCAGTCTGTTCCTCAAGCGGCTGGAACAACTCCACCAACGCCTGCCGGCCGATTCCGGCACAGCGTTGCTGTATTTCGGTCTGGATGATTTCGGCTCGGTGAATCTGCTGCATTCCTATCGTGCCGGCGATCAGGTGTTGATCATCCTGGCGGAACGTTTGCGAAGAAATCTGCCTTCGGGCGCACTCATTGCGCGCGTGGGTGGCGACCAGTTTTGTATTGCCGTGGCGAATTTCAATGCCACGCAGGCGCGAGAACTCGGTGAATACCTGCTAACGCTCGCCTGTCAGCCCTATTCGGTGTCACCCCAGGCCTTGACCTTGTCCGCCACCATCGGCGTGGCGTTTTACCCCCGCGATGCCCATTCCCCCGAAATGCTGCTCAAACATGCGGAGCAAGCCATGCTCCTGGGCAAGCCGGGCGGAGGCAATCAGGTGCATTTTTACAGCGAAATCGCCAACCACCGCCTGCGCGCCACCAAGCAGCTGGAAAAAGACCTGCTGCTGGCGGTAGAGAACCATGAATTAAGTCTGATGTTTCAGCCACAAGTGAATCTGGTGACCGGGCAGATTGATGCGGTCGAGGCGCTGGTGCGCTGGGATCATCCGCAACGCGGGCCTGTGTCGCCCGACGAATTCATCGCCCTGGCCGAGAGCAACCGTGCCGTGATTCCGATCGGATTGTGGGTGCTCGACCAGGCCTGTAACGCACTTGCGCAGTGGCACGCCGCCGGCTTCACCCGCCTGGGCCTGTCCGTGAATTTGAGTGCGATCCAACTCCACAGCATAGAATTGCAGGAAGAACTGCAGCGCATTCTTTCGCTGTACGCGCTTCCGCCGTCGTCACTCACACTGGAAATCACGGAAACCGCCGTCATCGAAGACCTCGAAACCTCCCTGGGCATTCTGCAAGCCATCAAGGAAATGGGCGTGCGTCTGGCCATGGATGATTTCGGTACGGGTTATTCCTCATTGAGCTATTTGCGCCGCATGCCAGTCGATGAAGTGAAGCTCGATCGTTCGTTCTTTATCGATATCGCGTTCCAGCCCAACAGCGTGAAAATCGTCGAGGCGATCATTCACCTGAGTCACAGTCTCAACCTGCAAGTGGTCGCGGAAGGCACGGAATCGCTGGCGCACGTCGAACTGCTGCAAAAATGCGGTTGTGACCGCGCTCAAGGTTACTACTACTCTGAACCCCGCCATGCCGAGGACATCCTCGGGTTGCTGCGCCGGGAACTGCACCTGCGCCACCCCCTGCAATTGTCCGCGCTGCCCTCCCACATGGCCTGACCCAACGGTCGCATTGAGACCGGCTTGGCAGGTTTAACCATACCACTGCCGGTCACTTCCAGTTAGAATCGGGCTTCCATATTCAAAACGTCAACAAATGCAGGGTTTTAACCAATGTCTAACGACTCCATCGTCATCCTGAATGGCGCTCGCACCCCGATGGGTGGTTTCCAGGGCAGCCTCGGTTCCGTCACTGCGCCCCAGCTGGGCGCCATCGCCATCCGCGAAGCCATCAGTCGCGCCGGCCTGCAACCGCAGGACGTTCAGGAAGTCATCATGGGCTGCGTTCTGCCTGCCGGCCTGAAACAAGGCCCTGCCCGCCAGGCTGCCCTGGAAGCCGGTATCCCTGACAGCGTCGGTGCGACCACCATCAACAAACTGTGTGGTTCCGGCATGAAAGCCACCATGCTGGCGCACGACCTGATCAAGGCCGGCACCAACGACATCATGGTCGCAGGCGGCATGGAAAGCATGAGCAATGCGCCCTACGTGCTGGAAAAGGCCCGTGCCGGTTACCGCATGGGGCATGGCGAAATCAAGGACCACATGTTCCTCGACGGCCTGGAAGACGCCAAAACCGGTCGTCTCATGGGTTCGTTCGCGCAGGATACGGCTGACAAATACGGCATCACCCGCGAAGAAATGGATGCGTTCGCCATCGAGTCACTGCGTCGCGCCCAGCAAGCCATCAACGATGGCAGCTTCGTGGCGGAAATCGTGCCGGTCAAAGTGCAAGGCCGTGGCGGCGAAACACTGGTGTCCATCGACGAGCAACCTGGCAACGCCAAGCCAGACAAAATCCCCACGCTGAAAGCTGCGTTCAAGAAAGACGGCACTATCACGGCGGCCAACTCTTCCTCGATTTCCGATGGCGCTTCTGCCCTGGTACTGACGCGTGAAAGCGTAGCCACTGCGCGCGGTCTCAAGCCTGTCGCCCGCATCATTGCGCACAGCACACAGTCCCAGCACCCGTCGGAGTTCACCATTGCGCCGATCGGTTCGATCGCCAAGGTGCTTGAAAAAGCCGGCTGGAACACGGCCGATGTCGACCTGTGGGAAATCAACGAAGCTTTCGCCATCGTGTCCATGATGGCCATGAAAGAACATGGCATTCCGCATGAGAAAGTGAACGTGCATGGCGGTGCTTGCGCACTGGGTCACCCGGTCGGCTCGACGGGCTCACGCATCATCCTGTCGCTGATACACGCGCTGCAAAAATACGGCAAAAAACGCGGTGTTGCGTCACTGTGCATCGGCGGTGGTGAAGCCACCTCGGTCGCCATCGAGCTGATCTGAGCCACCCACTGTCAGCGTTACCCCGGGTAGCGCTGACAGTCCTCCCTGAGGCTGCCGTTTACCCGCGCCTGCCCGTCTCGACAGCGCCTACCAGTTCACACTTCTGCCGCGACGATATCCGTCCCCATGCCGTGTCCCCTATAATCCCGATTCGCCCAAAAGAAACATTTGGTTGCACAAAGCGATCTCAAAGCACCTTTGCTGCACTGGTTGCACTTGCCTGAGGTCGATAGAATGGGGGCCACGATATTTTGTGACCAAATGGTCACACCGATAGCGCGAGCGATGCACCAAGCGGTTCGCGCGGTCGCTCAACGAAGCGCTATGCTTTATTCATTGCGCGCATAAAAATCATAATGTTCAGCGGGATGCCTGATGGTGCCCGATGCAGAGGATGGGAAGTAGTGGCCAACTTACCGGTGATAGTAGGATTCGGGGGCATCAACGCCGCGGGACGCACGAGTTTTCATCACGCCTTCCTGCGGCTGGTACACGATGTACTACCCGCCACCGAACAACAGAAGATGTTGCGTTCACTGTCGCACCTGATGGGACGTGGTGACAGTGACATTTCGGCTGCGCAGTCGATTCTCGACGATACCCTCATCCGTGAAATCAGCACGGATTATTTCGACACCGAACGCGTGTATTCCCAATCACGCGTCGAATTGCAACCCGCCGGCGAAGCCCTGGTCTGGAAAATGCGCAAACGCGATTTGCCGACACCGGTTCCCGGCCACTGGGAAGTGACCGACACCCATGACGGGCATGTCACCGTTCACGCCCGCGACAACACCAGCGTTCTGTTGGGCAACACATCGCCCTGCAAGGTGCGCGTTGCGGGGCAACTGCCGCGCGGATTCGATCCGGCCGCGAAATATCCGTCACGCAGTCACCCCCGGGGCCTGCAACTGGCTATTTATGCTGCCTCCGATGCCGTACATTCGGTGGGCATTTCCTGGGATCATCTGTTGAAACGTATTCCGGCCGACAAGGTGTCGGTTTATGCATCGAGCTGCATGGGGCAGCTTGATGAGGACGGCAGCGGTGGCATGCTGCAGAATGTTCTGGTAGGCAAACGGTGTACCTCCAAGAATCTGGCGTTGGGCATGGCACAGATGAGTGCCGACTTCGTGAACGCATATGTGCTGGGCAATGTCGGCGGCACGGGTGGCACCCAGGGCGCTTGTGCGACAGTGCTCTACAACCTCGAAAGAGCTGTCAATGATATCCAGAGCGGACGCGCCAAACTGGCCGTGGTCGGCGCGTCGGATGCGCCCATTACACCGGAAATTATCGAAGGCTATCGCATCATGGGGGCACTGGCCGAAGATCGTGCCCTGATGGCGCTCGACGGCATCACTGACGGTGCACCGGATTACCGCCGTGCCTGTCGACCGTTTGGCTTCAACTGTGGCTTCACCCTCGGTGAATCCGCGCAATATATTGTGCTGATGTCGGATGATCTCGCACTGGAAGTCGGCGCCACCATTTATGGCGCTGTTCCTGGTGTATTCATCAATGCGGATGGTTTCAAAAAATCCATTTCCTCACCTGGAATCGGCAATTACCTCACAATGGGTCGCGCTTGCGGCATGGCGGAAAAAATCCTGGGGTCGCACGCCTTGCGCAACAATACCCTGCTGCATGCCCATGGCACAGGTACGCCGCAAAACCGCACCTCGGAATCCCATGTGTTCGATCAGATCGCCAGCGCCTTCTCGATCAACAACTGGCGAGTGGCGGGCACGAAATGCTTTACCGGACACTCGCTGGGCGCGGCCTCGGGCGACCAGATCGCCTTTGCTCTGGGAACGTTTGCGACGGGGATCGCGCCGGGCATCGTGACCGTGGAGCAGTTCGCCGATGACGTTCACCGTGACAGACTGACGCTTTCCAACCGGCACGCCCAGGAAGAGACGCATCATTGGCAAGGTGCCTTCATCAATTCCAAAGGGTTTGGTGGCAACAACGCCACGGGATTTGTATTGTCGGGCAACGCCACCCTGCAGCTGCTGAAACAGAAACATGGCGCCGAAACCATGCGCCAATATGCCAGCCGCAATGAAGTGACCCGGGAAAAGCAGTCCCACTACGAAGCAGCGTTGCTGAATGGTCATGACAATGCGATCTACCATTTTGGCGATCGCCTGGTAGATGAAAACACCCTGCTCGTTACGCACGATACGATCCAGATTCCCGGCTATGACCTACCGATCAGTCTCGACACCGAGAATCCCTATGGTTCGCTAGAGGGTGGCCAATAGCGCGGAAATCACTGCTACGCGTTAGCACCGACAAACTCACAAAAAAGGCCCCTGCAAGCAGGGGCCTTTTTTGTGTACCCGTTTTCACCAATGCCTGCAGACAGCGCTGCCAGACTGGCAACACTATCTGCATATAGGCCCTTAGCCCTTGAGCGTCTTTTTACGGGTGAATTTTTGCACTTCACTTTGCAAATGGCGCTCGATCGCTTTCACCGCCACTGCCTTGTTCTTTGTGGTAGCAACGGGGGATTTGCCGGCTGCAACGGACTGCCGTTGTTCTGCAAAGACCGTGCTCAGCGCCGTCGTGGGAATGTCATGCCCTTCCTTGTTCATCTGGCGACGCAGGGCAACAAACTGATTGGGATCCGGCATGTTTTTCAACACGCGCCGCTTGTCCTTGGGAAGAATGCTGTAGCGCTCAGCCCACATTTCGACCGCCAGCTTCCATGCACCGGTATAACCATGCAGTGAGAAGCGTATGTGACGAGCCGCCCCGGATTTAACCCCCGGCTGGGACACACGGAATCCGGGGTAATAATACATGCGTTCGGGGCCGGAATTATCGACGGCAAATTCTGCCGTAATGCCTTCCACACCGACCGAGCGAAACGGTTTGGTATTGGGATGCGGCGCACTCAGACGGCTTTCATAACGCGCCTGCTGGGACTCCTGCTTCCACTGCTCTTCCAGCGCTTCCGCCTGCTGCATCAGCAATTTTTGTTCCTTGCTGCTGATAAGCGTACCGCTATTGCGAAATGAGAAATAACTCTGGCGATATTTCCCCCCAAAACTACGTGTGACACGAATACCAATAAATCCTGATGGATGTTCACCTTCCTGGTATACGCGAATCGCCATATGTCGCTCACCTCAAATTTGACGGATTGTTCAAAAACTCAAAAACGCTGCCATTTTCCATGACGTGGGAAAATTGACAGAAAAAATTTCGTTATCTTCGCGGCGCCAATAACTCATTGATCAAGCGCCGATTGCATACTATCCCACCAATGCATTGCTCTCAATGAAAACAGCCCTTTACGATTTGCCGCTGGCAGATTTGCAACGCTTTGTACTACGCTGACTTCATGACATTGTTGTGACGTGCTCGACCCGGGCAACGTCACGGCCTCTTTTCTCTCGGCCCACACGGCTAGAGACAAAACGGGAGTAGCAGTATGCCGTCTTCGCCTGGCTGCGCACAAAATTGGGGCACAAGATACTGCCTCTCCGCCGTTACCGCATTGATTTACCAGCCAATTCTTGATTGTACAAGACATGGCACCGATGTTATTGCAAATTGCATTCCCAAATACAATCCTGCTTCACATTTATCATCAAACGTTCTGACAAACGTACGTTGTGCGTCGTTCCGGCGGCAAAAACGCCCGGGGTATGTGTCAATTTGCCTTCACAAAAACACGTTGTTTAGCTCAAAAAGCGCTCGAAAACCCAGACCAAAAGTCACAGGTGTCCAATGAAACATATTCCTGTTCCGGAAATTCCATTGCGTCGGTACATCGACGCGTCAGGGGCAAGTGTCGACACGCTGCCGCCTTTAATATCGATAAACGATCTGCTGACCTGTTATCGCACCATGGTGCTGATCAGATTGTTCGACAAAAAAGCGGTCGCACTGCAGCGCACCGGGCAAATGGGCACCTATGCCTCCTGCCTCGGTCAGGAAGCCATTTCCACATCTATTGGCCATGCCATGCGGGCGGAAGATGTATTTGTTCCCTATTACCGCGATCAGGCCGCGCAATACCTGCGCGGCGTTCCGTTGCACAAACATCTGGCATTCTGGGGTGGCGACGAATTCGGCAATGACTTCGGTGGAGCCGCGTGCCAGGACTTGCCAAATTGTGTCCCTATAGCAACACAGCTCGGTCATGCGGCGGGCATCGCGAGCGCCATGAAAATTCGCGGCGAACATCGCGCCGTCGTGGTGACCTGTGGTGATGGAGCCACCTCGCGCGGCGATTTCTACGAAGCCATCAACCTTGCGGGGGCCTGGCAACTGCCCTTGATCGTGGTGGTCAACAACAATCAATGGGCCATTTCGGTGCCGCAACGCCTGCAAACAGGGGCGCACACCATTGCGCACAAAGCCTATGCTGCGGGCATCGATGCATGCAGGGTCGATGGCAATGATACGGCAGCCATGCTCGACGCCATGCGCATGGCGTTGGACACCGCCTGGCACGGGAAAGGTGCCACGCTTATCGAAGCCGTTAGCTACCGACTCAGCGACCATACCACGGCCGATGATGCCACCCGTTATAGAAGCAGCGAGGAACTCAATCGCGCCTGGGAATTCGAACCGATCAAACGCCTGCAGACCTGGCTGCACACCAACGGCCACTGGAACGAGGACAAGGAGCAGGCGCTGGTGGCCGAGTGCACAGCCATCGTCCAGAGAGAAACAGAGTGTTACTTGTCATTGCCGGGGCAGCGACCGGAAGATTTCTTCGATTATTTATTCGAAGAACTGCCTTACGGTTTAATCGAGCAACGCCAGCACTTCATCGACAAGTTCCACTCGCGCGGAGACACTCACCATGGGCGTTAATGAATCCATGCGCGGCGCTACTGCCGCCATTCCGAGCACCAGCAAGATTGTCACGCTCGTTGAAGCTGTCAACATGGCATTGCACCGGGCCATGGAACAAGACACCAATGTCGTCGTGCTCGGTGAAGACATAGGCACCAACGGTGGCGTATTCCGCGCCACGGTGGGTCTCAAGGAGCGCTTTGGCATCAAGCGCGTGATGGACACCCCGCTGGCGGAATCCCTGATCGGCGGCATCAGTGTCGGCATGGCGACACAGGGCCTGCGCCCGGTAGCCGAAATCCAGTTCATGGGCTTTATCTATGCCGCCATGGAACACCTGATCTCGCACGCGGCGCGTTTGCGCAACCGCACGCGCGGCCGCTTGAGCTGCCCGTTAGTGATTCGCACGCCCTTTGGTGCAGGCATTCACGCCCCCGAGCATCATTCGGAAAGCGTCGAAGCCCTGCTGGCCCATATTCCGGGATTGCGGGTGGTGGTTCCGTCGTCGCCTTCGCGTGCCTACGGATTGTTGCTGTCAGCAATACAAGACCCGGATCCGGTCGTGTTCCTGGAGCCAACACGCATCTACCGCCTGATCAAGCAGGAAGTCATCGACGACGGCGAAGGCCTGCCACTGGACACCTGCTTCACGCTGCAGGAAGGTACCGATGTAACGCTGGTATCGTGGGGCGCCATGGTGCATGAAACGCAACAGGCGGCCCGCGCCCTCGCCCGCGAAGGCATCATGGCCGAGGTGATCGACGTTGCCACACTCGCACCGCTGGACATGGACACAATTCTGCATTCGGTGCGTAAAACCGGTCGCTGCGTGATTGTGCACGAAGCCGCCCGTCATTGTGGGGTCGGCGCAGAAATCGCGGCCCGACTCGCCGAAAAAGGTCTGCTGTACCTGAAGGCCCCGATTGAACGCGTTACCGGCTACGACATTCCGGTACCGTATTTGCGCAACGAAGGCCTGTATCTACCGACCGTCGATGACATCACGGCCGCCTGCAAACGGACACTGGAATTCTGACAAGGGGTTCGCATGAAATACTTCAAGCTTCCTGATCTGGGCGAAGGGCTGCAAGAAGCAGAGATCGTGGAATGGCATATCCAGGCCGGCGATACTGTCAGCGTTGATCAAACCATTGTCTCGGTGGAAACCGCCAAGGCGATAGTCGATGTGCCGTCTCCGCAGGCCGGAAAAATAGCTGCCCTGTTCGGGAAAGCCGGCGACCTCATCCATATTGGCGAGCCACTGGTCGAGTTCGTGGGCGAAGCAGACGATACAGGAACGGTGGTAGGAAAAATGGAAACGGCCGGCGATGAAGTCATGCAAGACCACTTCATCATTGGTTCCGCCCATGCAGACAACCGCCATGGCGCGCTCGCAACGCCAGCCATCAGGGCACTGGCAAAGCGTCTGGGCGTGGAACTCAACGACGTGACCGGTAGCGGCAAACACGGCATGATCACCGCCGATGACATTGAAAAAGCCGCACGATTGCGCGCCGATTTCGGCGACGCCACGCCGCTCCGGGGGGTAAGGCGGTCGATGGCAAAGAACATGGCCATGGCGCACGCCGAAGTGGTCAAGGTCACGATCTGTGACGACGTCGATGTGCATGCCTGGCAGGGCAACAACGACCCCACCATTCGCATCGTGCGGGCGATCGGCTACGCCTGCAGCAAGGAACCCAACCTCAACGCCTGGTATGACGGCAAGGCACTTTCCTTGCGCGTTATTGAAAAAGTCGATCTGGGAATGGCGGTCGACACGCCCGATGGATTGTTTGTGCCGGTGCTGCGCAATATTACGCAACGAACGGCAGGCGACTTGCGCAGCGGGCTCGATCACCTGCGCGCCGACGTACGCGCGCGAAAAATTCCGCCCAGTGAAATGACCGGTGCCACCATCACGCTGTCGAACTACGGCACGCTGGCGGGACGTTACGCGGATCCGGTCGTGGTGCCCCCCATGGTCGCCATCGTCGGTGCCGGCAAAATTCGCCAGGAAGTGGTCGCGTGGGAAGGCAATATCGTGATCCACCCCATCATGCCCTTATCCTTGAGCTTTGATCATCGCGCCATTACCGGCGGTGAAGCCGCGCGATTTCTGCGCGCCATGATGGATGACCTGATGCTGTCGCAATAAGGAACGAAACACATCGACAAGATGTATTTTGCGCAACCTCGGTCTGGATAAACCGCTTGCCAAGGCAAATGCGGCAGTTCTAGACTGTTCCTGATACTTGACGCCCGCGCTATTGGCCTTGAAGGCAACACCCCGGCATGAACCAATAACGGACAGGGTAAGCGTCCACCGGTTTTCCGGTGACCCCCTTGATCGGGTGGATCAGCGATCAGTGGCGCCCAATTCCATCATAACAAGAACGGATTTCATGGCTGGAAAACACGTCTTCATCACCGGCGGAACCGGTTTCATCGGACAGGCATTATGTGAATGGCTCGACCGGCAGGGCTACCGCATTACCGTTTTCAGTCGTCAATCGGAAGAGAAAGTCCGGGAGCTGTGCGGGCCGCGCGTCAAGGCCATCAGCAAGCTGAGCGATCTCCATCATATTGGCGCCATTGATGCCATCGTCAATCTTGCAGGCGAAAACATTGCATCGCGCCGCTGGACCGAAATGCGCAAGTCGGAATTGCGCACCAGCCGTGTCGCGTTTACCCGCGATTTATGCCGCCATCTTGGCAATCTGACCCATAAGCCCGGCGTGATGATTTCCGGATCCGCCATCGGTTATTACGGGAGTTGCGGCAGTACGGAGCTGACAGAAGACTGTCTGCCCGGAAGCGATTTCGCCGCACAATTGTGTGCCGACTGGGAACACACGGCACGCGAAGCAGAACGGCAGCGCATACGCGTCTGCCTGTTGCGGATCGGCGTGGTGCTTTCCCCGAAAGGAGGCGCCCTCGCCCGCATGTTGCTGCCCTTCAAGCTTGGCCTGGGCGGCATCATTGGCGACGGAAAACAATGGATGTCGTGGATCGATCGTGATGACCTGTGCCGCCTGATTCTGTTCCTGATTGAAAATCCGGTTGCACGCGGGCCGATCAATGGCGTCGCACCTTATCCGGCAACGAATCGTGCCTTTACCCATATTCTGGCAGAGACGCTGCGGCGACCGACCTTGTTGCCGGTACCGGCAAAACTGCTGACACTGGCGTTGGGTGAAGCGGCCACGCTGCTGCTCGGGAGTCAGCGGGTATTGCCGGAAAATGCGCTGGCCCTGGGTTTCAAATTTGAGTACGAATCACTCGAGAGCGCTTTTGCCCGCTACTTCGGTTGAAGAGAGCGCCTCTTCCCACGCCAGCAAAGCGCGTTTTCGCTCTGTGCCACCGCGATAATGCCCCACGACGCCGGAGCCGTTGATCACCCGGTGACACGGAATCAGCAGCGCCAGCGGATTTGAGCCCACCGCTTGCCCGACCGCGCGGGCTGCTTTTTCCGAACCAATGCCCTGCGCCAGCATGCCATAGCTGGCCAAGCGCCCCTCGGGAATCGACAGCAAGGCCTGCCACACCTTGAGCTGGAAATTGGTGCCACGAACATGCAACAGCAAGGACGCGGGATCACGCATCGACGCCGGCCGAAACGCCTGATCCAGCCAGCCCTGCGCGCGATGATCATCGCGCTGCAGTTGCGCACGCGGCCAATCCGCGCGAACACATTGTTCACCTTCCGCCTCATTTTCGACAAACAGGAGCGTCGTCAGCCCCCAGTCGGAATGCGCGGCAACACACAGCCCGAAGGGCGAATACCCCATTCCCCAGGTCAACACGAGGGACTCACCTTGTAGCTGCAGGTGGCGAGGTTTGACGCCTGCGCCGCTTAACACCAGATCATGCACGCGCGAGGTGCTGCTGAGGCCGCTATCCAGGGCGACATCAAGCACAGGCATGCCCGTCAGCAAACGCGTGCGTACCGCCTGCAGGGCGAGGCACTGCAGGAAGCGTTTCGGACTGATGCCCACCCACTCTCGAAACACGCGTTGGAAATGGAATTCGCTCAAGCCGGCGCGGCGCGCAACGTCGGCAAGCAATGGATTCTCTGTATGGTGCTTGCATAGAAAATCAATGCTTTCAACCATCTGCAAATAGGTTTTGCCTTGATACATGTCATTACCTCAACGCTGGCTTATCAGCGATACTAACGTCGAGGAAGGTGTTCTGCATTCCGCTTCTTGCGGAACCAGCGCCTTCACTGTGAAAAAATCACAAATGCTTGCATGCAAATTCGACTGGTTGCAGACGGTGCATCAAGCCACACTGATATCCCAATCTCCCCCGACCGAGGGATAAGGACATGCGCGACCTGACTATAGGAAAAACAATGGACGCTCACCGCCACCACAAACACCGCGAGCGCAAAGGAATACCACCGCTGTTGATATGCTGGCTGATCGCCGTTGGGATCATGATCCTCGTGAGCAGCAACAGCAAGGCACTGCCCGAACCGGCCGTTCGCGCCACCTCTGTCTCAGACCCTCTCACCGATAGCCGATTGGTTATCCGATAACAGTCTTGTCGCCGGTAAAAAAAGACCTTGCAGGCGCTTTACTGGGATCGCGGCAACTGTACCGACATGTCTTCACAGGGATAGGCAACACAAGCCAGCACCTGTCCTGACAACGCTTCGTCGACCGAAAGACTGTTGGGCTCGTCCATGACGGCAGACCCCTGCACGATTTTCAGTTTGCAGGCTCGGCAATTCACCCCGACACAGGCCGGCGAAATTCTGATGCCGGCCGACGCTGCTGTTTCAAGTACGGTTTCGACCCGCGACTGCGTGACAGACACCTGACGGGAAATCAAACCGGTGGATTCAAACACGATCGTACGAGGGCGCAGTTCAGCCGCTTCCGGGACATGACTGGCGGCTGAAAACAATTCAAAACGCGCACGATTTTCGGGGACGCCAATGGCGGTCAGCGTTTCAAGATAGCTTTTTGCCAATCCGGCGGGCGCGCACACATAATAATTTGCCTGTGTGGCGTCACCGATCAATGCCAGTACCTTTTCGCCCGTCAGGCGGCGGCTGTGGTCATGCCCGTATCCATCGCGACGGGTGTAGTGCCAGATGACCTTGAGGTGGGAATGCTTACGCTCGGCCACTTCAATCTCGCGGCGGAAAATGGCTTCTTCCGGGGTTCGATTGCAATACACCAGGGCAATGTCGGCGAGCGCGTTCTTGCCCAGCAAATCCTTGATCATGCTGTACACCGGCACGATTCCCGAACCGGCGGCGAGGAAGACGTAACGTTGATCGTAGGTGGACTCGGCGGGCAACACGAAATCACCTTCCGGATCGTCGATGATGACACGCTCGCCCACACGCAGACGCTCGGCGACATAAGAAGATACGCGACCATGCAATATACGTTTTACGGTGAAGGTAATCCGGTTTTCTTCAGGGCACGAAGAAAATGAAAAGGTGCGGCGAAACCAGGTTTTCCCGATCAGGAAAGAGACGCAAACATGTTGGCCGGCACGATAATTCAGGCGATATCCACCCTCGAGTGCAATTTCGACCGTCACCGATTTTGAGGTTTCCTGGCTAATGCGCATGACGCGTGCAGGATAGCCGGTATCCTTGATGGAGGTATCGCCCTCTTCTTCACCCAGGATATCGAGAAGGACCGGATTGCTCACCCACTCTGTAAATTGTCGCCGAATCTGTCGCTGAAGTTTTTTCGGCACCAGTGGCAATCTGATTTTCACGTTTGCGAATCCCTCTGCCAAACAAAAGGTTATTAAACCACAACCCCCTGATCTGAATGCAACAGAAAACGCTGGCAGATGTGTAATGCACGACAAGTTGGCGAAACATCACTGTTACTGTCTAGAATTAAACCGATGTCCCACGATTTTTTCGCTGGAGTCCGCCATGCATAATCCGCTTTTTTTCGGCGCTACAGAAAATGGTCATCAACACCAGATGCGCCCCGAAGATGCCAGCCACCCACTCTACAAGTTGCTGCAAGACGAAAACATCAAGGAATTCAACGCACGCAGGGCTCTGGGAGAAACAGTGAACCTTAATGGTGCGAATTTGCGGGGGCTGGATCTGAGATTGATGAATGCCGCCGGACTGGACCTCGGAAACGCCTATTTGCGTGGTGCTGACGTGCGAGGCGTCGACTTTCGCACGACCAATCTGGAAGGCGCCAGCATGGCCGAAGCAAAAATTTCCGGCTGTTATTTTCCGAAGGCATTGAGCGCCGAGGAAATCCGGATGTCGGTGGAAAAAGGCATGCGCATGCGATACCCGTGACGCAGCGGTTCACTCATCTTCCCAGAAGCGCTGCAACTGAAAACCGGCATAGGCCAGCACAAACAGCGCATTGATTCCGGCAGAGACACGACCGACCGGCATCGCAGCGGCGGGTGAAAGATACAACGATGCTGCTTGCGCCGAATGGGGAAATACCTGCAGGCACAGCCAGATCATGCCCGCCAGCACCAGAGACAAACCGGCCACCATCGACGCGAAGCCCGTGCGTCGCTCCAGCCTGCCCTCGCATACGATGTTTTCCACGAAGGCATTGAGGCCGCTGCACAGAATCCAGCTCAGCAATAGCGACCCCACCATCCAGCCTGCCATGGGCAACTCCCGCTCAGTGTTCGCGCGTCTGGCTGAAGCGAACGTCAGGCCAGCGCTCCATGGTCAGCTCCAGATTCACGCGCGTGGGAGCCAGATAGGTCAGATAGCCACCACCATCGATCGCCAGATTGTCGTGCGCCTTTTTCTTGAATTCCTCGAGCATTTTGGGGTCATCACAATAGACCCAGCGCGCGGTGGAAACCCCCACGACGTCATAGGCACAATCCACCTTGTATTCATCGCGCAGGCGATAGGCCACCACGTCAAACTGCAGGGTACCGACGGCCCCTACAATGATGTCGTTATTGCGCAAGGGCATGAATACCTGGGTCGCGCCCTCTTCCGACAGCTGGGTAATGCCCTTGATCAGCTGCTTGCTCTTGAGCGGATCGCGCAATTGCACGCGCTTGAACAATTCCGGCGCAAAGTGCGGAATGCCGGTGAAGTTCATCAGCTCGCCTTCGGTGAAGGTGTCGCCAATCTGGATGGTGCCGTGGTTGTGCAAACCGATGATGTCGCCCGGCCACGCCTCTTCGAGGTGCGCGCGCTCACCGGCCAGGAAGGTCAGTGCATCGGCGGTACGGGTCTCTTTGCCCAGACGCACATGGAACATTTTCATGCCCTTCTGGTATTGGCCGGAGCAAATACGCATGAACGCAATGCGGTCACGGTGCTTCGGATCCATGTTCGCCTGGATTTTGAATACGAATCCACTGAACTTCTCGTCGGACGGCAGCACCTCGCGTTTTTCGGTTGAGCGCGGCTGCGGTGTCGGCGCCCACGCGGCAAGCCCATCAAGCATGTGGTTGACGCCGAAGTTACCCAACGCCGTTCCGAAATACACGGGGGAGAGCTTGCCGGCAATGAAATCCTCGAGCTCGAATTCATGGCTGGCGCCTTTCACCAGTTCGAGCTGCTCACGCAACTCCTGCGCCAGATCGCCGATGGCGTCATCGAGCAGCGGGTTGTCGAGCCCTTCGATGATGCGGTCTTCCTGGATGGTGTGCCCCATCCCGGTCCGGTAAAGGTGAATGCGGTCGGTGTAGAGGTGGTATACGCCCTTGAACAATTTGCCCATACCGATGGGCCAGGTAATCGGCGCGCACTTGATGTTGAGAATGCGTTCCACTTCATCGAGCAGATCGATGGGATCGCGGATATCGCGGTCGAGCTTGTTGATGAAGGTAAGGATTGGTGTGTCACGCAGACGGCAGACGTCCATCAGTTTGATGGTACGGGGTTCAACGCCCTTGGAGCCGTCGATCACCATGAGCGCCGAATCCACGGCCGTCAGCGTGCGATAAGTGTCCTCGGAGAAGTCTTCGTGCCCGGGGGTGTCGAGCAGGTTGACCATGCAATCCTTGTAGGGAAACTGCATCACCGAGGTCGTGATCGAAATGCCACGCTCCTTTTCCATTTCCATCCAGTCCGAGGTCGCGTAACGGTCGGAACCACGCCCTTTAACCGTCCCGGCCGTCTGGATCTGGCCACCCCACAGCAGCAGTTTTTCGGTAATGGTGGTCTTACCGGCGTCGGGGTGCGAGATGATGGCAAAGGTGCGGCGCTTGGCGACTTCTTCCTGGAGACTCATGGAATGACGGGTACTCTTTGACGGGGAACGGTAAAAACGGCGAATTATACCGGAGGCAGGCCCCGATGGCAGATTTACCGGTGACATTTTGGCGGCCAGCCCCTCACCGGCGCACCAAAACGAGCCAGAAACAAAAACACCGCCCCAAACAAAGGCTGTCGACGCACCCAAACGATCCCGGCACCGGTCAACTGTCGGGCAATTTCGGTGCAAAGACCGTTCAGGCAGCGGTTGGCACCAAGATTGCTGTGCCCTACGGATATAGTAAAACCCCGACAGGCCTGACTCCATCATGATCCCCCAGCCCGACAATGACGACGCCAGCACCCACGATCTATCGGCAACGCATGCGTTCGAGGCATTTCGACACCGGGAAGCGGCCCTGTCTGCGTTACAGCAAACCCTGCGGCTGGTGGCGGACATTCAGCAACACCGCGGCAGCAGCATGGCCATTCTGGCCGGCAACAAGGATTTCGAGACGCGGTTATTGAAGTTGCAGGGCAAACTGCGCCAGCGTTTGCTGCATCTCGAACACTCGCGTGACGTGAACGGTTTCATCAGCGACGACTACTGGCATGCCATCCTCCAGGAATGGCAGGCAGTCAGCGAAGGCTGGCGCGACGACACGGTGCTGTCCAACTTCGAGCTGCACAGCCACCTCATTGAAAAACTGTTGCAGCTGATTCGCGCCGGCGGCAAGTGGTTGTTCGAGTCAGACCCGGCGTTCAAGTCAGCGGCGGTAAAATGCCTTGATCTCGGGGTGTTGGTATTCGCCTTCCAGACCTTGCCCCAACATATCGAGTTGCTGGCGAAATTGCGTGGCCTCAGCACGCACGCGTCAGCGCTTGGGCATTGCGATAACGATCACCGGGTCAGGATCGATTATCTGCTGCAACTGGCCCGCCGCGAGCAAGTCAACCTGCGGAACTTTACGGCCCAGCGGCCGGTGAAAGTGTTGCGTCTGATTCCGGGGCTGCTCGACACGCAGCTCAATGAGGTGGTGTTTACGCAGTGGATTCACCGGATTTCGGGCGAGGTCCTGCAGAAGGGGCGGATGGC
>JBPOHS010000121.1:0-27793 GCA_052035295.1 Pseudomonadota bacterium
TCGTTTCAGTCAGCAGAGTACGGAGGTAAGGTTTGATCGGGTAGCAATCGCCGAACGCATTGATACAGCTGAAGTGAAAAAGTATCTGGATCGAATCCTTGCGGGAGAGCTACCTGTTAACACTCGCAGTTCGATCGCTGAAAAAATGGGGGTTTCCAGCAGCTTTTTGGTGACGCACTTTCCCGAAGAGACGGCAGAGATTACGAGAATGTTGAAATCTGTGAGCCGATCTAACCGGCCCGATGATGCAATGAAGCAGCAGCTCCGCAAGGCGATATCGACCATTAAAGCAGCTGGACATCAGGTCAAATGGGAAACGGTGATAGCCAAGTTGCCCGATGAGGTGGTCAAAAATGCACGAGCCAGGGATATCCATGCGGCGATACGGCACATCGAGCGTAATTCAATGTCACAGGCAGCGAGGAACCCCATCAGAAGTAAGAAAACAGTCGCCTAGAGGGGGCTGTTGGGATGCCGTTACTCGCGTTCATGACTATATATGTTGCGTCACCCCAGCAGCAGGGGCATCGGCTGCCATATGCAAGGGCAAAATGAAGTTGCCAGACAATGGCCCAGGTTGTCCCATGGTGCCTACCCCCACATTGAGCGGCTCTGGTTTGGCCATTCCATGCACAGCTACCTGCATGTAGTCAGGACAGGAATGGCCGCGAAAGGGGCTTCCTGGCAAACCAGCGGGGCGCGGGACTTTGGCTGACGACGTATTCCAGGATCTCCTTTTCAAAAATGCCGATTGCATAGGGGGTAGCGTTCCATGAGACTGATCAATTCGGACATTTTATGGCGGAAAACAGAGACAGTTCTTCCGGGATAAAATGTCCGAAAAGACCGGAATACAGAAGGGGCGCGGCCCCCATGGGTGGTTTCCGGCATATAATGTCCGAAACCGGACAATTTATTCCGGAACTGACACGCCGCTCAAAAATTCCTTGCCCCTCCCTTGACTCATTCAAACGTATGTTTGAAACTTGAATCGTACCGCATTTGGTGAGCAAGCCCCCAGAAACCGCTGGGTCACGAAATTTTCTAACGCTTGTTTGAAACTTGCGATACCATCGGGTCAAACCTGGACAGAGAGGTTTGCGTCCATTGTGTCCGTTCTTGACTTGTGTGTCGGTAAGCTTCGGTGCTGTCGACAAAAACAGGCAAAGAAAGGTGCAAATGGGCCATCGGGCAGGGGGCGACCACGACGGAAGGTCGGGAAATCCCGCTCATGAACGCTATAACTAAACTTTTGGGCTCCAACGAGTCGAGAGGGTAATAACAATGCCGCAATATAAAGCTCCCATTCGTGACATGCAGTTCCTCCTCCATGAAGTCTTCAACATGGAAGGCCATTACAAGGCGTTGCGTGGCAATGAAGAAGTCAACCGCGAATTGATCGACGCCATTCTCGAAGAAGGCGCGCGTTTCTCCGAGAACGAGCTGGCTCCCCTCAACCGCAGTGGCGACGAAGAAGGCTGCCACTTCGAAAACGGCGTTGTGACCACGCCCAAGGGTTTCAAAGAGGCGTACCAGAAATACGTTGAGAACGGTTGGGGCGCGATGACGGCCCACACCGACATGGGTGGCCAGGGTCTGCCGCCTTCGATGGGTACCTTTATCAGCGAAATGAACGGCACGGCCAACTGGTCCTGGAGCATGTATCCCGGCCTGAGCCATGGCGCCATTCGTACGCTCGAGGCGCACGGTACCCCCGACCAGAAAGATCAGTTCCTGACCAAGCTTGTGACCGGCGAGTGGACAGGCACCATGTGTCTGACCGAGCCACACTGTGGTACTGACCTCGGTATCCTGCGTACCAAAGCAGAGCCGAATGCGGATGGTTCCTACAGCATCTCCGGCACCAAAATCTTCATCTCCGCTGGTGAGCACGACATGGTGGACAACATCATCCACATCGTTCTTGCCCGTTTGCCTGACGCGCCGAAAGGCACCAAGGGTATTTCGCTGTTCATCGTGCCTAAAGTGAACGTCAATGCTGACGGCAGCCTCGGCGAGCGTAACGGCGTGGTATGCGGTTCCATCGAACACAAGATGGGTATCAAGGCGTCTGCCACCTGCGTGCTGAACTTCGATGGTGCCAAAGGCTTCCTGATTGGCGCTCCGAACCGTGGTCTGAACTGCATGTTCACGTTCATGAACGCCGCCCGTGTCGGTACAGCCATCCAGGGTGTGACGGCCGCTGAGCTGTCTTATCAAGGCGCGCTGACTTACGCAAAAGACCGTCTGGCGATGCGTTCGCTGAGCGGCCCCAAGCGTCCTGACAAAGAAGCGGATCCGATCATCGTTCACCCGGACGTTCGTCGCATGCTGCTGACCCAGAAAGCCTTTGCTGAAGGCGGTCGCGCGCTGATCTACTTCCTCGCCCAGCAGATCGACGTTGTCGAAGAAAGCAGCGATGAAGCTACCCGTCAGTTTGCGGATGACCTGATGGCGTTCCTGACCCCGATCGCGAAGGCGTTCTGCACCGAGACCGGTCTGGAAGCGGCCAACCATGGTGTGCAGGTATACGGTGGCCACGGCTTTATCCGTGAGTGGGGCATGGAGCAGGTGGTGCGCGATACCCGTATTGCCACTCTGTATGAAGGCACCACGGGTGTACAGGCCCTCGACTTGCTGGGTCGTAAAGTCATGCTGACCCAAGGTCGCATGTTGAAGAACTTCACCAAGATCGTGCACAAGTTCTGCGTAGAGAACGAAGGCAACGCTTCTGTTAAAGAGTTTGTCGACACCTTGTCGCAGGCGAACAAGGAGTGGGGTGATATCACCACGCAAATCGGTATGCGCGCCATGACCAACCAGGAAGAAGTCGGCGCTGCTGCGGTCGACTACCTGATGTACAGCGGTTATGTCACGCTGGCGTATTTCTGGGCCCTGCAAGCGAAAATCGCCCAGGACGCTCTCGCTGCCGGCACGACCGAAACCGGTTTCTACACTGCTAAGGTGCAAACCGCGCGCTTCTACTTCCAACGTCTGCTGCCGCGCACCCGCGCGCACCTGGCGGCCATCCAGAGCGGTGCTTCCAACTTGCTCGAAATGGAAGAAGAGAACTTCGGTTTCTATTGATTCATTGGTTGCTGTTGATTCATTCGTTTCCGTTGAATCATTAGTCAATTATTGAAACGCTTCCCTCTGTAGTCCTTTGCCCACCTGATGGTGGGCTTTTTTTTGTGCGCGATTTCACTCGCTTTTGCGTCCCTGAACAGGAAACTCGATCACGAAACAGGTGCCTTCATTGGCCCCGGTGGTAAAGCTGATGCGCCCCCCCATATGCTCGACCAACTCCTTGGTGATCGCCAATCCCAGTCCTGTTCCACCCTTGCCACGGGTGTCGCTGCTATCCGCCTGGGTAAATTTCTTGAAAATGTGCGCGTGAAATTCCTCGGGAATTCCCGGGCCCTGGTCAATGACACTGATGCTTGCCGTTACGCCGGTCACTGCCAGACGGGTTGTTACGACGCCGTGCGGTGGCGAGTATTTGATGGCGTTGGACAGCAGATTGGCCATCACTTGCATCATGCGTGAGGTATCTACGGATACCGTCAGGGGTGAGTGGGATTCGGCTGCCGCGTTGATGAAGTCCAGCGTCACATCAAACTTTTCCGCGTAGCCGCGATTCTCTTTTAGTGCGTGCTCCAGCAGTTGTGCAAGGTCGCAGTCTTCCATGTGCAGGCGCATATGCCCGGCAAGCAGCTTTTCCATATCGAGCAAATCATTGATAAGCAAAGTCAGGCGCCGGGCGTTGGAATCCGCAACGTTCACCATCAGCTGCGCCTGTTCCGAGAGCGGGCCCAGAACGCCGTTGGCGAGCAGGCCCAAGGCCCCTGCGATCGACGTGAGTGGCGTACGCAGTTCGTGACTCACCGTAGAGACAAATTCGTTTTTCAGTCGCTCGTTACGCAGTCGCTCGGAAATGTCACGCATCAGTACCAGCCAGCGGGCTTGCGGAACATCCAGCAGCGAGGTGGCCAGCACTTCCACATCCCGGCCGGCGGCGGGCGTGTTGCGGATTTTGCATTGAAGCGGAAAGTGCCCCGTCAGTGACGTGATGAACCCGGCAAAATTCTGAGGGGTGGCTTCCTGCTGGGTGTTTTCCTGTTGAATGCCCTCCTGCGGGGCCAGCAGCGTCTGCAAGTGTTCGGCGGTGTGGCTTTCACTTGCGTCCAGCCCCAGAAGCGAGAGTGCAGCGCGGTTCATGCTGACCAGACGGCCCTCGGCATCGAGCGTGAGTATGCCGTCCATGACGCGATCGAGAATGACACTGCTGAATTCCTGCTGTGCGCGAATGGTTTGAGCCGCGGTCTTGCGTAAGGTCTGGTGATGTTGCCACCGCAGATAGAACGACATGCCAAGAAAAATGCAGAGCCACCCGGTCAGACGTACCAGCCAGGGGGATAACGCATCAACCTGGCGGCTGATGGTCAATTGCCATTGGGTGTTGGGCAGGTTCAGCAGAATATGCTTGCTGATGTCGTCTGGCTGAAGGGCTTGCCCCCAAAACAGGTGAAACGTGCCGGGATCACCCGAGTCTTGAACAGATAACGACAGACTTGATTTGGCGGGCACGTTGTAGGATTGCATGACCTTGAACAGTGAATCTGCATCGATGACAGTGCTGACCAGCCCCCAGTAATGTCCCTCAATGAAAATGGGTACCCGGTAGATAAAACCCCGGCCGCCTTGTTTGAGATTGATCGGCCCCGTGAGCGTGGCTTTTCGTTCCTGGATCAACTTTTCAACGGCTGGCCACTGGTCTTTTACGTCGGGATAGTAAAGCCCCAGGGCGGCTTCATTGCCTTCCAGCGGGTGAACGAAGCTGATGCGGTTGCCAGGGGCGATGCCGATGTTGCGCACATGGCGACTGTATTGCGTCAGGTTGCGCAGCCAAGCGTTGAGACGTTCCGGCTGTAACTCGCCTCCCTGACTTTGGATGTAAGAGGTCATGCCGAGGGTCAGCTGCAGGACCGTGTTCAGCTCGGTTTCCAGGGTGGCGCGCGCTTCGCTGCCCCGATTGGCGAGCACTTCGAGCGTCTTGATTTCGTTCATGCGCGTGGCCTGCCATACACCCAGTTCGGTGACGACCAGCATGATCAATACGGTGAGCAGGGCAGGCCAACGCATCTAGCAGCTGCCTTGTGCTGGGTGAGCGGAAGGAACGCAATCGGGTTCGGGCATGGGTCTGTCTCTGGTGGTTCCCGCATGCTGCGCGGGGTCGCCATGACTGAGTATAGACAGGGATGCGAGGTCAGGTCTGAATGGCGTATTTGCGTCGGTATTCCCCCGGACTCATCCCGGTCCAGGCCTTGAATGCGTGGGTAAATGAACTCTGTTCCTGGTAGCCGAGAAAATAAGCAATTTCAGTCAGATGACTGCGGGAGTAGCGCAGGTAATCTTCGGCCGTGCTTTGGCGCACGCGATCCAGCTCCTGCTGAAAATGGGTATCGAGCGCCTGCAGCCGTCGTTGCAGGGTGCGGGGGCTGAGGGAGAGGGCGCGCGCGGCGTCTTCAAGTTTGAGCTGGCGCGGGAAAGCATCGGAGATCAGGCGACGGACATGGCGGACCAGGCCGGATTCGCGTTCCCGCGCCATCAACAGCTTGCTGGCCATTTCCTGCAGGCTGATGAGAAGGCCAGGGTCGGCCTGTATTACGGGCCACGCCAGGATGGCGGTTTCACACACCAGCGCATGGCGTGGGGACTGATCGATCACGGGACACTGAAAAAAACGCTCGTAAGGCGATTTGTCCTTGATGGCATGCATGAACTCGACTCGCAGTAACGGCACGCGTCGGCCGCTGAGCCAGTGCGAGAAATTCATGATGCCGGCAAAAATGCTGTCTACCAACGCGGTCATGCCGTGCGTGCTCGACCAGCTGAGCACGCCAACATCATCGACAATGTCCACCCGCGACTGTCCCAGTTGGTGAACCAGCTCTTCCCAGCGGATGACGTGTTCCAGCGCCTGCCCCAGGTGACTGCAGGATAGCAGCGTGACGCCCAGCAGGCCGAAGGTGGCGGGCCGCACCTGACGCCCGACCGTGAGCCCGAAGCTGTTATCGTTACTCAGCGTGCTCGCGGTTTGCAGCAATGTCAGGTAGGCGTCCCCGGAGAGGAAGGGGGGCAGCGGTTCGGGCACATCGATGCGGGCGGCCTGGGCCAATGTCTGACGGCTGATGCCGTATTCCGCTGCGGCGTCGATCACCGGTTGCAAATAGGGCCCCACCACCGTAGTGGGCCGTGTACGGCCGTCTGCTGCCGTGGGTAGGCCGGTTCCGCGCTGGCGTGGGGCGTCGGCGGGCGGCACGGTGGAGGTATCGATGGGCGAGTTATCGATGGGCGAGATATCGGTCACGGAGCAAAGCCTCTGTCGTGGGGGCAGAATGCGCAGGGAGACAGTTTGGCGCCTTCCCTCAACGCTTCGTCGCAATTCAGCGCGTCAACTGAGCCGTCGCGTAGCGATCGGATCGAGTTGCAAGTTATGTGACGTTGCGGGCCACCAAAGCCGCGCCGTGGCATCCGGCCCACGTTCAAACATCCGCGCCCCTTTCTGCCCCTGTCCAATATCCTGAGCAATTGCTTGTCTGTATATATGCAGTTTCACGGGGTTGAATCATGTCATTGGCCAGGATGGCCGCGCCTGCTCCGACGCTCCCCTACGAGCGCCACCTGCCGGAACAACCGCTTCTCTATCAGTTCATCGAAACCTATTACCCCGTGTTTCGCGCCCAGCTCGAAGCCCAAGGGCAAACTCTGTCCAGCTTCGTCCAGCAGGGGTTCGACGATTTCCTCAAATGTGGTTGCCTCGATTACGGATTCTTGCGCGTGTGCTGTGAAGATTGCAAGCATGACGCCTCGTTGCTTTCAGTTGCACCAAAAGTAGGCGCTTTAGGCGAGCGGCGGGTTTTCTGTCCCAGTTGCGGCGCTCGTCGGATGGTGGAGTGTGCCGCCTTGCTGGTGTACGAAGTGTTGGCGAAAGAGCCGATCCGGCAGTTAGCGCCATGGATGGCGCGTATTAGAGCAATGGATGGCGCGTATTAGAGCAATGGAGGAGGAATTGCCGAGGGTGCTGAGTTTTCCCTACGAATTGCGTTTCTCCTCGCCCAGCAACCCGCCATGATGGGCAAAGTGCTGGAGATCGTCTATCGCACGTTGGCCACCCACTTGGGCAAGAAAGCCGGGTTCAACAAGCGTATCGCCCATACCGGGGCTGTCACCCTGATTCAACGCTTCGGACGGTCCGGCGTTCCGGTATGCACTGAACTTGAACATTCACTTTCACATGCTGTTTCTCTACGGCGTTTACGCGTAGGACAAATACGCGTCATGCGCTTTCACCACGTCACTCAGTTTCCAGAAAAAAAGGCTGGCGACAACGTGACGACGAAAACACCTATTTGCTGCTGGATTCCATCGACCAATGAGGATGATGTCCTCAGCCAATTGCAGGGGCATTCCATCACCTCGGCAACCGCTCCTGCGTTGCTCTACCTCCTGCATCCATGCAGTCGTACCGTATTGCGATGGGGCCACTTCTACTGCCGTGCAACGGCTCTGTCATCTTCGCAGGAAAAGCAGGTGTTCATCTTGTATGTGCGGTGACAAGGCCACGGCGAAGCAAACAGTTCATCGCTTCGAGCGCGCCGATGATGGAACTTTGGTGGTGGACGGGTTTGATCGTGCGGCGAAGTGTGGGGGAGGGTAAGGGGCAGGAACCTCCAGCTGCCTGCCCCGAATTGCTTGCGGTGCCGAAATTCTATTTCAGGTTAATGGCATGCACACGGCCGGTGGTGTTCCCGATCCCCTCTGCGATGTGAAGTTGATTGCTGGATGACAACGCTATCGCTCCTGACTGATCATATCGCCACACTTCTTTGCGTGTGCTTTTCGATATCGTATGCACGCCCACATCGCTAACGACAAATAACAGATTCCTGGTGCTGATCACGTTATGGTGAAACCGGCTGATACCACTGTCACTGGTTGGTATCCACGACCAGGACACGGCGCCTGTGGCTTCATCGATGGCGTCAAGTTGTGCGGGCGATTGGCGACCTGCGTAAACGCTGCCGTCTGCCACCGCAGGGTGGGTGTGATAGAGCGCTTCTGTGCGCCATGTCATTTGATTCGTCGTGAGATCGAAGCTGATCAAGTGGCGTGGAGCGTCAGGTTCTGCGCTGCTGCTGGCCAATCCACTCGAGGCAACACCACTGAACGAGATCACATTATTCCGGGAGCCGACGGCAGGGGCCGAGTGCAGGGAATAAGCATACTGTGGTGGCGGCGACACTTCATCGAGCGTATTTATTAACGCGCCTGTTACCGGATTCAATACTTGCAGCGCTTCGCCGCCATAGTGATATAAACCGTTATTTGTTGCTGCCGGCGTGCACATGTCATCGTTGCCGTTGGAGGCAGAATTCCACAGCCAATGTCCATCAGTCGCAGAAAAAGCAGAAATTTCGCCACCATAATATCCTGCACAGGTATAAACGATGCCATTCAGCACGGTCGGCGCGAGATAATGCGACCACTGGGCAGAAAATTCAGTCTTGCCCTGTAATTCACCCGAATCTGCGTCAAAAACCCAAAGAAAGGTGTCGCCATGTCCGCTGCTGGTCACGTACACCTTGCCCGCCTTGTAAGCGGGCGGGTTGACATGGGCGATGGTGCCGAAGTCGTATGTCCAGGCAATGCTTCCGTCGATGTCACGCACGGCAATAAGTTGTTGGCGTTCCGAGTAGCCATCCTGAGAAATAAAAAGCAGACCCTTGCCGCTGGCGACAGGATTGATAAACCTTCTTTGGGTGGGATCAGGGGTGTCAAACGTCCATGCATGGTTGAAATTTTGTGGATTATAAGTGGTGTTCACATGGCCTGTGTGGGCTGCATTACCTTGAAATGTCTCCCACTCTGGAGTTTTTCCGGCGCCGCAACCCGTCAGAAGCATTGTGCCAAAGCTCAGGCAGGCAAGAGAGTGTATTGAACTCATGTCGGTCTCCTTACTCGTTGTTGTAATCTGGCCAGAAGCATACACGTCTTTCATAAAATGAAAATAGACGCGTTGAAAATTTCACAAAATGAAATATAATGGCTCCATGAGCTGCCCGATATGTCAACATTCACTCACTGTATCCCGTCTGGATTGCCCGGCTTGCAAGGTGCAACTGGAGGGTTTTTTTGCGCTTCCGCGTCTGGCGAGGCTTGAACGTGAGCATCTGATGTTGGCAGAAAAAATGGTGCTTTCAGGAGGCAACCTGAAGGAGCTCGCCGAACAAATGGATGTGAGCTACCCCACGCTGAGAAAGCGCGTTGATCATCTCATCGATGCATTGCTTGTGCTAAAGCGTGCCGACGACTTGCAAACCCAGCGTTGGCTTGATGCAGTAGAAAAAGGCACGATGACAGTGGAGGAAGCGAGCCGGCGCATTGAGGAATTGAGTTATGGACGCTAAACAGCGGGTGCAAAAAATGCTTGAACAAGGGGTAATCGACGCCGCTCAGGCCCGACGTTTAGGCGAGAGCCTGCAAGATAAACCTGCGTCGTCACCCGGCAGCACCACGACAATGCGCACGCCGTTGTTGGTGATTGCAGCGTTATTATTGGTCTTTGTTTCGGGCGCGGTCTGGAGTTTCAATGCCATTACCGATGCGCAAGAAACGGTCGCAAAGAGTACCGCCGATCTGCAAAGCCAGTATCAGCGCCGATACGATCTTATTCCACAGCTCGTTGCCAGCATCAAACGCTTTCTGGAACATGAAAAAACAACCTTGGAAAGCGTGGTTGAAAAACGGCAAGTGCCTGCCACGCCGCTGGTCGACGTCCTGCGGCAACTGGAACAAGCGACACCCACACCCGCAGCGTCAGAGTTGAACCAAGCAAACTTAAAGGCACAGGTGCATTTGAGTCACCTGCTGGGGGATGTCATGGTAATGGCAGAGCAGTATCCAGTACTTCGCTCTGCCGACCAATTTCTTGTCTTGCAAGCGCAGATCGAGGGGGCCGAAAACCGCATCAATATTGCCCGGTTAGCTCGAAATCGCGCCGTGTCCGAGTACAACGCCCTGATACTGAAAATACCCCATCGTTGGCTCGCCAACCCATTGGGTTTTGCTCATCTGGATCATTTCGAGGCGGCCGAAGGTGCAGAACGAAGACCTGGGCAAACCTGGTAAATTGCCCACGTACACACGCAGCGAAAATCCCTGCGAAGATGACTGAATCAACTCGCCGAAACACAAGGCAAGATCCCTCGCAGCGTATAGTTCAGCGAGTTTTCGTTGCCATTCTCCTCGTGGGAATTGCAATTGGCATCGCCATAACCCAGACAGCGAATACAGAATCCTTCTCCATTCAGGATAATGCCAAGCTTTTCCAGCATGAAGATCACGCAAATGCTCGCAACACGCTGGAAGCCTACCTGACATTCATGTCAACCGAATTCGATATTGAAATGCATGTGTATACCACCCGTTCATCGGATGACATCAATTTATTCGCAAATCAGTTGTTTCATGAACGAAATATCGGGCAAGGCAGCCAATCTGGTCGGGGTTTGCTTTTGGTAGTGAATCCGCACATCAATAGGGTTCGCCTTGAAGTAAGCACCTCGCTCGAAAGCATATTTACGGATGCATTTGTCGTTTTTATCGAGCAACACCAGATGGTGCCTTTTTTTCGGAGCAATCAGGTCGCAGAGGGAATCGTCGCAACCCTCGAACTCCTGGTTAGCCAATTGCAAAAAGAGAAAGAGCAGGCCAATATCGGGAATCCAGCGCCATTGTCCGGAAGCAGTGGAGGCGGCGCAGTGGTGAATGCCAATATCGGTGAAAAGGAGGTCTTACGCTCCGATGCTTCAATGCTGCCGCAAGTGCAGCGAATGCTTGAATCCTATACCACGGCATCTACACCAATGGAGGTTTTTTCCCTGCATTTGGCTTTGGCTCGGCAGCGCGTCTACTATTGGAAGCTGCCCTTCAATACGCTGGCAACGCGCATCTACATGAGCAGTTTGCCTACTCCCGCGCAAATTGATAACGTGGTTCACACTCTCGCCCGCTGTGGCCCCATCACTCAATGGATAGACCCCACAGGGAACTTTGCCGTGCTGCGATACCCCGCTTATAAACGTAAGTGCCCACCTCACTTTTTGATGCGCGAAGAAGGAAAGTGGCGACTGGATTTTCTGGCCATGAGTTATGGCTTGCGCATGGATTTATCGAATTATTGGTATATCGCTGGCTCGTTGGCAGAGAATCCCTTTGTGCAGCCGTATTTTTTTGCGTTTCCTGACTGGGGCACGGATGAAAAAGGGTACTTTTTCTTTCAACGTTGGCATTTTGCTCATGACAAAGACCAGCGATGTGAATCTGGCTTTCGTATAACATCGGTGATTGAAGGAATGCCCGCCGCCCGGCTGGGACTTGAGGTTGGCGACCAACCGTTTGAGTTCAATGAAGAACGCGTGTCAGATACGTGCCACTTCATGCACCTTATGCACACAGTGAAACCCGATACGCCCGTCAGGCTGAGCGTGATGCGAAACAATACACCGGTGGTTGTGCAAGGTTTGGCCCCTCCGTACCCCGGATACATGCCTGCGGTGAAAGGAAAGAATCTTCCTGACGTTGTCACTGCATGGAGACGACACGTAGCCAACGCCTGTACGTCGCATTGTTTTATTATTAGCGAATAAATGGGGTGTTGATTGTTAACAGGTTAGCCCTGAACAACCTATTGCCCATTAACCTGGTAACCCTATAAACCGGCGATTTGTCCTTGATGGCGTGCATGAACTCGACCTAAATAGGGCACAACCACCGTTGTGGGCTGCGGCGTGTCGTCGGGCGGCATGGGCCAGGGATCGAGAAGCGATGTATCGATGGGCGAGATATCGGTCACGGAGCAAAGCCTCTGTCGTGGGGGCAGAATGCGCAGGGAGACAGTTTGGCGCCTTCCCTCAACGCTTCGTCGCAATTCAACAAGCAGCTCAGGCGGGGGCCGTCTACGGTAGAGATACCGAAGAACAAGAAGACTGTCACCATGCAATCCATCCTTTCTCTCTATCAAGACCCGATGTTCTGGCTTTACCCGATGGGCACCTTGCTGCTTTCCATTGTGGCATTTCTGGTGTTTGCCGCGCCCTACACGTTGCTGGCGTGGATGGATCCCCCTCGCCTGGCGCGTTATAAAATCCAGGACAAGCCTTTCGAGGTTGAAAAGTATTTCGGCGAATCGCTGCGGCGGATCGTCGTCAATGGCCTGTGCATGGTGCCGCTCTTGGTGTTGGCCTGGCCTGTGTTGCGGCACTCGGGGGTGCATCTCGGCGAGATGCCGCCGTGGTATGTCGTTATTGCACAGATCGTTTTTTTCATTTTCCTGGATGATTTTCTGTATTACTGGATGCATCGCGCGATGCACAAAGGCTGGTTGCTCAAGCGTGTGCACAGCGTGCATCACCGGATTCGCAATACCTGCGCCATCAACGGCAATTTCTTTCACCCGCTTGAATTCATTTTTACGGCGTCATTGGCGCTGGTTGGGCCGCTGTTGGTGGGCGCGCACTTGTATGTGGTGTGGATCTGGATCGTGGTACGTCAGTTCGAGGCGGCTGACGGCCATTCCGGCTATGTGTTTCCGTGGAATCCCGGTCACCTGTTCCCCCTTTACGAAGGTGCGGGGTATCACGATTTCCATCATTCCCAGTATCAGGGCAACTACGCCGGGTTTCTGCCTTACCTGGATCGCTTCTTCGATAGTTATGCGAAAGGGTATCTGAACTGGCGCCAGCGCAGAAAAACAGGCGAGGCGCACTGAGGCTTTCCGCGCAGGCGTCATCGTTGCGTCGCCTACCAGTGCGTGTCGCTGATCCCCAGTCGCTCCGCTTCCCGCATCCCCGACAGCATGGCGCCATGAACGGTCTGGTAATACTCGGCTATCGTGGCTTCGCCGGCAAACAACACCCGCCCCTCGACCGGTGCGGCCAGTGCCTCCATGTCGTCGGGCGAGGCGCCCACCGGCAGGTAGGAGTAAGACCCGCCAAACCACGGGTCAGTGGTCCAATGGGTGACATACGTGCTCACGGGCGTCGGAATCGGGGTTTCCAGCGCGTCTTCGAGTGCGTTGAGGGCATTGGCCACAATCTGGGCATCCGTTTGCTGCCCTTGCGTCGCGCGCGCGTAACGGCCGCCGTACAAGGCGACCAGCGTGGGTTTGCCGGTGTGTTCCGTCAGGTTGAAGAATTCCGGGAATTCGCCGTCACGTGACGGGGTATCGGGGGCGACCCAACCCAGGACCGAAAAGTCCTGTTCGTCCTCCCAGAACGCGCGGTCAAATCGCAACACCACCTTTTCGAGATTGCCCATATCGAGGCGGTTGATGGCCTGTTGCTTGCGTTCGGGCAGGGCTGGCGAGAAGGCAATGGCGCCGCGTTTCAGTACACCCAGGGAAACGGTGATGATCACGTGCGACCCGGTGACAACCCCTTTGGGCGTCGTCACGCTGACGCCTTGTGCATCGTAGGCAATGGCGCTGACCGGTTCGCCGGTGCGAATCTCCAGCCCTTCGGCCATGGCGTCGACGAACGCCGAATACCCGTCGACCGGAAGATGATCTCCCCCCGAATAGACTTCTCCGGTATCGAACCAGCGCAGCGAGGTGCGTTCGCCAGGCCCCGACAGCTCGATATCGAGCGCACCCTGTCCAATGAAGAAATCCACGAGGTTTTCCACATCGTCAGACTCGCTGAGCGTACCGAGAAACCGCTCCAGGGCGTCGGCGACACTGGCCTGGCTGCCCAGCGACCGTTGCAAAGCCGGCAGTGCGTCCCAGAAGGCATCGACCTCGACTTCCGCGGCGGCGACGGTATTGTCGTCAACCACCCCCGTCTCGGCATCGATGGTCAGGTATTCAGTCTCGGTATCGTGTTCCCGATAAGCGAGGCCATGGGCATCCGCGAAATCGGCCAGTGGGCTGCCGTTGATGCCATGCAGCCAGGCCGCGCCCACGTCGACCCGGGCGCCCCCGACGCTCAGGGTGCGCATGCGCCCGCCAATCTGGGGCTGGGCTTCGAGCACGACCACCTCGACCCCGGCATCGTGCAAGACACGGGCTGCGGTCAGGCCGGCCATGCCCGCACCCACCACGATGACTTTCGTCGGTGGGGGAAGGCCGGGTTCCTCGGGCGAGCTGCCGCCCTGGGCGCCGCAACCGCTAATGATCAACGCAACAATCAGGCCTGCACTGCGCAACATCAGTTTCATGGTGGGACTCCTGCTATCAAGATTCGGCTTCAGTCTAAGGAGTGCGGCCCCGGGGCGTCTGTCAGCGCGGCTGTTGAATTGTCACCCTGTGTCACCACTGCGTCAGCCGGGGGTGGTTTCGCCTATGCTGATAAGGTCTCTGTGAAACAAGGAACGCACCATGGCGAGCCCCCGGGTTCTGATCGTTGAAGATGACGCCCCCATCGCGCGCCTGCTTTGCCAGTTCCTGGGCGGGGAGGGGTTTGAGGCCCGCGCGGTCAGCAGCGGTGAAGCGGCCCTGACCGAGGCCCGCGTCTGCGCACCGGATCTGGTGGTGCTCGATCTGATGTTGCCCGGGATGGACGGCGTGGAAACCACCCGCGAATTGCGTGGGTTTTTCCAGGGCCCGATTTTGATGCTGACCGCGCATGAAGGGGATATGCAGGAAGTCATCGCACTCAACGCAGGGGTGGATGACTTCATGAACAAACCTATTCGCCCGCATGTCTTGAAGGCCCGCTTGCTGGCGTTATTACGGCGTGCCCCCGCAGTGGTAACGGCCAGTCTGCGGGTCGGTAGCCTGCGCATCGATCGCGACGCCCGGCGGGTTTGGGCAAACGAGCAGGAAATCGAACTGTCGGCCACCGAATTCGAGTTGCTGTGGGCCCTGGCCAGTCGTGCGGGAGAGGTGGTATCGCGTGACAGTCTTTTTCAGGCGTTGCGCAGCAAGGACTATGACGGACTGGATCGTTCCATCGACATGCGGGTGTCAAAATTGCGCAAGAAGCTCGCGCTCTATGTCGATCGCGAGTTGATTCGAACCTTGCGTCAACTTGGATACGTGTTTGTGGCGGAGTGATCGCATGAAGCGTTTTTTCCTGCAGGTGTATGTGTTGGCGATGGTAGGGGTGCTGGCGGCCATGTTGGCCATCGAGCACATCAACAACCGGTTTTATGCCCACGATCTCGAGGCCGAATACCTGGATTACAGTGCCTTGCTGGTCAGCGCCATCCGCCGCGAAATCGCTGCCGGGGGTGAGGAGTCGGCGGTGATGGCGTGGTGGCATGATGCCTTGGAGGAACACGAAGGTGTCAATCTCGCGCTGGTCGAGCGCACGGCGGCCGACACCAAAGCCCGGGTCGCAACGCTGTCGATCAGTGAAGCGCGGGACAGCATTGATGTGCATGTGCCATTTGACGAAACGCGCGTGCTGAGTGTCAGCATGGAAGACGCGGCCACACCCGCAGCGTTAGCCGCTTACTACGGCGGTTATATACTGATTTACGCGGTGTTGGCGGGCTTGTGCGCGTGGTGGGTGTGGCGCTTGTGGCGACAGATCGAACCGCTGCGGCTTCACGCCCGCCAGGTGGCGGAGGGGCACTATGATGCGCAGCTGCCGCCGGTGACCGTGTCTGCGTTTTCGGATCTGCATCACGACCTGACACAAATGACCCGTTCGCTGGAACAGAAAACCCGAGAAAACCATGTTCTCACGGCGGCCATCCATCATGAGCTGCGCACGCCCATTACCCGTCTGCGGCTGGCGCTCGACATGGCGATGACAGCACGGGATCGGGAGGCGGTGCCGGAATTGCTGGGGGACATGGATGAATCACTGTCGCACTTGAGTGTGCTCATGGAAGACCTGCTGCTACTGTCGCGACTGCGGCTGGCGGATCACACCTTGCCGACAGAACCCCTGGTGTTGGACGCGCTCGTGCAGCGTTGCATCGACTCGGTTCAGGATGCCCGTATCGTGGCTGAACTGGCACCCGCGACCCTGGTCGGCCATCGCGCCCTGCTGGAACGTGCCATCTGCAATGTGCTGGAAAATGCCTGCAAACACGCGCGTACAAAGATTGAAGTGCGTTTGCAAAGCGATGTTCACGGGCTGGTGCTGCAAATTGGGGATGATGGTCCGGGTATTCCCGAGGAAGAGCGGGAATGGGTGCTGCAACCGTTTTATCGTATCGACAAACATCGCACCCGTGACGCCGGGGGTACAGGGCTGGGATTGGCGCTGGCAGATCTGGCGCTACGCGCTTCCGGGGCGCATTGGCATATCGGTCGAAGCAGCCTGGGGGGCGCCGCCATTCATGTGGAATGGCGGCGGTGAACATGCTGCGGGTTTATATTTTGGAAAAAAGGCGCTGCAAAAACCCGGGCTTCTTCTGATCATCCAGCTGGGCCTGGCGACTGCTTTCCGCTTTGGCTTTTTCGGCGTTGTCACCAAATACCGCGGTGCCGGAAAACTTGGCATCCATCACCGTCTTGCCCATCAACGTGCCGACGACCTTGCCGCCAATGCGCTGATCCTTGTCCACTTGCGCGGTGTAGGTGAGCGTCAATGGCACAGGCTTGGTGAGTTTGCATTTCCAGGTGAGGGTCTTGCCATCAACCACCTTGCCATCCAGCGCTTGCTGATTGCCGTGTTCTTTGTTCAGGACATGCCCGGCAACGGCACCACCCTTGGATTTCAGTACCAGCGTCGAGAATTGATCGCCCACCGGTGACTTGATGGTGAGATCCCACACGTTGTCCACGCTATCGATATTGATTCCCGTGATGGGCGTGTGCTCTCCCTGGGTGGCCGACATGTCATAGAACATCTTGCATTCATCATCGGAGAACCCGAGGTTTTTCAGGTCATCGAAGGTGGATTTCATCAGTTTCAATGCCGAGACGTCGTCGGTCATCACCACCGCCATTTGTTTCTCGACCGATTCCATGGTCATGTCGACCGGAATGGCATCGCTGGCTGCCATCACGACGCGAGAGAATTTGCCGCCACCGATCGAGAAAATCTCGCGGGTGATGTCGCATTTTTCATGGCACAGGTAGCCGACAACCGGCGCCAGTTTTTCGGGTTGAAAATCACGCTCAAGGTGATCGCGGAATTCGCACGGCGGCAACAAATTGGTCAGTCGTGTAAAGGCGGCCGGCAGAATCACGTTGATATTGATGTTGTAATTCTGGCCCAGCAGACCAGCGTTCCGGGTCAAGCCAACCAAGGCAGACTTGGCCGTGGGGTAAACGACTTGTGGGGCGAAACCCAGCATTGAATCAGACGCGGTATTGATGATGCGGCCAAATTTCTGTTTCACCATGTGCGGCCAGGCAGCCCGCATGGTATTGACGGCGCCCATGACGTGTACGCCCATGTGCAGATCCATTTCGTCACGATCAATCTCGGGAAACACCTGCGGGCTGGTAATCCCGGCGTTGTTGATGACGATGTCGATGCGTCCCCAGTTTTTGATGGCGGCTGCCACCATGGCTTCTGCACCTTTGAGATCGGCCACGTTGCTGCCGTTGGCAACGGCTTTGCCCTTGCCCAGGGCGTTAATTTTCTTGGCCGCTTCTTCGGCGACTTTGGAATTGGGTTGGCCATCATAGCCGAAGGTGCCGCCACCCAGATCGTTAACGACGACATTGCAGCCGTTCTCTGCCAGATACTTGGCATACGCAAATCCCAGTCCACCGCCGGCGCCGGTAACGATTGCCACCTTCCCGTTGAAATCAAAAGCCATGTCCTGCTCCCCCTGGTCTCGTTATGATTGTTTGCCCAGGAAGTATACGTTGTATACCTGTAGTTGTCAGCAGGGGGGTGCGGTAATGCCGAATATGAAAAAACCCAGGTGATTCAGGTAGATATCAACTACTCGGGATGGCCGGGTGGGAGTTGCAGAGGGCGCATCGTCTGTTTGAATGATGCGCATGGTGTATACCTGACACGGTTCAATGCACCAGATCCGTCCACGATTTGCGCAACGCCTTCTTGTTGGTGGCGGGGGCTTCCTCGGTCTCGACCGGGTCGTCGGCGAGCTCGGTCCAATCGCCATTACCGACCCGGACGCTTTCGGCATCGCCGGCGGCGGGGGCTTCACTGGGCAGGTTCTCTATGGCTGTCGAAGGCGAGGCCTTTTCCGCCACGCGGGCGGTGGCGGGGGCAGCCCTGACTGCTGCCGTCGTGTTGCCGGTGGCTGCGGCAGGGGCGGCGGGCGGTGTTTGTGACTTGGCTGGAGCGCTGGTCTTTTTGGCGACGGAAAGCGCCGCTTTCGCCTGTGCCGCCTGCAGTTGTTGCTGGCACTGTTTTACCTGTTCCCCCTGTTTTTGCCATGCCAGGCTTTGCGACCAGTCCGGGTGGCGTTTCGCCAAAGCGGAAAGCGCAGGTGTGCTGGCTTCGGCGACCAGCGTGTTGAGCTGCGTGCTGACCTTGTCTGCTTCGCCGCGCGAGAGATTTCCCGCCGCGAGCGCCTGCAACCCCTGGCGACACTGGCCACTGGCCTTGCCCAGACGGGCAATGGCGTCTTCGAGGGTGGCTTCTGCCAGCTGACGCTGTTTGTTCATGTTGCGAATCACGCCCGAGACCTCCACCTCGCAACGTCCGGCGGCGTCCTCGATTTGCTTCAGTGCAGCACCTTTGGTGGCATCCTGTTTGAGGGCTAGGCGCGCAGCGGCATTCCCCGCAGCTTGCTTGCGGGCAAGCTGCGCCTCGGCCAACAGCTGGTTGGCCTGATCAATGGTATCCACCGTAAAAGTGTTCTTGCGGGTATAGGCAAGCGCCGTCTGGCAGTGTTGCTGGTAGCGCTGTAATTGCTGTTCGAGGCCGGCGACGGCTTTCGCATCGGCTTCACTGGCTTGGGTGGCTTCGGCCAGTTTTTCTTCAAGCCGTCCGCAGGCGCGCACCTGGCTGGCCAGACTGAACACGTCCATGATGCTGGGGGTGATCGCCAGTGCTTCGTCGCGTTTGACCCCGTAGACGTCCATGGCTTGTCGGGCAGATTCCAGCTCATGGTTGGCCAGGGCAGTTTTGGCTGTCTCACAGCTGGCGAAACCGGCTTCGAGCACGGGGGCTGCTTCTGCCATTTTCAGGTTGTCATTCACCCGCTCGCAGTAGGTGATATTGGCGTCCATGTCGCGCTCGGTCGACTGCAGGATGCTGGGATCCATGGCAGCGGCCTGATCAAGCACCTTCAGATAGTTATCAAAAAATTTGCGCGCGGTGGCAATGTCGTCGGTGCGCAGCGTGTTGGCTTCGCGGCAGTCGGCATAGCCCTTGAGGTAGAGATTGACGGCTTCGTTGAAGCTGGCGTCATCGGCATAGGCGGATGTACCCAGTGCCCAGACTGCGAGGGAAAGCGTGGCAATCTTGTTCATTGGTGACCTTGAAATAACGGGCGGACTACATTTCATATTGGCATAGATTACCTCAAGCGTGACCGAAAGGTGTCGATCAGTATGTTGCTTTTCGTTGCGTTCAGGACAATCGGTCAGCCGTTGCATTTCGATAAACGTTTGTTCAATCAAATGGCCGCGCGGGGTTCGGGAAGCCCGGATTCCTGTGGCATAATGCCGCCCACATCGTGATCGCCCGTTCCCTGTCTTTTTGCGGGGCAGGCGGGATCCCAGGAATGTCCCGGAGCGCACCATGCAGGCTGTTTTTGCCCCATTGAAAGGTATCATCACTTTCTTGCTGATCGTGGTGAATGTGGTTTGTACCGTTACCCCGATAATGATCATCACCGTTTTCAAACTGCTGATTCCCTGGAAGCGTTGGCAGGTATTGTGTTCGGCCGTGCTGGTGGTGCTGGCTGAAAACTGGGTCGCGATCAACGCCGTGATCCTCTCGCTGTTTCACCGTATTCACTGGGATGTGCAGGGGCTCGACAAAGTGTCCCGTCGTGGTTGGTATTTGATCACCTGCAATCATCAGTCCTGGACCGACATCCTCGTGTTGCAGACGGTGTTCAGCAGGAAAGCGCCGTTCCTCAAATTCTTTCTCAAGCAGGAGCTGATTTGGGTGCCGCTGATGGGCATGGCCTGGTGGGCGCTGGATTTTCCGTTCATGAAGCGGTACTCCAAGGAATTCCTGGCCAAGCATCCGGAGATGAAGGGCAAAGACACCGAGACCACCCGCAAGGCGTGCGAAAAGTTCAAGGATATCCCGGTGTCGGTCATGAACTTCCTCGAAGGCACCCGGTTTACCCAGTCCAAACACGATCGGCAGCAGTCACCGTACAAATATTTGCTCAAGCCGAAAGCCGGCGGTATCGCCTTCGTCCTGTCGTCGATGGGGGGAATGCTGCATTCCATGCTCGATGTGACCATCGTGTACAAAGGGGGCGCAATTGGTTTCTGGGATCTGATGTGCGGTCGCGTCAAACACGTCATTGTGCGCGTCAAACAGCGGGAAATTCCGGCTGAGTTTGCCACCGGCGACTATGAAAACGATGCCGAATTCCGCGAGCGTTTTCAGTCCTGGGTCAGTGATCTGTGGCTGGAAAAGGATGCCCTGATCGGCCAGCTGCGCTCATGATTGCCAGTGGTTCCAAACCCCTGTTCGTAAATGCTAACGTTCATTCGTGCCATTGTTCCTTAATGCGATTGCCCAGGAGGGCAAGCGATGCCATCCCCCTTGTTTGAATCGAAAGACACCAACCTCGCGCAGTTGTTCATGCGTGCGTTTTACTGGGCCGACGAAGGCCTGCAAAACCTCCTCAGCGCCAAAGGGTGGCCGTCGATCACCCGTGCCCAGTCGTTGGTCTTCGTCAATATTGGCGAGGGCGTGACGCGCCCTTCGGAAATCGCCACTCGCATCGGCGTCACGCGTCAGGCCATTCACCAGACGCTGAATGAACTGATCGAGTTGGGCTACCTCGAACTCGAGCCCGACCCCACCGACAAGCGTGCCAAGGTGATTCGTTATACCGAGAAGGGTGGCCGTTTGGGGCTGGATGCGCTGGCGGCCCTCAAAGTAGTGGAAGAGGAGCTGGCGAAACGGATCGGCAAAGCCGCGATGGATGCGATGCGGCAGGCGTTGGTGATGCCGTGGGGTGAGGCAGTGGGTGGGAAAACCGACAAGGTGGCCCGCTAAGCTTGGTTTCGTTTCTGAAAGCATTTGAAAGTCGTCCCTTTCGGATACAGTGATTCGCGTCACATTTTGATAGTCTGCGTTCACCTTCATGCGTCTTGTCGTTTCTCTGACTCCAACAGGTGAATAAGTCTATGAAAATCAGTGTAAGAAAGCTTTTCTGCGGGATGGCCATGGCGTTCGCGGTGTCTGCGCCGGTGTCTGCTGCCCCCTATCAGGGATCCAGTTTCCAGGATGTCTGGTCAGTGGCCCAAGAGGGCCCCTACAGTGTGCTGCCCGAAGAGAAAGTCACCTTGAGCAGCTTCTACAGCGGTGTCGTTGACAAATTACAGCAGTCGTCGTCGCGCACCCTGGCCTCCCAGGAAGATGTATTGCCGCGCTTCCAAAAGCTGCTGCACCGTAATGGCATCTGTCTCGCCGGCACCTGGAACATCACTGAAGAGACCCCCTACAGTGGCTATTTCCGAAAAGACTCCACCGGTTTGATCGTCATGCGCGCCTCGGCTGCGCTGTCGCAGATCCACCGCGGTCAGAAACGCGCCTTTGGTATCGCCGGAAAGATATTTCCTACGGCGGACGTCAACGACCCGCAGCGTTACAAGACGGCGAATTTTTTTGTCATTGATAATCTCGGTGGTACCTACACACCGAATTTTCTTGATACCAGCATGACCAACGACATCACGGCGATTAATTTCACCCTGGCGAACCTCGGGCAGACTGGTATTCTGGCAGCCGCGGTCAAGGCTTTCGGTTTGGCCGAGGCGCCACTGGTGCCGTTGACTGTGCGTCAGTTGTACGAGATTTCCTCTTTGGGTGAGTCTGCCGATGCCCGCATCGTGACTCCCATGTTCATTCGTATTCAAGGGCAACCGGGCGGCTACCGCAGCGAATTCAGTGATTTTCGCGACGATCTGCGGATAAGCGCCAATGGTGGCTCGTATCGTTTTGATATTTCTGTTGCCGGCAATGGCCTGTTCGGCTTCGAGAAGAAATGGCAAAAAATCGGTTACATCGAGGTGACAGAAGATGTGGCTTCCGAGGGGTGTGACCATCAGGTGCATTTCCATCACCCGAAATGGCGTCATGATCTGAATTACAAATAGTCTCCGTTGGCCGGTGCCCTGCAAGGGCATGCGGCGCAAATCGGAGCATAAAAAAACGGGGCACCTGGCCCCGTTTTTTTATGCTCGTTCAACTCACTCCGCAATCAGCTCCGGCAACTCGGCCAGCAACTCCGGCTCGGGGTGCGTGCAGAGCACTTTCTCGCCCAACAGGGTTTCGATCGCTGGAATCAGGAACGCGTCTTCCTCGCAGGCAAAACTTACCGAAGTGCCGGTAGCGCCGGCGCGGCCGGTACGGCCAATGCGGTGAACGTAATCTTCCGGATCTTCGGGAAGGGTGTAGTTCACCACGTGGCTGATGCCTTCGATGTGAATGCCGCGACCGGCAACATCGGTGGCGACCATCACGCGCAGGCGACCATTACGGAAGTTCTCGAGCGTGCGCAGGCGCTTGTGCTGGGGAATCTCACCCGACAGCATGGCCACGCGCAGGCCCAGGGCCTTGAGCTTGGTGGTGAGGTCACGGGTTTCATCGCGGCGGTTCACGAACACCATCACCCGGTCGAGGTTCTGCTGGGTGATGAGGTTGTAGAGCACGTTGATTTTCTGCTCGGCCAGCACGATGTAGATTTTTTGATCGACCGAGGCGTTGGCCACGCTTTCAGGTTCGATCTCGACACGCACCGGATCGGTGGTCCAGTTCTCGGACAGGTTCATGATGTCAGGCGTGAACGTGGCGCTGAACAGCAGGGTCTGGCGGTAGGTCTTGTACGGTGTTTCGCGTACCAGGCGCTTCACGTCAGGGATGAAGCCCATGTCGAGCATGCGGTCGGCTTCGTCGATGACCACAATCTCGGTTTCGCTCAGGAACAGATCCTTGCCGCGCACGAAGTCGATCAGACGGCCGGGGGTACCCACGACGATGTCGATGATCTCTTCCTGCAGGCGTTTCTGTTGCTTCTTGTAGTCCATGCCGCCGACGATGCTGACCATGTTGAGGCCCGTGTGCTTGAGCAGCGGACGGGCATCTTTCTCGATCTGCAACGCGAGTTCGCGGGTGGGCGCAAGAATCAGGGCGCGGGGCTCACCGTTGTAACGTTCTTCCTGTTCCGGCTCGGTGAGCAGGTTCTGGATGATGGTGATCAGAAACGCCGCGGTCTTGCCGGTGCCGGTCTGGGCCTTGCCGATCACATCGCGACGGGCGAGGGTGAAGGGCAGCGCTTCGGACTGGATCGGCGTGCAATGGCTGAAGCCCTGTTCGTCGATACCTTTCTGCAGGCCTGGGTCGAGGTTGAGATCAGAGAAGGGAATCCGCGGTTTCTCTTCGGCGGCTGGCGCTGCTTCCGCTTCGCTGCTCGCGTCGACGGCTGCGGCTTCGGCAGGCACTGCGTCGATGGTGGCTGCTTCTGCGATGGTGGCTGCTTCGTCGACGGCTGCTTCTGTGATGGTTGCGTCGACAGCGGGCTCTTCAGCAACTGCTTCAACGGCAGCTTCGCTCGTGTCTGCAGGGGCGTCTTCGGTGGCTTGTACGTTGATGTCGAGGGCGGCCGTGTTGTCAGCCGGCGCATTGCCGGTGTTTTCGCTGGTGCTCTCGCCAGTGGAAGGAACGATGGCTTCGATGGCCGCCAGCAGGTCAGCAGGTGAAGCGTCGCTGTGCGCAACAGCGTTGATCATTTCGGTAGTGATGGCTTCGGTAGAAATTGCTTCAGCAGTGTTGGCTTCTGTGGCATCAGCTTCGGTGGTTTGAGACGCGTTCGTGCTCTCGGATGCTGCCGGCGTTGCCGCTGGGTTGCCTTCACTCGCAGTGATGGCAGCGGTGGCGCTGTCGGTTTCCTGGGCAGCAGGTTTTTTAGACTCCAGATCTGTCACGTAGGACCCCTTTGGTTTGTGATCGGCGAATAATCATCTCGGGCAGGCCTTATATAGAAGGTGTGCCGAGAATGAGAGGCCTATTTAAATCAGATGACGTATCAATGTCCAGCGTAATACCGGGGTCATCGACACTTAATAGTGCAAGATGCTCATGATATCGGCTCAGGAGGGGGCGGGCGCCGACGTCTCCGCGCAGGCTCAGCAGCGCTTCCCGCCAGTTTTTGCCGAAAAATACCGGGTGCCCGCGTTGCCCTTGCCAGCTTGGCGCCAGCAGATGCCGGTGAGTGTCGGGCAGGGCGGCGTGCGCCCATATCAAAGCATAGGTCGAGGGACGAATGTATGGCATGTCGGCGAGGCAAACCAGCCAACCTGAGGCGTCGGCCGTGGCGGCAACGGCGTCGGCGAGGGTGTGCCCCATGCCTTCCCGGGCATTCGGGCATCGGAGGAGCGTTGCTTGGCCACTCGTCCCTGGGCAGTCAGCCATGGTGGTGTCGTTGTCGGCCACGCAGACGCGGATGGCGTGCATCGGGATGTCAGCGGCCTCTAAAGACCTCAATACATGTTGTATCACCGGTTGACCGTCGAGCGTGGCAAAACGCTTGTCGCTGCCAAAGCGACGGGCACGCCCGGCAGCGAGTACCAGGACAATGGGTGAAGGCTGCACTTCATGCTCTGCCATCAAGCACCTGTGGCCCGCTCGACAGGACTTCGCCCGGACTGCAAGGCAATCAGCTCGGCCGCGATAGCGATGGCAATCTCGACCGGGGTCTTGCTGCCAATATCCAGCCCGACGGGGGCGTGCAGACGGGCACGCTGGTCATCATTGATGCCCAGTTCGCGAAGACGCTGCCAGCGTGCCTGGGTGGTCTGTCGGGATCCCAGGGCACCGACATAGGCAGCGGGGCTGACCAAGGCTTCCATGAGTGCCATGTCATCGACCCGGGGATCGTGGGCCAGGGTGATGATGATGTCGTGCGGGTTCTGAAAATGGGTGCGGATCAGATCATCCGGAAAGTCGGTGTGCTGGCGCGTAAACGCATGGGGCCAGCCCTCGAAGGCCTGCGGGCGCGGGTCACAGACCCACACCTCGAATTCCAGCGCATCTGCCAGGCGCGCCAGTTGCTCGGCAACGAGATTGGCGCCCACCAGCAACAGTCGCCGGGAAGGCCCCAGGCAGTGAAGGACATACTCGTCCAGCGCGGCAATCGCCAGTGTGTGTTGGCTGCTGGGTGCGACCAGGGTGACCTCACCGGTGCCCGTGTCGACCCGGCGGACGCAAGTCTCGCGCCGCATCAACGCGTCAAGCAGGGTCTCATAGGCCCTATGGGCTGGCGAGCCTGGCGCAACGGGTTCGGCTAGCAACTGCATCTGACCACCACACGGAAGCCGGTACTGGCGCGCCTGTTCCTGGCTGACGCCAACCTCGATCCGGTGGGGATGCCGGCGGTGATACACACCCCCGCGCAGTTCCTCGAGCAGTTTCTCTTCAAGACAGCCGCCGGAAAGTGAACCGCAGTGGTGTTCCGGGCCGACGGCCAGCAGGCTGCCGACCGGGCGGGGGGCGCTTCCCCAGATGGACAGCAGCGTCACCAACCAGGCCGGTTGCCCGGCCTGCAAGGTGCGCACGAGAAAGTCGAGCGCCTGAAGGTTCTGACTGGGCATGTCGCGCGATCAGCTCGTCAGCCGCAGGGGCAGTTGCCGCAGGCGTTTTCCGGTGGCGGCGAACACGGCATTGGCGACGGCGGGCGCGATGGGGGGAACACCGGGTTCGCCCACGCCGGTCGGCGGTTCAGTGCTGGCCAGGATGTGCGCATCAACGGTGGGGGCTTCGGGCATCCGCATCAGTCGGTAGTCGTTGAAACTGGCCTGGGTCACGGCACCGTTGACATGTGTGACATCACCGAACAGCGCGGCGCTGAGCCCGAAGACAATGCCGCCTTCCATCTGGGCGACGACGATATCCGGATTGATGACCGTGCCGCAATCCACCACGCAAGTGACGTGATGGACGCGAATCTGTCCATTTTCGATGCTGATCTCGGCAATTTGGCCGACGTAGGAGCTGAATGAGTAGTGAATGGCCAAGCCCTGGAAGCGACCTGCGGCCGGTTGGCCCCAACGGCCTTTTTCCACCACCGCATCGAGTACGCGACGCATGCGTGGATTGTCGGCCAGCAACGCCCGACGGAAGCCGACCGGGTCTTGTCCTGCGTGCAGGGCCATTTCATCGACGAACGATTCCATGAAAAACGCGCTGTAGGAATGGCCGACGCTGCGCCAGTAGCCCACCGGCACGCCGGGGTCGCAGGGAATGTGGGCGACCTCGAGATGGTCAAACCCATACGCCGTATCCGAAATGCCTTCGGTGCAGCTGTGGTCTTCAATGACCGGCCCGTACAGCGGGCCGAGGCTACCCACCACGCCCGGCGCCCAGTCAGGTGCAGCCGCCGGCAAGACGGCCCCCGCCAGATGCCCGAGCATCTGCGCCATGATCGAGGGCGTGACGATCTTCGAGGCGAACACCGTCAGGTGTTTTTCTTCGTTGAAGCCGGCGCGCATCCGCCCAAGCGCGGCCGGGCGATACGCGTCGTGTTGCAGATCATCGGGACGCGACCAGATCAGCTGGATCGGCAGGCCACAGGCCTGGGCAATCTTGACGGCTTCAATGGCGAAATCCTGTGTGAGGCGGCGACCGAAGCCACCCCCGATCAGGGTGGTGTGCACTTCGATCTGGCTGCGGCGCAGACCGGTGATTTTTTCGGCGCAGGCGGCCAGCACATCTGGCCCCTGGGTGGGTGCCCAGATTTCGCAGAAATCCGACGACAGCTCCACCGTGCAGTTCATGGGTTCGAGGGTGGCGTGAGCAAGGTAGGGCGCGCGGTATTCCACGTCGAGCACGGTGGCGGCGTCGTCGAGGGCGTCGGCGCCATCGCCTTCCTGGCGGACACGTTTGCCACTGTCGTTCTTGGCCGCCTCGGTGAAAGCTTCAAAAACGGATGCCGTGGACAAATGCTTGAGGTCGTCGTTTTCCCATTCGATGTCGATGAGGGCCAGGGCTTGTTGGGCTTGCCACCAGTTCTCGGCGACGACGGCAATCCCGGTATCAATGGGGACAATGCGCTTCACCCCGGGGCGCTTGGTCGCACCGTTATCCTTCCACTCCTTGACGGTGCCGCCGGGCACCGGGCAGCGCTTGAGGGCCGCCTTGTACAGCACCGGGCGTTGAACGTCGACACCAAAGGTGCCGGTGCCCAGGGCTTTCATGGCGCCATCGAGGCGACTGCTCTTGTGCCCGATGTAGCGGAATTGGTCGGGGGTTTTCAGCACGATGGCATCGTCTTCGGGAAGGCCAAGGCGAGCCGCTTCGGCAATCACCTCGCCGTAGCCCACGCTGCGATCGCCATGCAGCAGGCGGCCGCTTTCAGCGCTGACTTCGCCGGCGGGCACTTGCATCGCGTTGGCGGCGGCGTTGATCAAGGCCATGCGCAACGCGGCTGCCGCTTTGCGTAGCGGCAGAAAGGTGGTGCTCATGCTGGTGCTGCCACCGGTCAGCTGAATGCCGAGCGCACTGTTGATGTAGCGGCGATCGGCTTTGGCCGCCACGACCTGAATGCTGGCGGGCGGTACATTGAGCTCTTCGGCAATGACCGTGGTGAGACCGGTCATGGTGCCTTGCCCCATCTCGACCTTGTCGAGCACGAAGCGAATCTGTCCGTTCTGGTCGAC
>JBPOHS010000209.1:0-39120 GCA_052035295.1 Pseudomonadota bacterium
AAGCCATCCTTGACCGGAATGCGATCGCCCGGGTCATGCTCCATTCTGACACGACCCTGCATGTCACCGAGCAGATAGGTCACGTTGTAGCCAACGGTGTTTTCCGACGTGTCGTAGACCGTTTTGCAGCGCTGTTCGGTGTGCGAATCGTACACCGTATTGCAACGCTGTTCCGTCGTCGTATACGTATCACGTTGCTGCATGCCTTTCTGGATCTGGTTGCCGGCATAACCACCGGCGGCGGCGCCAAGGACCGTCGCGGCTTTCTTGCCGTTGCCACCGCCGACCTTGCTGCCCAGCGCACCGCCGACGACCGCACCCAGCAGGCTGCCGGCAACGCGGCTGCCATCCTGAACCGGGCGCTGATGCGTGACGGTTTCGTTATGACATTCCTGGCGGGGTGTCTGCACCTGCTCGTCATGGCATTCCTCACGTGGCGTCTTGACGGTTTCCTTGATGGCTTCCACCCCGATGACCTGGGCAAACTCGGGCTCTTTCTTGAGCAGGGAAAAGCCGGCAATCGCACCACCCGCAGTGGCCACGGCAGCACCCAGAACAGTACCAATCACCATAGATTTGTTCACAACGAACTCCTGATTCAATGTTTGCCTTCCCGGCGATTTCAACGATGGTGGCCCATATCCCTTTGGGCACCGGCGTGGGCAATGCGCCTCACACATTTCGTGTCAATTAGAGAGCAGTCAACCTGAACGTAGCCTAAACAACGCTCAGGAGATTCGGAAAATGTGCGCCAGCCATCTACATTTAGAAAAGTATCTACACTTGAGTTTGATTCTGGACCCGCAGGAGACATCCATGGCTTTGCCCCGCATCGCTGAAGACATCATGACCCGAAACGTGCTGACCTGTACCGAGCAGGATACGGTGGCTCACGCGCACCAGCTCATGGCACAGAAAAGCATTCGCCATCTGCCCGTGGTGAGTTCAGCCTCTGGCGACTTTCTCGGCGTGATTACCCAGAAAGAAATTCTGCACCATGCGTTTTCTGTAGTGGCGCGTTCCGGTATGGCTACGCTGGAATCCGTGGAGGCCACCCGACTCGTGTCGGACATCATGACCCGCGATGTTGAAACCATTCAGCCGCAGCTTTCACTCAAGGACGCAGGGCGCTTTTTCATGCAGTGCAAGCACGGATGCCTGCCCATAGTGGTAGAGGGCAAGTTGCAGGGGATTTTGACGTCGGCAGATTTCGTCAAGCTGAGCGTGAATCTGCTCGACTCGATTGGTTGAAGGGATCTATTGCTGACAACGATGCCATGCGACGCGTCGCCTGAAGATGGCCACGGGCCCGATGGGTGATGGATGGGGAAGGTAAAATAAAGGGAAGGAATGTAGCAGGTGGCAAGAGCCACCTGCTGGCTACCCTGACACGAGGCGGTTACGCGATCAGTGTGTGGGTAGCGTTCTGGACATCACGCCCGAAGTACACGGCGGTGCTGAAGAGCATCGGGAACATGATGATCCCGAAAACCACCAGCGTGAACAAGGATGCGCCGATGAAGGTCAAGCCCCAAACGCCACCCAGGGTGAGCGCAAGTGCGGCCAGGAATGCGACTCCGTCAATCGCGATTTTACGGAAGTTTGCTACTACGTTTTTCATTTCTGAACTCCTGTTGAACATCTGACACTGCGTCTAGCCAGACTGGCTGACCTCGGTGGCTGCCTGCTTATTATTGGAGCTCTTGGCATTCCACTTGTCGTCACCGGATAGGTGACTTCGGTCAACGGTTACTAGGTTACATGGTATTTACCCATGTGGCCCCAAGGTTACGGGGATAAATTAGAGTCGACAACCTAAACATATTTGCAACATTGTGCGACCCGGGTCACATTTGAAACCACATGACTTGCAGTCAGTGTACGTATGTGCACATGTTTTCGTTAGGGTTATTTTGGGCCGTTTTAATGAATGTCTGACATTGCGTTCAAACTTTGGTTGTCATAGGCGAGGTGCCTGTGCTGCTACCGCCGTTTCTCCAGCCGCGTGGCTGGCCTTGCGTTATGCTGTGCAATCAGATAGATCCGGATATCAGGAAGTTCAGGGTAATGAAGAGAATGCTGGAATTGAATCGCCTGCTGGCGATCGGGGTGGCTTCGATGGCTCTGGTGTTGGCAGGCCCGGCCATCGCGACATCCGCGAAGGATGAGGACAAAAGCAAGTCAACGCAGGCAAAACCCGCGTTGACGGTCAATGTCACCAGCCCCCGCCAGGAAATGTGGGGAGAGCGTATCAAGGCCAGTGGTCGCGTTCTGCCGTGGCAGGATGTGGTGGTGGCAGCGGAAACCGGCGGTCTGCGTGTCATTGATGTCAGGGCAGAGGTGGGGGATGTCGTCAAGAAAGGGCAGGTATTGGCGGCATTGGCACCCGATGTCGTCCGCATTGACATCGCCAAGGCAGAGGCCCGGGTAGCCCAGGCTGAGGCCAAACTGGAAGAGGCCCGCCTGAACGCGAACCGGGGCCGAACCATGCGCACCACCGGCGCATTGAGTTCACAACAACTTGACGAATATCGCATCCTGGAGCAAATGGCGCAGTCCAGTCTTGCGCTGGAAGCCGCATCGCTGGCCCAGGAAAAACTGCGCTTGTCGCAGACGACCATCGTGGCCCCTGACAATGGTGTGGTCAGCAGCCGTAACGCCAGTCTCGGACAGGTGGTGCAACCGGGGACAGAGCTCTATCGCCTCATTCGCCAGTCACGCCTGGTCTGGTTGGCTGAGGTCTCGGCCGATCAGCTGCCGGCCATTCGTCTCGGTCAGCGCGCGGAAGTGACGCTGCCGGGCGGTATTCGTTCCGGGGGCGCGGTAAGAAGGATCAGCCCGGAACTGGATGAAAGTTCTCTCAATGCCCTGGTCTCAGTCACCCTTGACGATCACGCAGCCATCCGGTCGGGCATGTTCGGCAGTGGTGACATCCTGGTTGGCGAGCAGCCGGCGATGACCCTGCCGGAATCGGCGATTGCCTGGCGCGATGGCAAGAGTTACCTGTTTGTTCTTGATCGTGCAAAGGCCCCGGATTTGCGTGTCGTTCGTCATCAGGCCGTGCTGGGGCGTCGTTACAACGGGCGGGTTGAGTTGCTGTCAGTGCTGCCCGCCGATGCCGAGGTGGTCGAGAGCGGCGCAGCGTTTCTTTCCGAGGGTGACGTGGTCAGGCTGGCGGACCCTGCCGTCGCGGCGCAGCATTGAGGGCGGGCGACATGAATTTCTCGGCCTTGTCCATTCGTCATCCGGTACCCGCCATCCTGCTGTTCGCCTTGCTGTGCCTGCTGGGCATTCGCAGTTTCCAGTCGCTGGGCATCCAGCATTTTCCCGATATTGAATTACCGGTTATCACTGTAACGGCATCGATGGATGGCGCAGCACCGCCGCAGCTTGAAACCGAAGTGGCCCGCAAGATAGAAGCCGCTGTCGCGTCGCTGAGCGGCGTCAAACACATTCGTTCGAACCTCAGTGAGGGTTCAGCGCTGATCTATGTCGAATTTGACATCGACAAGGATAACGAAGTCGCGTTGAGCGAAGTACGTAATGCCGTCGATCGTATCCGCGTCGATTTGCCCCCGGACATGAATGATCCGATCGTGGCCAAAGTCACTACGGCGGGTTCACCCATCGTGACCTTTGCCGTGCAATCCGCGCGCATGGATGAAGAAGAAATTTCGTGGCTGGTGGATAACGAGATCAGTCGGGTGCTGCAGGGCGTGCCGGGCGTCGGTAACGTTTCCCGTGTGGGTGGGCTCGACCGGGAAATCCGCGTCGAGATCGACCCGGTGCGTATCCTTGCGCTGGGGGCCTCGCCGTCGGACATTTCCAATCGCCTGCGTCAGATTCAGCGTGACGCATCGGGTGGTCGTGGCGACATAGGCGATAGTCAACAAGGGGTGCGCACGCTTGCCGCCGTGCGTACGGTCGAGGATTTGGCTGCCATGCAGATCTCCACCGCCAGCGGACGCAGTTTTCGGCTGGATCAGGTGGCGACTGTCAGTGACTTGCCATCAGAGCGCACGGAATACGCCTTTCTTGATCAATCTCCGGTGGTGGGATTCCAGGTCTCGCGGGTCAAGGGTGCGAGTGAACTGGACGTGCTGGAACGTGTTCGCGAGAAAATCGGGGAACTGGAAGCACGTCATCCCAATGTCGTGATCAGTGAGGCTTATAACACCGTGGATCAGGTGTACGACAATTACGACGGATCCATGCAGCTGCTGTACGAAGGGGGCTTGCTGGCGGTGATCGTGGTGTGGTTCTTTTTGCGAGATTGGCGCGCCACGTTCGTGTCGGCGGCCGCTCTGCCGCTATCGATCATTCCGACGTTTTTTGTGCTCGATTTGCTGGGCTACAGCCTGAACACGCTGACGTTGTTGGCGCTGGCGCTGGTGGTGGGCATCCTGGTAGATGATGCGATTGTCGAAATCGAGAATATCGTGCGACACCTGCGGCTGGGGAAAACGCCGATGCAGGCTGCGCTCGAAGCCGCCGATGAAATTGGCCTGGCAGTCATCGCCACAACATTCACCTTGGTGGCTGTATTTCTGCCCACCGCCTTCATGCCGGGCGTACCCGGGGTGTTCTTCAAGCCGTTCGGGTGGACGGCAGCAATCTCGGTGCTGTTCTCGCTGCTGGTTGCGCGATTGTTGACGCCAATGATGGCTGCGTATTTGCTCAAGCCAATCGTTACCGATCACCCGGAAAGCCGCTGGATACAACGCTATCATTCAGCGGCCGCCTGGTGTCTCGACTATCGCGGCCTTACCCTGATATTGGCGATTGCCTTTTTTGCCGGCTCGCTGGCGCTCAAACAATACCTGCCGAAAGCGTTTGCGCCGGTGGCGGATCGCAGTCGGACTTATGTCAGTATCGAATTGCCACCAGGAAGCTCATTGGAGCAAACCCGTCATCTGGCTGAACAGACGCAAGCCATTCTTCGCACCCAGCCTGAAGTCACCCAGGTATTTACCCGTATTGGTTCCAGCAGCACCGGGGGCGGCCATTTTGGTGGCATGACCAGTGCCAACGCCGGTGCCGCCAATTTCAACGTGCAGCTCACCTACCGAACGGAACGCAAGTTGAAACAAGTGGAAGTTGAGCGGCAATTGCGCGAAAAACTGACCGCGCTTCCCGGTGTTCGAGTATCGGTGGGAGCTGGTGAAACCGGCGAGCAACTGCAACTGGTCTTGGCGGGGGAAGACGGTGAGCTGCTGGAGCGGGTAACTGCCGAGGTGGAGAGTGATTTGCGCAAAATCGAGGGCATCGGCAGTATCACCTCGTCGGCGTCCCTTACTCGCCCGGAAATCCACATCAAGCCGGATAATGCGCGTGCAGCCACGTTGGGGGTCACGACCCAGGCCATCAGTGATGCGGTCAGGGTTGCCACCAGCGGTGATTTCGAATTCAACTTGCCCAAGCTGAATCTGCCGGAACGACAGGTTCCAATTCGCATTCGCATGTCGCGTGAATTTCGTGAAGACCTGGAGAATCTCAAGCAGCTGCGGGTAATGGGGAGGGGCGGCTGGGTGGCCCTTGGTACGGTGGCCGATATCCGCTTTGGTAGCGGGCCCTCGCAAATCAGTCGTCTCGACCGGCAGCGTTATATTTCGTTTTCGGTCGAGCTGGCAGGGCGCAGCATGGGTGACGTTCTGGCGGAGGTGGACCAACTGCCCTCCATACGAAATCTTCCGCCGGGGATCGAGCGACCCGCGACTGGAGAAGCCGAACGCATGGCCGAGTTGTTCTCCAGCTTCGGCAGTGCGATGCTGATCGGCGTGTTCTGTATTTATCTGGTGCTGGTGCTACTGTTCCATGATTTTCTGCAGCCGGTCACCATTCTGGCGGCGTTGCCACTGTCGATCGGCGGTACTTTCGTGGCCTTGCTGGCAACTCACCACTCATTTTCGATGCCATCCATCATCGGTATCCTCATGTTGATGGGCATTGCGACCAAAAATTCGATCCTCTTGGTGGAGTATGCGATTGTGGCACGCAAGCGTGGCCTGCCGCGAACCGAAGCCTTGTTGGATGCCTGTCGCAAGCGGGCGCGCCCGATTGTCATGACGACGGTCGCCATGACAGCGGGGATGATTCCGGTGGCACTGGGCTGGAGCGCAGAACCCAGCTTTCGTTCGCCCATGGCCATCGCCGTTATCGGTGGGCTCATCACATCGACGCTGCTGAGCCTGCTGGTGATTCCCGTCGTGTTTACCTATGTCGATGATCTCTATCAGTGGGCTTCAATCCTGTGGCGGCGCAACCAGGGTTCCCTGAAATCCGGCCAGACGGGCGATGCTTGAAAACTGCTGGAAGTCGCGGGTGGCGATATCACCATTGTTGAGCAGCACCAGTGCTTCAACCAGACAACCCGGAATGTCCTGTGAGTTCCACGCAGGCATTCGGGGTTGCAGGGTGAACCGTGGATGTGTCAGCACAATCTTCATGGTGTCGATACCACGTTTTGCCAGCAGTCTGCGTGTCGCCAAGCCTATGCAGGGATGCGTGTCATCGGCAATCATTCCGCCCTCGGGCAAGTGATTCGCCAGCACACGGATGGCTTCACCGTGATGAGTCAGGCCGATGAACATGCGATGTTCCCGCAGACGTTTCAGTGACGATGTGCGGATGAGTCTGCCATCGGGGCTGTCCATGACTTCCTCTTCCGCGTAACGCGGGTCATAAGCGATCACCACGGCGAACTCTCTCAGTAGATCCTGGCACACTTGATCACCGATGCGGCCTGCTCCTCCCAGCACGGTAATGCCCGTGAGGTGTCGAAACCGAGGGAGCGCATGCATTTGTCTGGCGGCTTCCAGAATCATGAATCGTGTGCCCAGCGAGCCATCCACAAACGGTTTTTGCAATGTCACGCCTGCCTTGCGGGCGAAATTCGGCAAGCGTCCCACCAATGCAATACGTTTTGCACGCGGAAACCGGGTTGCCAGGTCGTGCAAATAAGACCTTGTTTCAATTGCATTATTTTGCAGGGTGTCTTCAATTTCGGTGGTGGCGACCATCAGGCCGGTCCTGCCATCCGCGCGAATCAGTCCGCAAATAATTGTGCCGGGCAGTATTTTCTTCATCCATGGAGCCATGTAGCGGGCGGCTTCTTTTGGGGTGCCGTAGGCCGCAAACAGAAATTCCGGATTAACCCATTGAATGATCAAGGGTTGCAAGGGCGTGTTGATCGCCATGATGGCGGCTCGACGCGAATGCCGGGTCAGCCATTTCAACGCTCGCTCTGCAGGCCCCGCCTTTTGCAATGCTTCTGTTGACGTCAAAGCTGCTTCCGATGGTGCCTCGATGCCTTTTTCTGCGGGGTCCTCTTCGTCAAAAATCAAACCGATTTCTGCTTCGCCGACATGAATCACCCGTGCTGTCACGGCCCTGCTGCGTGGCTCAGAAAATCGAACGGTAACCTGTTGCCCGGGTGCAATTGGGGTGTGTGCGGGTTTATAAAGTGCAATTCCATTGCTTGAAACGTTCAGGCTGCGTGTTGTCAGCGGGATGCGATCAACATCGAGAATAACGGGAACATTAATTGTCTTGCGCGGGTGTCGCCGGAATTCATCTTTTGACCTTGGCATGCAGGAAATCTACTTCAGTGAATGTATGGTCACATCGCACTTGCATAAAATCACAGTGATGACTAAAAAGGAATGCATGCGTTAACGCCGATTAAGAAGAACGTGATGTATTTGAGCAGGTTGTCACATTGCGAAGCGCTTTTCCTCGCTGTTTTGTTACTGTTTTTTTCACCCTTGCTACAGGCTCAAGCTGCTGGTGACGTTATTTATAACGGTATCAGTGCTGGGCCTGTATCTGTTAATGCAAGACCTGGCCGTCTGGTTCTGAATGGACAGGTTCAATACATTCGTGATCCGGGTCATCAATTGGCGATTGACGCACTGGCAACTCGTCGGTGGGTGTCTCATGACAATGAGAATCCTGTAAATCTCGGATTTACAACGGAAACTGTATGGGTCCGAGTGCCTGTCGATATCAAGGCTGACACCAAGGAAAGCCGTTATCTGGTCATCCCGTATCCGATGCTGGAAGAGGTCGAGCTTGCCGTCATCGATCCCAATGGGAAAGCGGTATACAACAGTAACGTTTTTCATTCCCGCAAGAATCAGGTCATTCCGAGTCAGTTCTTGCATTTTTCGCTACCGTCATCCCTGCATGGCCGTTATGACATTGTATTGAAGGTCAATTCCACGACCTCCATGCAGATTCCCCTTGAGATCTGGTCGCAGCATCATTTGGTGGAACGCCAGTTGCGCGAAGCCTTGTGGTGGGGGTTGTATTTCGGGGTGCTGCTGGCTTTGACCGCGTATAACGGTTTCCTGTTCTTTTCCGTCAGGGATCCGGTATATCTTTACTATGGTCTTTACCTGACAGCCACGGCCGGGGTCATGTTGTGTCTTTCCGGAATGGGATCCCTTTATCTTTGGCCTTATGACGCCCAGTACAACCAGCATGCGTTGACGCTGTTTACGGGACTTACCTCGTTGTTTTTGCTGATGTTCACGCGATCGTTTCTTGACTGGAGAGGATTTCCTGAAGCACTCAAGGGGATGCTGACCATCAGCGCCATGATGTGCGCCGTTATTATCGTGTTCGCCCTGATCAAGCCGGTGTTGGGCGCGCAATTGTCAGGTTGGATGGCCAGTATTGCCATTGGTGTTTCCATTTTCGCCGGCATCTATGCGCTGGTCATCGGTGTCGTCATCGCCAAATATTTCCTGCTGGCGTTTGCCATGTTTGCAGTGGGCGCCAGTCTCTATTTGCTGAACATATTCGGTCTACTGCCGTTTTCGCTTTTTACCAATCATGCCGTTCAGGTTGGGTCGGCCCTGGAGGCCATGTTGTTGTCACTGGCGTTGGCGCATCGAATCAAGGAAGACCGACTGGCCGTCATGCGAGCCCTACAGCAAAAGCACGAGACGCAACAGCAATTGAAACAACTGGAACTTGATGCACTCGATGCCGCCTTGCATGATCCGCTCACGCACATGCCCAACGATGCGCTGCTGCTGGGGCGCATGAATGAGCTGCATCAGACCGGAGCGGCGTGTGCCTACGCTTTGGTAATGATGCAGTTCCCGCAGATGCGGGAAATCACGGCGTCCCTGGGGCGCGCGATGGCGGAGCCCTTGTTCGGGAGAATTGTGCGTGATATCAATCGCATGCTTGCTGCGGAAAGCTTTTCCCTGTGTATTGAGGACAAGCATCGCGCCTATCTGGCCGTCAGCGAGCTTGGAACCCTGACGTATCTGATTCGTCGTGACGAAATGAACCTGGACCAATTGACCGGGCTCGTGGAATCGATTCGAGCCACATACGATCGCCCGGTCGACGTCGCCCATCTGACACTGAATCTGCCCGCGATCTGTGGCATGACCCTTTATCCTGCGCAGGGTGAGAAGCCAGAGATCCTGTTGCAGCACGCCAATGTCTCCATCGAACAGGCCCTGCGTACCGGCGCCCGTTTATGTGTGTACAGCGCCGACATCGAAGCGTTTGGCCACCGGCGCCTGGCGTTAATGGGCTCGCTCTCCCGAGCCATCAATGAAGGTGAACTCGACATCTTTGTGCAGCCACAACTCGATTGCTATGGCATGACACTGGTGGGGGCCGAGATTCTGCTGCGGTGGAATAGTGCAAGACATGGCATGGTACCCACTGCCGAATTCATTGGTATCGCCGAGCAAGCCGGGCTAATGCCGCAGCTTGGCCGTTATGTCGTGGATCGCAGTCTGCGATTGCTGCGGGAATTGCATGAGCAGGCGGTGCCGGTCACGCTCAGCATCAATCTGTCGGTCAAGAACCTGATGGAAGATCTCTTTATCTGCTTTGTTGTTGAAAAAGCTGAGGAATTGCGGGTCGACATGAGGCATATCGTTATCGAGGTCACCGAGACCTGCGCCAGCGAAAACATCGATATGGTCATTTCGTCACTCAAGCGCCTGGCGGCCACGGGTTGCAGTATCGCGCTCGACGATTTTGGCACGGGGTATTCGTCGCTGGCCTATCTGAGCCGCTTGCCCATCCATGAAGTCAAGATCGATCGCAGCTTCATTACCCAGATGCGCAAATCGGACAGTGATCTGCGTATTGTCGAGAACACGGTCAAACTGGCGCGGACGCTGCAATTACAAACCGTGGCGGAAGGGGTGGAGGACGCAGAAATGCTGGCGATCGTAAAGGCGCTGGGCTGCGATCGGGTGCAAGGCTATTACACCGGGCGGCCGATGCCTGCCGATATGTTCCCGGCGTGGGCGCTCCGCAAGGCGGGGTGAGGGTTCCTTTTCACCTGAACACCCCTGATGATTTTGGTCACCTTCCCTGAGCTGTTGGGTCATTGTGTGACTTCCGGTTTTCCCTCATTGTTTGCACTGTGCTGAACGGGCGGTCACGTATACCCCCCGGACTCGGCCTTCTGGTACGCGCCCCCCGAGACGGGCTGGTACGTGCCCCTAGAACGCGAATGCGATACAGAGGAAGACCTGAATGAGTACAGAAGCCTTCATTTTTGATGCGGTAAGAACCCCCCGTGGCAAGGGGAAGAAAGAGGGTTCACTCCACGAAGTCAAGCCCGTGGACCTGCTTGTAAACCTGCTGAAAGCCCTTGAAGCCCGCAATCCGGGTCTGGATACCTCACGCGTTGACGACATCGTCATGGGTATCGTGGCGCCTGTGGGTGACCAAGGCTCTGTATTGCCAAAAACGGCCGCCATGAAAGCCGGCTGGGCGACCGAAGTCGCAGGCGTGCAGATCAACCGTTATTGCGCTTCTGGTCTGGAAGCAGTCAACCTGGCGGCACAGAAAGTGGCCTCCGGTTTTGAAGATCTCGTGGTGGCGGGTGGTGTTGAATCCATGTCGCGCGTGCCAATGGGTTCCGACGGTGGTGCCTGGGCGATGGACCCGAAAACCAACCTGGAAACCGCATTCATTACCCAGGGCATCGGCGCTGACCTGATTGCGACCATCGAAGGCTTCTCCCGCCAGGATGTGGATGCGTTCGCTTTCCGCTCGCAACAGAAAGCAGCAGCTGCCAAAGCAGCGGGCAAGTTCGACAAGTCGATCGTGCCGGTGAAGGACATGAACGGCATTACCATCCTGGGCGAAGACGAATACAACCGCGTTGACACCACGATGGAAGGTCTCGGCAAACTGAACCCCTCCTTCCTGATGATGGGTGAAATGGGCTTCGACGCCGTTGCCCTGCAGAAATACCACTGGGTTGAGCGCATCAATCACGTTCATACGCCTGGCAACTCGTCCGGTATCGTTGATGGCGCGTCTGCCGTACTGATCGGCAGCGCCAAGATCGGCAAGGAACTCGGCCTCAAGCCACGTGCCCGCATCCTGGCGACCGCCGTGACCAGCACCGATTCCACCATCATGCTGACCGGCCCGGCGCCTGCCTGCAACAAGGCACTGGCCAAAGCCGGCCTGACCTATGCGGATATCGACCTGTTCGAAGTCAACGAAGCCTTCGCCTCTGTCGTTATGCGCTTCATGAAGGATACGGGTGTTCCCGAAGAGAAAATCAACGTGAACGGCGGTTCGATCGCACTGGGTCACCCCTTGGGCGCGACCGGCGGCATCATCATCGGCACCGTTATTGACGAGCTGGAACGTCGCGGCCTGAAGCGCGGCATGTGCACCCTCTGCGTCGGCGCAGGCATGGGTATCGCCACCATCGTTGAGCTGGTGTAAGGCATCGCGGCGCTTTTTATAAACGTCGTTTTATAAGTGTCGTTCGACCGGATACGAATTAGAGAGACTACGAACATGACTGATGCGATTCGTTATGAAAAAGACAGCGACAACATTGTCCTGTTGACCATGGATATGCCGGGCCAGTCGGCCAACACCATGAACGCGGCGTTCACCGAAGCGTTCGACAGTGTGCTGACGCGTCTGGAAAAAGAAGAGAAGCTGGCCGGTGTGGTTGTGGCTTCTGCCAAGAAAACCTTCTTCGCCGGTGGCGATCTTAACGATCTGGTTAAGGTGCAACCCGAGCAGGCCGAGCTGTTCTACAACAGCACCAACGTGATCAAGGGCCATCTGCGCCGTCTTGAGAAAATCAAGGCACCTGTTGTCGCGGCCATCAATGGCGCAGCACTGGGCGGCGGTCTGGAAATCTGTCTGGCCTGTAATCATCGCGTGGCCCTGAATGACAGCAAGATCAAACTGGGTCTGCCCGAAGTCACGCTGGGTCTGTTGCCGGGTGCCGGTGGTGTGGTGCGTCTGACCCGTATGCTGGGTCTGGAAGGCGCGCTGCCGTTCCTGCTGGAAGGCAAGCAAGTGGGCCCGAAAGAAGCCAAGTCTGCCGGTTTCATCGATGACATCGCTGACAACGCGGAAGACCTGATTGCCAAAGCCAAGGCCTGGTGCAAAGCCAACCCCAACGCGCTGCAACCGTGGGATCAAAAAGGTTACAAAGTGCCGGGCGGCACGCCTTCCACGCCTGCTCTGGCGCAGAAGCTGCCGATCATTCCTGCCATGCTCAAGAACAAGACCAAAGGTTGCTACCCTGCACCTGAGGCAATCCTGAGTGCTGCCGTTGAAGGCCTGCAGGTCGATTTCGACACGGCGATCAAGATCGAAGGTCGTTACTTCGTGTCGCTGGCCACCGGTCAGGTCGCCAAGAACATGATCACCGCGTTCTTCTTCAATCTGCAGGAAATCAGCAAGGGCGCCAGCCGTCCGAAAGGTTTCCCGGTCACGCCGGTGAAGAAAGTCGGTATCCTCGGTGCGGGCATGATGGGCGCAGGTATTGCCTATGTGTCAGCCATGTCAGGCATCGAAGTCGTTCTGAAAGACGTATCTGAAGAGAATGCGCAGAAAGGTAAAGACTATTCCGTCAAACTGCTGGGCAAACGTGTTTCTACTGGCAAGATGGCGCAAGAAAAAGCCGATGGCATTCTGGCGTTGATCAAACCAACCGCTAACGCTGAAGACCTTGCGGGTTGCGATCTGGTCATCGAAGCCGTATTCGAGAAGCGTGAGCTGAAGGCTGCCGTTACCAAGGAAGCCGAAGCCATGATGGATCCGAACGGTGTGTTCGCGTCCAACACCTCCAGCTTGCCGATCACGGGTCTGGCCGAAGCGTCGGTGCGCCCCGAGAAATTCGTGGGTCTGCACTTCTTCTCACCGGTAGACAAAATGCCGCTGGTGGAAATTATCGCCGGCAAGCAAACCTCGCAGGAAACGTTGGCGCGCGCGCTTGACTACGTACTGCAAATCAAGAAAACCCCGATCGTCGTCAACGATGCCCGCGGGTTCTTCACAACGCGCGTTATCGGCACCTACGTCAACGAAGGTTTGCGTCTGCTGGCTGAAGGCGCGGCACCGGCATCGATCGAAATGGCTGCTGCCAAAGCCGGTTTCCCGGTCGGCACGCTGGCGATCAGCGATGAGCTGAACTTCACCACCATGCGTAATATCCGTCTGCAAACCGAGAAAGATCTGGCCGCTGAAGGCAAGTCGATTCCGAAAGATGCATCGGCAGCGATCCTTGACACCATGATCGACACGCTGGGTCGTACCGGCAAACTCGGTGGTGGCGGGTTCTATGACTATCCGCAAGGTGGCAAGAAACACCTGTGGGCTGGTCTGCAAGAGCAATTCGTCAAAGCCGGTGTCAACATCCCGCTACAAGATATGCAGGATCGTTTCCTCTTCATTCAGTCGCTCGAAACCGTGCGCTGCATCGAAGAAGGCGTTATCGAGAAAGTGGCCGATGCCAACATTGGCTCGATCATGGGGATTGGCTTCCCGGCCTGGACTGGCGGTGTCGTTCAGTTCATGAATGGCTACGGTCTGCGTAATTTCGTCACGCGTGCACAGGAACTCGCAGCCAAGTACGGTGAGCGTTTCAATCCGCCTGCACTGCTGATTGAGAAAGCGGAAAAAGAAGAGCTGTTCTGATCCTTGGCGGGTAATGCCCGCCAACGTTCTCCTGTCTCTCGATCAGGTAGCCACTCACGCTACCTGGCGGGCAAAGCGAAACCCGGCCAGCGCCAAAAGTGCTGGCCGGGTTTTTTATTGTCAAAATCGTTCATGCGGTTGATTGCTTTGACCAATGTGCAATCGGTGATGCAGTGATATTAATTTGTACCACTGTATCTATCGTGTATTGCGCACTCAACAAAAGGATCCCTCGATGTCGGCCGCTGAATCCTCTCCAAATACCCTGCAAACAAATTGGGACGCGCCATTGGATGGTGCCGAATGGGATCGTCGTTTTCCCGGGATCATGGATGGTGTTTCGCTGCTGGGTGGACCGGCCAATGTCGTATTGCAGCTGGCGTTGGCGCCCGTGGGTTATGGCGTGAAAGAAAGCAAGGTGGAAAGCGGTTCTATTCTTAAACGCCCTGTCAAACGTGCACGCACGACATTCACTTATTTGTCGGTCGCGATGATGGGGACAACCGAAGAGAAACTGGCTTATCGTCGCGCTGTCAATTGGGCGCATGCACAGGTGCGTTCCGACGCCAGTTCGGGGGTGCAATACAACGCACTCGATTCCAATTTGCAGATGTGGGTGGCTGCGTGTCTGGTGTATGGATTCCTGGACAGTTACCGGTTGTTACGTGGTTTTACCAGCGAGCAGGCACGTCACGAGTTTTATGCGCTTGCCATGCCGCTGGGAACAACCTTGCAGGTCAAGCCGGGTCAGTGGCCAGCGGATTACGACGCTTTCGAGGCTTATTGGCAGGAAGGGCTGAACAAGTTGAAGATTGACGATACCATTCGAGAATTCCTCATGAATCTCGTCGATCTCAAGATTGCACACCCGGTCATTCGCCGCTTGCTCGGCCCGTTTCCGCGCTTCGTGACGACTGGCTTCTTGCCGCCGCAGGTGCGCGCGGAAATGAAGCTGAGCTGGAGCCCTGAACAAGAACGCAAATTTGTCCGGTTCATGCGAACGCTTGGCATGGTGAATCGTTTGCTGCCGCGAGTGATCAGGCAATTTCCGTACAATGTCGTGATGTGGGATTTCCGTCGTCGTTTGCGCAAGGGTTTGCCACTGATTTGATGTCACCCGCTGTGCGTACCGTCGACGCACCTGACAAGACATGGAATGTCACTGGCGTGATTTTGCCTTGCCTCTGTCATTTTTGTGTCTGGCCACTGTCATTTTTGTGTCTTGTCATGGCGGGTTGTCGCCAGAAATAATCACTTCAACCCGCCTGTTCATTTGTCGCCCCGCAGGAAGGCTGTTATCGGCGACAGGGTAACCTTCGCCCTTGCCGATAGCGGTTATTCGCTGCGGGTTGACGCCCTGACTAACCAGGTAAGCCTTCACCGAGTCAGCGCGTCGCTGCGATAAATCCATATTGAATGAGGTGCTGCCCCGACTGTCGGTGTGCCCCTCGATGGTCAGATTGCCTTCCGGATTCTCTTTCAAAAAGACCAGCAGCTTGCTGAGGTTGTTGGCGGCTCCCGGCTTGAGATCCGATTGACCTGTTGTGAACATGACATCACTCAGGGTCAGCATGATTCCCCGCTCGGTTTGCCTGGCGTTCAAGTCCCTTAGCTCTTGCTGCAGGTCAGACGTCTGTCGCCTGGATTTTTGCAGTTCGCGTTTGCCCGCATCAATCTGCACGTCGTAGCGCCGGTCAGAAAGTTTTTCGCGCTGGCTTTCGTATTGCTCGCGTTGCGCTACTGCTTTTGCAATTTCGATACGGGTTTTCGCGACAAAAACAAGATGATCGACAGAGGGGGCATTGTCCCCGTTGCTCGGGATCTCTGCTGCTTTTACTGCTTCTTCGGCATCTTTCATCGGAATGGCCGCACGTGTGCCCAGTTCCGGGTCTGATTGTAGCTGGGTGAGTTGATTGCGTGCTTCGCGTGCTCCTTCGGCCACTTCAGGCTGCGTCGCGCACGCCACCAATGCCATGCAGACCATTGCGAGCAGGGTTTTGGCAATAATTCTGTAGCTGAAAAATATCCTGCACATCGCAATGGTCTTGCTGGTTGCAGGAGCACCATTGAAATGTCCGTAAATACTGTTTGATTGCCCCGCACCAGGGGTGGGACACGATTTCATGGCTGTACTCCATTGCGCTGGGGTTGCATGGCATCCTTGAAGGAGTCTATGTTTTCGTTGATCTCTTCATTGGCTTTCTTTGCTACGACTGCTTCTGAACGCGCTGCCGCCAGTTCTGCCATCAACCGTGATTCGATGGCAAGGCGACGGGCATCATCCATTTCTTCCCGCTGTGCCGTGTCTTTCGCTTGTGTCAATTTTTCGCGCGCGTCCCTGATTTCCACCGGAGCATTTTCGGCAACGCGAAGTTGCTCCGCATAGGCGATCGCCTGTTCGGCTGCCTGTAGTTCAAGAGTGGGAGGCGATGGCGGATCGCTTATGCACGAGGTGAGGAAGAGCGTGGAAAGCAGACTGGCGGCGATGATGCCTGTCATGCCTGCATTTGATGTAGGGACACGCCTGACGTCGTGTTTTTCGGTTAATTGCATTTCTTGTTTCTCCCCATCAGTGGCGAGTGTGTTTGAATATTTCGGTGTTAAGTCGTTGGACAGCCCGGATTGCGCACTTATCCGTGTATCGATAAAAAACTGCTTTTTTTGCGAAAAATTTGTTCCAGTGTTCATTCGAACCAATCTGGTTGTTGTGCTGTCTTTCTTTGGTAGGTGGTGAAATTTTTTAGTTGGTTCATTCAAGGAGGATTGCCATGACAAAAAACAAGGATGATTCAGCAGCTGCCGCATGCATGGCAGGCTGTTTTTTGAAGGTTCTGTCGGGTGTGGCGGCTTTGGCGAGTTGGATGGTTCTTTCTGGCTTCGTGCTCATGCCTGGTGTAGTTGACGCACGCGTTGTCAACGTAGAGGAAGCGTCACCTCGTCTGTATCTCAGCCAGTCTGATTATCGATCGGGGGATGAAAGTTCAGGTCGCGGTAGCTCAGGCAACATTAACTCAAGCAGCGATATTCAGGGGCAAAGTGGGACCGTCGACACGAATAAACCGGCGTATCGCGACGAGCCGAATATCGAAAAGGCACAGGATGGAGCGAAAATTTCTGACGTAGAAAAAAATCAGGACGTAGAAAAAAATCAGGACGTAAAGAATACCGTCAGAAACCAACGTGATAACTCAGGCTCAACAATATTGCCCGAAGACCAGAGCGAGGACGGCGCGGATCTTGAGTTGACGCGAAAAATTCGCGCGGCGGTTACGGATGACGATTCCCTTTCAATCGTTGCGCAGAATATCAAAATCGTTACGCAAGCGGGCACCGTCACATTGCGAGGCCCCGTCAACAATGAGCAGGAACGCAACAAGGTCTTGTTGTTGGCGAGAAAAATAGCGGGGGCGGGAAACGTTCGGGATCAACTCGACGTCGCCGACTGACAATCGCCCTGAAGTAGTGTCCGGACAATCCTGTCTTCGCGACAGGTTCCGTTTTATTCAACAGGAAGGAGAGCCGCCATGGCAACAGCCGTATTTTGTTTGGTCCCGAATGAACGAGTCGCGAACATCGTCGTGGAAAGACTCAAGGCGTCTGGAGTGTCTCCGAATGATGTCTCCGCGTTGTTTCCGGATAAATCCAGTACCCGCGAATTTTCCCATGAGAAAAACACGAAAATGCCAGAAGGCGCCGCCACCGGTGCGGGTGTGGGTGGTCTGCTGGGGGGTGGTCTGGGTTGGTTGGTGGGAACCGGTGCGTTGGCCATTCCCGGTCTGGGTGCTTTTATCGCCGCCGGCCCCATACTGGCGGCCCTGAGTGGCGCAGCGACGGGAGCCGCCGTGGGTGGGCTGACAGGCGCGCTCATCGGCATGGGGCTTCCGGAGTATGAAGCCAGGCAATATCAGGGGCGGGTGGAGCAGGGCAGTATTCTGATGTCTGTGCATGCGAACAGCGGTGAGCAGGCCAATCAGATTGAGTCCATTCTGAAAGAGTGTGGGGCCGAACAGGTGGCTTCTACACGCGAACAAGCCCACGCTTGATGGCGGACGTCTGTGTCGCGAATATTCGACCCTGACGTAGGTCAGGGTCGAATATTTTCTATGCGTCGAGGGTGCGTCAGCGCACAGGGTGGCAAGTTACGGTAAAATGGGAAGTGACTGAAGTGCTCCCCTGGCCCGGAACCCAAGAGAATGACGAACCGTAACGATATCGCCCAGATTCGCAATGATTATGCGCGCAGCAAACTTGGGCCTGAGGATTGCCTTTCGGACCCGCTAGCGCAATTCAATCGTTGGCTCGATGAGGCGATCGCGTCGCAGGTGAATGAGCCGACGGCAATGAATATCGCCACTGTCGATAACGGCCGCCCTTCGGCGCGCATGGTGCTGCTCAAGGGTATCGAACACGGTTGTTTCGTCTTCTACACCAACTACGACAGCCGCAAGGGACAGCAGATCGCGACCAACCCGCAGGTTGCCCTGACGTTTTTCTGGCCGGAGCTGGAACGGCAGGTGCGCGTGGAAGGCACTATCAGCAAGGTCGATGAAGCTGTGTCCGATGCGTATTTTGCCTCGCGCCCGTACCAGAGTCGTATCGGTGCATGGGCATCACAGCAAAGCCAACCACTTGAAAATACCGCCACCTTGGTGGCACGTGCCGCGCGTTATGCCGCGCAATATGTGACAGGTGTTCCCCGTCCACCCCATTGGGGCGGTTACGCAGTCTTGCCGGAGCGGGTAGAATTCTGGCAGGGTCGACCCTCACGTTTGCATGATCGGGTCATTTACGAAAGAAACGATGCAACGCAGTGGCGCACCCTGAGACTGTTTCCCTGAACGCCGGCCGTGCGGCAAAACGCGTTCCCGACCTGGCCAGGGATATTCGCAAACTTTACAGCATCAAATGCACTTGCAACTCCCCGATCAGGAAACCCAGGGCGGCGCCGGCGAAAATCAGGGTTTTTTCATCTTCCTTGAAGGCTGGTCGCAGCAATCCCTCGAATTCTTTCGGCGTCAGCAGATCCATGCGGGTCACAATGGTGTTGTTGATGTCGAGCGCATCCAGCGCATATTGCTCGATATGGTGCGAAGACTCAGGAATCGCTGCCAGCACACGTTCCAGCACATGGGCATGAATCTGGTCGTATTTGTCGCGACCGATCGCACGGCGCGCTAGGGGCTGGGCGCGGCCGAATTGCTCATCGATGGATTGGGCGATGCGATTCTCAATCAGGTTGACCACGCGTTCGGCGCAATTGCCGCGCAGGATTTCTTCCAGCAGATTGGCCGGGGTGAGCAGTTGTTTGGCAATGAGGGAAGCATAATCACGGGCGACCTCTTTTTGCCGGGCAATGAATTTACCTTGCAGTTTCATGCCGAGGAAGTTGACCGGTTCCAGCGGACGAAACAGCATCTGCAGGGCCATCCAGTCGGTGAGCAAACCCACCACGCCACCAAAGGCCGGAATCAGCATCGGGTTGTGCCAGATCAACCAGCACAATAACTGGACAACGCCGAGTGCCGAGCCGAACCAGAAACCGGCGTTGCGGAAGAACACGAATTCCTTGCGGCCGATTTCGCGGAAAATATCATTCAGCAGGGCTTTGTCCCGTACCAGGTTCGACACCAACAGGTGCTTGATGTCGATGTAGTCTCCGGGCGAGCGGCAGATGTCGTCCCAGATCGATTGCGCTATGCCGGGAATTTCTTTCTGTACGCGTTTGATGACGGTGCGTTGCACAAAATCGGGGAGGGTGCGCCAGAGCACGCCGACATATTCATTGCCGATTTCCCGCACCAGACTGTCGACGGCGGTATGCAGCGGCCCTTCGACCTCCTTGATCATGCGCGCCGGATCGAGCCTGCGCATGAGCTCTTCGAGATTGAAAATGCGCCCCAGCAGCAGGTCGGTGGCCGTGCTGGCCATTTTCGGGGCCTTGCGCGGCACTACACCCTGCCAACCCAGGTAGGGCGGCTTGATGCCAATGAATTCCAGCGGCCGGAACATCATTTCCAGCGCCAGCAATTTGGTGATATAGCCGACAAATCCGGCCACCAGCGGCATCAGCAGGTAATGCGGGTTGGCGGTCAGATCGGCGAGAAGGCTGTTCAGATCCATGGAAACACTGCTCATTCGCGGGAACCCATCCGGCAGCGGGGGATGCCGCGTAAGGGTCGGGTGTTCCTTTAACCATAGACGTTATTCGTTGCCATGGACGATAACTTGGTGGCGAGTACCTCCACTGATTGCCCCAATCCCCGTCGGGCGGTATCCTTATGCACTTTTCGCCCACCCCTTGAGAGGATTTGCTGCATGGTTTCGCTGTTTGCACGTGTCGAGATGGCTCCGCGTGACCCGATCCTGGGCTTGAACGAGCAGTTCAATGCCGACACCAACCCCAACAAGGTCAACCTCGGTGTCGGGGTTTATTACGATGACGCGGGCAAGCTGCCCCTGTTGCGTTGCGTGCAGGAAGCCGAAGCCCAGCTGCAGGCCAACCCCAAACCGCGTGGCTACCTGCCCATCGACGGCATTCCGGCCTATGACAAGGCCGTGCAGGCGCTGGTCTTCGGTGAAGGTGCTGCCATCCTCAAGGAAGGCCGCGTGGCGACCGTGCAGACCATCGGTGGCACCGGCGGCCTCAAGGTCGGCGCCGATTTCCTGAAGCGCCTGAACCCTAATGCCCAGGTGCAAATTTCCGACCCGAGTTGGGAAAACCACCGCGCGTTGTTTACCAATGCCGGCTTTTTAGTGTCGGCTTATCCGTATTATGACGCCGCCAACCGTGGCATCAATTTCGAAGGCATGCTGGGTGCATTGAATGCGGCCGCCGCCGGCACGATTTTCGTGCTGCACGCCTGCTGCCATAACCCGACCGGCTACGACCTGACGCCTGCCCAGTGGGCGCAGGTGGTCGAGATCGTCAAGGCACGTGATCTGGTCGCTTTCCTCGATATGGCGTATCAGGGCTTTGGCGAAGGCATCGCCGAAGACGGCGCTGTCATCCAGCAATTCGTGGATGCCGGGCTGAATTTCTTTGTTTCCACCTCGTTTTCCAAGAGCTTCTCGCTCTACGGCGAGCGGGTAGGGGGCTTGAGCGCCGTGTGCGCCTCGCAGGAAGAAGCCGGTCGCGTGCTGAGCCAGCTCAAGATCGTTATTCGCACCAACTACAGCAACCCGCCGACCCATGGCGCGCAAGTCGTGGCCATGGTCTTGGGCACGCCTGCCCTGCGTCAGATGTGGGAAGACGAGCTGGCCGAAATGCGCACCCGTATCAAACTGATGCGCCAGGCACTGCAAGAGCGGCTGGTGGCTGCCGGCGTCAAGCAGGACATGAGCTTCATTACCAAGCAGAAGGGCATGTTCAGCTATTCCGGTCTGAACGCGGATCAGATGAAGCGTTTGCGCGAGGAATTTGGCGTGTATGGTGTCGATTCCGGTCGCATCTGCGTGGCAGCGCTGAACACGGGCAACCTGGATCGCGTGGTGTCGGGAATTGTTTCCGTCATGTAACGATGATCGCCAGTGGCATAAAAAAACCGCCTGATGGCGGTTTTTTTATGCGCGGAATCAAGCACCGCCTGTTTGTTGACAGTCGGCGTATGTCTGTAGACTGTCGGCGTAAACCAAAGGCAATTGTTGTAGCAGCGCTTGCGACAGGAAATACACCATGAAATTCAGGTGAGCGATGGCAGGAAAATATCCGTCTCCGAATAGCCAGAAATGCCCGATGAGCGCATCGGCGACGGTGGCCAGCACTGCTCCCGTGGCAACGCCGAGTCCTCGCTTGCCAAAGGCCAACCAGCACCAGACGCCAGCCGGTACCATCATGCTGATCAACACTGTGTAAGGGGCAGTCATGGCTTTCACATAAACGCTGGTGCCCGGTAACACCAATGTGCCAAACGAGATTACTCCTGAGACGGCGGCAGCGACGAGTAACGGTAGCTGCCAGTGGCGCGGCACCCGGGCTTGGGTCGCGCGCCATGAGGCCACCAGGAACAGCAGGTAGCCGGGGAAAAAGAACCAGACCGAATCCGCCAAATAACTGTGGCGAATCACATCGTCATAGGCAAAATAAAGACCAGCGAAATTGCGATTGACGGCATCGCCCAGACTGCACGCGGCCAATGCAACGAAACACAAGACGGCGATATTGTTCATTGCTCGTGCGTGCGGGTGCTGCTCCGCCATGATTGCCACGCGACGGCGGATACGCCAACCGTTCCACACCAGTAAACCGATCAGCACCATCTCCATCAGGGAGAATAGCCGCCGCTGTGTGATGTCGAGCACCAGCAGCCACTGACCCGCCCAGGCTGCCGATTGCAACAGAAATACCAGGGCGATGAGCAATATCGGCAATCGCCCCAGGCGTAGCACTGAACGGGTTGGGCTTGAAAGGGCAGACACGGCATGGCTCCTGAGAGGGTGGAAACGAGCGCCAGTGTATCAGCGGCCGCAGGCGGCCACCAACCGCGCTCATGCCTTTTGGCCGAGCCCTTTTGGGGCGACCCTTTTCCTCAACCCTTTTCCTCAACCCTGGGCGGCGGTTCCGGCCAGGTACTGGCTCACCACCTTGCGCAGTTCAGCAATGTCGATGGGTTTTGACAAAATGCCCTGACACTCCAGCTCCATCAAGCCAACGGTTTCCGCGAGTGCGGTGATCAGTATCACCGGCAACCCGGCCGTGGCTTCGTTCTGACGCAGGCGTTTCAATAGCTGCTCACCGTTCAGCCCCGGCAGGTTGTAGTCGAGAAGCACCATGTCCGGCGGCGCCTGCAACAGCATTTCCAGGGCGATTGCGCCGTCTTCCACTGCGTCAACGCGTGCAATGCCCTCAAGGGCGCGCGTTACCAGTGTCTGGCTGGCCGGATTGTCTTCGACATAAACGATGCGCTTGATGATGGAGGCGTCGACGATGGGTTTGCGTGATTCAACGCCTTTCACCAGTGGCAAATCGATCCAGAAGCTGCTGCCGGCGTCCGTCTGACTTTGCACGCCGATGCGGGTGTTCATGCGGGTGGCGTACTCCCGGCACAGGGCGAGCCCGATGCCGGTGCCGGGTATGGACGTATTTTCCCTGCCCAGTCGTTCAAAGGGCTCGAACAGCCGCTTTTGTTGTTCGTCGCTGAGTCCCAGCCCGGTGTCCTCGACCAGGATGCGGATGCGTTCCTTCTGCAAGCTGGTGCTGACTGTAATTTTCCCGCCTGGGCGATTGTATTTCAGTGCGTTGGACAGCAGGTTCAGTAGAATTTGCCGAAGCCGCCGGGCATCCGTTTGCACCATGAGGGTGGCATCAGGCAGTTGCACATCGTATTCGAGCTGATGCGCGAGAATGCCGGGCTTCATCATGCCCGTGCAGTCTTCCAGCAGCGATTTGAGTGCTACCGGCGCGAGTTCGATCTCGACACCGCCATGTTGCGAGCGCGACAGATCGAGCACGTCTTCGACCAGCTGTTTGAGATGCTGGCTGGCCTTGTCGATTTCATTGATAAATTCATTTTCAGCACCCTCACTGCGTTTCCAGCGGATTTTCAGCAGCTGGGTGAAGCCGAGAATGGCGTTGAGGGGGGTCCGCAATTCGTGGCTGATACTGGAAATGAAGCGGGACTTGGTCTGACTGGCGCGCAGGGCTTCGACCATGGCATGGCGGAGGTCAGCCTCGACCCGTTTGAGGTTGTCGATATCCAGGTGTGTTCCGCCCAGCAATAGGGGTTCTCCGCTGTCATCATCCCATTCGATGATACGCCCACGACTGAGCAGCCAGGTGTAACGCCCGTCGGCATCGGCAAACCGGTACTCGCAGGAATACTTTTCATTGAGCCCTGGTTTGCCCGCTTCACCCCCGCCATGGTTGACTGCTTCCAGGGCGACACGGTAATGCGCCACATCATCCGGGTGGATGCGCGACAGGAACTCGGCTTCCCCGACCTTTTCCGACGACACGCCGAAACGGCGGGCGAAGCGGCCACGTAATTCTATCTCGCCAGTGCGGAAGTCTCTTTCCCACAGGCTTTCCGTTGCACTTTCGAGCACCAGATCCAGCCGTTTCTTGATGGCATTCTGTCGCGCCTCGCTCTCTTCGAGTTGTACGCCGGTGGCTGCCGCATGATCGGATACTTCTTGAATTTCCCGAATGTCGGAAACCACTGGTTGCGGGCGCCAGAAGCCACCGCCGATATCGGCCATCATGCGCGAGAGACCGGCGAACGGGCGCCGCAGTTGCGTCGTTAGCTGCCGCGAGCGCAGCCACATGTAGGAAAAGAACGCCCCATAGAAGAAAACCAGACCGGCAATCAGCAGGTAACCGATTTCCCGATACCGATCCGCCAACTGATTGGTATTACGGAAGACATCTTCTTCTGCCGCGACGGTGAGCAAGCGCCAGCCGGTTTGCGGAATGGTGGTCCACGCCATCAACAGGGTTTTTTCGTTGAGCGTGACCGTCATCATGCCTGCATCGTTTTGCTGCATGCGGGCGGCGAGTGATGTCGTGTGTTCGCGCTTGAACAGGTTGAAATCCTCGGGCTTGAACAGCTCGCGCCGCAACGCCTCATCGTAGGAGTGCGTGGTCAGTTCGGTGAGTCCGAAATCCTTCTCGCCGGGCTCGGGAATGGCCATGATGTTGAGTTCTTTGCTGACCAGTAGCGCGTATCCACCCCATGGCACCTGCAAATGACCGATTTCCTTGAGGATGTTGCCCACCGTGACATCGAGCCCGACCACACCCTGTAGCTGCTCGCCGAGATGCACCGGGGCAATCGCCGACATCATCCAGCCCTGCCCCGCAGGGTCGAGGTACACGTCCGTCCATACCACGTCACGCGTCGGGTTGTGGCTGCCGTCAGCCAGGTAATAGAAGTTGTATTCCGGGATGTTCATGTCGTGGGGATACTGTGAATACGTATCGAACCACGGAAAAATGTAATTGAAACTGTCGTGACTGTTGTAATAGATCGCCGCCACCAAGGGGTTGCGTTGTTTGATTTCCTTCATGAATGACGCCATCCGGGTCATCCGGGCGACGCTGTCGAGGTCTTGCCGGGGGGCGGGTGTGCGGTTGGAATAAAACACGGCCGGATTGCCATCGTCGCGGGACGAATAGCGGACGCCATCCTCGGCGCTGGCGAGATTTTCCGGCAGCGTGCCGCCCGGTTGGGAAAGTGCCTCTGCGCTCAGGTGCCGATAACTGTCGGTCAGGGAATCAATCTGGGTGAGCTGCTCATTGATAACGCGTGCTTCAAGTGACGATGATGTCAGCAGGTCGGTGCGGGCGGAATCGCGCAAATAGTTGACCTGGGCATCGCGTATGGCGACGTTGCTCATCAGGTAGACGGCAATCAGCACCGTTTCGACCAGCAGCAAAGGGATCAGGGCGGACTGCACGAAGGCGCGCCAGATCCACTGGCGCAAATCGGTTTTCTTTGAAATCGGCACAGCAGCTCCCGGATTGGGGGATGGAGAACGGACACTGCGCATATAGACGCGGGCCACCCTGCAGGTTTAGCAGAAAATTGGCGACTTTGCCCACCTCGGGGCCCGGAACTGGGACTTAACGTGTTGTTAAGTGCCGCAATAGGTCTTGTAGCAGGCGGTCACCGACGCCGCTAGTACCGGGGATACTCCTTTTGTCTCTTGGTAGATTGCAATGGCTGTGTGCGCAGATTGCCGACCCACATCTGCTTGCTGCATGCCGATTAATTTTTGGTCAGATTTTCGCGCGACTCGGGATGGTCTATAGGTTCGCCGTTTTTTATGCAAAAGTCGAAGTAGTAACGCAGCCAGTTGTGGTCGTCAGCGCGTTGTTGAACGGGGAGGTTTCGTTGAGTCAAATGGGAGTGGAAATAAAGCATTATTTGTCAGGGAATGACGAACATGGGACACCTATCGTGGTTTGCGGTGAATATTTAGACGATATACAGAAAAGGAAAACAAACAGAAACAAAGAGGCTATTGCACATTTTGGTTTTCCTATGGTACTTAGGCGGAAACCGCTTAATGTGTTGTTATGGTGCCTCCGGCTTGGCATTTTTTGGTTGGGGCGGGATCGTAAAAGTAAAAGCGTTGATTTGGTGGCTCGCTTTACGTTGGACGTTATTTGGGAGCATCATCGTCCTTAAGAAATCGAGTTCAGACTTTCTTGTGTAGGCCGGATGTAAATTGCAGCTCTTAATTGCGCGGTTATTGAATTGGTTCTTGGCTCTCAGACCGGACGCAACGAGGTGGATTGCTACTCTAATGAGTCGCTTTCAGGTAGGCCACACCGATTCGATCAGCAAGGTTTGCAAGGCGTTTATCCAGTGTCCAGAGGAAATGTAGGTTGCTAGTGGACAGCTAAAAAGACGTCCCGTGTTAAAATTTGGTAAACATTGCAGAATTGCAGTTTTTATGGTTTTTTTTAGGGTGGAAGGTGGCGATGATAAATCATTTATGTGCAAAGTCTGTAGATTCAATTGGCGTCGAAGTGGTAAAAAGTTTGGGCGATATTCCTGCGTTAGAAATAAAAGGAAAAGCTATTACGTTTAGAGAATTCAACAGCTCCCGTAATCTTTTGGTAACAGCGCTTGAGCGGCATGGGGTGGTGGGCCCAGTTAAGCAAGTGCTAGTAACGTCAAAGAATAAATATGTACCAGATGATGTTGGTGTTGAAGCTCATCCGGATTTTTATGTGGTCAATGATCAACTTTATGAGTCAATTCGCCTTCATACGATAGAACTTAATGGGCTTACTCATATTTCCGTTGAGATGTTGGACAGTGTTTGGAAAACTTTAGTGTCCTACCCAGAATGGCAAGTTAGAATTTGCCACCCAGACGTATATTTTATTATTGATATATCTAAGATTTATGTTTTTGTCGAGCGAGGTGGATTGGTAGCTAGCGATTTGACTAAGATCGTTGATTTCCTCTCCGATTAAATAATAAATAACCACAGTAAAAAAAGGCTCAGATGTTCACGGGCCTAAACGGTTCGAAGAAGACCTCGATCAGGCTCCCTGCGTCAGACTAGTTGTAGCCTCTTTAGCGGGTATAGGACGAATAAAGGGGTATAGGACGAATAAAGCGCCTTTTCACTGAAATCCCATTATATGAAATCCGAGCATGAACTGCGGTAGTGTTCAAAAATCTGTGTCATTTCGCTACACTACGCAAAAAGGAAATGACGCATGGCTATCGACTTCGATTTTGACGCAGCCCTCAAAGCCCTGCAATCAGGCCAGGACCTGAACGGCGAGAATGGCATTCTCACCCCGCTGATCAAACAGCTGACGGAAGCTGCGCTCAAAGCAGAGATTGAGCAGCATATAGTTCAAGACTCCGGCCCCAACCGCAAGAACGGTAGCACCCGCAAGACCATCAAGTCTACCTCCGGTAACTTTGAACTCAATACCCCGCGAGACCGGGCGGGTACCTTTGAGCCACAGTTAATCAAGAAACACCAGACGCATCTGACGGATGAACTGGAGCGTAAAATATTGTCGATGTTCGCGCATGGCATGGGCTACCAGGCCATTCGGGATCACGTACAGGATATGTACGCTATCAACGTTGCCAATGGGACAATTAATGCCATCACAGACAAACTCATTCCTGAGCTCAAGGCCTGGCAAGAGCGCGACCTTGAACCCCTTTATCCGATTCTTTGGTTGGACGCCATTCACTACAAAATCAAGGAGAATGGCCGCTTCGTGATGAAAGCGGTTTACACCATTCTGGGCGTTAACATTGAAGGCAAAAAAGAGCTGCTGGGAATTTATCTTTCAGATAATGAAGGCGCTCGCCACTGGCTCAATGTGTTGACCCATCTGCAGAATCGAGGCGTAAAAGATATATTGATTGCATGCGTTGATGGTCTCACGGGATTTCCAGAAGCGATTGAAACGATCTATCCAAACACAGAGATTCAACTTTGCATTGTCCACCAAATTCGCAATTCGATGAAATACGTCGCTTCTAAAAATCAGAAAGCTTTCATGGTTGATTTAAAGCCTGTCTACCGAGCAGCGACAAAAGAAGCTGCGGAACTATCGCTGGATGAGCTGGAAACCAAGTGGGGCAAGCAATATCCTGTCGTTATTCGGTCGTGGCGCAATAAATGGGATAATCTCTCTACTTACTTCCGCTATCCCGACTATGTGAGAAAGGCCATTTACACAACCAATGCAGTAGAAGCCGTGCATAGGCAATTCCGTAAACTCACCAAAACAAAAGGTGGCTTTGTTAACGAGAACAGTTTGCTCAAGCTGCTATATGCCGGCATGCTTAACGCGTCAGAGAAGTGGACACATCCAGTGCAAAACTGGAATCTGACCTTGTCGCAAATGGCAATACATTTTGAAGGCAGACTGGACAAGGCGCTGGATATTTAATGGTAGATCACGCTACTATCGAGAGGTTTAAAGTTGTCGTCGATTCGACGGCTACTTTAAACCTCCAACAAGCGAAGCGCGTTAGTGCTTCGCTTTGATTGACACAGAATTTTGAACACCCTCTGAACTGCCCAATGATCCTTTCAACGCCCCGCAAAGCTGCATAACATGCAACTCGATCCGACCGCTTCACGGCGGCTCAGTTTTCCCGTTATGGAGCCTCTAATCATGTGGTTTTTTTTGTTTTGGCGAGATCGTATAAGATAGACTGAGGGGCGGTGGATTCAAACTTCTTCTAGACGTTGCGACGGGGCATCGCGTCCACCAAAAGACGGGTGCGGACGTCCAAATATGGGCCTCATGCAAAATTGGCGGCCGACTCAGAATGTCATTCTCGCCTGCTCCAATAGTTGATCATCATCCCGCGCCCGCCGCGTCATACAGTCCAGGGAAAAGCAGCGTCAACCCGTCCAGCGGAATGGCGAAATGGTAGGGCTGCTCCACACCCCGCTTTTGCCCGCGACGCAGAAACCCATGCTCAACGACAGATTTCAGTGTGCGTTGGGCAGTTCTTGGAGCAAGCCCGGTCATTTGCTCGAATTCGGTGCTTGTCACTTCACCGGTCAAAAACGCGTAGAAAATCGGGGTTGCAGCCTCTTCTTTCAACGCAGTGTCGCCCTTTGTTGCGCTCAAATATCGCAGCGACGCCAACATCCTGTTTTTTAAGCCGCTTCCTGCTGGCGTCGGCTCAAAACTCAATAACTGGCGCATGAAAGTGATTTGATCCAGGCAGACGTCCAGAAAAAAGGAAACGAATTCGACAAAGGCTTTTTCGGAAAGATTGCCTCGACCGTCCAGATCACCCTGCCTGGGGCTATCGGCGTTATGCAGCATTTCGTAGTACCGGTTACGCTGCTTGGCCAGGCCGCGCGCGATCGACCAAAGTGGACTGGCAATACCTACCCAATGAAGCGCCCCTTGAGACAGCAAGCGCACCGCCCGGCCATTGCCGTCAGGAAACGGGTGCGTCCAGGCGAAGCGGTGATGGTGAGCGGCAACGGCAATCAGGCGATCGGTTTGGGTTTGCGTGCTCGAGTAAACTTGATCCATTCTGCGAACGAGCGCCTCAATGTTCTCCGCTGGCGGGGCGATATGGGTGCCCACCTGGACATCCGTTTCTCGCCATTCCCCGGGCGACATCACAAGAGACGACCCGTCCGGTTTTTGTAGAGTCCGGGTTGCGTTGTCCGCTTCACGGTACAGCGCACGGTGTGCGGACAAGGCCGCTTCGGCGCCAAAGGGGGAAACGCCAGCATTGACCAACCGGCACACTTCGGCTTCAGCTTCTGCATGGCCCAGCGCCAGCAGCTGAAGGCGTCTCTTGTCCCGATTGTCGGAATAGTCCTGCCTCAGAGCCCGATCGATATCGACCGGATGCGTGTTCACCCCCTCGATCAAGTTGCTGTAGTAGCAGTTCATCTGCTGTAGCAAACTGCGGAACGCCACCTCGGTTTCCGCCGGCAAACGAAGCGTGGATGCCTCTATCACCACGCGTTCGGCCTTCGCGCGAAAAGCGTCCGACAGGGGCGGCATGGCGGGTTCAATGGCGAAAGATTTGGCGAACATTGTGGCGGGCCTTGTGGCAGCTTATAAAGTGACTTATTGCCTATTATAGCAGAGCAAAGTGGATTGTTCTGTGGAGTACAGAAATGGGAATTGGCGAATATTTTGACACCTATACTTAATGTGTGATCAGGCGAGAGACTATTTCGTTGCTCCGTCGAGCATTAAGGCTCGGACGGGGAATGGCAACCATGGAACACCTGGGCCAGGGGTGCAGAAAAATATGTTATGTAGAAAACCAATTCAGGTGAAAAATAAGGGTTTCGTTGCGAACTTTGATTGACCTATGGTGGTTAGATAGATCCGACCACTTCGCGACGGCTCAGTTTGCGCGCTAAGTACCACAATACGTCTTGTAACAGGCCGTCACCGACGCCGCTGCCGGATCAGTGGGGGCATGCGCTGGGTCATCGTCGTAGGGCCGTTGCAATGCCGCCAGCAGGGCATTGAACGGGCCAAGATCACCCTCGCGGGAGGCGGCTGCCAGCGCTTCCTCGACACGATGGTTGCGCGGAATGATACGTGGATTGACTGTGCGCATGGCACGGGCACGCTGGTCTGGCGCTGGATGCGAAGGTGCTTGAGCGCTGCGCGTCTGCCAGCGTTCCAGCCAGGCATCCGGGGCGTTGCGGTCGGTAAACAGGTTGCGCAACGGTGCTGAATTGCCTTCCACCAGGTCAGCCAGATAACGCCAGGCCTGCGTGAAATCCACCTGGTGTTGTTGCAGCAAACTCAACCAGTCGAGCGCGAGGGCGATGTCATCCTGATCGGAGACCGCTGTTGTCGTTTGCAATCCCATTTTGGCGCGTATGCCTGCGAGCCAATAGTGTTGGTAGTGGTCCGGGAACTCATCCAGCACGCCGGTAGCCATGGCAATGGCCTTCTGTTCGTTGTCGGACGTCAGCGGCAGCAGTGTTTCGGCGAGGCGCGCTATATTCCATTGCGCAATGATGGGTTGTCGCCCATAGGCATAACGACCCTGACGATCGATGGAACTGAACACCGTCTTGGGATCGTAGGCGTCGAGAAGCGCACACGGGCCATAATCAATGGTTTCGCCCGAAATCGCCATGTTATCGGTATTCATGACACCATGAATGAATCCGACATTCATCCATTGTGCAATCAAGGCGGCCTGCCGTCGGCTCATGGCACGTAGGAATTTCAGATAACGGTCGGGCTCCTGTGCGAGCGTCGGATCGTGGCGCGCAATCGTATAGTCGGCGAGACGGCGCACCTGCTCGTTGTCGCCGCGCGCGGCAAAATACTCGAAGGTCCCTACCTGGATGTGGCTGGCAGCCACGCGGGTGAGTATGGCCCCGGGCAGGACTTCATCACGGTACACGCGTTCGCCCGTGGCTACCACGGCCAGCGAACGGGTCGTGGGAATGCCCAGTGCGTGCAGAGCTTCGCTGATGAGCACTTCCCGCAGCATGGGCCCGACAGCCGCTTTGCCATCGCCGCTGCGGGAGTAGGCGGTGGGTCCGGAGCCCTTGAAGGCAATGTCCTGGCGCTGGCCGTTCCGGTCAACGACTTCGCCCAGCAGGAGCCCGCGGCCATCGCCCAGTTGTGGTGAAAAGTGCCCGAATTGATGGCCGTCATAAACCTGGGCAACCGGCTGCGCCCCTTCAGGCAGGGCGTTACCCGAAAAGAAGTCGGCCAGCGGAAGGGCCGTGGTGTCAATATCCAGTTGTACGGCCAACGGGTGATTGAAAAACAGCACTCGTGGCGTCGGTGCCGATGCCGACATGTGGGCGTTTGGTTTCATGGAAGGCATGTCATTGGCGATGGCCGACTGGAAACCACTACTGAGCACGCCCGCCGCCGAGACACTGTTGCGACCACTCTATTTGCTCGGGTCACCCAACCTCAAGCCTGCTGATCAAGCTTTGCGTGAAACCCGGCAGCAACGCCAGGCGCTTGCGCAGCGTCTGACCGAGGCACTGCCCGATATTTATGCGTTCTGGGCGCCGCAACGCAAACAAGCACAGGACGACAGTGGCGCGGATGCCAGAGCCAAACCCGGGCGCAATGAATTGTGTTTTTGCGGGAGCGGCAAGAAATTCAATAAGTGCTGCGGCGCCGTGACGTTGCACTGAAAGAGTAATTTTGACATCTTCTCTCTTTTTCTTTCATTACTGAAGTCAATTCTCGCATTGCTCTCCTGTTGATAATACTATCCAACGTCCATTTCTACAGTTGTGTAATGGAACGCTGACAAAAAAACAACAGGGAGCACATGTCATGCATTATTCACTTACCCAAGCGCGCCTGTGGCGTTCACTGGCAGGTCTTATCCTGCTTTGTGGGCTGCTGACTGGTTGCGGCGAGAACATCGTCTTCAATACCCCGCAACAGGAATCCGTATTCGGTCGCACGGATTCAATAAGCCTTGATATCAGCTTTGTAAAAGTCGCTCCTGTCGACGCTACTTTCACCCTGAATGGTGTGGATGTAACCAGTCAGTTCGTACTCGATACCGCAGCGTCAAAAGCCACAGCGACACTCACCGCCGCCACCCTTCTCGATGAGAAAAACCGGCTGGAGGTTTCGACGCCCGCCATAAGCAAAACGCTGGTATTTTTTGTGGATCGCACTGCGCCAGAGTTTCATGTCACCAATCTAGACCCGTGGCTGATGCTGCCAGGCGTTACTGTGACATTCACAGGATATGTGACTGACTTGTCACCCATTCAAAAATCTGGCACCTATGCCCCCATGGTCTGGCAAAATACAGGCGCAGGCAGTTTTGCAAGTGTTGCCCCCATCTCAATAAATGAAAACAACGAATTCACTGCGACAGTAACGCTACAGCAAGACCCGTCAAAAGGTGTGGGCGAATATATTCCGCTGGTGTTTCGTGCTTATGATGTGCATGGGCAGCGCAGCAATGACAATTTCTCAGCGCCAATCAATACCCCACAAATGGCCAAGGCACGTGTCACCACCCGCGCTTTCCAGAATGTGATTACCCCCGCAGTACAAGCGGCGGTGAACGGATTGAACCTGGAGCAATTGATTACTGCCTCCAATCCCATCGTGGACAAAGGCTGGTGGATATTCTCGTTCAAACTGGACGTCACCAATTTTGGTGTGAGTTCAGTGGGTGTCAATATTCAGCCCACTACCGATGGCGGTTATCATGTAAGAATTCCCATCAACGTACAGAACCTGAATGTCAATATCTGGAGCCGTGTCATTGCTGACCTGTGGCCAGTCGATCTGGGGGTTGGCGTTCCCACCGGTTTGCATAATGCCGATATAGTCGGCGATGTATTGGTCAAATTCCGTGTCGATGGCAATGCCAACGCCAACCCGGTGCTGGTGGTGGACTCGATAGAACCTAACCTGAGCGTTATTGGTGGCGACTTCGAAGCCATCGATTTTGGTTTTAGCATCTACGTACCTGGTCTTGATGAGCTGGAAGGCGTTATTTTCGAGGCCATCGATGGCTATCTGGTGGAATTCATCGGCGACAAGGTTGGCACCAAGGCCGCTGAAAAAATCAACGAACAACTTGCGTTGATTCCGTCGGATTTCAATATTGGCCTGCGTGGCAAGTCTCTGAATTTCTCATTGATGGAGGCTTCTGTCACAAGCAGCGCTGCCGGGCTTGAGGTCGGTGTCGATCGTGCCGAAGTCAGTATCCCAAGTGGTAATTTTGATTCCACTGTACCACGTGAGCCGGGTTACCATTCGCATGACCGCGTGGGAGGTTTTGTCGCACTGGGTGATCTGACACCAAGCGGGCAGGCTTACGATGTCGGTTTGACGCTGGATTGGGATATTCTCAATAAAACGGTCTACGAAGCGCATCGCACCGGCATGGATAAACTCACCACCACCGTAGCCGGAAGCTCGATTCCCAAACTGGGCACCAAGTTGAAGGATTATGAGTTGCAGATCAACGTGCGTCCGCTGGCAGCACCTTATCTCGATTATGCCTTACCGCGCACTAACACCGCGCTCGCCAGCGTGCAGGCCAAAGACGTTGAAATCAGCGTTCAGGCACGCAACATCACTGGCACGCAAGGTTTTCAGCAGCTGATAAGAATCGTTGCCAATGCGCGTGCCGATGTAGATCTGGCGCTGGCATCAAACCGGGTACGCGTATTGATCGATACCGACCCACGGATCGATATTCAGCTGGTCGACAAAGCAAATTCCACCCTGGTGATGGATGAAGCCTTTGTGCAAGATCTGGTCGACTTCGCCATTCCTCTGGTAATGCCACGCCTTGCAGATTCGATTCAGCAAATCCGCCTGCCAACGGTGGCTGGCTATACCGCCAACCTGCTGGAAGCCGACAACTATTTCAATCGCTTCTTCCGGGTATATGCGCGGATTCAACCTGCGTCCAATACCTCGCCCTCGCCTATTGGTGGCATTGGCGATATTGGTGGAATTGGCGGTATTGGTGGAATTGGCGGTATTGGTGGTTTTGACGGCGGACTGATGCAGTAACGCTAGCCCTCGGTGGCATCCCAACATGTTCAGGATGCCACCGAGAATTTATATCCTGCCAACCGTTTCTGACTTTACCGAAAAACTCCCTACGCCGATGCCTTCTGGCTGCGCCGATAGCGCGTCGGCACCTGCCCCGTCCAGCGTTTGAACGCGCGCGTAAATGCACTCTGCTCTGAAAATCCCAGCAAAAATGCAATATCAGTCAGCGACAGATCATCATTATTCAGATAGTGCCCGACCAGATCAGTGCGCACTTCTTCGACGAGATCGTTGTAGCGATAACCAGTCCCTTGCAAACGGCGCGATAACTGTTGCGATGTCATTGCCAGACGGGCGGCGACCGTTTCAAGATCCTGCTGACCAAGCGGTAAAAATTCGGCAATCAATGCACGCGCCTCATTGGCGATATTGGCTTCGCGAGGATAGTTAGCTAGCATTTTCTGCCCGGTATCGATCATGATTTGCGCCAACGCTGCGTCAGCATAGCGCAAGGGCAAATGCAAATAATCGACAGGAAATACCACCGCATAGCGCGGAGCATTGAATTCGACCGGACAACCGAACACTTCTTCATATACCTGCCGGTCACCGCGCGGCGAATGCCTCATTTGCACCTTGAGAGGGTTATAAGTCTTCCCAGTAATCCAGCGCCCAAATGCCACCTGACCGCTCATGGCCAGTTCAAATGCCTGTGGCGGCACCCAAGGCACGCGCAAGGGATTCAACCCGAGATAACCCACATCGCCATCCACATGGAAGGTCGTGCCACCCACATCCCAGATCAAGGCATCGAAGCGAATCAACTGCTCGATCGCCTGCCGCAAATTACTGCGGCTCATTAATGCATAACCCAGCACTTCATACGAACGCGGCTGCACATGCTGCCCCAAGCGCAGACCAATATGCATGTCACCGGTTTTTTCTTCAGCAAGTTTCAGCAATTTGAAAGTACGATAGAGCGAGAGGCGAAAGCCTGGTTGCGCGAGCATCTGTGGCGAAATGCCCGCCTCTTGCAAAATAAGATAGGGATCAATGTGATAGTGGTTTTCCACCACGGGGATAAATGCATTGACATACGAACCGGCAAGACTAACCGGTAATGTAACCAGTTGTCTGAGTTGATTCATCCATTCTTGCCACTGTGACACGCTGTTTCCCTTCCCTTTGAGCTTAACCCCAAAGGGTATGGTAATGCCTGTTGACGCTTTTGTCTCGACCGTGGGGCCCAAGCGGGATTTTTCACACTAAGCGCTTCACTCTACGGGCAAGTACCACCAGCAGAATCAAAGACGTTCGAGCTTAACCGGAAGCTTATCTTTTGGGGTTGGTAGCGTGGTGAAACTCACCGGCATCTGATAACCCGCAGAAATCGTCCAACGATATTTCTATACGACCTGATGCAAGATGGCTTTTATCTGCAGGGTATAGGAAGCACAAAGCGCCTTTACTGTGAAATGCCATTGTAGGAAAACAGGGCACGAGTTGCCCAATTGCTGTTTCGACGTCAGTATCCTGCCTTTTCATATTGTTGACCGATGCTCGGACAGCAACTCTATTCGACTGCTATGCATCGGCTCACTTCTGGCGCTAAGTACCACAATAAGTCTTGTAACAAGCCGTCACCGACGCCGCTGCCGGATCGGTGTAGGGGGCATGCGCTGGGTCATCGTCGTAAGGCCGTTGAAGTGCCGCCAGCAGGGCATTGAACGGGCCAAGATCACCCTCGCGGGAGGCGGCTGCCAGCGCTTCCTCGACACGATGGTTGCGCGGAATGATCCTTGGATTGACTGTGCGCATGGCACGGGCGCGCTGGTCTGGCTCTGGATGCGAAGGTGCTTGAGCGCTGCGCGTCTGCCAGCGTTCCAGCCAGGCATCCGGGGCGTTGCGGTCGGTAAACAGGTTGCGCAACGGTGCTGCATTGCCTTCCACCAGGTCAGCGAGATAACGCCAGGCCTGCGTAAAATCTGCCTGGTGTTGTTGCAGCAAACTCAACCAGTCGAGCGCGAGGGTGATGTCATCCTGATCGGAGACCGCTGGTGTCGTTTGCAATCCCATTTTGGCGCGTATGCCTGCGAGCCAATAGTGTTGGTAGTGGTCCGGGAATTCATCCAGCACGCCGGTAGCCATGGCAATGGCCTTCTGTTCGTTGTCGGACATCAGCGGCAGCAGTGTTTCGGCGAGGCGCGCTATATTCCATTGCGCGATGATGGGTTGTCGCCCATAGGCATAACGCCCCTGACGATCGATAGAACTGAACACCGTCTTGGGGTCGTAGGCGTCGAGAAACGCGCACGGGCCGTAATCAATGGTTTCGCCCGAAATCGCCATGTTATCGGTATTCATGACACCATGAATGAATCCGACATTCATCCATTGCGCAATCAAGGCAGCCTGCCGTTGGCTCACTGACCGCAGGAAGTTCAGATAACGGTCGGGCTCCTGTGCGAGCGCCGGATCGTGGCGCGCAATCGTATAGTCGGCAAGGCGGCGCACCTGCTCGTTGTCGCCGCGCGCGGCAAAATACTCGAAGGTTCCGACCCGGATGTGGCTGGCTGCAACCCGTGTGAGCACGGCGCCTGGCAGGATTTCATCACGGTACACGCGCTCGCCGGTGGCCACCACGGCCAGCGAGCGGGTCGTGGGAATACCCAGTGCGTGCAGGGCTTCGCTGATGAGGACTTCCCGCAGCATGGGCCCGACAGCGGCCTTGCCATCGCCGCTGCGGGAGTAGGCGGTGGGGCCAGAGCCCTTGAAGGCGATGTCCTGGCGCTGACCGTTCCGGTCAACGACCTCGCCCAGCAAGAGCGCGCGGCCATCACCCAACTGCGGTGAAAAATGCCCGAACTGATGACCGGCATAGACCTGGGCAACGGGCTGCGCCCCTTCAGGCAGGGCGTTACCCGAAAAGCAATCGGCCAATGGCAGGGCAGAGGTGTCGATATCCAACTGCGCGGCCAACGGGTGATTGAAAAACAGCACTCGTGGCGTCGGTGCCGATGCCGCTTGAGCCGAAGAATAAAAACCTTCCAGCTCGCGGACATAGCTGTTGTCGAAGTTGAATGCAGGGCGGGAAGGGGACATGGGCGTTTCTCCAGTGGCGTGCGCCCATCATAGCAGTGCCCGTGACGTTTTTGACGATGCCGTCACGATGACAAGCAGGCTGGATCGGCTAGCCTTATTCGATGAACCGGGGAACCTGCACCCGGACCGGTTGAGGAAGCCTGTTTATGCCCGCTGTCAACGCTGCCCACACGCACTATTGCCGTTATCATCCGCTGGAACTGGCCGTGTGGATGCATCCGCAGACCCAGGAATGCTTGTGTTCCCGTTGCGTGGCACGTGACGAGGAGGCCGATGTGCCCACGGCCCGCAGCGTGATGGGCGGCGATGAATTGCACTATCTCGGCAGCGCGGGTGACGCTCCAGCCTTCTGGGATCAACTGAGCCATTACCTGCTGTTCCCCGTGCGTTGGCAGATTCTGGCGTGGTGGTTGCCTGTGGTGCTCGCCGGCAGCTTTATGGTCGCGACCGAGGGGGTGGGTCAATGGCTGGGCATCGCCATCACCTTGATTTCCCTGACGCAAATCGGCTTCGGCGTCCTCATGGTGACGGGGGACGGGCAGTCGCTTGATCGGCTGGCGCCGTCGATCCTCGCGGTTAAACCCGACACGCTGTTGGCGTTGTTGCTGGCCCAGCTGTTGCCAGCAGCCTTGTTGGTGGGAACGCTGCTTTATGCCACCGGCGTGATCTCGCATCTCGCCTTTCTGGTAGCCCTGGCCTTGTTACCGGCCTTGTTGCTGGTGGCACTGGTAGATCACAACGGCAGCCTGGCCTCGCCGCAACGTTGGCTCGACATGATCAACGGCGTGGGATGGTCGTACGGGATGATCGTGAGTTTTCTGATCCTGTTGGCGGGCGTCAATGCCATTGCCTTTTCACTGTTCTACGGGGAATTGCCTGACAGTGCCAGTAAACCGGTGCTGCTGGTGGTGGCCGCCTACTCGCTGGTAGTGTTTTATCGCCTGATGGGAGGCGTATTGCATCAGTTTCAGCGCGGGATTGGTTTTTTCCCGCAGGGGAGCAATCCGCGCAAGCGCAGCCGGGTGACGATCGACCGCACGGATCAGACGCTGGACATGCTGACCCGCGATGCGCGATTTCAGGACCTGGAGCAGTACTTGCGTCAGTTATTGAAGCAGCGCCCGCAGTCACAGCGTTATCAGGAGCTGCTCGGAAAGTTGCTGCTGGATAAAGGGGATGATCAGGCGTTGCGTCAATTGGCCGACCAGATGCTGGATACGGCACTCAAGAGTGAAGATGCCGGGCGGCTACTCTTTGTGTACAAGTCGCAACTCGCCCTGCTCAGTGATTACAAGCCGGTGCTTCCCGGGGTTCGCTATGCCCTGGCGCGCGCGCTGTCGGAAGACGGCGATCACGAAGGGGCCGCGCGCCTGCTGGTGAATCTTCATAACGATCATCCCCAGTTCCCGGCCTTGGGCGATGCATACTGGTGGTTGGCGTGCCTGCTTGCAGAGGAATTGGGGCAGCCGGACATGGCGGCGCAATGTGCAATGTACGTGTATAAAACCTTTCCCAAACACGCAGAGCGGGATGCGATCGAACAGTTTCTCAAGGGGTGGCGGCAACGATCGGGACGCTGAGTCGCAAACAAAAATCTACATAAAATAACGGCGCCGATGGGCGCCGTTATT
>JBPOHS010000228.1:0-22036 GCA_052035295.1 Pseudomonadota bacterium
AGGGCTTGTGATGGATTTTCTTGCGTCTTTCTCTGATCCTTCCTTCTGGGGTGGTTTGCTGGCGATTGTCTGGCTCAATATCATTCTTTCCGGCGACAACGCGGTGGTCATCGCCCTGGCGGTGCGCACCCTTTCCCCCGACCAGCAGCAGCGGGCGGTAATTTTCGGGGCAGGGGCCGCCGTCGTGATGCGCATCATTCTGACGTTGTTTGCGGCGACATTGCTGCAATTGCCCTATCTCAAGATCCTGGGCGGGTTATTACTTCTGTGGATCGCAGTAAAACTGCTGATACCGTCGGATCCGGTCCGTAAAATCGCTGGCGCCCATAATCATTGGCAGGCCATCCGCACCATTTTATTGGCTGATCTCGTCATGAGTGTCGATAACGTGCTGGCGGTGGCGGCGACTGCCAATGGCGATATTTTCCTGCTGATCTGTGGGTTGTTGATTTCCATTCCGCTGGTTGTTTGGGGAGCAACCGTGTTGATGAATCTCATGGAGCGCTTTCCGGCCATTATTTTATTCGGTGCGGCGATGATCGGTTGGGTGGCCGGTGAAATGATTGGTACGGATCCGGTGGCGGGGGAATGGCTGGCGGGGCATTTGCCGTGGATGCGGCAACTGCCTGATGCGCCACCGGGCGGGGCTGGCGTCCTGCAGATTCTGGGAGCCGTGTCAGTGGTCGTTTGTGGAAAGGTTCTCTTTCGAAAAAATTTCCACGTTGGGTGATGCGGGGCACGTTGAACTGCCTTGTAGTTCAGTACACTGCCCCGCGATCAACGTCCATTGCTCACATTGAAAGGGCAGAACGTGACCTCACCGGCGGGGCGCAAGCAGCTTGTTCAGCTCTGCTTTGACCTGATTGATATCTTCTTCGTGTTTGAGCAACAAATTGAGCGTGTCCGCTACCCATTTGGTCTCGAACTTGTCGGCATGCAGCATGACCAGCGCGCGCGCCCAATCAAGGGTTTCGCTGATGGCGGGTTGCTTGCGCAAATCCATGTCGCGAATCTTGTGCACGAATTCCACCAGTTGTTGGCGGAGGTCGTCGCGCAGGTTCGGGACACGCGAACGCACGATCGAATTTTCCAGTGCCATGTCGGGAAACGGAATGTACAGGTGCAGGCAACGGCGCTTGAGTGCATCACTCAGTTCCCGCGTGTTGTTGCTGGTCAGAAACACCAGGGGAATACTGCGCGCCTTGACGGTGCCGATTTCGGGTACGCTGATCTGGTAATCCGACAGCAGCTCAAGCAGGAAAGACTCGAATTCGTGATCGGATTTGTCGATCTCGTCGATCAGCAATACGCAACCGTTTTCCTCGCGTAACGCCTTGAGCAAGGGGCGAGGTTCGAGAAAATCCTCTGAATAGAAAATATCGCCGAATTCATGCAGCCGCGACACCGATTCGGCCAGCGTGTGCGTGCCTTTCATCAGATCCCCCAATTTGTCCTTGAGAATCTGCGTGTACAGCAGCTGTTTGCCGTATTTCCATTCGTAGAGTGCCTTGGATTCATCCAAGCCTTCGTAGCATTGCAACCGGATCAACGGCACATTCAGCACTGCAGCGCTGGCTTTGGCGAGTTCGGTTTTGCCAACGCCCGGTGGGCCTTCGACCAGAATGGGCTTTTGCAAGGCGTGGCCAAGATACACCGCCATGGCAATCGCTTGTGTGGCCATGTAACCCTGACCGGCAAATTGCTCTCGCAGTTGCTCGTGGGAAAGACGCTGGGAATTCATGTACGAGACATCTCCATCAGTTGCTGCCAGGCCTTGAGGGTTCGTTGCTGGCGGGCTTTTTCCGCGACCTTGAGCAGGGGCAAATCGCGTCGCCACAGGTGAGCGAATTCAACATCACCTTCGATGTGCGGAGTAACGTTTTCTATCAGTTGCACCTGTTGTGTTTGCAGCGCGGCGAGCACCAGGTGGGTGGCTTCGGCGCGGGCAGATTCCTGACCCAGTGCCAGCCAATGGTGGGCCAGGCTGAACAATGCCAGCATGACGTCGTCTGGCCAGCGCTGGCGCAGCCCTTGGCCGATCAATAATCCGCAGCAGGCGGCGGACACATGAATATCCTCGATGGTGCGGAAAGGTTTGACGTAGTGTGTATAACCGTCGTCGGGCAACACGGCATCAGCCGGCAGCAGGACGTTGTCGAAGCGCACGCGTGCGTGGCCGATTTCCGGCACGAATGCCATGGCAGGAAGCGGCATCAGACTGACGCCCTGCAGATTGGCCGGTACGCGGACCATGCTGATTTGTTTGCGCCCGTCGCGCTCGCCCGTGGTGGCGGCGACATACAAACACTCAGCGCGATCCCCCAGCGTGACAAAGGCCTTCTCACCGTGCAGCCGCCAGTGTTCCCCCTCGTGTGTGAGGGTGGTGTCGATGTGGCGGGGTTGGTTGCCGCCGGCTTCGGTGATGCAGAGCGCGCCAAGGCGGGGTTGCGGATCATCGAGCAGGCGTTGCAGGGCGGCGCAATAGCCGCCGGCGAACGCATAACCCAGACGATCGGCGGACACGCCGGCCAGCAAGGCGCGACTGACGCTGTCAGTGTGGGCATTCCACGTCGGAAGGACGCGAGCGAACCAGGAATCGAGTGACATTGAGGCGCCGTGCGGGACATTCCCGAACGCTATCAGCGCTTCAAGCAGTTTGGAGAAGGGCATGGGCTGTCGTTTTGCCTTGGGTTATTGGTACAATCGCTGACTTTACGGCCTGATGTCAGGCCCGGAACCTTGACTGGGAGTCTCAACGATGAAGCGTTTTGTGCTGATGATGTCTGTCGCTGCCTCTGTAACCATTGCAGCGGGCTGTACTTGGGTTAAACCTACCACGAGTGGTGAGCGCGTGTCAGTAGCCACCCCGGAGCAGGCCAACTACTGTGAAAAGCTGGGTCAAACCCGCGTCACCACGCAATCCAAAGTGGGCATTTTCACGCGCGACGACAAGAAAGTGCGTGATGAGCTGGTGACCATGGCGCGTAACTCCGCAGCAGACATGGGCGGTAACGCGGTCATTGGTCTGACCGAAGTCAGCCCTGAAGGCAAACAGACGTTTGCGATTCTGCGCTGCAGCAATCTTTGATCGCTGACACGACGGCAAGCGATTAAAGTCGAATAGCCATTAAAAAAGGCCGCCCGGGCAACCAGGCGGCCTTTTTTATGGGGAGAAAATGCTGGGGACTGGTTTTGATCGCAGGGCGAACCCCGATGCTTGCTTTGTCAATGCAGTGCAGTTTCAATGCAGTGCAGTTTCAATGCAGTGCGGTTTCAATGCAGTGCGGTATCAATGCAACGTGTGCTGGTGGATCAGACCACTTCTGATCACGTCGCGAGCCTGTTGCATCAGGGTATGGGTGTCAGTCTCGTCGTGCACGGCAATCGGCGCATGGATCTGCAGTTCAGCGGTTCCGGGAGACAGGTTGAGCGAATTGGCGGGCAGAATCTCGTGCGTGCCGCGAATCGTGATCGGCAGGATGGGCAAGCCCAACTCTTTGGCCAGGTGGAACGCACCCTTCTTGAACGGCAGCATTTCGCCCGACACGCTGCGGGTTCCTTCCGGGAAAAAGAAAATCGAGGTGCCGTTGTTGAGCTGATGTTTGGCGCTGTCGATGGAACGTTTGGCGGCTTCGGGGTTGGAACGGTCGATGTAGACATGTCCCAGCATCACGCAGGCATAACCCAGCGCTGGCACCTTGCGCAGTTCCTGCTTCATGACCCAGCGAAAATCGATGCCCAGCCACCCGTAAACAGCGAGGATGTCGAAATGACTAAGGTGGTTGGCGACCACGACATAAGACCGTCCGGGCTGAATGTGTTCGCGGCCGCTGACAGTGACCTTGACCGGGGTGACCAGGGTATTGATGCGTGCCCACAGCATGGGCAACAGCCAGAGTCGTTTGGTCATGCCAAGGCCACGGGCAATGGCAATGAACAGGGTCACCAGATTGGTGCTGATCAATACGGTGGGCAGGAATACCAGCCATTTATAAGGTTGGTAAAGCCAGTGGAACACCGTCTTCTTGACTTGTTGCGCGTCAATTTGCGTCAGGATGCTGTACACGGTGAAGTCCTCGTCGAGAAAAATGTGCGCTTTGTCATCATTTTGCAAAATCATAGTGGATGCCGACTGGCCCGAATAGACCAAAAGTCGTCAAGAATGTTTCCGAACGTTTCAAATTCGAAAATCGGCGAAATGACTGCAAAGTCGCGCCAACTCGCACCTGCCAGGTAAGTGAATTGCAGCCAGGCTGGCCAAATTCAGCGCAGAAAATGCCAAGGGTGGCGTTCGAATGAAGAGGTGAGAATCAAGAGGAGCAAATGGCGAGGAACCTGCCATTCACCCGAATGGCAGGGATCTGTATCGGACAGGCGTCAATACCACACTGACAGCAGCAAGCGGATCACAGACGCATTGAAACTGTACATGGACTCGGTGCCAGGGGTGGCCTGCTTGCGGGCATCGCGGAAATCGTCGTAATCGAACATGAAGAAATCGTACATGATGCTCGCGCGACCCTTGCTGACATACCAGTGTTCAGGTGCCTTGCGTTCATAGCTCGCGGTGAAGCCGAAGCTGTTGTTGTCAAAGGTGCTGAGCTCTTTGTCGCGGGCATAAAAATTGAGGTTGTCGTCAGCCGAGAACAAATCGCTGTAAAAAGTGGCAGCAGTTTGCTCGTAATGACGCACGCGGCCTTCCAGCAGCCATTCCGGTGTTAGCGGGTAGAGGTAACCTACCTGCAGGTTCCAGGCATCAATCCCCCAGGAATCCGTGAACTGGCGGAACTCCGAAAACGCGACGCTCTTGTCTTCGAGGGAATAGCGCGCCTTTACCGACCAGGCATCGCTGTTGCGTGTCATGGGGTATTGCTCGTTCGCGAATGACAAGATATCGCTGTTGTCGTCATAAATACGGACGGAACGGTAGGGGTTGCCGAGTGCCCTGTTATCGCTGCCTTCGTCGATGATGCTTTCAAACGCCAGATTGATGATGGCGTCCTTGCTGATGACCTGACTGAGGCTGGCGCGATAATGTCGACGATCCACTTCCCGGTCGACCCAGTTGTCATCGAAATTCTTGCCGACGGTGTCCCAGCCCTGAGAAAAGCCGAGCGAGGCCGTGGTCAGATCCCCGAAGAAATCATGGCTGATATCCAGATGGGCGGATTCCGCGTCGTAGTCGTTTTCGGTGCTGGTGGTGTAGTTGATGCTGTAAGTGGTCTTGTCTTGCAACGTGTCAAAGCCGATGCCGTATTCCGTGCGTTTTTCGGAATAACGGCTGGCGGTGGTCTGCACGTCGATGGACGCGCTGGAAACGCTGTCTTCATAGTATTTTGCGCTGAGGGAATACTTGTCCTTCAGTTTTTTCCGAACCAGCACGGCCGGGCCGTCGACCGTCACACCGCCGCCAGTGTAACGGTGATAGAGCATGTCGGCGCGGTCTTCCGGCAACACGGCGGATTGCGATGGCATGGCGGCAAGCGCGAGCAGGAATGCGCCCAGCGCGCCTGCGAAATGATGTCTAGTTACAGCCACAACCGCCTCCACTGCCGCCTTCCGAACCACGGGAAGATTCGCGCGCCTGATACACGTGATGCATATAGCCGTCCGACAAGCCGTCACGACTCCACGCCATGGTGGGCGAAGCGAGGTTTTGCCGCTCATAGGGCTTCACCCAGGGCGTTACGCCGGCGCAGGCGCTGATGGCAAAAGCCATTCCCAAAAGGCAGGCCAGGCGCCACAAGGTTGGCTGACGATTCGAATTATTCACGCAGCAAGGCTCTTATGTTTTTTTCGTATTCGGCTTCATAACCGGGCTGGTAACCCCGGTGCAGGAAGCGTTGATTGCCGTTGCGATCCACCATGACGGTGGTGGGCATGGCGTCGACCTTGTAGGTGTCGCTGACCGTATTCTTGCTGTCCATCAGTACGGGAAACGACACGGGCGTATTTTTCAGGAATCCCTGCGCCGCCTTGGCATCCGGCTCGATATTCACGGCCAGTACGGTGAATCCCAGCTTTTTATATTTCTTGTACAGCGCATCGATCAGCGGGAATTCCGTGCGGCAGGGCTCGCACCAGGAAGCCCAGAAGTTGATCATGACGACATCGCCGCGATGATTGGCCAGGCTGTCACTGGCGCCGGTGCTGGTGGGCAGTGAAAACGCCGGTGCCGGGCCGGAGATTTCCTGACCCGCCTGCGCGGAAAGTGACGTCAGGCCGATGACGGATGCCGCCAGTCCGGCCATAACGACGCGATGAAGCTTTCTGATACCACGGTCTGATTGCCTGCTCATGACTCACCTTTGCCTGAATGAAAACATGCCAGAAAACGTGTTAGAAAAACGCGGACAATCCCGCCCGGATTTCCAGGTTGTTGTACGTGGCGTCAGTGCCGAGGACATCGCTGTCAAAGATGTATTCCCTTGCGTCGAGGTGCACGGCCAGCCAGTCGGTCACCAGCACCCGGAATCCTGCACCGCCATTAATCGTGAATTGCTTGTCACCGAGAAATTCGGTCGCACCGGCGCCGGCAATGATATAGAGCGCCATGTTGTGGGCGCGGTTGCTGCCCAGGAATACTTCACCCGGCAGCACATTCCAGCCCAGTGACAGGTTGTAATAGGTGAGCTCGCGATCGGCATCGATGCCGAGATCGAGCAAGGGATTAAGACGTTCGGCACTGGTTTGTTGCAGTTCGGATTGACCAGCGGCGGCTTCAAAGAAAAAATCTTCGGTAGCGTGAAAGGTGAGCGTTACGCCAATAACGTCGTTGGTGCCGAAATCTTCGGTCGACAGTTGCCCGAAATAGGCGCCGACCTCGATGTTTTCACTGTCGATGTCGTCTTCCTGCAGGTCGGTGCGCACGATGCGTGGCTCCAGTCCCGGGTCTTGCGCGGTAGACAAGCTGCGTTCTGCCCAGGCCGGCGCATTGCCCAGCGCCGCCATGACACAGGCAGCGGCGGTGGTCAGTAGAAAACGGCGAATCCGGCTTTCCATTCGTCTATCTCTTCGTTGTTGTCGCGATTGGTGAGAATGAGGTGGTGACGGTAGTCGAGGCGGAACATGAAACGCTCCATCACGTGCACGGCGAGACCGCCTTGCGCATAACGGGTGGAATCCTTGCGATCGTCGGATTCGACCAGCGACGCTGACGGCTCTACCTGCAGTTGGCCGAGACCGACACCGACGTACGGCGATACCCGCCACTCAGGCTTGAAGTAATGCTGCAGTCCGGCGCCCATCAATCTGTTGTCGGAAACGTCACCCAGCGCCTGCAAATAAGAGAGTTCAGCCGCGATATTTGGCGTGATGAAATAATCGGCGTGCACACCCAGGCCGTTGGCGCCTTCGAAACGACCCACCATGGCACCGAATTCCCAGGTGCGTTTGCTGAAGGCTTCCATGCCATATTCGGCGATGGAAATGCGTTCACCGCGAGAATTGAGGGTGGCGATCAGTTGGGTGCGATGTACCCACCCTTCATATCCGCGCTCGGTGCGCACGAGGAACCAGTCGGTGCGACGCTTGATGACGTCGAGTACACCACCGCGTTCCACGCTTTGTTCGATGGGAAAACCACGGCCCGGGCCACTACGCAAATCCACGTAGGCGTCCGCCACTTCGGTCGATGGGTAGAGGGTTTCCTCATCATCTTCGAAGAAAAAATAGCTGAACATTCCGCCATCGAGGTCGTCACTGTGTGCCGGTGCGGCCAACAGCAGGGGAACGAGGCAAAGTAACTTTATTGTTTTTCTCATCGATCAACTGCCGCGCGGAAGCCGGCTGCCCCGAAGGGCAGCGTTAGGTGAAGGGCCGAGTATTCTATAAGTGGTGTCAAAGTTCAACCTTGGGCGCGGGTAAGGTCATGGCGCGGCAAATGGATCGTTGTAGTACTGGCCACCGATATCCAGCCATTCCGACAGCATTTTGAGTTCGGCCGGGCTCAACCAGCCTTCATGTCGCCCGTCTGCACGAAATGGTGCAAAGAAATTGCCACTGGCTGACGCGCCCTGGCCGCTCATGACTGGCGCGACGGTTTCGTATTGAACAGTGTTGCATAAATGTGTTGTCGGATTTCTGTCTTCTGTGCCGTCAGGGTTCAGGGCGCAGACTTCATCGCCGTTTTCGTCTCGCAAGGGTTTATCAACCAAATCGCCTTCTGCGTTGTACTCGGCTGCTCGTGGTGAATTGAACAAATACCGGTATGACGTGAACTGGTCGGCCTCGTCGGTCGATGGCTCGTTGGTGAGATCCAGTTGCGTGCGCGTTTCGGTGGGCTCCGTGCCGAATTCAGGATCGCCGAATATCTCGCTGCCACGTGAATGGCAATCCGTGCATTGATCCAGCACGTTGTCGTCGCTGTCCGTGACCGGATCGCCTGTGTCCGGATCCAGCAGGGAGGTGCGTGTGCGATCCCACAACGGTGCAATGTCAGTCGGATAGTCAATGGTGATGCGGCACAACGCCGTCCATACGGGTTCGCAGGAGGCATTGGTCGGGGGCTCAACCGGATCGTTATCCAGTGCGAGGGCCGCATCGAGATCGCTGTACTGCCAGACCACTCGCGAAGGCGGGGTGAGAGCCCACACGTCATCAAACACCAGCGACGCGTTCAGCAGGGTGGAATCGATGGCCGTGGGCGTACGGGCGGCATCGATGCGCTCGCGGGTTTCTGCCATGGTTTCCCCTGCAAGGGCTGCGTATTCCGCATTAAGCCCTGAATAGGCGCCGTTGCCTGATGCACCGGTGTTGATCGATGCCGGGCGCGCATCGGTGCGACCATGCGGCGTCGTGCTGCCTGACTCATGGCAGCCGTTACAGGTGACCACTTCACCAGCGTTCATTTGCAACCAGTATTGGTGACGGGGGCTGATACTTTGCCCTTCGTCATCGAGAATGCTGAGGGTGAAGGGAATATTGGCGGGTACTTTCACTTTTACCGAGCCGTCGGGTTCGATCGGTGCGTAACCGAGGATCTCCCGCATATTCTGGCCGCCCAAGGCGACGCCATAGGCGGTGTTGTCGACCTCGCGCACATCCCGGTCGGGGCGCAGCACGGCTTTTTCGAGCCGCAGGAATAACGCCGGCCGGTCTGCCAGTGGCAGACTTCGCATTTGTGCCATCGTCGTTGCGCTGGCGCCATAGTTGTCGAAAGCGCCATCCATGTCGTACACGCTGCGGATGTGCAGCATGCCCACGTTGTCTTCGGCGAGATCCTCGTCGAAGGTAACGCCGTCATGGGTTTTTGCGGTCAACACCGGGGGAAGCGTCCGTTCCTGCAACACCACCACGTCGGTATAGACCTTGTCGGCCTCGGCAACAACAAGCGGTAGCACGGTTTCTGACTGGGTATTGTATATCCACAACCCATAGGCCGGGCGTTGCAGTTCGGCGCCTTCGGCATTGATGCGCGCTTCGGTACAGGGCAGCGTCTGGTTGTTCAGGCGTACCATGCACTCGCTCCAGCTGATCAGCATGCGCGATGTGCCATCCCACAAAGGGAACGCGGCCGACAGGTAACCGCCCAAGGAGGGTTCGCCATCGGTGCCGACCGGAAAATGGGTGGCATTGGTCTGGGCCGTGGCAGCGCTACTGGTGCTGTTCGGCACAGGCTGGTCGTTATCGGAAAAATTGTCGGTATCGAGATAGATCAGCTGCCCACCGTAGACCGAATTGCGGCGTGGCCCGATCAGGGCCAGCAGGCGGCCATCCGGCGTGAGTTGCAGGTGACGGTAGTCTATGCTTGCACCATCAGTGCCGGTGTCGTGTGAATTTCGGCCATAAAGATGCCGATGTTCGGTGCCGTCGGGCCGCAGCGCATAGAAATCCACACTGTCGTGACCGGCAACCGCATCCCAGCGCAGATACACAATCTCGCCGTTAGCGTTCACCACGGGTTCGATCTCGTGGCTGGAATTGAACGTGAGTTGGGTGATGTTGCTGCCATCATTGTTCATGACATGCAGGGCAAATTGATCGTCGTTGCCGGTTTCACCCTGTGGATTGTATTGCGGTTTGCCTTCGTCGAGCAGATTGGATTTCGCCAGCAGTTGCCGGGTCGAGGAAAAAACGATACGGCCATCGGGCAGGTAATGCGGATTGATGTCCTGGCCCTGGTCTTCGACGACATCCGATTCGATGATGCGGCGCAGGCTGTCGGTGTCGATATTGTATTCCCAGATATCCCAGGTCGGTTGCTCGTCTTCATCCGCGTCTTCGATCTCGGGAGCGCGCATGGCGAACAGCAACTTCTTGCCATCTAAGGAAACTTCCAGATCCTTGACATCATATTGGGCGTTAGCGCCGAACACGCTGTCGCTGATGACTTTTTCAACGGCGCCAGGGGCAGCGCGGGCGCGCACGATGAGACGTGCTCCCGCTCGGAAAGCGGCGGGTTCCAGCAGGTTTTCCTCAATAACGACGGGCATTTGCGTCTCGCCACTGAGTTCCGTCGGCAGGCTACGGGTGATATAGGCAACGGCGATGTCTTCCTGTACCGGATCCGGCCGCTGATCACCACCGGTACCGCTGCCACCGCCGCCGCAGGCGCTCAAAAGACTGGCCAGCAGGCCCAGTGAGATCGGTAAACGTCGTATTGCGTGGGGGCGCATGATTGTGGTGCTCCAGGGAATCGCCATATGCCAAAAGGTGTGAGCCACATTCCAATTCAAGTACGGATTTCATTATGGACAAGCAGAGGGGGTGGATTCTGAGCGTTTTTTCACGAAAGCATGTCAATTGGATTGCTAGACTGATTAAACCTGCTTCCCGACCCGTGCGATTACCGGGTGGGTGCTCCAGAGTTTACAGGCAAATGTCATGAAAATGCGGGCTTCAGAAAAAACAGCAAATTGCGCGGTGATGCTAACGCTGATGCTGACGGCGTTGGCATCCACGGCGGCGAACGCCGGCCCACGGGAACAGGCGCAGCGCATTCATGATCGCATCGCCGGTGTGCCTCCTTCTGCCAGCGTGCTCACTGCCATGGCGGCCGATATCGCCGGTGGAAACGCGATGGCAGCCGCAGAAACTGCCACGGAAGATGCCGCTTTCTATACGGTGACGCTCAAGAATTTCGCCACGCCCTGGACCAACCGCGATTTCAGCCAGTTCGCGCCACTGAATGACTACACGGCGACCGTTATCGGTATGGTGCGCGATGATGTCGATTTCCGACAAGTTTTGTCAGCGGATCTGCTTTATGTCGGAAACACGGGGTTGGGCTTGCCTGCTTATTCCGCAAATGACAATTCGCATTACGTGGCACTGGAGGACTCGGGTGCCAATCTGAAGACGGCGCTGGTCTCGCGTGCACAGTCGTCCCTGACGGGCGTTCCGGCGTCTGCAACGGCGGGGGTGATGACCAGCCGGGCGGCGGCCAAGGCGTTCTTCTATGAAGGTACCAACCGGGCGATGTTCCGCTTCACGCTGGTCAATCATTTGTGTACCGACCTGGAGCAGATCAAGGACATTACCCGGCCGCCAGATCGCATTCGGCAAGACGTGTCCCGTAGCCCTGGCGGTGACAGTCGTATCTTCCTCAATAATTGCATTGGCTGTCACAGCGGCATGGATCCGATGGCGCAGGCGTTTGCCTATTACGATTTCACCGGCACCGATACGGCCCTCGATGCACCGGGGCGAATCCAGTATCAAGCGGGTACGGTGGCAGAGAAGTACCACATCAACGCCAGCAATTTCGAATGGGGTTATGTGACACCCGATGATCACTGGGATAACTACTGGCGTCAGGGGCAGAATACCTATCTGGGCTGGGATTCCGGTTTACCCGGTACCGGGTCTGGCGCCAAATCGCTGGGTCAGGAGTTGTCGCACACGGAAGCGTTCGCCGAATGCCAGGTGGAAAAAGTCTTCAAGACGGTATGTCTGCGTGCCCCTGCCGACAGTGCAGATCGGGCCCAGGTCAGCACCATGGTCAACAGCTTCAAAAGTAACGGTTACAAGCTCAAGCAAACCTTTGCCGAAGCTGCCGTCTACTGCATGGGCGATTGAGGTGAACGCATGAAATCAAATCCCTTTTTCACCCCAAGCCTACTGAATCAGATCCCGCACACCCAGAGCGCACGGAATTGGCCGCGATGGCTGATGGTGTTGTTTTTTGTTTTCTGGCTGGCCGCGTGTGGCGGCAACAGTGGCGAGAGAACCCGCACCTTGCCACCCGATGGCACCGATGATGTCGATCGCGCCAATTATTCTGGCCCGGTGGCTGCGAGTGCAGCCGTGCAGGCCTTCAAAGTCAATCTGTGGGATAACCTGATAGAGAACAATCGCTGCAGCGCCTGTCATGGCGCGGGTGGGCAGACGCCCACGTTTGCACGCAGTGACAATATCAACCTGGCCTATAACGAAGCCTTGGGTGTCGTGAACCTGTCGACACCTTCCCAATCGCGTTTGGTTCAAAAGGTGTCAGGCGGACACAATTGCTGGGTGGCTGACAGTGCCACTTGCGCCGAGATCATGACGCGCTGGATTACCGCATGGTCGAACGCCACCGGGGGCGTAACGGCGAGGGTGGTGGTGCTGGAAGAACCAACGATCCGTGATGTGGGGCAGAGCAAAACCTTTCCGGCCAGCAGCAGTCTGTTCGCGGGTTCCGTGTACCCATTGCTGACCCAGCATTGCGCTGAATGCCACAGCGAAAGCGCGCGCGTTCCGCAGTCGCCGTTTTTTGCCTCGTCGGACGTCGATGTTGCCTATAGCGCCGCCAAGAGCAAGATCGATCTGAACAATCCTTCTTCGTCGCGCTTCGTCGTGCGTTTGCGCGATGAATTCCATAATTGCTGGACCAGCAACTGCGCATCGAATGCCACCACCATGCAAACGGCGATCGAGAGTTTCGCGAATGCGGATTCGATGCTGCCGCAGCCGGTGGACCCTGATCTCGTCACCAGCAAGGCGCTGTATCTGCTGGAAGACGGCATCGTCGCCAACGCTGGTGGACGACATGAAAGCGATGTCATCGCACTGTACGAGTTCAAGACCGGGCAGGGCGGTATAGCCTATGACACCAGTGGCGAGAGCCCGGCCCTGAATCTCTCGCTCAGTGTCGATGTCGACTGGGTCGGTGGTTGGGGGCTGCGTTTCAACGGGGATACCGCCAAGGCTCAGGGGCAAGTGGCGGCAAGCAGCAAATTGGCTGAAGCCATCAAGCGATCCGGGGAATACTCCATCGAAGCCTGGGTGGTGCCGGGCAACGTGACGCAGGATGATTCCGCCCGTATCGTCAGCTATTCGGCCAACAACAGTCAGCGCAATTTCACGCTGGGGCAAACCTTGTACAGTTATGACTTCCTGCATCGTTCGTCAACGACCGACGTGAACGGCATGCCGGCGTTTTCCACCGACAATGAAAGTGAAGTACTGCAAGCCACCCTGCAGCATGTCGTTGCCACTTACGATGTGGAGCACGGGCGTCGTATTTACGTCAATGGCGAGCTGATTCCGGGTGACGACACCGCTGAGCCCGGATCATTGAACGATTGGGACGAAAGTTTTGTGCTGGTGCTGGGCAATGAAACCAGTAATGAGCGGCCTTGGCAGGGCGTTATCCGTATGCTGGCTATTCATGATCGTGCGCTCACCGCCGAGCAGGTTGAGCAGAATTTCGACGTCGGTGTCGGCCAGAAATACTACCTGCTGTTCAATGTGTCGAACCTGAGTAACATTTCCAAGGCGTATATCGTCTTTGAAGTCAGCCAGTTCGACGACTACAGCTATTTGTTCAATAGCCCGTTCTTCATCAGTCTGGAGACCAATGCGTCCATCAGCAGCAACACCATTCGCGGCATGCGCATTGGCATCAACGGCAAGGAAGCGGCCATTGGCCAGGCGTACCGCAACCTCGATTTCACGCTTTCCAACAGTAACTATGTCTCCACAGGTACGCCGTTATCCGACGTGGGCACGGTCATCGCGCTTGAAAACGGCCCGGAAACCGACGAATTTTTCCTGACGTTCGAACAGTTCGGCAGCTTTGCCAATGTCGTGGTCGAAGCCGATGGCGTTGCGCCGACCGCGGTCGACCAGACGCCCTCACCGGATATCGGGCTGCGTACGTTCGAGGAAATCAATGCCACCATGGCCAAGGTAACGACGGTCAGCGCGCAAACGGCCGATATCAGCGAGACGTTCACTACGATCAAGCAACAGTTGCCGACCGTGGAAAACATCGACACCTTCGTCGCGTCGCAACAAATCGCGGTCGCTCAGTTGGCAATTGCCTATTGCGATGCCCTGGTGGAAAACACCACGTTGCGCAGTGCGTATTTTCCGGGCTTCAATTTCAGTGCATCGGCTGCGACGGCATTCGATACCACGGGTCGCAACCAGATCATCTCCCCGTTACTGACACATGTCGTCGGTGCCAATCTGGCTACGCAGCCTGACAGCGCCGATATTACCGATGAAGTCAACGATCTGATCGACACCCTGACTGCCTGCGGTGGTGGCTGCGCGGTTGACCGTACCGAGACTGTCGTGAAGGCCTCGTGTGCTGCCGTAGTCGGCAGTGCCGTCAGCTTGCTTCAATAAATGTGCGCCGTATTTTTGTGAGTAGAAGCCCATGAGCAAATTCCGTAAACCGCTACCCCCGGATGCGCCGTTACGACTCAACGATCATCCGCGTCCGCGTACGCGCCGTGAACTGCTGCGCCAAGGATTTCTGGGCGGTTCGGCCATGGTGCTCGGTACCAGCCTGATCAACGTGTTTGGTGCCCGTGATGCCTATGCGCGGCTGGCGGATTGCGGCAATTTCAACACCCTGGTGGATCAGTGCGGCATTGCTACCCAAGGGGCGGGCAAAATTCCCTTTATCTGTTTCGATCTGGCTGGTGGCGCCAATATCGCCGGTTCCAATGTGCTGGTGGGCAAGCAGGGGGGGCAACTCGATTTTCTCGCCACCGCCGGCTACGGGCGTCTGGGATTGCCGGGCGACATGATTCCTTCCATCACCAACCCGGATACCCTGTCGCGGGATTTTGTCGACAGCCGCTTGGGGCTGGCGTTTCATTCCGACAGTGCGTTTTTGCGTGGCATGATGTCGCGCATGTCGCCCAGCCGTGCTTCGCAAGTCGATGGGGTGGTATTACCCGCGCGCTCCGATAACGATACGGGTAATAACCCTCTCAATCCCATGTACGGCATCAACAAGGCTGGCGCCAATGGCGAGCTGATGGCCTTGATTGGTTCGAACACGTCGGATTCCGGTGGCAACTCGATGGCGCCGGCCGACATGATCAATCTCGAAGTGCGCCCGATCAAGGTGGATCGTCCTTCCGATGTGACCGGTCTGGTCGACACCGGCAAACTGGTGGGCCTGCTCAGTCAGGCCGATGCGGTGGAAGTCATGCGTTCCATGCAGTGCATCAGTTCCCGCAAGATCGAACGCATGGATACCCGATTGTCACGCGACGCCGACATCAAGGAAGCCGCCAACTGCGCCTATGTGAAAAGCGCCATACTGGCTGAGCGTTATGGCGATCCCAGTCAGCTTGACCCCCTGCAGGATGACAACATCATTGGTGGCGGCACTGCCATCTTCAGCCCCACCGAAATGAATTCCGACTCGGAATACGCCAAAACCGCCGCCGTCATGAAGCTCGTGGTCAACGGTTTTGCCGGGGCCGGCTGTGTCACCATGGGTGGGTTCGATTACCACACGGGCGATCGTTCCACCGGGGAAATCCGTGATTTCCGGGCCGGGGAATGCATGGGCGCCTGTATCGAATATGCTGCCCGCATCGGTGTGCCACTGATGCTCTACGTTTTCAGCGATGGGTCGGTTTCGAGCAGCGGCATGATCGACAACTCGTCTGACGGCCGTGGAAAAGGCGTGTGGACCAGCGATAACGACACCACTGCGGCTGCCTTCATTCTGGTCTTCAATCCCGGATCACGCCCGTCCTTGGTGGCGTCGCAGGTCGACAAGCGCCAGATTGGCTATTTCCGCACGGATGGTTCGGTAGAAACCGGTTCCAGTCCTGCCGCCAACAATCCCAACCTGCTGACCAAGACGGTTATTCTCAATTACATGGCGCTGCACGGCGAGCAAGGCAGCTTCAACAGTTTGTTCGATGGCGGTTTGGGGAATCTCAGTAACTCGATAGCCTTCGAAACACTGGTCAACGGCACCATTGGTGGATAACAAGGTTGGATGACAAGGCCGAATTTCAGGCACAAAAAAACCTGCTGGGCGCAGGCTTTTTGTGCAGGCGGTCAATCAATTGAAGGTCGCGCTGACGCGTGCCGAATAGCTGCTGTAAATGCCACTGTCATCGACAGCGGCAATGCTGAAGTAATAGGTGCCGGCATTCGTCAGATTGATAGTGGTTGCCGTGGACGAAGCGCTGACGCTCTGCAGTTGTATCGCTGAGCTGCCTTGGCGCTCGATGCGCACGCGGTAGCCCGTGATCTCGCCCACCAGGAGGGGCTCGCCATCTTCACGAGCGAGGGGGGCATACCAGTTGAGTCGCGCAGTACGGTTGGGCGGGGGGGTAGTTGTGTCCGGGGTGGTGTCATCGCCCCGATCGACGGTGCCCGAATCTGACCCGTCGCTGCCCGGATCGCTGATCACCGTATCATCCCCGGATTGCGAGCCGCCGGAGTTAACCACGCCTACTGCCGCCAGTGCGGCCGCCAGAAGTGCCAGTAACAGCTTCAACATTGTCATTGTTTTGTCATCCTCGTCAGCGAACGAGACGGAATGTATCCCGGCAAATAGATCTATAAACGTGTAATTTTTCACAAACTTGGCCGCATCTTTGGAGTCTGTGACCGGGTTCGCATACTCACAATGCCGACGCGCCGTCAATAACGAAGAAGTAACACGCAATCATTGGTAACGCTTGCCGCGCGTGATCCCCGGAAAGTTGACTAAAATGAGAAAGGACAGCCCGCACCAGAATCGGGCATCAATCAGGAATCGAGAATGGCATTTATACGCGGCGTACGCGACATGACAGCCCTGTGCCTGGCGCTCTTGGGGCTGCTGTCGTTTTGGGGGCTCGCTCCGTTGGCGCATGCCGTCAATGACAAAGGGGTGATTACCATTGAGCAGGACGATTTCCGCATGCGTCTGGCCAAGGATATCTACTACCTCGAAGATCCCGATGGCACCGCCACGCTGGAAGATATCCGTGAGGCGGCAGCACGCGGTGCGTTTTCGCGTTTTCGCAACAACACGCTGCAGTTTGGCTACAGCAAAAGCACCTACTGGTTGAAATTCACCGTCGCCAACCGTTTGAAAATGCGGGTGGGCGAGTCGCCGGTGGATCGTTTTTATCTTTCGGTACGTTACCCGTTGCTGGACGATGTGCGTTTTTATTCTGTGCATGCCAGCCCCTATGGTACGCGGATCAACGAACAGACCCTGGGGGACATGAAGGCATTCAGCGAGCGCGTATTTCGTACCAGTGACCTGGTTTTTCCGTTTGCGTTGACGCCGGGCGCACAGGCTGAAATATTCCTGAAAGTCAGCAGTACCAGTTCATTGTCGTTGCCCATTTATCTGGAACCGGAACGCGCCTTCATGGGGACACGTTTCAATCTCGATATTGTGGACGGGATATATCTGGGGGTTTCGCTCGGGCTTTGTTTGTACAATTTTTTCCTGTGGCTGAAAGTGCGTGAGCGCAGCTATCTGCTGTATGTCGGTTTTGTGGCGGTGTACCTGACTTTCAATTCGACACTGTCCGGGCATATGTTCCGCTTCTGGCCTGAGGCGATTGCATTTCAGCAATTGGCTGTGTATTTCTTCAGCATGGCGTCAGCGATGGCGGTCGCGCTGTTTGCCATGGAATTCCTCCAATCGCGCAAATTCATGCCCCGTCTGCACAATGCGTTGCGTCTCTATGTCGTGGTGAGCGTCATCGGGATGTTGGCAACATTTTTTGTCAGCACCCAACTGTCTGCGCGGATCAATATGGCCATGACGGTCGTTGGGGCCATATTGTTCTTCGCTGCCGCATTGGTTCGGATGGGGCAAGGGTATCGGCCTGCCACGTATTATTTTATCGGGCAAGGGGCGGTCTTTCTCGGTGTTACCTTTACGGTGCTCACTTCGGCCAATGTATTGCCCTACTACTATCTCGCGCCCGATGTACTCAAATGGGCGGGCGCGTTTGAATTGCTGTTTTTCTCGATCGGTTTGGCCGATCTCATCAATATGCTGAAATCGCAGCAGGCTCGCGCTATTGCCGAGGGGGAAGTCGCCAAGGCAGAGTCACGCGCGCGCGAGACGTACATTGAGCAATTGGATCAAACCAATCGAGAACTCAACGAAGCCCTCAAGGCGCGTTCCGAATTTCTCGCCAACATGAGTCATGAAATACGCACCCCCATGAACGGCGTGTTGGGCATGCTCGAACTGGTGGACGACAGCAATCTCCATACGGCGCAGAAACAACAGCTCGAAATCGCCCGCCGGTCAGGGCAGACGTTGCTGGCCCTCATCAACGATATTCTCGATCTGTCGAAAATTGAATCCGGAAAAATGGAACTTGAACGGCAGCCCTTCAACCTGCAGGACTTTCTGGAGGATTTGCGTCAGCTCTACGGCAAGCAATTGCGCGACAAGGGGCTCACCATGACGCTGGAAGTTGATCCCGCGATCCCCGCCTGGATCGAAGGCGATCGCACCCGTTTGTGGCAGGTGCTGACCAACCTGGTCAGTAACGCCATCAAATTTACCCGCGAAGGTGGTGTAACGCTCAAGCTGCTTCGTCAATCCCATGAATCCGCGGCACAGATCGAGATTCAGGTCTGCGATACCGGTATCGGTATACCGCCGGAAGCTCAGGGCAAAATTTTTGAAAGTTTTTCGCAGGCCGATGGTTCCACGACGCGTAAGTTCGGTGGCACGGGCCTCGGATTGACCATCGCACAGAACCTCGTGCGGTTGATGGGCGGGCAGATCGCAGTGACCTCCGAAGTAGGCAAAGGCAGCGTTTTTGCCTTCCGGATGCCGCTACATGTGGCCGCGTTGCAATCAGCCGAGCCTGTAAAAACGCATGCCTCAGACGCCACCAATGTGCTGACGCATCTGCGTGTACTGCTGGTCGAAGATAATGCGGTCAACCGTCAGGTGGCGGTGGGAATGCTCAAGAGCATTGGCGTGACCGATGTCACCGTGGCCGAACACGGTGCCGATGCAGTGGCGGCCGTGCAGAATAACGTCTTTGATGTGGTGCTGATGGATGTGCAGATGCCCGTCATGGATGGTTATGAGGCGACCCGGCGCATCCGCGCTCTGGAGGACGCTGAGCGCGCGTCGGTGGAAGTGATTGCATTGACGGCAAGCGCCAGCAGCGAGGAACGGCATCATTGCGAAGAGGCTGGCATGAGCGGATTCCTCTCCAAACCCATGCAGCGTGAACCGCTGCGTGATGCTCTGTGTCGTTATGTTGTTGCCGCGACATCCATTACATCCTCTGATTCCACATCTCCCACCACGCCCACTGAGTCCCTGCGTTGTTCGGCTGGCTGAGGTAATGGCCGCGATGGTGGTTGCATCAGTCCAGCGATTCAATGGCCTCGCGTGAGGGCTTTACCAGTCGGTAAAGCAGGGCGATGCCGCCAATGATAACGCTTGCCGTGATGGCCTCGGGCGCTTGTGCCTGGGTCAGCATGGCAAGGCACACCAGCGCCCCCAGCACCGGAACAATGACCGGAACATCGAAATGCGGTTTTTCTGTTTCGCGTGATTTCAGGATCACCAATGCAATATTCACCAGCACGAAACAGCACAGCAGCAGAACACTGGTCGAACGCGCCAGCGACGAAATATCGCCACTCAGCACCAACACGAAAAAAATGCACCAGACCGTCATGATGGCCATATGGGGTGTATTGCGCCCGGAATGAACCTTGGCGAGCGCCCGTGGCACCAGCCCTTGCGATGCCATGCCATACAACAAGCGTGATCCCATCACGAAATTGAGCAGCGCCGTGTTGGCGACCGCAAACAAGGCAATCAGGCTGAAGGCACTGGTCGGAAACCACGGCGCCGCTTTCGCCACGACATCGACCAATGGCTGCCCCGAGGCGCCAAGCACTGCAGGCGTTAGAACCGACACCGCCACCAGCGCAATGGTCATGTAAATCAGCGATGCAATGATCAACGCCAGCAACATGGCGCGCGGCAGCGTGGAATGGGGTTCCTTGACTTCCTCGGCCACATTCAGCATGTCTTCAAATCCGACGAAGGAATAAAACGTCAGCACGGCGCCAGTCAGCGCCAGCGTCAGGGTGACATCGCCCGCGAGGTTGGTGGGTGAGGTGGCATCCAGGTAATTGACGTCGCCGATATACGGCAGCCCTACCGCGATCACGAGAAACAGTCCGCTGACTTCGATGATGGTGCAAATCCCATTGGCGAACAACGATTCGCGGATACCCCGGAACACGATGCCGGCAATCACGAGGGAAAACCCGATGGCGATGGCCAGTGGTGGCAACGAAGGCATCAGGCCATTCAGGTAGCCGGCAAATACCCGTGCCGCCGTCGCCATCGACGTGAGCCCCGAAGCCAGTACCGCCAGACCCACCAGATACGACAGAAACGGCACCCGATAGGCGCGCAGCGTGATATACGCCGCCCCCCCGGCGCGGGGAAACCGCGAACCGAGACTGGCGTAGCTCAACCCCGTCAACCCGGCCGCGACCAGACTCACCAGGAACGCAAGCCACACCATATTGCCCATTTCATTGGCGGTTTTGCCGATCAACCCGTAAACGCCAGCCCCGAGAATATCGCCCACACCAAATAACACGAGAGCAGTCAGGCCGATGTTACGCTTCAGCGCCGGGGGCGAGGTGTCTGTCATGAGGTTGTTCCGGGGAAGGGATGTGGAACAACATTACTTGCAGCGACGCTCAACGGCAATAACGATCATACGCGATGGTGGCAAGACTCTTGATGCTCAGCTTTTCGCCGGCAAAGTCACTTTCCACTTTGCTTTTCCACATTTTCAGGGTTTCGCTGCCTGTGTCGTCACTTTCGGCCGCGGCGGCGGGATTGGCCTGGGCGTAAACCTCGCCCTGCAGCCCGGCGTGTTCCAGGTCGCTTTCATAGCCAGATTCCCGGATCAACACCGAGCATGCGGCAGTTTTTACATGATCCGGTAGCGCGGTGGCTTCCTGGCGATCTGCGGCAATCCGTTCGATCGCGGCCACCACGTCTTCGCGGCGAATGGCATCTGGCGGATTCATTTTGCAGAGGAACAGGTAATCCTTCTTGTCGGTCACCTGGCGGAAGAAGTTCGCGTTGTCGAACTTGCGGGGTTCCAGACAAACGGTGGCCGCCAGATTGGTTTCGAGCGAGGCCGTCTGCGACTTATAGATGCCAAACCAGTCGTCGGGCTTGCAGTTCTGGTAGGTGTCGAGCGTGCAGTATTGTTTGGTGGCAGCAATCTCGGCCGGCCATTGGGTCAATTCGATGGCGTTTTCACGCGTGCGCGTAACGGCGAGATTGATGAACCAGGCAACCGCCGCCACGGATACAACGGCGGTGATGATTTTCGTTTGCTTGCTCGTGGACATGCTCAAACCTCAGGCGACGCGTCAGGCACAAAAAAGGGTTTACAACAGGTGCTGTAAACCCTTCATGAAGATGGTGGGCCCACCAGGACTTGAACCTGGGACCGGCCGATTATGAGTCGGACGCTCTGACCAACTGAGCTATGGGCCCTTTCAATGATGTAGCGCTCGAGGCCATAGGTTTCATGGCTTGGGGCCTTTGCGCTGTGGCACACCTGGTTTCGCGATATCCCGGTGTCAAAACGCTGTCTGGCCCGCTACCTAACCCTGAATCACAAAGACCGTGAATCACAATGTGACCCGGCTGGGTTAGGTAAGCGCTGCCGGATCAAGGTTTCCTCAACCCGGCGACGGCGCATAGTCTACACAATCCATGAATCCGTGTCATGTCCCTGCGCAATGGTCGCTTTGCCCGGGCCCCAGGAGAAGGTATGCGCATACCCGATGCGGGGATCGACCGGGGAGCGGGTCATGGGCG
>JBPOHS010000010.1:0-4386 GCA_052035295.1 Pseudomonadota bacterium
AGACACACGATCAATGCCACCGCGAATTTCACCGAAAACAACCAGGAATACGCCGCAAGACTCAGACCGGCCAGCAGCACCTTGATGGCCTTTGCGCTCTTGAGCAATTTCATGGCGAGCATGAACAGGCCCATGTAGCCGACCTTGCGCTCTACCGGCATATCGACCGACGGGGTACTGTGTTCCAGATCCTTCAGATCCCGGCTACCCTCGCCAACGGCCTGATCCCCGACCTGCATCTGGAAGCTGCAGGCAAACGGCTCCCATTGCAGGTTCAACTGCAGACGGCATTCGAGCACCTGTTCCCCTGCCCGTATACCGAATACGTGCGCAAATTCACCTTCGGTGGGATATCCGGCATGGCGCTCGGACACCAATGTTCCGTCCCAATACACACGCTGCCAACCCGCCAGGGTGGCTTCCACCCGTAACGGCCGGCCCAGACATTCAGCTTTGACGACTTCCAAGATTGCATCCTCGCGTTTTCGCCCCGTCAGGGCGTCAGGCGACGATGATAACGCAGGCGCACTGCCGCCGCACCCGGCTTGAGGCAAACACCCTCTGAGTCCACTTCGTCAGGTGCCACGTTATGCAGGATCCGCATAGTAGGTTGCACCTTATGAAGCGTCAGCGTTTGCGGGTCACCACGCTCCAAAGTCCGGTCAGCGCCAACGCGACCATCAGAACACCGGCCAGATCCACCATCCATACGCCAAAGGGGCCAAACAGGCGCCCGCTGTGCAAGTCTTGCAGCAGACGCTCCCAGGTCAGATCCGCCGGGGCATTCGCATAGCGCAATCGCTCACGCAACGCTTCCGGCAGGGATTCTTGATGACTCCATATCACGCCTGAAGGATCAACAACGACAGAAGACCAAACGCCTGTGTCCAATGAGAACTGCATCAGCCCCTCCTCATTGGCGGAGTAAATAACATCGCCCTTGAGGGCCAGCTTGCGCAAGGTTTGGCCCGTCAGCGGAATTTTCTCAATCAACTCACCCGCAAGCGTAAACAGCACCACGCTCTGGCCGCACAAAGCAATCGCCCCCTGCCCCAGATCTGTTGTGTCCGGCATCATAACGGCGCCAGAAAGCGGCGAAGCACATTCCACCACTGGCTTGTCATCGAGATACAACTGTGAGCCGGCGGACGACACCCAATGCTCTCCCACGCGATAACCGGTCTCCACCCCTGAACGCTCCACGCCATACAAATCCAACCAGAATCCATTGACCAGTCGACGCTTGTCCCACCCAAGGGAATTCGCATGATTGATCAGGATACCGGTGATCGACAGGACGACGGCGAACGCAGCGATCGCCAACCCGACACGGTGATGCAGTTTGAGAAGAATACGGCGCGTCGATCGGCTCATGAAGCACCGGCAGCGACATGGCGATGGAACAGCAACACCAAACGGGCTACCCGCCCCACCGCCTCTACTGACAGCGTTGCGCCGCTGATGCCATCGATGTCGCGATCAAGCGAATCGTCCGCGTTCAGACTGGCTTGACGAAACTGCTCCCTGAAGGACGGCAGACGAATTTCACCACCCCGCTCCTCACGATACACCAACACATCCACCGACTGGATCCTGTTCTGTGCAACCACAAGCCCTAGCGTTATGGGGCGCTCCTTGCCAATCTCGTCAATAATCCAGGCAGATTTTCCATCCCGCCACCAATATCGCACACGCATGCCCGCATAAGGATGCCCAAGTACTTGCAGCGCCTGCGCACGCAATGGCGCCGGCAACACCAGCAGTTTTGACTGCGGAGACTGATCAGCAAACGCTGTCTCAAGAAAAGACTCCGGCGACATGAGGGATTCTTCCGCACGCGCCAGAGTTGAAACCCCTGCCAACATCAACAGGGGGGCCATGATCAATAACAGGGCAGCGCCGCTGCGAACTAACGTTACTAAAGCCACTCGACTCAACCCCCGTCAGGCGCCACGACACGCGCGGCGCTCGACAACACACATTCAGCTGTAAAGCGTCATTCACCCGTCAAGTCTCTGCGGAACGCCCGGACTAGTTGACCAGGCGCTCCTTCTCCATGACCAGATAAATACCACGGCGCTGCATATAACCGACGCGCTCCCCTTTCAAGCGCGCTTGCGCTTCGACATACACGGGATTGTACTCAAGCGACGCAGGCAACATCCAGCCGGTAACGGTGGCCCCCGCCTTGAACACACCGTAATTAAGTTTCTCCCACACGCCGTAGTCCATGCCGTAACCTTCGCGAATACGCGGCGGCAGGTTGCGTGCCGAGATGATTTCCTGTGCCCACAAGGGAACAATCAGCCATATCGACCGGGCATTGAACAAATCGTCTTTCAACCGCACCGCCGCCGGTGTAACTGTCAACTGAGGGCTGTTCCACATGGCATGATTATAGGCCACGAAGGAATTCCAGTCGGGAGGCAGTGCATCACGGGGAATACCGAACAGCATGGCAAACAACTTGGTTTCTTCGTAGAAACGCTCTTTTTCCTCAGCGGAAAGCGGCTCTTCCATTTCTTCATACATCATCACCAGCGTGTCCCACAGCGTGGCGTGCACCCAGATCATGGCGTTGATTTCGTTGGCACGGTACTCGCTATGCTTCTTGAACGCACCGGCCTCATAGGGAATTTCCCCCTTGATGGAATTGTGCGACTTGTGCACCAGGTTCGCCGAGGCCATTACCTGCGGCATGCTGCCATACACCATGGAAAAAATATTGATGAAAGTACGACGGGCACGCAGCATCGGGTCTTCACGCACGATGGAGTGTTCATCAATGCCAGCCGTCACCCAGGGATGCGCCGTTTGCAGTAATAACGCCCGACCTGAGCCCCACGCGCCGGAAATGATCGGCTTGGAAATTTTCCACATCATGGAATCCGGCCCATACAAGCCGATGCGGGGATCCGGCAGGGTACCGTGCAGCTTTTTCAGTTGCGCACAGAATTCGTCATCATTCACCCAACGCGGAAGCGGCGCCGCACCACTCGCAGGCACCAGTCGCTCCAGCACTTCATCGGCATTGACCGGATGCTCATCCAGAGGCGCAGGCGCACTTACCGTCGTTGCTGCCACACCAGGAACAGCCGCTGGCGACTCATCGTGGCACACCTGGGTCAGGTACCCGGGCTCGCCGCGCACCATATCCAGCGTTATCGCGACATTTTTGCCCTTGATCTCGATGCTTTCGGGCATCTGGTAAGCGCCCAGGTGCATGAAGTCATCATATTCCAGGGTCCACGAACCTTCCTGGATACTGGCCACCGTGCGAACGCCCGATTCGGTCAGTTTGGCATTTTCCGTTGCCGGCAAGCCACGCAACCAATAGCCCAGGTATTCGAGCGGCAGGTTTCGCTGTACCGCCTGTTCTACCGCGTCGGTAGCCGAAGAATGCGCCTCGCCCGCCTGCAGGCTGACATCCCCCCCGCCCGTGGCACCGCGTAACGTCGCTGATACCGGCCCGACCGTACTCTCGGGGCGTAATTCCAGCTGATAATGGTCACCGAACTGCGTCCAGGTGAAATAGGTACTGTAGTCTTCACCGCCCTTTTCGATATCCATTTTTCCTTCCACCTGCCATTCCTGCATCATTTCAGGATCAGCCGGTGTGAAATTGGCAGGTTTGGTGGCGCAGCCGCTGGTGACCACCATCGTGGCCAGCAGCAGCATTTTCCCGCTTTGCATGAGAGTTCCCTCTTTATTTTGGTGCACTTTTATTTTGATATACTTTCTTTTTGATAGATTGTTATTTTTTACCGCACATGCCGATCAGGCGCGCAGGGCTTTTTTGTCTATCTTTCCTACCGACGTCAAAGGCACCGCCTTGACGAAAAAGATTTCTTTCGGAACTTTGTAGGGCGCCATCTGTTCACGACAAAACGCGACGACTTCTGCCTGCAAGGATTCCTGTGCCGCTGCGGTGGAATATTTTTCCTTCGCCGCAGCATTCAACTGAATGAACAATTGCACGATATCGTTGCCGGGGCGTGCCACGTCCGGCTTTCCGACCACTGCGCACAATTCGACAAAAGGCAACGACAGCACCTTGGATTCCACCTCGACAGAAAACACCTTGTAACCACCGACGATAAGCATGTCCTTGCTGCGGTCGCAAATCCGGACATACCCTTCTTCGTCCATGGCGCCAATATCGCCGGTGTACATCCACCGCTTTCCATCGAGCACACGCAGCGATTTTTCGGTGGCGTCGGGCATTTTCCAATAGCCCTTCATGACTTGCGGCCCACTCACGATTATCTCGCCGGGTTCGCCACAGGGCATGGGCGTTACACCATCGGTGGCATCAACGATGCGCACATGCGTTTGCGGCAAGGGCAAGCCAACACACCCCTGTTTGAAGCGCCCGGCGGGATTCAG
>JBPOHS010000107.1:0-4202 GCA_052035295.1 Pseudomonadota bacterium
ACCCCGCGCATCGATGTGGCCGAACTGGGGACGCCACTACGTCCCGCCGTTGCGTTGTTGGAACATTTGTTAAAACGTAACGAGAAAACGCTTTCACTCGATCCCAATGCCTTCACGGCGCAACCGCAGGTGGAAGATCGTCTGCAGTCTCTTTGTCGTCAAGCAACCATGTATAAGCGGGATACGGGCATTGATGGCCTCTACCTCGGATTCCCCTTCCTGGTTGTCAAAGAGGGCCGTGGCAATATCAAGCCGCGCGTGGCTCCCCTGCTCCTCTGGCCCATCAAAATCCTCGCGGAGGTGGGGACGCGTGGCCAATATGCCATCGCGTTTGATCGTGAACGTGAGGAAGTACGCCTCAACCCCGCGCTGGATGGAATCATTGGACAGGAAGCGGCAAAGCGCTGGCATGCCGCCGCGGATGAATTGCTCAAGCATTCCAGCTTGAAAGTCGCCGATGTGATAGACGGTCTCGGGATTTTGGCAACGCCGAAAATGCGGGAGTTGCAGCGTCTACCCGCCTCCGGTCTTGAGGTGCCAGATTATCAGAGCGAATTACACTGCTTCGCGGTGCTATTCAATGCCACCTTCCTTGGGCAAGCCATTGCGGAAGATCTGCGTTCGTTGAAGGAGAAGAATCCGGTCGGCACAGGGTTGGAAACGCTATTGCGGGTAACGGATATGAGCGCACCGGTGCCTGCACCCAAGCCCCGGGAAATCGACCGCTATTTTGTGGTGGAAAGCGATCCCTCGCAGGAGGCGGCAGTATTGCAATCACGACAGGCACCCGGGCAGCTTATTGAAGGACCGCCGGGCACCGGGAAAAGCCAAACGATCGTGAACATGGTCGCCGACGCGATTGGTCGCCAAAAGTCGCTGTTAATCGTCTGCCAGAAGCATGCTGCACTGGAGGTTGTGCGTAAGCGGATCGTGGCGGAAGGCCTGGGGCATCGCCTGGTCATGATCAATGACGTCAATAAAGACCGAGACGCGATCATTCGCTCAATACGCGAGCAAGTCGAGGATCTCCAAAAACAAACCCGAAATCAGGCGGGTACCTGGCGCCGGCAGCGTGAACAGATTGCGGCTCGTATCGAAATCTTGGAAGGCGAACTGGATCGACACAACGAATCGCTGCACCAGGTGGATGAGTTGCATGGCCTGACCTACCGGGGCGTGATTGCCGAGTTGATTGAACTGGAGCAAGGTTCTGCCCCGCTGGAGTTGCCAGCCCTCCGATCGCATCTGCGCGAAACGTCCACAGCGACGCTCGCACGCATTGAAGAAAACTGCGCTTCCCTGGCCCGATTCTGGTTGCCAGCAAAATTCGAAGACAGTCCGTTGCTAGCGCTTCAATTGTTTTCTCATGACAAAGCCACCATTGATACGGTGGCGCAAGCACTTTTCGCCTTTTACGAGTGCGAAAAAAATCGGATCGCCGTTTTTATAGAACATCCCTCACGGTTTGATTTCAGCAATCCAGATCCCTATCGGGGTTGGCTGGACGCCCATGGTGATACGTTTCTATTGTTGGACGAAACACGCCGTCAGAATCTGGCGCGTTGGCTCTTTTTGTTCCGGCCTGCCGCTAAAAAATACAGTCGCGGGAAGGAACTCATCGACGCCCTGGGGGCGCTTCAAGTCCAACTCAAGGAATGTGATAACGATGCGCATGACGAACACTGGTTCCCGATTTTCGCCAAACTCTCTACCGAGGAAATTGATAGCTGGTGTTTGTTGGCAAAGCAGGTGACAGCGCCGGCACATTGGATTTGCGCGATTAATCCCGCGCGTATCGCCCGGCGCAAAAAGCTCACCGACTTCATGACCGAACATGCTGACACGGCAACACCTCCACGCAGGCGGGCGTTAATTGCTGCGGCCAAGCTTGAGAAAGCGATTCGCCCGTTGCGGACTGCACTGGGCGACATCCTGCAAGAAATCAAAATGCCGGAACTGGAAAAGCCCTCCCTGCAACAGCTAAAAACCACGACGAGCCAATTGCAGGCGGGTTTGTCGGAGGTCATGGAGTTGGCAGGACGCCTTGCAAGCGCGCCGCATATCGAGGTGGTTGACGAGACGGCTATCGCCGCTACCAAAGACGCCTTCCTGAATCTGTACGCCCAGTATAACGCGGCCTTTAAGCGTAACGATGCGCGAGCGCGAAGCCAGGCCAGTCTGAAGGCACTGGCGCCGTGGGTTGAGCCGAATTGGTTCGAACAAATGACGCGCAGCATTTTGCGCAACGATCTGGATATCACTCCAATCCAACGCATTCTACAGTCGGTCGACACGCTCTCGGCCTATCAGTATTTCCGTGCACGCGCCGCCCATTTGCCGTCTGAAGCCATGCAGGTGTTTGCCATCTTGCGGGCAAAAGAGACGATGCTGGAGCAGGTTCCCGCGTCGCAACTTGAAAATGACGTCCGGCGATTGATCAAACGAGAGGCCCTGCTTTCCTGGAAACAGCGTTTTGAGCAACTTAATCCGACACTGTTGCTGGAGCGTGAATTCATCGACAGCAAAATCGAGAATCTGGCGGCGGCAGATCGCGAGATGCGCGAGCTCAATCGCAAGCTGCTGATCGATGGGGTGGACGTGTCCGCGTTGGGGAGTGCGAAAGCGTGGGATGATATTACGAGACTCTCAGGCAAACGCGCCCGGCGCCTGCGTGAGTTCCTCGAGCTGGGCGCTCCGGTGGGGCTGTTCAAGGTGAGACCGATCTGGTTGATGAACCCTGACGTTGCCAGCCGGCTATTACCCCTGCAGGCGGGCATGTTTGACACCGTTATCTATGATGAGGCCTCGCAGATGCCGGTCGAGTACGCGCTGCCGACCCTCTATCGAGGCCGCTGTGTGGTGGTGAGTGGGGATGAAAAGCAGATGCCACCCTCGGCGTTTTTTACCGGCAAACTTGAGAGCGATGAGCCAGGGGGCGAGGATGGCGAGCTGCTGGACGAGGTTGCCACGGAGGAAGAGCGTGCGGCTTACGATGAAAACTGGAACCGGCGCGAGATCAAGGATTGCCCGGATCTGCTCCAGCTGGCCCGGGGCGTGTTGCCAACCACCACGCTGCAGATTCACTATCGATCGGAATACCGGGAGTTGATCGCTTTCTCGAATGCTGCTTTCTACGGCAATAGCTTGAACGTGCCGATTCGCCACTCGGATGACAAGGTACTCAAAGACAAGCCGATCGAGGTGGTGCGGGTCGATGGCGTCTATGAGAACCAGACCAATCGTGCAGAAGCCGATGCGATTGTGGGTTTGTTGGCGGAACTTTGGCACGCGCCTTTTGAACAGCGTCCGTCGATAGGCGTGGTGACGTTTAACCTGAAGCAGGCGGAATTAATTGAAGCGGCGCTGGAGACCTATGCCGAAACGGATGATGCCTTCCGTAACGCCTACCGGCAGGAACTCGCACGGCACAAAGACGGCGAGGACATGGGGATTTTCGTCAAGAACGTGGATAACGTTCAGGGTGATGAGCGTGACTTCATAATATTTTCCACTACCTTCGGCCGCAATGGACAGGGCACGTTCAAGCGTCATTTTGGAATATTGGGACAACGGGGCGGCGAGCGGCGCTTGAACGTAGCTGTCACGCGTGCGCGTAAAAAAGTCATGCTGGTTACGTCGCTCCCCATCGCAGATATCTCGGACATGCTCAATACGCAGCGCTCGCCGGAAACGCCTCGGGATTACCTGCAGGGCTACCTGGAGTACGCCCGAATCACATCGGCAGGACAATTCCAGGACGGTCAAAAGCATTTGCAGCGCATGCTGATCAGTAGGAGCGGAAGATCAGCAGGCGAGGACGTGCTGCAGGATGGTTTTAGTGATTCCGTGGCGCAGTTCGTCGAAGCGGAAGGCTGGACCGTGATCAGGCCGCGGGAGTCCGACTTGTTTAGTTTCGACTATGCCATTGTCGATCCGGAGACGGGGCTCTATGCCTTGGGGGTTGAGTGTGACGGCCCCTTTCACCCCTTATTGGCGAACGCACGGGCGCGGGAAATTTGGCGTCCCCAGCTGCTCAAACGTGCCCTTCCCCATATGCACCGCGTCTCCTGCCACGCTTGGTATCACGCGGCGTGGGAGGAGCGAGAGCGATTGAAAGCCGCTATTGTCGCGGCGCTGAAGAAAGGAGTTGCTGCATGAGTGGCCCGAAGGTTGTGCGTGTCGTCACCCGGGAAGAAGCCATT
>JBPOHS010000063.1:0-41248 GCA_052035295.1 Pseudomonadota bacterium
CGCTGCATCGATGGCATCGTCCGACGACAGGCCGTCAAGCCAAATTCCAGATGATCGCAATAACTCAAAATCGTGATATTCAACGCCAGCCGATCCATCGGCATCGACACCGGATACATGCCCTGCAAACGCGCGCCATTCCAGTACAGCGGCTTGTTCGGCCCCGGCACATTGGAAATCAACACATTGAACGCCTGCCACTGCGGCATGAGTCCCGTCGTGAGATGCATCGCTGCCGGCATGAACATCATGGCGGTATAGGCCATGACTTCTTCCTGTGTCATTGAAGACAAGCGCTGTTTGGCGTCATTGACCGAGGCCTTGATAATCTCCATGCGGCGTACCGGATCTGCCACATGAGTAGCCAGGTTCGCCAGAATCGTTACTATCTGGTTGCCACCGATACTGTCATCCTGACGCAATGACACCGGAACGGCGGCGATGAGTGGCCGATCAGGAAGGGCACGCAGTTCCAGCAAATAATCCCGCAAGGCGCTGCCACAAATTGCCAGCACGACGTCATTCACCGTTGCTTCGTAGGCGGCGCAAATGCGGCGAATGCGATCCAGCGAATAGGATTGCGCGGCATAACGACGCGAACCCGTGATCTTGTCGTTCAGGATGCACTGGGGTGCGAGAAAAATGCTGGTGTAGTCGGAACTGCCCGACGATTCCTTGCCACGGCGATACGAATCGTAAACTGCACGCGCCACGTTGGGTACGCTCGACCACTGACTCGAAGTGCTTTTTGCGAGGGCTCCAGCAGCCTGCACCGTGCGGGTGGTCGGATCGGCTCCGGTGCGGGTTTTCTGCTTCATTTCATAAGCCCAGACCGGCGGAATGCCACGCGTCTTGGGATCATCGGACAACAGACTCATGCCGACACGCATGGCGGAAACGCCGTCCATGATGGCATGGTGCTGCTTGCTGTAGACCGCGAAACGGCGACCCTGCAGGCCCTCGATCAGGTAGAACTCCCACAGCGGGCGTTCGCGATCCATCAGATTGCTGTGCTCGACCGACACCAGTTCCAGCAGTTCGCGGATGCGACCCGGGTGGGGCAGGGCGAGGTGGCGGAAGTGGTGTTCGAGGTCGAACTGGCGGTCCGGTTTCCAGTAGGGGCGGCCCATACGGTAGATCAGACGCTTGTCGAAGGGCTCGACCGGCTTTGTATAACGTCTGAGTTCGGCGGCGAATTGCGAGACGTAATCGTCGTCGGCGTTGTCCGGAAATTCGAACAGTTGCAAGCCGGCGATATGGGTGGGTTGCTGACGTTTTTCCATCATGAGGAAAAGATTATCGACGACACTCAAGGGCGTCATGGTGCTGGCCTCCTTTGCGGCTGCGGCGATCCATGGCGGCGGCAGTCAGCGTGTGACAGGCCATGGGATTGAGAGTCGCCGCGAGAACCGGTTCCTTTGTATGACCCCATTCTAGAGGCTATTGCAGGGCGGGGAAATGACTATATGACTCGTCGGTCATGAAATTTAAGGTCAAAGGGATCAGGGAGTAGGCTCATTGCAACCGCATGTGTTTGCTGAAGCCGGTGCGCAGAAACTGCATCTGGTCGGCCAGGATGTTACGGTTGGCCAGCGCCATGTATTCCATTTTGTTGGGTTTGAAGGGGACGGCCAGCAGGGGCATGCCGGCTTCTTCCGGGGTGCGGTTGCCCTTGCGCTGGTTACAGCGTTTGCAGGCCGACACCAGGTTGGTCCAACTTTCGGAGCCGCCGCGCGAACGGGGCTGAATGTGGTCGCGAGTCAATGCTTCGGCGGGGAAGGTTTCACCGCAATACATGCATAAATGGGCGTCACGACGGAACAGCAGGCGGTTACAGACGGCGGGGACATGGAGTTCGTTGTGTTTGAAGTGACCGTCGGTGGCGATGATGGAGGGAATCGGCAGCAGGCTCTGATTTCCGGCGTGATTGTGGCCGCCACGCAATATGGCGACATAGTCACCCAGCGTCCACAAGACCTGCCCTTTGACGAGCAGTACCGCGGCATCTTCCTGCGAAAGCCAGTCGAGCGGGATACCGGCCTTACTAAGCCGCAGTACGCGTGAATTCACGTGCATGTCAGCGTACTCACGAATGAGGCGGGGATTGAATGCATCCCACGCCCCGGGTCAAAGCTTTTGGCTCTTCACATCTACATCATGAACCAACCAAGCAACAATTTCCAGTATGGCAGTGGAATATGACAATCAGATCACAGGCTTAGGCCCAATCGCCGCAGTTGCTCGCGCTGATAGGCGGCAAAGTGGCCATCGAAGACACAGCGTATCAACGGGTCGTCGGCGATTTCGGTGTCGGCCAATGCGGCCAGGGTGTCTTCCGGAAATTCACGGTCGTTGATGCGCAGATACATCGAGGTCAGCGTTTCGCCGCAGAACAGGGCCGCATGCAGTTTCTTCAGAATCACTTCCGTACACCAGTCAGGAGCGACAGGTGTATCGCTGGTTGCTGATTGCGCCAGGAGTATCAACTGGTCGGCATCAACGCGATAGTGAAAATGCGTTACCGCACCCGTGTGGTCGTACACCGACAAATACCAGTGTTTTGGCGAGGCGAAATAGCCTTCCTCAATGGCGTCCAACGATGCATAGACGTCCATGATCTCGTGGCGACAATAACGCCACACCTGCTCGGCTTGTTCCGGCAACAACGGCGCGAATTGCGCCGCGATCGCGTTGACCGGCGGCGCGACCGCTTCTGGATCGTAGTCGTAATCGACCTCCTGCGGCCCTTCCGGAATGATCCAGGGCAGCGGGGGAGCAGGTGCAATGGAGTCGCCCACCAGTATCAAGCCCTGACCCGGATTCAACCGCAAAAGGTGCGCAGTGGGCAACGCAGCGGAGACCTCGCGTTGAAACAGGGCGTAACTCACAGGGAAAAACGCGCGGTTGTACCAGGACCAGCTTTCCTGTCGAAACTGGCAGGAACTCGGCACCACAACGCGAGGCTTGAGCCGCTGAAGTTGTTCCAGCCATTCTGCGGGCAATCCGGCGGGGGCGGGCAAGGCTTGGCGGGGCGCGATGACTTCGGCTTCGCGCATGATCTGGAACGGCCAGAGCACGACGTCCCACGGCGCATAACGGGCCAGCTGCCGCAGTGTGGGGGGATCGATGGTGGCGTCCACGACATTCAGCACATTCAGCCCATCGACGCGCACCTGGAACATCGAGTCGACATTGGATTCCAGTGCCCGCCGGGGAATGATATCCATCGCGCCAACGCGCACCGGCACATCGAGCTGCAGGGCATGGACGTTGTGGAAGCCCAGCGCCCGGATCATGTCGAACAGCTCGTCGAACAGGCAATAGAGATACACCGGAATATCCCTGCTCAGCAGATTCAGACTGTCGAGTGAGCAGTGATCATCGTGGAAATGCGAGATGAAAATTGCATCCAGCGATAGCGTGCGGATGGCGTCCTGATCAAAACGCACTGCAGGGAAGGCGTGACAGTTGCCACTGAACGGATTTTCAAACACGGGATCAAACGCGATGCGAGTGGCGCCATGGCTGAACAGATACCCGGCATGCAAAACGCGTGAAATCGTCAGCGACATGATGTCAGTCCACCGGGTGTTGATAAAGGCCGAACAGTTGCGGCAACAGCACTCCCGCCGGCCCGATCAGTTCATGGTCGGCAAGATCCGAGGCACCGCTGGGTTGGGTGTTGATCACGATGACGCTCGCCCCCCGGCGTTTGGCAAGGTCGATCAGCGAGGCCGCCGGATATACGGCAGCGCTGGTCCCCACCACCAACAGGCAATCGGCATTTTGGCAGTGCCCAGTGGCAGTGCTCCAGACGTCCTCGGGCAGATGTTCGCCGAACCACACCACCGATGGGCGCAAACGGCCTCCGCAGCGGGGGCATGCCCTTAGGCTGGGTGGCGCGGCCAGATCAATGCGTTCGTGGTACCCACAGCGGGCGTTACAGTGATCTTCGGTGATGGTGCCGTGCAAGTGATAAATGCGGGAAGGCGACACGCCAGCACGTTCCAGCAGATCGTCAACGTTTTGTGTGACTTGCAGAATGTCAGGGCGTGACGCCAGCGCATAGTGGCCGGGATTGGGCGAAGCCTTGGCAAGCTTGTCGCGCCGCCAGTTGTACCAGTCGATCACGCGTGCCGGATTGTCGGCAAAGCCTTCGGGCGATGCCAGCATCATGGGATCGAAACGCGACCACAAGGCATCGGTTTCGGTATCGCGAAAAGTGGAAATGCCCGATTCGGCACTCAGCCCCGCCCCGGAAAAGCAGACGATGCGACGGGCGTTCTGCAGCGTGTGGCGCGCGTGTTCGAGGGAAGCATTCATGACCGACATCCTGTGGGGAATCAGGCTGCATGATAGCGCCGCGCCATCGGCGATACCAATCGTGTGTGATCGTGTTTTACACTGGGCGCCTTGATCAGGACCGGCCGGAAGGCGGTCAACCCAACCAGAGGTTTTCGTTGCATGCTTCCGATTGAACAGGTATTGCCCCGGATTATTGCAGGGGTGCAATCCCATGATCGCCTGGTGATACAGGCGCCGCCCGGCGCGGGGAAAACCACAGTGATTCCGCTGGCGGTGAGCACCCTGGACTGCTTGCCCGGCAAGATCATCATGGTGCAACCCCGGCGCCTGGCCGTCTATGGCGCGGCTCGCTACATGGCTGCCAAATTGGGGGAAGGCGTGGGGCAAACGGTGGGGTATCGCACGCGTTTTGATTCCCGGGTAACGCGCACTACCAAGATCGAGATCGTGACCGAAGGGATTTTTTTGCGGCAGGTGCAGGAGGATCCCTCGCTGGAAGGCGTGTCGCTGGTGATTTTTGATGAATTCCACGAGCGTTCGGTGAACATTGATCTCAGCCTGGCATTCGCCCTCGATGCGCAACGCGGATTGCGTGACGACAGTGATCCGTTGCGCCTGTTTGTCATGTCGGCCACCCTTGACGGAGATCATCTTTCGCGTTGGCTGGATTGCCCCATGATCGCCTCTGACGGGCGCTGTTATCCGGTGGACACCCGCTATGCCCCGGTACCCCTGAATACCTGGCCCGAGAAGCATATCGCGGCGACCATTGCCCGCCTGTTACGCGAAGAAGACGGTAATGTGCTGGTGTTCCTGCCGGGATTTCGCGACATGCATCGGGTGGCATCGCAACTGGACGACATCGGTCTCGACAGTGCTGTGCAGGTGCACATGTTGCATGCCTCACTGCCGCCAGACGCGCAGGAACAGGCGATTTCGCCGCCACCGCCCGGGCAGCGCAAGGTGGTGCTGTCCACCAACGTCGCTGAAACCAGCGTCACCATTGAAGGCATTCGTGTCGTGATCGACAGCGGGCAGGCGCGGGTATCCGTTTACGATGAGCGTCGCGGCATGGACACGCTGCAAACCGAGCGGATTTCCGCCGCGTCGGCCGAACAGCGCCGTGGCCGCGCCGGGCGACTCATGCCAGGCGTTTGCGTGCGGATCTGGTCCGAGAGTGAACAACTCAAACCCTTCACCGAACCGGAAATCAGTCGTGCCGATCTGCTGCCCGTCGCCCTTGAACTTTCACTGTGGGGCATCGCCGATCCCTCACAGCTATCGTTACCGACGCTTCCTTCTACCGATGGATTCACGCGCGCACGGGAAGTACTGCAGACGCTCGATGCGCTCGACGAGCAGGGACGTGTCACGCCACTGGGCAAACAAATGGCTTCGTTGGGGCTTTCCCCGCGCCTGGCTCATCTGGTGTGGACGCACCGACAGGAGCCCGTGGCGTCTGCCACCATCGCCACGGCCATGATCCTGTCCGAAGGGGATCCCGTTCGTGTCGACGGTGGGCAAACCCAGGCCGATTTGCACACACGCCTGGCGCTATGGCAGAGCAGTCGCGACCCTCAGTTGCAGCGGGGCACCTGGCAACGTATCCAACAGGGCGTGAAACAGCTGGCCGATCGCATCCGCACCGGTTGGCAGCCGTCAGCGACCGATCACCCGCATATCGGCATAGCCCTCGCACAGGCGTTTCCTGACCGTATCGCCCAATGCCGGTCTGACAACAAACTGCGATATCTGATGGCGAATGGCCGGGGCGTCCAATTGTCGCGGGAAGACCGCCTCGCAGGCACGCCGTTTCTGGTGGTGCTCGACACCGACGGTGCCGGCACGGAACCGCGCATTCGTTTGGCGGCCCCGGTCGCGCTGGCGGATCTCGAACGCGCCATGAAAACCCATATTACCGAGCAGGCCGTCGTCAGCTGGAACGCGCAACGCCACGCCGTCGAAGCTGAACAGCAAAAACGCCTGGGCGCCATTGCCTTGCAACGACGCGCGCTGGCGCGTCCCTGGCCCGACAGTGCCCGACACTGTTTGCTGGAGGCGGTTCGCGCCTCAATGTCGACGTTGCTTCCCTGGAATGAATCCGCTTTGCAACTGCAGGCACGAGTCAATTGGCTGCACCGTCAACAACCGGCGCAATGGCCGGATTTCGGCGACGCGACACTGAAGGCGACGCTCGACGACTGGTTGAGCCCCTATCTGGATGGGATCTATAACGCGACCGAACTGGGCAAGCTGGAACTCGCTCAGGTACTGAAGTCTTCGCTGTCGTGGCCGCAACAGCAACAACTGGAATCACTGGCGCCTGCCTGCTGGGCGTTGCCGACCGGCAGTGAACCTTATCTGGATTACGCGGCCGAAAATGGCCCGGTTTTGCGGGCGCGCATGCAGGAATTTTACGGGTTGCAGACGCATCCGACCTTGCCCAGTGGTCAGCCTCTGTTGGTGGAATTGCTTTCCCCTGCACATCGGCCGTTACAGATCACGCGCGACTTGCCCGGTTTCTGGACGGGGAGTTATCGCGAGGTGGCGAAGGAGATGCGGGGGCGGTATCCGCGCCATTTCTGGCCGGAGAATCCGATGGAGGCGCAGGCGACGACACGCACGAAGAAGAAAATGTAACGCGGGGGCGGCCGGATCATGTCTCTACAACCAGCCGGCTTTCTTCAGCTTCGAATACAACCAGATCCCACCCAGCATCGTTCCGCCCAGCACCGCGAAATAACTGTACTTCCACTTCAACTCCGGCATGAACTCGAAATTCATGCCGTATAAACTGAACACCACCGTCGGCAGCGCCAGAATCGCCCCCCAGCCGGCCAGTTGCTTCACGATATCGTTCTGGTTGATCGACACCAACGCCAGATTGATCTGCATCGCCGCCAACAACATCTCGTGAATGTTGTCGCAGGTATCGATGACACGAAGACAGTGATCCTGCACATCGCGAATGTACACCTGAATCGCCGGCGGAATGATTTCCTCGTGAAACCGCATCAACTCATTGCAGATATCGATCAGCGGTTGCGTGGCGTCCCGCAACTGCATCAATTGCCGTTTCAACTGGTAGATATTGCGCAGTTTGCGACGGGAAATAGTGGCGTCAAACAACTCGGATTCAAGCTGGTGGAAATCGTTGCGCAGTTCATTGACGACCAGGAGATAATTGTCAACGATCTCATCAAGGATCGAGTACAACGCATAGCCCGCACCGAAGGCAAGGCGTTGTGGATCCTGTTCGCAGCGGGTGCGTACACCGGTGTAACTCTTTGATGCCCCATGACGCAGGCTGATCAGAAAATTTTTGCCGGCGAACAAGTGGGTTTCGCCGAACTGAATGCTGTGCTCAGTCAATTGTGCCGTTTTTGCCACCACGAATAACGAGCGCCCATAGGTCTCGATCTTGGGGCGTTGATGCGGGGAGCGGGCATCTTCCATCGCCAATTCGTGCAAACCGAATTCTTCCTGGATCTTGTTGAGTAGCGCCGCATCGGGTTCATGCAGCCCGATCCAGACGAACGTCCCGGGTTGCTTGAGGACTTCGCTGATGTCATCCACCGGGAACGGTGGCAACCGCTCGCCCTTCAGGTAAGCAACGCAGTTGACGACTGATGACATGCAGTAACTCCGTTAATGGTGTTGGCGGATACAAGGCCGCCTGTCGCGTGTGGGCGACAGAGCGCCCGCAGCGCGTTGGAACCGGTGGCCGGGGCGACGTGTTTTATCATGCCGGCAGGTGTTTGCCAAAGAATTCACCAATGCGTTCGATGGCGAGCTGACCGTCCTTGATGATGAACGAGGTGTAATGCCAGACGTGTTGCATGTCTTCCCAGATTTCGAGTGACGCATCGACGCCGGCTGCGTGCGCCTTTTTCACCAGGCGCTGGGCGTCATCCAGCAGAATTTCGTGGGCACCCACCTGCACCAGCAGAGGGGGTAATCCCGCCAAATCGCCAAACAGGGGGGAGAGCGTTTCGTTCAGGCGGTGGGTGTCGTGAGCATAGTGTTGTGCAAACTGCCCGAGCACCTCCTCGGTAAGCAGTAAATCGAGGTGGCGGCGAGTTTTTACCGATGCGCCGCTCAACGATAGATCGGTCCAGGGGGACAGGCAACAGGCCGCCGCCGGCAGGGGCCGGCCCAGCTGCTTCAATTTCAACAGGCTGCTGACGACCAGGTTACCGCCTGCCGAGTCACCGGCGAACACAATGCGGGAAGGGCTCACGCCCTGCTCGAGGTAATGCTCATAGAGGCGGATAACGTCATCGAGCGCTGCCGGGTACGGGTGTTCCGGGGCCTTGCGATAATCCATGCTGACGGCCTGCATGCCGCTGGCTCGCGCCAGTCTCGACACCAGATTGCGATGGCTGCGGGGGGAGCCAATGCAGAATCCGCCGCCGTGCATGTAAACGATGAGGCCTTCACGGCGCGGTGCTCGCGGGGTATGAATTTCGCAATACATGCCTGTGATCTGGCGCTTCTCCAGACTCACTTCCCGTACCGGGGGTGTCCAGCCGCCCCAGCGTTCGATCATGTTGCGAGAGCGGGCGAGCGCACCGCTTTCCGTCGACATGTCAGGTTTGACGGAACGACGCAGGGCGAAATTGAGGGCCATGATCTTGAGTCGGCCTGTGCTGCTGGGAATCCGGCGAATAGGCATGTACGGGTCTTCTGGTGAGGGGCGGAATGGCGACAACAGTCAGGAACATACCAAAACCCGCGGGTCAGGGTAAAAATTATCTGACAAGTCAACCGGGTGCGCCGTACTGGTGCATGGGTTGGTTGTTTGACGATCAACCCATCCGCTGTCTAACCTGAGTATTGTGGTAAGGATTCTCCTATGAGGGTTGTGATGCTGAATTTCTTGATGAGCCGGCCGATCTGGCAAAAGCTGATGGTGTTGTTCCTGGGCGTGGGCATCATTCCCTTGCTGGTGGTCAGTTACCAATCTGTCCTGCTTTCCTCTGATGCGCTGTTTGCTCGCGCGGGCAATACGCTGGAAGGTTTGCGAGATGCCAAAGCCAAGTCCGTGCAGGATTACTTTGCCAATCGCCGCAGTGAAATCAGTCTGCTGGCCACGGCACCGCAGGTGATCAAGCTGGCAGGGCAGATGAAATCCAGTTTTCATTCCGTGGTGCAGGATAACGCGGTAGATGAGGCGCAGCTGGCACGGTTCCGAACCGGCGTGGAAAGTTATTACCGCGATCAATTCGGGCAGGAGTATCAGAAACGCATGGCCAAAGCGGCGGACATGTCGATGGCTTTGTCATCGTTGACGCCGGAATCCACCTTGCTGCAATACTTCTATATCCAGAACAATGCCAATCCGTTGGGCAGCAAGCACCTGCTGGATGTGGCAAGCGATTCATCCGGTTATTCCCGACAGCACTCGCAACTGCACGGTTTTTTGCGAAGCGCGGTGGCCGCTTTCGGTTATTACGATATTTTCCTGATTGATCCCGACTCGGGCGATGTTTTTTACACAGTGTTCAAGGAGCTGGACTTCGCCACCAACCTCAAGAACGGTGCGTGGGCGCAGACCGGCTTGGGGAAAGTCTATCGTGCCGCGCTGGCGCTGGATAAACCGGGTAGCAGCGTGCTGGTGGATTTTGAACGTTATCGTCCATCCTATGATGATCCGGCCAGTTTCATGGCGGCACCCGTGTATTCCGACGGGAAACGCGTCGCCATCGTGGCCCTGCAACTCCCTCTGGAACCCATGAACGCCATCATGAATGATCGCTCGGGGTTGGGTGAAACCGGGGAAACCTTTCTGGTCGGGCCGGATCATTTGATGCGTTCCGACTCAGTGTTGTTTGCCGATCGTTTCGCAGTGAAAACCTCGTTTGCCCATCCCGACCAGGGCCGCGTCGATTTGCCCATCGTCAAGACTGCATTTGACGAACGGGTAGAGCTGAATCGTGGCGTTACTGAGTCTTTTGATCTGGGGGGCAATCCCTCCATCGCAGCGTATGCCCCGATCGACCTCGGTGAATTCAATTGGGCCATCGTCAGTGTGCAGCCAACGAAAGAAGCAATGGCAGCGGTGAGTGCGATCAAGCAGGGCAATCAGACCATTGGCATCGTTTCCGCCGTGCTGATCGTGCTGGTGGCGTTTGTTCTCGGGAAAGGCTTGTCCGCACCGATTGTCGCCTTGCGCAATTACATCGTGCGTGTAGAAAAAACGGCGGAATTGCAACCACAGGGCATCAAGGTGTTTGGCGACGAGATCGGCCAGACCGTGACCGCCTTCGAGAGTATGCTGCACAGCTTGCAGCATGCGTTTGTCGACGTGACGTCGTCGCTGGAAAAAGTGGCGGCGGGGCAGTATGAAATGACGGCGGTCGACCAATATAACGGTGATATCAAGCGGCTGGCCCAGGGTGTCAACGTAACGGTTGACCAATTGCAGGTGTCTACGCAGCAACAGCGTTCGCAACAGGAAGCGCTGGCAGCTGCCGCTCGTGACATGGAACAAAAAGCCCGCGAGACCGAACAGCTTGCTGCCCAGGCTGCCGAGGAAGCCGATCGTGCCAATCGTATCAAGCAGGCGCTGGATGCCTGTAGCACGCCGGTGATGATGGCCGACGATACCCACCAGATCATTTACACGAATGGTGCGATGCAGGGCTTGGTACAAAAATACGAAGCGGATTTCCGCAAGGTGTTTTCCGGCTTCGATCGCGCCCGCCTGATTGGCACGAACATGGACATGTTCCACCGCAATCCTGCACAGCAACGTACGGCGATGTCGCAATCCACCGGTCCGCGTCAAGCCGAAGAGATTCTGGCGGGCAAGACCTTGCGGGTCACTGCAAGCCCGGTGCTGAAGGATGGAAAATGGGTGGGCACGGTGGTCGAATGGCTCGATCGCACTGACGAAGTCAGCATCGAGCAGGCCGTTGATGAAATGATCAGTGCGGTTGCGCAAGGGGACTTTTCGTCGTCGATCGACGAGCAAGGCAAAGAAGGCTTTTTCCTGCGTCTGAGCGAAGGCCTGAATGCCATGGTTGGCACCTCAAGTGCAGCGTTGCAAGACATCATGCACGTGATGAACCAGTTGGCGAAGGGCAATCTCACCACGCACATCGAAAAACAGTACCAAGGCTTGTTCGGCCAGTTGCGCAACGATGTCAATCTGACCATTGATCGTCTCAGTCAGGTAGTGGGCGAAATTCTCGAATCCAGCACGGCGATCTCCAACGGCGCGTCGGAAATCGAGTCTGGTGTCATGGATCTGAGTCGCCGCACTGAAAAGGCGGCAGCGGCCCTTGAAGAAACGGCGGCCAGCATGGACGAAATGACCGCCAGTGTTAAAAACAGCGCACAGCATGCCGCGACGGTGTTGCAACTCTCGGCACAGGCGGAAGCCCACGCCGAAGAGGGCAGTGCGGTGATGGAACGTGTCATTCAGTCGATGCATGGCATCAACAAGTCGAGTAACCAGATTGCCGATATCATCAGCGTGATTGATGAAATTGCGTTCCAGACCAATTTGCTGGCACTCAATGCGGCCGTTGAAGCCGCTCGTGCCGGTGAACAAGGGCGAGGGTTCTCGGTCGTGGCATCGGAGGTTCGCAAACTGGCACAACGCTCGGCAGGGGCGGCGAAAGAAATCAAGGAACTGATCAACGAGAGTGTTGGCAAAGTCTCGTCGGGCAGCGTGCTGGTCGATGAATCAGGCAAGCGACTGCACGATATCCGCACAGCCGTCGGGCGCGTCGCCGGTGCCATCCGGGAGATTGCGACAGCGGCCAGCGAACAGGCAACGGGGATTTCCCAGGTCAATGTCGCGATCGGCCAGATGGATGAATCCACCCAGCAAAACTCAGCGTTGGTGGAACAAGCCACGGCAGCAGCCGAGTCCATGGCGGTACAATCGCGTTCGATGGCCGAAACGGTCAGATTCTTTCAGGTTCGCTAAGAACTTCAGGTTCGCCAAGAACTTTTCTGCTCAAGCCCGTGTGGTTGAAGACCCCACGGGCTTGCTTTATATTACCGCGATCAGCACCGCGCATCCCCCGAACCGCGCCTGGCTGCAATTCCATCGCCTTGTCCTGGCGCTTTTGTCCGTTCCCACGAGTACCCCGCCCCATGAGCGACCAACAGCTTGCTGTCAGACAGTCCTTGAGTGCCTCCTCGGGTGGCCGCAATATCGCGGCTCACGATGATCTCGAGGTGATTGTTGATCAATTGTTGAGGCGAAACGGCAATGAGGGCAGTGGTACCGTCGACGAAATCCTCGGCCATCCGCAGGTAAAAAAACATGGCATGCTGGGTCGTTTGTCATCGGGGCAACAAAGCCTGGTGACCAGCGTGGTGTCGCTCATGCAAGACCGCGTCGCCACCGACGCGCGCAAAAATGCCGAGGCACTCAAGCAGATCATTATTCATGAGCGTGAGGCACTCAGCCACATGTCACGCTCATTTGCCGACACTGCGAAACATTTGTACCAACTTCCGTTGATCAGTCGGTCGCAGCGTGATTACGAGCATGGCGTGCACGAGGCGCAGACTGCCCATTCAACACGTGCAGCCTCCACCCAACCTCCGCCACCACGCGTTCCCGGTTGGGAGCATTTTCTGACCTGGGGAAACCTGCTCGCTGGCACAGCGGTAATTCTGGCCGTTCTGGTGGTTAAAACCAGCGTCGAAACGGCCAGCTACGAAACGCAGTATCGCTTGACCCAGGAAAGCCTTGAACAAACCCGCCTGGAGCTGGAAAAAGTCCGCCAAATGAATGAGCAGCTGGTGGCACAAAACAAAACCATGGGTGAACAGAATGCAGCCGTAAGTGCGAAACACGAAGCACTGGAAAAACAGAATGCCTCTGACGCGCAGCGTTTCAAGGCGGATATGCAGTCACAAGCGGATCAATTGACCGATGCGCGTCAAACCATTGCGCGCCAGCAGGAGCAGCTCTCGCGGGTCGAGTCCAGTAGAACTGTCGGACAGAATCGTTCCGTAGAACAAATCAATTCGCTACAGCAACAACTGGCCGTGTTGACGGCCAAAGACGCTCAACAAAATGACAAATTGCACATGTGGAAACAGCTGGCAGAGGAACGCCAGGCTGAAATTCGCAAATTGCAAACTGAACTTCAAGCCAGCAAAGTAGTCTCACCAGAAAGCTCAGAGAGAAAAGGTAATTTTCTGGGCATATTCTGATGTATACGCTGTTATCTTTCGGGCAGGATGCCCTGAACGCAAGCTGCTGATGTATCTGTGGCATGTTTATGTGTACAAATTATAAGGTTTTTCGGCTTTTGCTGATGGTTTTGCAAATGCCCTGGTTGATTTGAATAACCTCAGTTGACTTGAATAATTTGTGTGCACATAATAAAATAAGACCCGGTTCCTGCGGGCTTGCGTTTAATCGGTGTGGAAGCCGCGAAAAACTTCCTGTCCCCTGTCCCTGCAGCAGCGAACATTTCAAACGCATCAGAACAATCGTGTTATTTGTGACCTCTGGCCGCTGGATAACGCGTCAGCTATGGTATTTGTATTTTCGTAGTTTAACCAATACAACTACAGGAGCTTGCACTCATGGGCGTCACCTTGCATCCCCCTGCCAACCCGAAGCGTTTTCGTATCAGTCGCACCTGGAAGAATCAGGCTTATCAGCTTTATGTGCCGATTGCCGGGAATGTTGACAAGGCTCGAAAAATTGCAGAAGAACTTGATGACAGTCTGGCGCAGCGCCAACGCGCCTACCTGTTGCGTCTCGAAGTGGAAGGCTTGCATGTCATGCATCCCGATGGCCGCATCATCGGCCTGCAACGTCAGACTCGTTTTCGTGAGGGCCGCAAGCCTTCCGATTCGATGAAAATCCGTCTGGTCAAGCAGGAAGGCGACAAGCCGGTGTTCAAGGCGTTTTCTGTTGATCACCACGGTTTTGAGAAGGCATTCGAGTTGTCGGTGGACTTCATTGCCGAGTTTCGCGGTGTTGAACGTGATTCCGAGCTTTACCGGAAAATGCTGTCGGCAAAATCGGTTTATGCCCACATGAACGCGGTCAGTCAGCCCGAGCAAGAAAAAGCCGGCAAAACGGCCGAGCATGAAGAACTCTGGGCCGCGCTGGAAGATGAAGCCCGCGCCTTTCAGGAAAAGCGCAATATCCAGCTGATCCGCGGCTGATCCTTTTGTCTGGTCACCGGTTGCTGTGCGCTGGCGGTGCGCTTTTTGTCCGCGATACACCTTGTGGTTGCGTCCGTTAAACCGCTACGCTGCAAGGGTTTTCCTTGCGCGGACTTGATCATGAACTACTCCTTTCGACGCATTCTCATCGCCAATCGCGGTGAAATCAGCATTCGCATTGCGCAGGCCTGCGCTGAGCTCGGTATCGACTCCGTGGCGGTGTATGCAGCAGACGATGCCTTGTCATTGCACGTTCGCAAGGCGGATCAATCCGTCGCCCTGCAGGGCAGGGGCGTGGCCGCTTACCTGGATGGTGCGCAGCTGGTGCAGATAGCGCTGGATCATCAATGCGATGCCATCCATCCGGGGTATGGATTCCTCTCTGAAAACGCCTCGTTTGCCCAAGCATGCCGGGAGGCAGGTGTTGCGTTCATCGGTCCTTCCACGCGGGTTCTGGACGCGCTTGGCAACAAGGCAAGTGCCCGTCAGCTCGCGCAGGATCATGGTGTTCCGGTGGTGGCAGGCGTTGATCGTGCCGTCACGCCGGATGAAGTTGTACGTTTTTTCAACGAGGATTCGCCTGCGGGCATCGTGATCAAGGCGCTCGCGGGCGGCGGCGGACGTGGCATGCGGGTCGTCCGATCTGGCGAGGATATTGCCGAGGCTTTTGCGCGCTGCCAGAGCGAGGCCAGGAATGCGTTTGGGTGCGGGGACGTATACGTCGAGCAACTTGTGTCGTCGGCGCGTCACATCGAAGTCCAGATGGCTGGCGATGGCAGTGGCGCCGTTATTGTGTTGGGTGAACGTGAATGCAGTGTGCAGCGACGCCACCAGAAGATACTGGAAATGGCGCCTGCCGGCGCGCTGGCGGCAGGGGTGCGGGAACGTCTTTACCAAGCGGCGCAAACGCTTGCGGCCGGTCTCTGCTATCAAGGTATCGGTACGTTCGAGTTTCTGCTGGATAACGAGCGTCCTGAGCGTTTCTATTTCATGGAAGCGAACCCCCGTCTGCAGGTTGAGCACACGGTGACGGAGGCTGTGACCGGGCTGGATCTGGTGCAGATCCAGATTCGATTGGCGGCCGGTGCCACGCTGGCGAGTCTGGGCTTGCACAGTATCCCTCCGAGCAACGGGGTTTCGCTGCAAGCGCGTATCAATCTCGAGATCCTGCATCTTGATGGCACGACGCGTGCGGCATCGGGCGTGCTGGAGGCGTATGAACCCCCGGGTGGACCGGGAATTCGCGTCGATGGATACGGTTACCGTGGCTACCGCGTGAGCCCCGCCTATGATTCCCTGCTGGCCAAGGTCATCGTGCATGCACCCGATCATGCCACGGCAACGCGCCGTCTATATCGCGCGTTATGTGGTTTCCGGCTGGAAGGTGTTGGTAGCAATCTTCACTTTTTGCAGAACTTGCTCCGACAACCTGCGTGGCTGGAGCAGCGCATCGACACTGCTTTTGTCGATAGCCATTGGTGGGCACTCCTCGAAACGACCGGTCGTTCGCACCAGCCGTTGTTCTTTCAGCAGGCCGCTGGGGACTCCCGTGTACGCATTGCAGACGTGCTTCCAGGTTGCTTGCCACTGGCCGCGCCATCGGCGGGTGTACTGGTGAGTTGGCTGGTGCAGGAAGGCGACATCATTGCCAGCGGTCAAACGGTGGCAATTCTCGAAGCGATGAAAATGGAATTTCTGGTCAAGGCCACTCAGGGCGGGCGTGTCGAAGTCCTGCAGGCGCAGCCGGGGGATGCCCTGTCAGAAGGCGCGGCGTTACTGGTTTTCATGCCATTGGACAATATCGACGCCTATGCCGCCACCGAGGAAGCGATTGATCTTGCCCATATCCGCGCTGATCTGGCCGAGGTCATCGAGCGACACGCGCTCACGCTCGATGAACGTCGCCCCGACGCGGTCGCGCGCCGTCGTCGCACCGGACAGCGCACCACGCGGGAAAATCTTGATGCGCTGCTGGATGCCGGTAGCTTCATCGAATACGGCGCTCTCGCGCTGGCGGCGCAGCGGCGTCGTCGTTCCACGGCTGATCTGTTGTCCATGAGCCCTGCTGATGGGCTGGTCGCCGGTATGGGGACGGTCAATGCAGACCAGTTTGGAGAGGACGCCGCCCGCTGCATGGTGCTCGCCTACGATTACACGGTTTTTGCCGGCACCCAGGGCATGATGAACCACAAGAAGACCGACCGTATGCTACAGCTCGCCGAGCGCTGGAAATTGCCGGTCGTGCTATTCGCGGAGGGTGGGGGCGGGCGACCCGGTGACAGCGACTATGTCGGGGTGTCCGGGCTGGACTGCCCGACCTTCGCCGCCATGGCGCGTTTGTCGGGTGCGCAGCCGTTGGTGGGCGTGGTGTCGGGGCGCTGCTTCGCCGGCAACGCGGCCCTGCTCGGTTGCTGTGATGTGATCATCGCCACCCGCAACGCGAGTATCGGCATGGCCGGGCCGGCCATGATCGAAGGCGGTGGTCTGGGCAAGGTCGCCGCTGAAGACGTGGGTCCGGTCAGTCTGCAAGCGCCCAATGGCGTCATCGATGTCGTGGTCGATAACGAAATGGCTGCGGTGCGGGTAGCAAAGCAATACCTCTCGTATTTTCAAGGGCGTGTGACGGACTGGCAATGTGCGGATCAACGCGAACTGCGGCATTTGATTCCGGAAAACCGGTTACGGGTATACGACATCCGCCGGGTGATTGCCACGCTGGCGGATAGTGATTCGGTGCTGGAACTGCGTCGAGACTTTGCGGCCGGCATGATCACGGCGCTTATTCGTATCGAAGGGCGTCCGTTTGGTTTGCTGGCCAACAACCCGGCGCATCTCGGTGGAGCCATCGACGCTGAAGCCGGCGACAAGGCAGCGCGTTTCATGCAGTTGTGCAATGCCTTCGGCTTGCCGATCCTGTCGCTATGTGACACGCCGGGATTCATGGTCGGGCCCGACGCGGAAAAGCAGGCCACGGTGCGTCATGTGGCGCGCATGTTCGTGGTGGCAGGAAGCTTGCGCGTGCCATTCTTCACGGTGGTGTTGCGCAAGGGGTACGGGCTGGGAGCGCAGGCCATGGCTGCCGGCAGCTTTCATGCACCGTTATTCACGGTGGCCTGGCCGACCGGGGAATTCGGTGCCATGGGGCTGGAAGGCGCCATCAGGCTCGGTTATGCCAAGGAACTGGCCGCCATTGAAGACCCGCAACGGCGGCAGCGCTTCTTCAAGAAAATGGTGGGCCGCGCCTATCGTGCCGGCAAGGGCATCAACATGGCGAGTTACCTGGAAATCGATGATGTCATCGATCCGATGGACACTCGGCGCTGGGTGATGCGCGGGGTGAAATCCGCGCCGGTGGAGCAAACGGCAGCCCTGGGTGGCCGGGGCTTTGTCGATACCTGGTAACGTCTGCCATCAACGGCCAGTGTACGTCGCTGGCCGGACGGATCACACCGCGGCTTCGAAAGGGGCCGCAGTCAGGCTTTCGCCTGGTTCCTGGATGAAATAGCCCTGAAAATAGCGCACACCGCATTCCCAGAGGCTGGCAAAGCGCTTGGCGTCTTCAACGTGGCTGGCGACCAGTTTGACATCAGGCGATGTTTGCAGCACCTGTTTCAATAGCGGCTTGAAGTTGTTCGTACTGTCGAGTTGTTGCCGCCATTGCGGATGCAGCTTGATGAAATCAATGGCGCCCAGTTCTTTGAGCCACTGCATGTTTTGCGGGGTGAGGGTGAACTGTTCCAGCATGAAACCGCAATTGAGCCCGTGAATGTGTTTGATCAGGCGCCGTGCGCGTGGAATATCGCGAATGACGCAGCTTTCCGGCAGGGCCAGCGTGGTGCGTTTGACACCGCGCAGGCGCGCCCCATTGACCACGTTACTGACATAGGGCAGCAGGCGCTCGCTTTGCAGCAGGTCGGGGGTGAGTTTGACGATCAACGAATAGCCCGCGCCACTTTTTCCGCCGAGCTGCGTCAGGGCCTGCAGGCTTTGCTCGATGATCCAGCGGTCCAACATGAATTTGCCACCTTCCATGTCGGTATCGACCCAATCCAGAAATTGGTCGGGCAAATAGATCTGTCCTTGCGCGTCGACCAGGCGCACCAGGGCTTCAAACCAGACATCCTGATGATCGAGGTTGACGATCGGCTGATACACCAGTTTGAACGAACGATTCCGGAGTGCTTGTCGCATGGGCGTCGTCAGCGTTGCCTTGCGCAGCGGCACTACGGTGGACCAGGCAATCTGGTTGCCGCCGTCGCGTTGGCTGCGCGCACAGGCCTGTTCGGTCTGTTCCAGGGCGTCGTCGATGTTTTGCAGCGTATGCAAGGGGGCAACGCCGATACTGAGGCGCAGGCCATTGGCGTCGCCCTGATGTTGCCGCAGAATGGCAGCGTGCAGTCGCTTGACCAGCATCTCGCCGCCGACAGCATCGATATCGCGTAGCACCAACACATAACGCATTTCCCCCAGGCTGCAACCGAGTCCGTTGACTTCGGGGCGGGAAGCAAGATAACGCTCCAGGGTCTCGTCCTGTTCGATCAGGGCGCGCAGACGCAGCGATTTCTTCAGCTGCGAATAACCGTCGATGGCAACATACGCCAGATACCACGGGGCCGAGCGGTTTTCCTGGCGGGTCACTTCTGCGAGCAAGGTATCGAGTTCAGCGTAAAAGCTTGCACGATGCTGCAGTCTTTGTTCGAACGCCAGGGGATTGTCCGTGGTTTGCAGACCGGCCACCATGCGCGCGCGGCGAATTTCATGGCGCAGGGTATTACCCAGTTGACTCATGTCCACGGGCAGCTCAATACAGGCGTTGCCCAGCAGTTGCAGGGCGTCGCGGGTTTCCGGATGTTGCGCGGGGTCGGCGAGGTACACCATCGGGATCGACATCAAGGACGGATCCTGGCGCAACAGATTGCCGATCTCCATGCCGTTGCATCCGGGCAAGTCGTAGTTGAGCACGACGACATCCGGGTGCAGGCGCATCAGTCGTTCCAGCAACAGCAGCGGCATATTGAGTGTGTCGACGGTAAAGCCTTCCTGCTGCAGTTGGTCTGCCAGGAGCGCAAGGCGCGCGTTATCATTGTCGACCAGCAATACATGGTCTTTGGGGTGATGCAGGTATTGCAGTGTTTGCTGGATTTTGTGATTCAGCAGGGCGATATCGTTGCTCTTGACCACATAGGCTTGCGCCCCCGCGCGCACGGCACGCAAGCGGGCGACCATGTCGGTACGTGCAGACAGCATGATAACAGCCGTGTCCTGCAATGACGTCTTGTTTGCTTCCAGCCAGGCAATGCCGGCGAGGGCACCCTCGCTGTAGGTGGTATCCAGCAGAATGACATTGAAAAAGGTTGTGCCCAGCGCCGCGTCGAGGGCACGAGGATGCGTGTACACCGTGACCTGGTAACCGGATTGCTCCAGCAGGTGGCTGGTCATGGCCGCCTGGTGTGTGTCTTCTTCGACAATGGCAACATGGATGCACAGCACGGGATCCGTGTCGATGGTCGTGTCAGCGCTCAGGGCGTTCTGGTGATACCGACGTGCCCGTTCTGCCGTGTCCGTCAACTGATTCAGCGCGCTATCAATGTCTGCGCGCTGATGTGCACTGGCCTGGCCTTGTTCAATGCAGAGTTCCAGCACAGAGCGAAGTTCGGCGGTGCGATCGGCAATGCGAGGCAGCAACAGGCTATGACTGGTGTCGTAAAGCGCGCTGGCCGCCTTGCCCAGATTGTCGAGAATGGCTGTGTCCCAGTTGATGTACTTCAGCTTGTTCCAGGCACTGGACAGTGCGTCGATACGTTCCGGCAGGCGTTCCAGAAAACGCTTTTGCGCAAGGGCGAGCGGGGCCCCTTGTTCAGAGGCCGATGACGCGGGTTTACCGGGAAGCGCGACTATTTTTGTCATTGTTGCCACAACCTTTAAAATCAATGAGTTTCCATCGATAGTTAAAGGGTAGACCCGATTTCAAAAAGCAGAGAAAAATTGCTGCGTTGACAAGCGCTTCCCGGGTACTGGTCAGGCGCCGTCGTGACTGATCATGGCGTCTGCCACCCCTTTGTAACGCTGTTTCCATGCTGCCAGCAAATGGCTGTTGTCCTGCTGCCACGGGTGGAAGTCGTCCTGGTAGAACTCCATGTAATCCGGAATGATCTTGCGGAAAAATCCGGGCACCCCCACCAGATAATTGATGTAGTCGAACAATTTGCGCGGCTGCAGCGGCAAACCGTCGGCCCATAGCAAACGCATCTGGAACCAGCTGATGCGCATCAGGAAAATCACGGTGGCACGACGCATGACCTGCTTGCGCAGTTTGTTGTTGCCCGACACTTTCTGGTACACGTCGAAAGCGACAGCCTTGTGTTCGGTCTCTTCGATGGCGTGCCAGCGCATGAGGTTTTGCACGAATTCGGGTGCCTTCTCGAGATAGCGGTCATCGGTCAATAACTGATGTGCCAGTATCGCGGTGAAGTGTTCCAGGGCGACCGTTACCGCCAGTTGCTGCTCATGGGACATGTGCTTCTGCGCGAAGCCGAGCTGGTTTTTTACCGATTTGATGATGGAATTCATCGGGTAGCCCAGCTTGCCCACGAGGTCGTTGAAGTGCTCGTGGTGCTTGCCGTGATGTGCTTCCTGGCCGATGAAACCGCGTACGTTTTTCAGCATCTCCGGATCATCGATCTGATCCATGTAATTACGCACCGACTGAATGAAGAAACGCTCGCCATCCGGGAAGGTGGCAGACAGCGCATGCACGAAATGCGTGATGTACGGATTGTTGTCGAACCAGTGGCGCTCCAGCTGGTCAGGGAAACCAAATTCCATATGGCGTGGGCGTACCTTGACGTCGACGCCTGCGCGGCTGGCGGAATGATCGTGGGCAATGCGTTGATAGCTGGTCATGCCGGAAACCCTCGGGAATACCTGTTTGTTATCGGTGGCGGGCCACCGTACCGCGATCAAATAAATGACCTCTGGTCAAATATGGTATGACTTGGCAGTTCCGGGTAGGTGAATTAGTGTCAATCGATTAGTCATTCCGGGCCAGGGGCTTTGGCGTGGGCAGTGTTGCTGGCAGCGCCCTGGGCCGGAATGACGGGGAGGAGAACGCTCAGCGCGGGGTGAAACTGAAATCCAGACGCTGATTGCGGGAGGCGATCTTGTTCCATGCGCCGGCGGTGAGGCCTTCGGTGGAATCCGGATAATCATGCAGGGGTTCGTCGGCGCCGGCGGTTTCCAGCTCGATTTTGACATCATCGCCAAAGCGGGCTTCGATCGATGCCAAGGCATTGCTGAACACCATCGACTGGGCGAGGCCGTGTTCTTCGGCCTGGTTGGATGTCAGCTCGTTGACTTCGCAGCCACTGGCGGGCGCGGCATCACGCGGGAGCTCGGGTTGGCCGTTACCCTTGGCCTGCAGGCAGAATTTTCCGAGGTGGCTGCGCACCGTAATCACGCCCCGGAAGCCGAGGGTGTCGAGCTGGTTGACAACGTCTTCCAATTGACCCGCAAGGCGATCGTTAAACGGGAGTTCATTCCACGTGAAGTTGGATTGCTGGCTCAATACACCACCCACCAACGAATAAAGCTGTCCCATGGATTTCTGGTTTTGGTAGGCGAGTGATTTGATTTCCTGCTCAAGCTTCGAGGAATTGTCTTCTGCGCTGGCCTGTTGCTGATTGATCGCTTCTTCGATTTGCGCAGTATGGTCACCGGCGGCAGGATTGGAGCGTCCCCACAAGGTTACGGAAAGCCACACAGTCAACCCCAACAGGAACAGGGCAGCGAAACTCATCCAGCGCGGTGAAGCACCGGCCTGCTGCATCTGGGCCAGTTGTTGTTCCGCCTGGAACTGGTCGAGGCGGGCATCGATATGCAGGAGTTTCTCTTCGAGTCGCATCAAGGCGCCGTCGACATCGCGGTGACGGTCGTGCGAAAGCTGCTCGCGAAACTCCGATAGCATTTGCCTGAGGGGCGAACCCTCGGTGCGATGGCGAATGGATTTTTCCACCGCCTTGGTGACTTCCTGCAGGTCATCTTCCATAAGATCCACGATATCGTCTTCCCTGATTTTGGATCTTATCAGTGTACTCTCGTTGGCTGCCGTTTTTGAACCCTCCAGGGCCTGTGACGGCAACAGATTTTGTCTTTCCAGCACGCTGGCCAGCTGATCAGCGCGCAAACGCTTTTTCGGAATGATGGCGGCAGCACCCAGTGCACGTGCCTGGCTGACGAAAACTTCGCCTTCCTTGGACGTGTACATCATGATGGGGATACCGGCGTGCCGAGGATCATTGCGAATCGCCCGCAAGGTCTGGAAACCATCCATGCCGGGCATGGTGTGATCCATGAAAATCATGTCAGGCTGGTGACTGCAGAGGTAGCCGAGGGCTTCTTCTCCGGACTCGACCTGATCCACGTCGATCTGTTGTTCCTTGAGCATCTTGCTCAGTACGACTCGTGCCATCTTGGAGTCGTCGACGACCAGCGCCAGCTTTTCGGCCATGAGTGCCACCGTGCCTTGTGTTTTTCTAATGCGGTGTGGATGGAAACGGGAAGGGTCCCTCATGAACTATATCAAAAGCTTGCGCGACTGCCACAACCCGCTTCACAGAAAACGCTAGAATGCAGCAACTGATTGCCAGGGATGTTCGTTTGCCGTGAGATATTCTGTCCTGATTGCCGCCTGCTTGTGTTCATCGCCCGCGCTTGCCGACAAACTGTGGCTCAGCAATGGTGACGTGCTCACTGGCAAGATCCTGTACATGACCGATGACTCCTTGCTGTTTGACGCAGCGGCGACGGGGCGTGTCAGCATTGCGTGGAAAAAGGTAAGCACGCTCAGCAGTGATGAGCCGCTCAAGATCGTGCGCAAGCAAAAGGGCACTGAGGACGCACGTTTTGTGCTGGGGCGGGGTGAGCCGGGCAGGGTGACAATTCCCGGCGGCGAAGGCTTGGCGCTGGCGGACATCAAACGTCTGTTACGGCCTCGAACCCGTCATCGCGATTGGCTGTTCGAAGGGAACCTCGATCTCTCCTCCGATATCAAGCGAGAGCGGGACGACAAGTCCAACAGTATCGAAACCCGACTGGATACCCGTATCATCGATCTGGACTGGAGGCATGTCCTGCGCGGTGACTACACCTATGAAACGCAGGAGGGGTTTGAGTCGGAACGCAATTACAGCGCCGAATACAACCTCGATTACTTTTTTCGGGAACCGTGGTACTGGCGCATGCATGTGCTGTCGGAGCGGGATTATTTTGACGACAACAAGCGCGATAACGAATACGGTACTGGCCCGGGTTACCAGTTCTGGGATGACGAGCAGGGGCGTTTTGGGGTGAACGTCGCTTACCTGCGTTATCGTTTTGCCCGTGATTTTGAAGAGGAACCCGTGACCGATCCCCGATTGCGCCTGAACGCTGCAGGGCTGGAGTGGGAACTCAAACAGGCTTTGTTGGGTACCGATATTGAGGTGCACGCTTCCGGGAATATTTTCTTTCCGGATTCGTACGGCATTACCTACCTGCTGAAAAGCAATACCGGGTTGCGCTATTACCTCAATGGCCGCATCAACCTCTCTTTCAATCTCGAACACGATGCGCTGAAAGCCGATGAACTCGTCGAAACCAGTGACGATTTTACGGTGGGCATCGGGGTCAAATGGTAAATCAGAGATGCAGGAATTCCGGTGGCGGGTAACCCATGTCCTGCAGGGCGGGGGTTAGGGCGTGCGCGTAGGTCGTTTCCTCGGTAAACAGGAAACGGTGCTCCGCTTCTTCTGCCACCGCATCGTCGCCCAATAAATGCCGTGTGCGTCGGGCAATGGCCTCGCCACTGTCCAGCAGCAGCGTTCCCGGTGGCAGCGCTGCATGGATTTCATCGGCCAGAAACGGAAAATGCGTGCATCCCAGTACAATAACGTCCGGGCAAGGGGTGTGCAAAATGAACGGTGCCAGCAAACGGTTGAGCAAGGCCTGATCCACCGGGATTCCGCGCAGTTTGTTTTCGGCCAGCGCCACCAGTTCACTGGCACCTATCCTCAGCACCTGACAGTGATTGGCGAATTGCCCGATCAGGTTGTTGGTGTACTGGCGGTGGATGGTGCCAGGGGTTGCCAGCAGGCCGATCACACCGTTGCGAGTGCGTTCCGCGGCAGGTTTGATGGCAGGCACCACACCGATCACCGGGGTCGACGTCTGTTGTCGCAGCGCATCGAGCACCACTGTGCTGGCGGTATTGCAGGCCATGACAATGGCGCGGGGATGGTAGCGGGTTTCCAGCGCCGGTATCAGGGTGCAGACCCGGTCGATGAGTACGCGCTCTTCCTGCAAGCCATAAGGGTAAACGCGGTTGTCGGCCACATAATCAATGCTCAGGCCGGGCATCAGCGCGCGAATCTTGTCGGCAACACTGAGCCCGCCAATGCCGGAGTCAAAAACGATGATGGATGCAGGGCTGGAGTGGGGTGCGCTCATGGTGGCCGGCGTCAGCGATAATGCCGTCATTATAGCCGCCAGGCGCGCAATAGTCTTTAGGCAGGCGACAGTCTTCAGGCGCTCAAGGCGTCACAGTGCCCAGCCAGCCTTCCTGTTGAAAGAATTGGCGTGGAATCGACTTGCGCAGCGGCAACTGGGTATCCTTGCTGATATCAAAATTGGCGGCAAAGACGTGGGTCTGCAGCCCGGATTCGATCCATCCCACCCACCAGCCCATGCCCGGTTTGCTCGCGTCACCGGTGCCCGGCATGCCGAGACTGTAGCCGGTCTTTCCACGCAACACGAAATGGTCGTTGGCTTCGAGCAGGATGGCATCGCGCACTCGCCACTGATGTTGTGGCGCGATGGCCAGTTCGTTGTCGGCCAGCGCGTGCAGGAAACGGATTTGCTCAGCGGCGGAAATGCGGATGCCACCGTCGAGCCAGAAACGGTCAATGCCGCCACTGATGTCGGCGTTACCATAGTTCAGCCGCAGCAAATAGTCCTGCATGCGTTGTTCACCAATCTGTCGGGCAAAGCCCTGAAACACCGGCACCACGGAGTCCTGCATCAACCCCCGGTAGGTGTGGTCGCGTTCCCAGGTCTTCAGCGCCTGCGGCTTGCCATCCCACTTGAAAACCTGGTTTTTGGCTGGTGTCACGCCGCTGTCCAAAGCGATCAGCAAATGCGGAATCTTGTAGGTAGAGGCGGGAATGAAACGTTGCAGGACCCGCTTCGCATCCGAGGTCTGGCAGGTGCCGGCAGGATACGAACACACGGCAACGACGCCGGTCAGGTGCTGTGCGGAAAGTTGTTTTGCCCAATCGGCACGTTCCTTCCATGGGGTTGCCATCGCCGTGGTGCTGGCCAGAAGCAGCGATGCTGCGACAAGTTTTTTCATGAAATGACGCTCCCTGTGAAATAACGGTCGCCATGGTAGCACAGGCGGCAGCTGCAACATGTGGCTTCAGCCCAGGATCCACCAGGGCTGAAGACTGCTGCGGATCGTCGGTTCGATGATCAGGATGAGGGCGTGCTGCAGGTTCTGGTATTGGCGTCAGGATAGGCTTTGACTTCGACGAATTGGTTTTTGGTTCCCAACGCATAGATAACCGGGTTGGCGGCACAACCGTTATCATAACAGTAGATTTTATAGTAACCGTCTACCGTCTCTCCGGCAGCATTCATTCTGAAATTGCCATCAGCCCAGCCGTTATAGGTGCCGGAGAATTCCAGGCGATTGCCCGTGCCGCGCGCGGCGCCCTGGGTCAAGGTGGTGTAATTGCCCTCGTCGGGATCACGATAGCCATAAATGATACCCGAATTGATCGTGACAGATTCTGCCGTGTCCGGGTCTGTCATTTTGAAGCGCTCGAAGGTGTAGTTTTGTTCGCCTTTTTCCGGTGCGCCAAATGCGGTTCGGTCGAGGATGTTGGTCTGGATGGTGACGTTGCCGCCGTCTTGGTCAGTCAATTGAACCGTCGAACTGTCTTCGTTGGGTACGCTGAACTGTCGCAACACATGCTCGACAAAAAAACGTTCCCAAGTGCTCAATACCTTGCGATTGGTGTAACCGCTATCGGTCTCATTATTTTCGATCACATAGAGACTTTCTGCCTGATAGTGCGTGCCAGCGACATCATAAGCGACTTTTACCAGCGTTGAGCGGTCGAGTGTCAATGCGCCGCTGCTATACGCGCAACGTGCATCGGCGACAGGGTCTACCGAATCGGTAGTGAGATAGACGTTGGTCGCTTTTGGCGGCAAGCCAACCGTGACGGTTTGTGCGGTTGAGTACGTGCCGGCAGCGGGCGAGAACGTAACATAGGTGATGTCAGTCGACTTGCAGCCCGACAGCACCAACATGACGGCAGACGCCGCCAACGACAACGTGAAGTACGGTTTGTCGTGTCCGGTGCGGTTGTTTTTTAAAATAGACATGTTCAACTCCGAAAAATAGACACTGGAAACTATTTCTTCACATAGGGATCGTTAAAGACCGCGAGATCGTTGGCCCTGCCCACTTTCAGGAATTTCCAGAAAATCTGCAAATTGGGCGAACAGTTGCCCCAGGGGGACGAAAGATCGGTCGTGACGGTGTAGTGGGCCAGACAGGTCCAGCCCGCGTCGTGATTGACGGCGATTTTCTTCAAATAGACCCCTGTTGAATGACTGGGATCGTAGGATTTGATTTCCATTTGGGTGTTCCAGGCATTATTACAGGTTCGCAGTTCCCAGTTGGGCGCACCGGCGTCGTCCTGGCGGAAAATGCAGGCGTTTTCAAACGCCGCCGATTTTATGTAGTGCATATCGTCATTGCTGGCGATGCTTGCGTTTTCTACATAGAAACGTTGCTGGATATCGTATTTGTCGCACTTGGCCTTGTATATCTTGCTGTTGAGAGCATCCGCCTTGATGCAATAGTCGCTTGGTACATCACCTATTTCCGGCGATTCGTTGATGAGATACCAGGAGCCGATGGCGTTGTTCGTCTGCATGTCGAGTTTGGTCATGCGTTTATCGGGGGCGGGGTAGTCGATGGGGCCGGCAGCGGCTGGGTAGTCGCCCGTGACGACGTAGAAGACAATATCCTCCATCGGAAAGCGCGAGCCGTCGCCAAACGGCGGCGGCAACCATTTATCCAGCCGGAGTTGGTGTTGGGTACTGTCTGCATCGAAGCGCGTGAGGTAGTTCGCAGCGACGGATGTTTTCCTGGAGTTCCAGAGCACGTAATAACCCACCCCATTGTCGCGCTCGTCTGCGCTGGGCTCGATGATCAGGTTGCCTGTATACGTGTCGGTATCATCTTCATCTTTGGTGAAATAGGCGTTTGCCTTGAAGTGGGGATATTTGCCTGCGCTGATTCTGTTGAAGGTCGACACGCTGCTGCGAGCATAGCTGCTGCAGTCTTCCGAATACGCTTCGCCGTGGTCATTGGCTGGACGTACCACGATCGCGCGCGCGTCGGAAGGAGGGTACTGCACGATGCCTCCGGAGCCGATCGAGACCGAATAGCGGCCATCCGCTTCGACAGGAATCTCAAGGATGGGGTTCACGCTCGTGAGCGGGCAACCATCACTGTCAGCGTAGCGAGCGACATATTTTGTGATGTCGAATTGTGTGTTGGTGATGTGAGTGCAGCCACTGTCGTCACATTTGTCGTAAGCCGCCGGCCTTTCGAACGTCAATGTGCCAAGAATGGTGACGTTATATTGATTGTCATAGAAGGAAACATATTGCGGCACAGCGTTGGCGCTAGGCACCAAAGGGCTGACCAGAAGATTCTCGAAATAGACGACTTTGCCCTGCGGCGCCAGGCCCAATGCATTGGCGGTGGAGACCACGATGCTGTTGGCGCCATTGGGCGGGCGTTGGTAGAAGCTGATGACCAGCGGATTGTTCATTCGGTCAACCCGGCCGACCACGTTCGATTGCATGAACATGTCGGTAGGCACGACCACGCCGTCAACGGCCCATTGTGCTATGTATGTATCGAATGTCCATTTGTCGGTATCGGTCTGGCCGTCGTTGGCGGGGGTGATCGCAATCGTTCCGCCGACCAGATCGCCGGGATGGCGGTCGCGGAAATCGATGGCAACGGGCTCTGCCGAGGGAGCGCTGTCAAAGCGCGTAACATTGAGATCGTCAAGGCATCCTGACAATAGCCCAACGGCGGAAAGCAGCACGGTTTTGGGTAAGACGCGAAGCGACAGCACAAACATGGTCGGAATCCTGAAGATTTTGACGATGCGCACGGCATCGGGGGATTGCGAAGTCAAATGAGGTTCGATTGGAACGGCTGCATTTGAACACGACCACAGGAGAATTGCATGATACGTTGGAAGGATTGACGCGGGGTGGTGGCTGTGTTACCGCAATCCCGCATAGAAAGGCGGGTAAGCCCGCATGAAGCAGACCACCAGGTAAGTCACTGAATGCCTGTCACTGCAACGAAAGCAGCAGCTGTTCGGCAACGTTATGCCCGCTCAGCCACGCACCTTCGACCTTGCCACCATTGAGCCAGTCACCGCAAACGCCGATCCCCTGGGTCGCGTCCCAAAGCCCGCCATGCTGCAGTGGTGGAAGCGTGTCCGCATAACGCCAACGATGAACGGCCCAGCTGCAGGCCTGGGGCGCGCCCAGGGCCATGAAAGCGGCCTGCATCTGTGTGGCAACGTTTTCCGGCGCCTCTTCGATATGTGCGTCGCTCCATTCTGCCGTGGCGTGCAGCAGCCAGCATTCCGCGCCGGGGCGTCCGGGTTTACTGCTGTTACGTGATATCCAGCGCAACAGGCCTTCATTGACGAACGCAGCATCGAAGGGCACCGACAGCGGTGCGTCATATTGCAGCATCATGGCCCAGCTGGCGCGCATATTGGCCTGTCGGGCCACGTCGCATAGAGCGGGGGCACAGTCTTGCAACAAAGGCACGGCCTGTGGTGCCGGCACCGCCATGACAACGCCGGTGAAGCGCTGTGTCAGGGGGCCGTGTTCGTGTGTCGTTACGGTCCACGCCTCTTCTTCTTTCGCCAGTCGGTGCACGGTGGCCAGTGTCAGCAGGTTGAGGTCGTCAGCCAGCCAGCGCGCCGGTGCGGTCATGCGCGGAACACCGACATGACGCGTCAGGGTATCGTCGGGTGTATGCGAGTGTTGGTCACCGATGATTGTCAGGCGCGGGTTCCATTCGGCCGCGACGCCCACCTGGTGCCAACGGGCAACCTCGGCTTTGAACAAAGGGTGGCGCGCGGTGAAATATTGGGCACCGTGGTCGCATTGCCAGTCGTCGCCCCGACGCGTACTCATGCGTCCGGCCGGGCCACGGCTTTTGTCGATCACGGTCACGTTGATGCCAGCCGCATGCAGCCGGCGTGCACACGAGAGGCCGGCAATACCGGCGCCAATGATGGCGATGTCGGGTGTTGTTTTCATGGCGTTCCTGTAACCAGGGCGTAAAAACGAGTCTATCGTTCGCCCCTTGGGAGTCTCAATCAACGGGGCGGTGAGTCTAAGTATTGTCGAGATCGTGGGAAGTGGCCTGCACAAACGCCATTAATCCTTCAATGCTGGTGATTCTTTTCTTTTGCCAATGTGACGGCAGGAAGTGGGCGTAGGGTGCGCGCAGGAATCGGGCGTCCACCAGCAGCAGGCAACCGCGATCACCATCTTTCCGCAAAAGCCGGCCGCAGGTTTGCAGGGTGCGGGCAATGGCAGGATAACTGTAGGTGTATTCAAACCCCTGGCCGAAATGGGATTGGTAGTATTCCTGCAGGCGTTTGCGTTCTTCTGACGGCGGTGGCAATGGCAAACCGATCTGGATGACGCCTGCGAGCGGCGTATCCGCGAGATCAATGCCTTCGGCGAAAACGCCACCGGTGATGACCAGTGCCGCGCTACGCTCGGCGCCAACAAATTCTGCGAGAAAACGCTGGCGATCGGCGTCGTTGTTGCGGCTGTCGGGGGCAGCCGAGGTTTGTACCGACCATTGATAATCAGGCATCGCTGTCATCAAGGCGGCCGATAACTGGCCCAGGATTTCAAAGCTGGCAGCCGCAATCAGGTAACGGCCAGGCTGTGTTTTCAGTAATGCCTCAATATAGGGAACGGCCACCGGAAGGCTTTGCAGGCGCGACGAATACTGCATGGGCAACGCCAGAACGGCCGCTTTGACTTCGGTATTTTCCAGCGCGTGTTCCACCAGGATGTCTTCGCCACGTCGGTCGGCCGGCAGACGTTGTAGCCCCAGACTCTGGGCGAACCAGTCTGTCGGTTGCAACGTGCCGGAAAACAGCAATGCCGCGCGGCTTTGTTGCCAGGTGTCCGCCAGGAAAAAACCGGGATCCAGGCAATAGGCCGTGATCTGCGCAGGGTCCTCCTGCTGCATCAGGCAATAATGATCGCCCCAGTGTTCTATCGCCCGCTGCAGCGCGAACATTCGCATCCAGAGGTCAAAACGCCCATCGTCGGTCAGCAACGCGGGTTGTTCATCCATCCATTCGCGTATGTTTTCAAGGGCAGCCTGCAAACCATGAACAAGGTTGGCGGGAATATCTTCCCGCGTCGAAGGTTGCGGCATATCCAGGGGGTGACGCAGCACCTTCTGCAATGCGCGTAACGCCTTGCGTGCAGGGGGCGGCGGTTTCAATCCCAGCAAAACATCGATATCCCGTTCCGCGAGCATGCAGGTGTACATGCTGCGGGCGCGTTCAGGCAGGTTGTGGGCTTCGTCCACGAGCAGCAGGGAATCCTCATCAAATGCATTCCCCATGGCCTGGCGAGTGAAGGGATCGAACAGATAGTTGAAATCGCCAATCACCATGTCTGCCCAACCGCACAAATCCATCGCCAGTTGGTGCGGGCAGACCATGAATGTATCGGCCAACGCCTGCAGGGAAAGGCGGTCGATACGCTTCAAAGCCACGGCGTGCTCCATTGCAGCCCGTTTGCGATCATGGTAGCCGACGCAACGACTGCAGGGCATGGTGGCGCTGGCTTCGGGGGCACAAGGGCAGAGTTGCTGGCGCGCCCCCAGGAAAACACTCAGCAGCGGCAAGTCCGTTTCCTGCAGCCGTTGCAGGGTTTGTTGTACCGTGCGCTGTCCGGAATTCTTGGCCGTCAGGTAGAACACACGTTGTGCCGGCGCGTCGCCAAAACGTTTGAGTGCCGGAAACAGCAGACTGATGGTTTTGCCAGCCCCTGTCGGGGCTTCGAACATCGCCGTTTTGCGGTCGCGTGCATCGCGCCACGCATGCACGGCGATAGTCCGTTGACCGCGACGATAATGGGAAAATGGAAATGCCAGCGTCTTGGCCCAGTCATCACGTGCCGTTCGATGGTCGGCCAGCAGACGCAGCCAGAGACAATAATCTTCCGTCCAGCCTGCATAGCGTTGCAATATGTCTTCCCGCGTGAGCGTAACTTCCCGAACAAAGGTGGTTTCGTCCTTGAGCTGGAAATACGTCACGCGGATGCGTATCGAGGCATAACGCCGTGCATCGGGCCACATGGCGGCGTAACAGATCGCCTGCGCCTGATGAACGACAAACAGGGGGGAGGGGAGCGTGTCGGCGTGGAAGTAGGTGCTTTTGATTTCCTCGATCACCAGCTCGCCCTGGTCCTCGAAGACGCCGTCAATGCGGCCGCTGATGGTGAGCGTCAACCCGTGATGACTTACACTGTCATCGACGGGGATTTCCTTGCGGTAGCCTGGCGGCGGTGTGGCTTGCACGCGCCGTTGGGCCATCTGGCCTTGCTCTGCTCTTGCTGCCGGCGCCTCGGTATAACCGAGGTCACCGGAGCGGCAGCAGAATTCGACCAGGGGTTTGACGCTGGTATGCCAGCGGGAATGGGGCATCAAAGCGTTTCGATAACGCCCGCCAGGTGGGGCTTCTCGCCTTTGGCGTCTTTCACCTGGAATTCAATGTGACCTTCAGCCGAACTGAACTGGAACTGCACGTTGGAAGGCAGAAAAACCGGCAGCTTGAAGTTGACGCTGACCTTGAACGGACCCTTGGGCAGATAGGCATCGAGCTCGGCCAGGCAGTGCGCCTTGGTCCACATGCCATGCGCAATGGCACGGGGAAATCCGAACATTTTGGCCGTCACCGCATGCAAGTGAATCGGGTTGCGATCGCCTGACGCCGCGGCGTAGCGGCGACCGGTGCTTTCCGCTATCGGCCAGCTGATGGCGTTTTGGGGCGTGGCACTATCGGCTTTCTTGTCGCCATCCTTTTTGCCATCGCCTTCCACCGGCATGCGACGCAGCATGGCGCTCACGCATTCCCAGACCAGTTTGCCAGCTACGTGAATGCGGGTGGTGATGTCGAATTCCAGACCCTTGCTTGCCTGACGCGGGCCGCTCAAGGAGCATTCGATGTCGAGCACTTCCTGATTGCCGATGGCGCGATATTGGGTAATGTCGTTCTTCACGTGCACCAGCCCCAGCAGCGGGAACGGGAAGGCATCAGACACCAACAGTTCCATGTGCAGGGGGAACGCCAGCACGAACGGGTAGGTGACAGGCAGGCTGCCACTCACCGGGAAACCGCACACCTTGCGATAGGCAGCGAGGGATTTCATGTTCGCCTGCAGGCCCTTGAGCGTGACGGTCAGTAGTTGGGCGCTCTCACTCGGCGCCTGGCCACTTTTCTTGGCCGTGACAGCGCGCAGGTAGAGGTTCAGGGTAGAGGGAGAACGCTGGAGTTCGAGGGTAGCGGACATGAGTTTTTCCTTGGAATGACGGAACACGGGTGCCGGCAGTATAGCGGCTTGTGCAAGGGTGGCCATTGACCGGATGTTCGCGGTTCGGGCTCCCGCCAGTCAAGCATCCTGCTGCCCCATCTTCAAAATCGGGCCACAATTCAGTCCATTCTGGGTCATGAAAGTTGTCATTCGCCTATATCCATGACTATTATACATTTTTACGTCTCTGATCGGCTTTCAGCCCCCACCTTCTTCAGGAGTTCATCCCCAGCATGAGCGAATTGCGCGACTCAGTCGTTCTTGTGCGCCTGGCATACCAGGGCATGATGGCGCGAGGCATCGATGCTGGCGAGGTTCTCAAGCGTATCGGCATGACCGAAAGCCACCTCAAGGTACATGACCTGCGCACACCGCATTCCGGGCAAAGCCGCTTCTGGAAGGCCGCCGAAGAGGTATCCGGCGATCCTGATGTCGGGTTGCATCTTGGTGAGGCCGTCCCGGTCTATCGCGGGCAGGTGCTCGAATACCTGTTCCTCAGCAGCCCCACGTTCGGCGACGGATTGCGGCGCGCGCTCAATTACCAACGCCTGCTGTCAGATGCCGTGCAAGCGACGCTGGGGCAGGAAGAACGCGGCTACTTTCTGCGGCACACCACCCTGGGTTATGGTGTGCGGCATCTGGTCGAGGCCGTCATGGTCGGCGTTGTAAAATTCTTCCGCTATGTCACCGAGGATGGATTCAAACCTCTGTTGATCGAGTTTGAACACGCCAACGGTGCCGCACAGGAAGAATACGAGCGGGTGTTCGGCTGCCCGGTACGATTCGGATGTGCCGAAAACCGCATGTACTTCCACCCGTCGGTGCTTGAAATTCCTTCGTTGCATGCCGAACCCGAACTGCTCCGGTTGCACGAACAGGTCGCCAGCGAACACGTGGCCAAACTGGAAAAACAGGATTTCATTTCCGGCGTCAACCGCCTGATCGGCGAGCTGCTGGAATCCGGGCATGCCGACCTGGAAACCGTCGCGGATCGTCTCGGAATCAAACCGCGCAGCCTGCGCACCCGTCTCACCGAAGCAGGTACCAATTTCAATCAGTTGCTGGCGGACTACCGCTGCAACCTCGCCAAACGCCTGCTTGCCAAAACGGAAGAGTCGATTGATGAGATCGTTTATCTGACCGGTTTTTCTGAACCCAGCACCTTTTATCGTGCATTCAAACGCTGGGTCGGCCTCACTCCCATCGAGTATCGTCGCAGCAAGCGCGGCGCTTGAGATTCTCTGCGAAAATTCTTTCTTTCTGGTCTGACACTGCTGGCGCGTCTGTTTGACGCTGTCGGCGTCCTGTCGTGCGTTTGCCCGGGGCTTTGACAACTGCGGCGAGCCGATTGTAATTCCGTTTGTAAAATTTGCCGGACTGGTCAGTTGTCGGGCTGTCGGCGGTGTTGCCTGGTGCCCCGCCAATGACGCTGGGGCGTTCCCTCTGTTGATGCGATGGTGGAGAATGCAACGCCAGGTGTGAGTGGCATGTTATCTGCAGTTTCTTGTGGGCGTGAATGACCATGCATTGATCATGCGGCGAGTCCCTATACCCAAAAGAACGAGGATCACTCATGAAAAAATATCAGGTTTCGATGGTTGCGGTTGCTGTGTCTTCCCTTGTTTGTGCATTGTCCACCGTTGCGCTTGCGCAAACGGTTGGCGGCAGTTCAATGACAACGATTGGAAAAGGCACAGGCGAATTTCAACTGTCAGGTGCAGGAACCAGTGACAAGGATTTCGACAGCAACGTATTCAATCTCAATCTGGCCCTGGGACGTTATATGTCGAGTACCAGTCTGGGCGGAATTCGACAGTCTGCCAGCGCCAATAATGACCAGGTAGAAGACGAGACAGATTGGAACGGTTCGACACGGGTTTTCTATGATTATCATTTTGTAATGAATTCGTGGCGTCCCCTCGCTGGGGTCAGTGTTGGCTATATCTATGGCGAGACTATCGAGGAAAGCTGGATCGCGGGCCCTGAGCTGGGATTGAAATACTATGTCAATGATAACGCCTTTGTTTCGGCGCTCATTGAATATCAGTTCCTCTTTGATGATGCCGATGAGGCTGATGATCAATTCGAGGACGGTGTGTACATTTACAGCGCGGGAGTAGGCATCAATTTTTGAGTCGGTAACATTTACTGAGTAAATAACAATTATTGAATCAGTAAAAATTATTGAATCAGCTACAATCATTGAATCAGTAAAAATTGCTGTACCGGTAACAGCGCCGGGATATCGTTCATGATATCCCGGCGTTGAACACAACGGCATTACTGCCTGTTATTTTTCAGCCTCTTCTGTTCGCTTGGCGGATGATGCCGCTTTTGCCTGTAATTCCGACTGCTTTCCTTTCTGGATGAGTTCCCTGACGCGCTCACCTCCCTGCTTGCCAATGGTGGCGTAACCCTCGGAGCCAAGCTGCTCCTTACGGATTTCGCCGCCTTTTCTGCCGGCTTCACGAACACTCATTTCACCGGACTCGCGTTTCTTTTGATGAACGTCGGTGCTGCCGTGCGATGTTGTATCTTTCATGATGTGGTGCCTCCTGGTGTTGAATCGCCAACTTCACTTATTGCAAGGATTTAGAGCAGCCTGCCGAAAGAAGGTTCCAGCCGCTGGCTGCTCGCACCCTCGAATTCATTTGCATTGCCGTACTGAATCAGGTGAAGACTGCCAACTGATGCGTTCTAGGTTTGCCATGGCTGGCCCTTCCACGACATTGCCGTGCAGATCAAAACGGCTGCCATGGCAGGGGCAATCCCAGGTTTTCTCGCCATCGTTCCAGTGAACCTTGCAGCCCAGGTGCGTGCAAACGGGAGAGAGAAAGGAGAAGTTGCCGGCATCGTCGCGGTAGGCGGCAACCGTTTTCCCTTCGATGTTGATCAACGCGCCGTGCCCTTTCAGTAGGGCGGAGCAAGGTTCGACATTTTTTTGTAGGACATAATCCTCGGCGTACGATTTCACGACGTCCACGTTCATGGCCAGGAATTGCCGTGACGATTTGATCGGTGTAAAACGGCGGGCGTTATAAATCGACTGCAAAGCGGACGCTCGCCCGAGAATTTGTTCGGCAATGAGGTTGCCTGCCAGTGTGCCGTACACCAGCCCATCGGTGGAAAATCCGGAAGCAACATAAACGTTGCGGGCATTGGGGCTGGGGCCGATATAGGGCAATCCATCGGCTGGAATATAATGCTGACCTGACCAGCGGTAAGCGATTTCTTCAATGGTGAAATTCGCGCGCAGGAACGCTTCCAGATTGTTGAAATGTGTCATGGTTTTGTCGTGATGTCCGACCTTGTGCTTCTCTCCGACAGCGATCAGATAGGTCGTGTTTTCATCCTTGAAATAGCGCAGGGAACGACGTGATACCGCACTTGCTTCCCAGAAAATACCTGCAATGGCGTGACGTTCATCCACTCGGGCCGCGATGCCGTACTCACGCTTGCACACCATTTCCGCCTGCAAAATGTTGAATCCTATGGGGGTGTGACTGGCCAAAATTACCTGTTTGGCGCGCACTGTGTGTCCATTGCAGGCCAGCAGGTGTCCGTTGATGCTGACGTGATTGACGGGCGATTTTTCAAAGATCCTGCACTGTTCGTCATTCAGTGCCCTGGCAAGACCATGAACATAACGGGATGGATGAATCTGGGCCTGTTGATCCATGCGAAGGGCGCGCGCGACCATCGGACGCAGCGGTACGGATGTTGTCACCTCGCAGGGAATTCCCGCGCTTGTCGCTGCCAGGTACTCACGCTCGATGAGTTCCAGCAAGCGGGTATCTTCTTCGAGGCAGTAGAGATACCACGGGCAGCGTGAAAATGCGCAAGCAATCTGGAATTTGTTCACGGTCTGCTCGATGGCCGTTATTGCATCCCGTCGCGAATGTGCCACCTGTTGCATGATGGCTGTATTCCAGAGCGCCTCCATCGCCGTCAAATGCTGATCGGTGGAGACATAAAGGTTGCCCGTGGAATCTCCGGTACTTCCTCGTCCGACCTGTCCCTGTTCGAGCAGGGCAATGTGCAAGCCAGCGTTTTTCAATGCGAGCGCGGCCGTCATGCCGGTAATTCCGCCACCGACAATGGCGACATCCACGTCAATATCATCATTCAACGTTGCAAATGGCGCCGTATCGACGGTACCTGTCCAGAGTGAGGGTCTCAGCATGACGTAACGCGCCTCCCTGTGCGTGAGTCTGTGTGGATTCGACAATGGTGTAGCACCAAAGTTGCCCTTCCCGGTGCAGCCTGGACGCACCCGACAGCAGAAGCCTGTGCGGGAACTTGGTGCGTCTCATGCTGAACGTTATGTCGCCGTCTTCTGGATAGCGTCAATGCGCTTTGGGTTGCCGTCCGTCTGAAAAAAAGACATCGAAGGAATTTTTGGTCGTTCCCTCCCTCCCGACACGAAAAAATCGTCGGCGGAAACATGGCAACCTGCGGAATTTGAGTTAAAAATAGTGGTGGTAGCAACAACAAGAACGAAATCTGCTGGGAGATAATGTGTGCTAAGTCGTCGTCATTTGCTGAAAACCCTGGTTGTCACTGCCGGAAGCGTCAGCGCTGCGGGAATGCTCTCTGCCTGTCATGACAATCCACGCAAGGGCGGGCCGCGTGATACCGCTGCGGCTTTTCCACAGTCGCTGGCCTCGGGTGATCCGAGGGCGGACAGCGTCGTGCTGTGGACACGTGTCAATGATGCTTCCCGTACCGACCTGGATGTGCGTATCGGTCTTGAAGTCAGCACAGACAGCGGGTTTGCCGAACTGGTCGTCGGCGAGTATTTCGTTGCACTTGCCGAGCATGACCATTGCCTGAAAGTGCGCGTGGCCGGTCTGGCTCCCAATACGACGTACTACTACCGATTTACTTATCGTGATATCAAGAGCAATACCGGTCGCACCCGTACTGCGCCCGCCGCGAATGATGACGTCAACGTGAAATTCGCGTTTCTCAGCTGCCAGGATTATATCGGCCGTTTTTACAACACCTACCTGATGCTGCTCGAACAGGATCCGGATTTCATCGTGTTCCTCGGGGATTACATCTACGAGACGACCGGCGATAACCAGTTTCAGGGCGACCCCGGCGCGCGCAATATCGAATTTGAAGACATCGAGGGCGCGCTCAGTGTTGGTGCGGGGGAAGGGCAATATTACGCGGCCGGCAGTCTGGACAACTATCGACAGTTGTATCGCGTTTATCGTCGGGATCCGATGTTACAGCAGGTGCACGAACGATATCCTTTCATCAACATCTGGGATGATCACGAATACTCTGATGATTGCTGGGGGGAAAACGCCAGTTATTACGATGGCGCCATCGACGAAACCAACCGTGCCCGCCGTCGCCTCGCGGAACAGGCCTTTTTTGAATTTACGCCGATGGATCATGAATCCGTGGGCGACACCCGTGTAACGACCGACGGTGTGGTCGAGCCCGGGGCGGCGCCGCTGTATCCGGACACCCGGATTTACCGCGATTTTCGCTTCGGACGCCACCTGCACCTGTTCATGACGGACTTTCGTACGTACCGCCCTGACCACTTGATCGCGGAAGACTCCTTCCCGGGAACGGTGGTGCTGGATCAAACACAGCTGGAGACATTCTTCGCTGACCGTTCACTCGACTTTGCCGATGTCGCTGCCAAGTACACGCCCTACGTCAATCTTGATGACGCGGAGCAGGCAACCCGCAAGGCGGCCTTGGTGGCGGCCTTGACCACGGCCTATGGCGATGCGCTGACCGAACGAGGGCTCGATGTCTCCCTTTATGGCGCCCGTATCGGTGCATTGGTCCTGGCCGCAACGTCCGGCAATGTGGGTGCAACGCAGATCAACGCCTATGTAGATGAAGCGCTTCAGTTCTCGGAATCCGACATGGACGCGATGCCACGCGGCATGGCGTATTCCACGCTGGGGAAATCCTCACTGTTCAGTGATGTCGGCGCACGTTATTTCGTCATCAAGGAAATTTATGACGTTTATGCCGAATACCTGGCGGAGCGGGACGGTACGCCCAATGTGCTCGGCGATGAGCAGATGGCCTGGCTGGAAAGCGGCCTGAGAAGTTCCACTGCCACTCATAAAGTTGTGGCTTCATCAGTGTCGTTTTCACCCCTGATTCTCGATCTGGCAGCCCCGCCGCTGGACTTTATCGAGCCCTTCTTCGGCATCGTGCCTGCCTCTTTCCAGCAGGCGTTTTATTTCAATGTGGATCACTGGGATGGTTTTCCGGTGCAGAAGCGGGCGTTGTTGGAAGGCGTGTTGGGGGAAACTGGTGCTATCACCATCGCCGGCGATGTTCACAGCAGTTACGCCTGTGCGCATCCCGTCACGGGCACCGGCAAACGCAGCATCGACTTTACCGGCGGGGCAATCTCCTCTGGCACCTGGGGGGAATTCACCAAAACGGCGGCCAACCAGATCAACCCGGCGCTGGCCGTGCTGGTCGGGTTCCTCGATGAGGCGTTGGTGCAAGGCACCACCCGTGAGAACGTCACCAGCAAACTCAGTTTCGCCTCTACGGCGGAACATGCCTGCAACGTGATGACGGTTTCCTCTGAAACGGTCCATGTCGATTTTCATCTAATCCCTTCGGAAGAGGGCACCGGTGAAAACAAGGTATCGGTCGTTGCTACCAACTACTATGACGACTCCGCTACGTATTTTGCAAAGCGCCGTATCGTCAGCTTCGATGTCATCGATGGCGAGCTGATCGGTCCCACCTGAAGGCGCATTTTGAGCGCGTATAGGACGAAAGGCATAAGTGGTTCCATGGGAACTGCTTATGCCTTGGCGTTATGAGCTACTGCTTTTTAGTTCTTTTGCAAACCACAGGGTCGCCATTAACCTTGTCGCCAATAAGATTTTTCTTGCTGGCAGCGATTGATGAACGACATTGTTTTTATTTTGGCTGGGGCCTTGGTGGGTTTCTGTGTGGGACTGACCGGGGTGGGCGGTGGCTCATTGATGACGCCGCTGTTGCTCATGCTGGGGATCCCTCCGCAAACGGCCATTGGCACAGATCTGCTCTATGCCTCCATTACCAAGGCGGGCGGTGCCGCTGTCCATCAGAAGAAGCGCAATATCAATTGGCGCGTCGTCTGCATTCTCGGCGCGGGCAGCATTCCCCTGTCGTTTGCCACGGTCATGGCGCTCAAGTACTGGTTTGGTGATGCCAACGATTACAAAGCCGTGCTCACCACCGCGTTGGGATTCATGTTGCTGGTGACGGGTATCTCGCTGGTGTTCAAAAAACGTTTGCAGGCGTTCCATGATGCAAGCCCTCGCAGCAACCGCTTCCGCGCCTATTTGAACGAGCATTCAACCATCTTCACGTTTGTCATGGGCATGATGCTGGGCGTTCTGGTGACCTTGTCATCGGTGGGTGCCGGCGCGTTTGGCGTGATGATTCTGCTGGCGTTGTTTCCGCGATTTGCGACCATAGAAATCATCGGTACCGATGTAGCTCACGCCGTTTTGCTGACCCTGGTCGCCGGGCTGGGACACTTGTCGATGGGGAACGTTGATCTGAATCTGCTGGGCCTGTTGCTGATCGGTTCATTGCCCGCGATTTTCGTCGGTACACATCTCAGTTCCAGCATGCCCGAAAAAGTCATTCAGCCGATTCTGGGGTGTACCTTGATGGCGCTCAGCATGAAATTCATGCTGGCATGATGTTTCTGCGTTCCGGCGTGGCTTGTTGCCACCACCGAATACGATCAGCGTTGCACCGGGCGTTTCTGCAGTTTGCGTTGTAGCGTTCGACGGTGCATGTTCAGGGCCCGGGCAGTGGCAGAAATATTGCCCTGGTGTTCCACCAGCAAGCGCTGGATGTGTTCCCATTCCAGTCGATCCAGTGATACCGCTTCCAGTGCGTCTCCCTCGGGTGGGGCAGGTATTGTTTCCTCTTCATTGAAAGCGGCCAGGACATCCGCTGCGGTGACCGGTTTGCACAAATAGTTCAACGCACCCCGCTTGATGGCTTCCACGGCAGTAACGACACTGGCGTAGGCGGTCAGCATGATCACGCGCAACTCGGGCTGTTGTTGCAA
>JBPOHS010000053.1:0-20491 GCA_052035295.1 Pseudomonadota bacterium
TGATTGATCTGAAAGCGTGACGTTTGTGAATCGGTCACCAGCATGGCAATTGCTGCCGACACCAATATTGACGCCAGCAACATGGAAATCATGAGTTCAACCAGCGAAAGCCCTCGTTGCCAATGGGAGGATTTCATGAGCCGACCTCCAGCGTTACACAACGGGATTCGAAATTATTCTGCTCATCCAACGAAGGATCATCGCATTGCTCGGCAGTAGGCTGCTGCCCGTTCCAGGCGACACGAACAAAATAGGTCTGCGCGTTGGCCGTATTCTGCTCCACACGGATATCGCCCCCGGGGAGCAGGCGCGCAAGTTGCTGATTGATGGCATAGACATCTGCGGCCGCGAGAGCCGCAGTATTGCAGACCACGTTCAGGCACGACGCCTGCTGGACATTGCCTGCATACTGATCGCGTATATATGCGGAAGCCCAGACGTCATCGGCATCCAGTCGATTGGCGCGAGCACGGGCAACGAGATCGCCTGCCAGTGCCAACGCCTGCATTCTGTACTGGGCGTTGGTAGCTTCCTGCAAGGTTCTCACCTGCATGGCCGCAAAACCAAGAATGCCGATGGCCATGATCAACGCTGCCACCAGAACCTCTATCATTCCCAAACCGTGTTGATTGCGCATCACCCTTATGCCTCCGGATTGCATAGCGAATCATTGACGTGAACGGTGTTTTCCACTGCGCCAAACGCCGACAAATTGAGCGTACGCCCGCGTTCATGCGGACGCTCATCACAAATCAGGAGGCTGACATTCGCCAGTGAATTACTGGCGTTGAGCGTAACACGACCGTTAGCATTGAACTGCAGACTGTTGACGCCAGGCGTTTGAAAAAGAATCTGGATGTCATCCTGATCCGGATTATCGAATCGATGCAATACGTTGGTGCCGTCGCTGATCGTCCAACCTGCCTGCCAGCCACCTTCCAGGGGTGCCAAAGTGATGGGCTGACGACGCGTCAATGATTCATTGCGTGCGACATAGATCGCGGAAATATATTCCGACGTGACTGAACCCAGGCGACGATCCCGCATGGAATCGTTGAAAGTGGGCATTCCGACACCCACAAGAATGGCAACAATCGCCATGACAATGAGCATTTCGACGAGTGTAAATCCCGCCGAGAGAAAATTACGACTGAAACGCATGCGACGAACCTCCTTGATTCTGTTCGCATGCTACTCACCCGAACGAGCTGCGTCCACGCGTCTGACGACCAGTGGAAGCGGATTGGCGACAGAAGCAGGTGCCATCCTGACGCCGAACAACTTATGTCCAATTTTGACGCTTCAAACCGAACAAAACATGATCAACGCAATTCCTTGGGCATCGAGAAAACAATATTCTCTTCTCGACCAACCAGTTCTGCCGGATCCTGGCCGCCCCATTCCTGCAACTGTGTCACCACTTGCGATACCAATTCTTCCGGTGCCGACGCGCCCGCAGTAACGCCAATACTGCGGACCCCATCCAGCCACTCCTTCTGCAACTGCCCCGGATGATCCACCAGGTAGGCACGCGCACCGCAACGCTCGGCCAGCTCACGCAAACGATTGGAATTGGAACTGTTGGGCGAGCCAACGACAAATACGACCTGCGTTTCCAGCGCCAGGGTTTTCACCGCGTCCTGACGGTTCTGGGTGGCATAACAAATGTCATCCTTTTTCGGGCCCATAATTGCCGGGAATTTTTGCCGCAAGGCATCGATTACGATCGAGGTATCATCCACCGACAGCGTGGTTTGGGTGACATACGCCAGTTTTTGCACATCACGCGGCTCAAGACGGGCAACATCACCGACATTTTCAACCAGATAGATTTCGCCGCCAAAAGAGCGGTCATACTGCCCCATGGTGCCCTCAACTTCCGGGTGGCCCTCGTGGCCGATCAAAATGCACTCACGCCCTTCACGTGCGTAACGCAACACTTCCATGTGGACTTTCGTCACCAACGGGCAGGTGGCATCAAAGACCTTCAGGCCGCGCCCCTTGGCTTCGTCCTGCACCGCACGGGAAACACCATGCGCCGAGAAAATCACGATGGCGTCATCCGGCACCTGATCGAGTTCATCGACAAAGACCGCACCACGGGCACGCAAATCATCGACGACAAATTTGTTGTGCACGACTTCATGCCGCACATAAATGGGTGCACCAAAGACTTCCAGCGCACGATTGACGATGGCAATGGCACGGTCGACCCCGGCACAGAAACCACGCGGATTCGCCATTTTTATGTCGAGGCTCATACCCTACCTCACGCCAGTTGAATGGTGGCGCTACCCGCATCCACCACATTGATGATTTCGACGTCGAAATTAAGATCACGACCGGCCAACGGATGATTGAAATCCACAACGACCCGGTCGTCATCAAATTCGACCACCATTCCCGGTAATTCGGCCTTGGCAGCATCCGCAAATGACACCACCAGCCCCTGCGACAATTCCATGCCGCGAAACTGCGAGCGGGGAAAGGCCTGAACATTCGCGTCGTTGCGCTCACCAAACGCCTGTTCGGGCGTCAGAAACAGCGAGCGCCGATCCCCGGCCTTCAGACCGATCAGCCCCGTTTCGAACCCCGCTATCAGATTACCGTCGCCGTAGGTGAACTCGGCCGGATTACCGTTCTTGGTCGTATCCAGGAGCTGACCATCGGCCAGTGAAACAGAAAAGTGCAGGGTCACGCGTGTCCCCGGGCCAATCCGGCGAGATTCATCACTCATGCTTTTTTCTCCTCTTTGCCGGGATTGCGCAACACATCGACCGCCAACATGACAGCCCCCACCGTAATTGCCGAATCCGCGATATTGAACGCCGGAAAATGCTGGCCATTCCAGTAGAAATCAAGAAAATCCACGACATATCCCAACACCATACGATCAATCAGGTTGCCGATGGCGCCACCCAACACCAGCGTTAACGCGACCGCCATGAAGCGGTCATTGGTTGGCAGCTTTCGCAGCCACTGCACCAACATGATGCTCACGGCCACTGCGATCAAGGCAAAAAACCAGCGCTGCCAACCTGATTCTGCTGCAAGAAAACTGAACGCCGCCCCGGTATTGTGCGCACGCACGATATTGAAAAACGAGAAGACCGGCGTGGAGTCACCCAGCACGTACAACTCGGTAATGATCAATTTGCTGATCTGATCCAGCACGATGACTATCGCTGACAGCCACAGCCAGCGCATCATACCGGCAGAAGACTGCTCCTGAACCTGTCCTTTCGGACTTGCCATTTCCGTACTCATTTTGTTTCCTTCAACTTCTGTCAGGGGTGCCTCTCAGGCGAAACGACGTGTTTCGCCCACACCGGCAACGTTATCCACACAGCGCCCGCACAATTCCGGGTGCTCTGGGTATTGGCCCACATCCTCCCGGTGATGCCAGCAACGAGTACACTTGGCGTGACCCGATGCATTGACGACAATGCGAAGATCACTCAACTCCGTTGCGTTACCGACCTCCTGCAGCGCATGTACACGTGCTGCCGATGTGATCAAAGCGAAACGCAGCTCATCCTGCAGGGAATCGAGCAGTTCTTTCAGCTCACTTCCGCAATACAGATCCACTTCTGCCTGCAAGCTGCCTTTCATCACGCCGGCATTACGGGCCTCTTCCAGCTGCTTGTTGACTGCATCGCGCACCGCCAGCACCTTCGACCAGAAATCCGAATTCATTGCCTGGTCTGCCGGCAACAAGGCCAAACCTTCATACCAGGTTTCCAGCAAGACCGACTCACTGCGCGCCCCCGGAATAAAGCCCCAGATTTCGTCTGCGGTGAAGCTCATGATCGGCGCCATCCAGCGCACCAGCGCCTCAACCACGTGATACAGGGCCGACTGCACGGAGCGACGCGCGTTACCATCGGTACGCGCCGTGTATTGCCGGTCCTTGATGACATCCAGGTAAAACCCGCCCAGATCCACCGAGCAGAAATTGTGGATTTTCTGGTAAATGCTATGGAACTGATACTGCTCGTAATGGCCCTGTATCTCGGCCTGAAGTTCGGCCGCACGATGCACTGCCCAACGATCCAGCGCCACCATGTCTTCCAGAGGCAACAGATCGGTGGCCGGGTCAAAGCCTTTGAGATTGGCGAGCAGAAAACGTGCTGTGTTACGAATCCGGCGATAGGAATCCGCCGTCCGCTTGAGAATTTCGTCAGACACCGTCATTTCGCCACGGTAGTCGGTCGCCGCCACCCACAGGCGAATGATGTCAGCACCCAGCGTTTTGGTGACGTCCTGCGGCGACACCACGTTGCCAAGCGATTTCGACATTTTCTTGCCGTTCTGGTCAACGGTGAATCCGTGGGTCAACACTGTTTTGTACGGCGCTACACCGCGCATGGCCACCGACGTTTTCAATGACGACTGGAACCACCCTCGATGCTGGTCCGAGCCTTCCAGATACAAATCCGCAGGCACCCGCAAACCCGCACGCTGTTCCAACACGGAATAGTGGGTTACGCCCGAGTCAAACCAGACATCGAGAGTATCTGTCACCTTGTCGTACTGTGCCGATTCAGCACCCAGCAACTCGCTTGCGTCCAGTGCAAACCAGGCATCGATACCACCCTGCTCGATCCGCTTGGCAACGGCTTCAATCAGCTGCGACGTCTGGGGATGGAGCGCCTGGGTTTCCTTGTGCACGAACAGCGTAATCGGCACACCCCAGGTACGCTGACGGGAGATACACCAGTCTGGACTGCTATCGAGCATTCCATCGATACGGTTCTTGCCCCATTCTGGCAACCACTCGACTTTTTCCACCTCCGCGCGACACGTTGCCAGCAGGCCTTTCTCGTGCATCGAGATAAACCATTGCGGTGTAGCCCGAAAGATCAAGGGCGTTTTGGTACGCCAACAATGCGGATAGCTGTGACGCAACTTCGCCTGACGCACCAACGCGCCACGCACCTGCAACGTTTCAAGGATCCTGTCTTCAACCTTGTATACGTGTTCACCGGCAAAAAGCGGTGTTTCGCTGGAGTAGGTGCCATCCGCGCCGACATAGTTGAGCGTGCCGATGCCATATTTGATACCCACGGCAAAGTCTTCCAGACCATGATCAGGAGCGATATGAACGGCGCCCGTTCCCGCATCGATCGTGACGTGATCACCCAACACCACCGGCACGACCCGCTCATAAAAAGGGTGCTGCAACAGCAAGTCTTCCAGAGCGCTGCCACGGACGATCGCCATGACCTGATGCGCCGCCACGTCATAACGCTCAAGCACACTGGCGAGCAGATCGGTGGCCAACAACAGGATCTCATCCCCCTGACCGGCATCCAGACGCACCAGGCTGTATTCCAGATCGGCACCCAGCGCCACCGCCTGGTTGGCAGGCAAAGTCCAGGGCGTGGTAGTCCAGATGACTGCAGATACAGGCAGATCCGACGGCAGCGTCACACCGCAACGCTCACCCAGCAGGGCGGGATCCTTGAACGCGAAGCGCACGTCGACCTGCGTAGATGTTTTCTCCTGGTATTCCACTTCGGCTTCGGCGAGCGCCGAACCTCCGACCACGCTCCAGTAAACCGGCTTGAACCCCTTCACCAGATGGCCGTTGTCGATGATGCGTCCCAAGGCACGCACGATATCGGCTTCAACCTTGTAATCCATCGTCAGATAGGGATTTTGCCAATCGCCAATCACGCCCAGACGAATGAAATCGGCCTTCTGCCCTTCCACTTGCTGCATCGCATATTCACGGCATTTCTGGCGAAACTCAGCAACCGACAATTTGGTACCGGCCTTGCCGAATTTCTTCTCGACATTGTGCTCGATCGGAAGCCCGTGACAATCCCAGCCCGGCACGTAGGGTGCATTGAATCCAGCCATGCGGCGGGATTTCAGGATCATGTCCTTCAGCACCTTGTTGACAGCGTGACCGATATGGATATCACCATTGGCGTAGGGAGGGCCATCATGCAGCACAAACAGTGGCCGCCCTTCACCCACGGCATTGATGCGCGAATATAGATCCATGCCTTGCCAACGCTTGAGCATCTCGGGTTCTCTCTGTGGCAGATTTGCCTTCATCGAAAACGCGGTGTCCGGAAGATTGAGGGTGTGTTTGTAATCGGCCATGGTGCCTCGAATGTAATCGTCTAAAGGAAAAACAGTTATCGGGGAAGCGATCAAAACCGGGCAAAAAGCTGCCGGGCAGTCTCGATATCGTTCTGGATATTGGCTTTCAGCTCATCCAGACCGGAAAATTTCTTCTCGTCGCGAACTTTGGTGATGAATTCCGCGTGCAGGCGCTGACCGTAAAGATCGCCGCTGAAATCGAGCAAATGCGCCTCCAGCCTCCATCGGGTACCACCCACTGTCGGACGCGGGCCGACATTAGCCACAGCCGCATGACGACTCCCGTCTTCCAGCCGCACCCAGACGGCGTAGACACCGTGCAAGGGTGATTTCACCCGGTTGGGCCACAGATTGGCAGTGGGAACCCCCAACGTACGCCCCAGTCGATCGCCATGCGCCACCCTTCCCGAGAAACTGAAGGGTCGTCCCAGCAAGTGCGCGGCAAGCGCGAAGTCGCCTTGCTGCAGCGCATCACGCACCCGCGTGCTGCTGACCCGCTCACCATCCAGTGCGAAGGTGCGGGTTTCTTCGACACCAAAGCCCAGCCGCTCACCCGCCGCCTGCAGAAAGGCGAAGTCGCCCTTGCGATCGTGACCGAAGCGGAAGTCGTCACCTACCACGAGATGCTTCACACCCAAGCCTTCGACCAGCACCTCTTCGCAAAAATCCGCAGCACTCATCGAACAGAAACGACGATCAAAGCGCACACAGAGCAGGCGATCGACGCCCATACCAGCTAGCACCTCGGCCTTTTCGCGCAGGGTCATCAGGCGGGCCGGAGCAGATTCAGGCGCAAAAAACTCGCGTGGCTGAGGCTCGAACAGCATCACGCACACAGGCAGCCCCAACCGTTGTCCGTGCTCTTTCAACTGCTGGATAATGGCCGCATGGCCGCGATGGGCCCCGTCGAAATTGCCCACCGTCGCGACACAGCCCCGCCGGGCATCCCCAGGGAGACGCTGCAGATTGTGTAAACCTCGGATGATTTCCATGGGAACCCTGCCGCTACCAAAACGGGCAAGTATACCGGAAAGCCTGCACGCAAAGCACCGGGGTCTGCAGCAGCAAAGGCGCACCATCAGCGGCTGGCGGCAGCTTGCCCCCACCGCAAAGGCGTCAAACCGCCAGAGGACTTTTTAGCATTGCCGGTTGACAGCCAAGGCCCAAGCATGAATAATCTCGCGTCCCTAGATTTTACATATGCAGTTTTTACACCTGATCATTCGCGAGGAGCAGGACCTTGGCTAATACAAAGCAAGCTAAAAAACGTGCGCGCCAATCTGAGAAGCGCCGCCGACACAATATCGGTCTGCGCTCCATGGTTCGCACATACGTCAAGAAAGTTATCACCGCCATCGAAACTGGCGACAAGGCTGCCGCACAACAAGCATTTGTGGAAGCACAACCTGTTATTGACCGGATTGCCGACAAAGGCATTATCCACAAGAACAAGGCTGCGCGTCACAAGGCTCGCTTGAGCGCACAGATCAAGGAAATGGCTGCCAGCGCTTAATTGCCCTGCATCCATTACCTTTGAAAAAGGCCGGCTTGTCCGGCCTTTTTTGTTGCCCAAATTTGACTGTTGGTGGGCGGCCACAGACAGATAACGCCAGCAGAACCCGGAACACTCCGGTTTTCATCTGGAACGGCACCCTCACCCCAAAAACCAAAAAGGAGCCTTTCAGCCCCTTTTCATCGCCCCACAATCGCGGCGCCGACACAGCAATGCCTGCCAACTCACCCGGCAAACACCACCATGTTGTCGCGATGTATCAACTCTTCTTCATCAATGTAACCCAGCCTTGAAGCGATAGTGTCGGTGGCGGCCCCCATGATCTTGCGGGTTTCTTCTGCGCTGTAGTTGACCAAACCACAAGCCACACGTTCGCCTTCCGGGCCCACGCACGAGATCATCTCTCCACGGGAGAAATCCCCTGTCACACCACAGACGCCGACAGGCAACAAGCTGACCCCCTTCTCACGCAGCACTTTCACCGCGCCGGCATCCAGCTGCACTGTTCCACGCATTTGCAGGTGCCCGGCCAGCCATTGCTTACGCGCTGTAAACGACTCGAGATCCGCAACCAGCAAGGTGCCGATATCCTCACCCTGGCAAACGCGCTCAATCACTTTTTCCTGGCGACCCCCCACGATGACAGTTGGAACCCCGGAGCGCGCCGCCAGCTGCGCCGCACGCACTTTCGTTGCCATGCCACCACGACCGAGCGAGCCCGACTTGCCGCTCGCCATTTCCATCAAGGAAGGATCACCGGCTCGAGCCACATTTAGCAGCTTCGCATCAGGATTCTCACGCGGATCCTTGTCAAACATGCCCAATTGATCCGTCAGAATCACCAACACTTCAGCCTCGACCAGATTCGCCACCAACGCACCCAGCGTGTCATTGTCACCAAACCGGATTTCATCGGTGACGACTGTATCGTTTTCATTCACCACGGGAATGACGCCCAGACGCAACAGGGTCAGCAAGGTGCTCCGACTATTGAGATAGCGCTTGCGATCGGACAAATCATCGTGGGTGACCAGAATTTGAGCGGTTTGCAGCTGGTGCTGCTGAAAGGAAGATTCCCACGTCTGCACCAGCCCCATCTGCCCGATGGCCGCTGCGGCCTGCAAGTCATGAATAGCCTTCGGTCGCTGCTTCCAGCCAAGGCGGCTCATGCCCTCTGCCACCGCGCCGGAAGACACCAATACGACCTCTATGCCTTGCTGACGCAACCAGGCCATCTGAGCGACCCAATCAGCAATGGCTTCCTGGTCAAGCCCTCGGCCATTTGCCGTCAGCAGCGCACTGCCTATCTTGATAACCCAGCGGCGACAGGCCACCAGGTCCGAACGTTGTGAAACCGCAGTTTTTCTGGTCATAACTCTCAGCGGGCGTAAATAATCTCTACATCATGGTCATCATCTTCGTCGTCGAAGTCATCCTCATCAACATCTTCACGACGACGCGCTGCCAATTCACGCACTTTCTCTCGCGCCTCCTCTTCGAGGCGGGCACGGGCAGCGAATTCCTTCTCGGCGAATTCCGCATCATTGGCAATACGCTCATTCATCTCTTCGATGTAAACCATGATCGCTTGCACCAAACGCTCCGTTCCAATCCGCTCAGATGCAGAAATGCGGAACATTGGACCCTGCCACTGCAGTGATTCAACAATGGCGTTACAACGCTCATCCGCTTCCTCTTCTGGCAACAAATCGATCTTGTTGAGCACCAGCCAGCGGTCACGTTCGGATAACGCCGGACTGAAACGGCGCAATTCTTCAACAATCTTGTTGACGTTGTCAGCAGGATCACTGCCATCCCACGGAGCAATGTCCACCACATGCAACAGCAGTCGCGTGCGCGCCAAATGCTTGAGAAAGCGAATGCCAAGACCTGCGCCTTCTGCAGCCCCCTCAATCAACCCTGGAATATCAGCCATGACAAAGCTGCGCAGCTTGTCGACCTTGACCACACCCAAGTTGGGCACCAACGTCGTAAACGGATAATCCGCCACCTTTGGCTTGGCGGCTGAAACCGCACGTATCAAGCTTGATTTACCGGCGTTAGGCATACCCAACAAACCGACATCTGCCAGTACTTTCAACTCAAACCGAAGATTTCGGCGTTCACCCGGTGTTCCCGGCGTCGTATGCCGTGGGGACCGGTTGCGGCTGGATTTGAAACAGGTGTTTCCCAATCCGCCCCGACCACCCTTGGCCACCAACAATTGCTGGCCAATTTCGGTGAGATCACCCAACACTTCCTCGGTATCTTCATCGATTACCGTGGTGCCCACGGGCACGCGCAAGACAACATCCTCACCCGCACCGCCCGTGCAGTTCTTGCCGGAACCATTTTCGCCGCGTTCAGCCCTGAAAATACGCTCGAATCGATAATCGACCAAGGTATTCAAATTGACGTCCGCCTCGATGACGACACTGCCGCCACCACCGCCATTACCACCATCAGGACCACCCAACGGCACAAATTTTTCACGCCGGAAGCTCAGGCATCCATTTCCGCCATCGCCGGCTTCGACCCTGATTTTGGCCTCATCCACAAATTTCATGTCTGCGCCTCCGGGACACCAACATCAACTTACAACAAAAAGGTATCGGCGATTCCACCGCATGACAAGCACTGCCTGCACTCTCGAACCGGAATCGACCAGGAAAAACCTGAATACCAACATAAACAAAAGGCCCCACGCGAGTGGGGCCTCTTGAAATGAAACCATTGAAAGCGTTTCAAGCAACTGAAAGTGAAGCGCTTACGCCGCAGGAACGATAGAGATGATGCGACGATTGAAAGGGCCTTTCACTTCGAATTTGACCTGACCTTCAACCTTGGCGAACAAGGTGTGATCACGGCCCATACCAACGTTGGCACCCGGGTGGAACTCGGTTCCACGCTGACGAACGATGATATTGCCGGCCTTGATGAGCTGGCCGCCAAAGCGCTTCACGCCAAGGCGTTTACTTTCTGAGTCGCGACCGTTGCGGGAACTGCCCGCGGCCTTCTTATGTGCCATTGTCTAGCCTCCAAAAAAATCCGTGAACTGTTAGGCGCTGATGCCGGTGATTTTAACCTGGGTAAACCACTGACGATGGCCAGCCTGCTTGCGGTGATGCTTGCGGCGGCGGAACTTGATGATGGTGATTTTGTCATGACGACCGTGAGTAACGATTTCAGCAGACACCTTGCCACCTGCTACCAGGGGGGCACCTACCGTAACGCTATCGCCGTTGGCTACCATCAATACCTTTTCGAATTCAATCGTGCTGCCGGGTTCGGCATCGATCAATTCAAGCTTGAGCAGTTCGCCTTCAGCCACTCTGTATTGTTTGCCACCGCTTTGAATAACCGCGTACATTGTGCTGACTCCAATCTTGGAAACTGTGAGGCGACTGCCCCAACCGACTAAATTTGTTCAACCTGCCCGGCGCTGCCTGGCGGCGTGTCTGAAAACGCTGCCCACAAAAAGCAAAAGTCGCAATTCGCGCGCGACGAGCCATAGGGGCCGTAATTGTACGGGAATCAACAGAAGCCTGCAAGCACGCAGGCAGAGGCGCGGACAATTTGTTAGCCTTGACACGGTGTTATCCCTGCCACATCCTTGGCGCTTGGTTTTCCCACTCGTCTGGCTTGCAGGTTCTAAGCGCACATGGATTTCAAAGCTATCTACTCTGTTGTAGATGCCGACTTCAAAGCTGTCAACGACTTGATCGTGCGTCAAATGCACACCCAAGTGCCATTCATCGAGCAGGTCGGGCGCTACATTATAGATAGTGGAGGCAAACGTCTACGTCCGCTGGTCTGCCTGCTGGCTGCCCGCGCCCTGGGCTACACCGGTACCCAGCACCTCACCATCGCCGCGGTCGTGGAGTTCCTGCATACCGCAACCTTGCTGCATGACGACGTCGTGGATGCATCCAATTTGCGTCGTGGTCGTGCCACCGTCAATTCCGTATGGGGCAATGCGCCCAGCGTTCTGGTTGGCGACTTCCTGATTTCACGCGCATTTCAGATGGTCGTTGGCGTGGGCAGCATGAAAATCCTGCAGATTCTCTCTGATGCGACCAACCTGATCGCCGAGGGCGAGGTTCTGCAGCTGGTGAACTGTCGCAACCCGGAAACCAGCGAAGACAGCTACTTCCGCGTCATTCATTACAAGACAGCAAAAATGTTCGAGGCTTCTGCCCAGTCAGGCGCCGTGCTGGCCGGCCCCACCGAAGCCCAGGAGCTGGCGCTTGCCAATTACGCTGCCGCTGTCGGGAGCGCCTTCCAACTGGTTGATGACGTGCTCGATTACACGGGCAATGCCGAAACCATGGGCAAGAACGTCGGTGACGACCTCGCGGAAGGCAAGCCCACGCTACCGCTGATTCATGCCATTCGCCATGCCGAGCCGGCAAAAGCGCAGGTCATCAAGGATGCCATTCGTCACGGCGGCCTGGATCACCTGCAGGAAATTGTGGCGACCGTTCAGGAGTGTGGAGCGCTCGAGTACACCTTGAGAAGGGCACGTGAGAAAGTGCAGGAAGCCAAGGATCAGCTAGACATCATTCCAGCCTCGCTGCACAAGGACGCACTATTGGCGCTGGCAGATCTCGCCATCCACAGAGACCACTGATTTTTGGACAAAAAGCTGGACAAAAAGGTGAAACAAGGTTGTATCCGGGAGCGGTGGAAAATATAATCCCCGGCTCAACGGTCGCGGAGTGTAGCTCAGCTTGGTAGAGCACTGCTTTCGGGAAGCAGGGGCCGGAGGTTCGAATCCTCTCACTCCGACCATTCTTTTGAGGCCATATCTGCCTCTCTTCGATTCATCCCACCACCACCTCAAACTCGCAGAAATCGCATCGCGAACGCCCGTCGTTCGAGCTACCGAGTGCACTCCCCTGCGCAACAACGCTCGATGCCCGGATCACACCCCAGCAAAGCCTCCATAATTGTTTCACGCATACGATGATTTTCGTGCCTGAAGGCATCAGCAAATTTCGGGGGCACGCATGACAACGCCTTGCCCGAACAACCGGGAACAAGGCGTGACAAAATGATCACTACTCAACCATGGATGCTGTTTTGAGCCGTGGGCGCGCCTGCGCCATGAGACGCTCGACCCAGCTTTGCCCATAACGGAGCCAATCCAGCTGGAGGCGAAGTGTTTTCAGCTTTTCTTGTGTGGCTGCACCATTATTATTGGCGTTTTTGAGCTTCTGGATTTGCTCTTCACAATCGTGGCGCTTGCGAGCCAGCATCTGCTGGATTTCGTCAAAGCTGAGGCCTGTCGCATTGAGAAAAGGAACAGGAAAATCATCGGGGAATTCTGATTCAACACCGGCATTCCACTCGAGAATCGCCTGCCAGGGATAACCGCTTTCCTTGCCTTGTTTGCCGCAGACTTCATCAAGACAGGCCACCAGATATTTCGGCTTGCCACGGTTTCCTTCTTCAAAGCCGTGTTTGACCAGGCGCGCTTCACATCCACAACTACAGAAATTGATCTCAGGTTTTAATTGCTGAAGCATTTATTTCGCTACTGAAGGTTGATTTAAAGATTGACTGAATACTCGCCGGATCCGACAGCGTCACCCAGTAAGGACTTGTCGAAAAGATGGCGATGAGGGATAGTTGAAAGAAACAGGAAAACGAGACGAATCAAGTAATAACACATTAGTCGCATTTCAACAAATTTACAAATGCGATTGCGTGGGCCATTAAAAATGCAATGGCAGCTGCATTTCAAGAGGCCGTCATCGTAACAACAGGAAACAAGCATGTCCTACTGGCTATTCAAAACCGAACCGGATGCGTTCAGCATTGATGACCTGAAAAAGCGCGGCACCCAAGGTGAAATCTGGGATGGCGTACGCAACTACCAGGCGCGCAACATGCTTCGAGACCAGGTAAAGGTCGACGACCGTGTTTTCATCTATCACAGCAACTGTGAAACGCCCGGGGTTGTCGGCATTGCCCGCGTCGTCGAAGCCGGCGTCGTCGACCCCATGCAATTCAATCCCGAAAGCAAATACTACGATCCCGGCGCCAAGATGGATGCACCACGATGGATCACGGTCAAAGTGGTGTACGAAAAGCACCTGCGGCAAACGGCAACCCTCGCTGCCATCAAGGCGCATCCCGGGCTGCAGGATATGCAATTGGTCAAACGTGGCAACAGGCTTTCCATCTTGCCCGTCAGCGACGAACAATGGGCGGTCATTCTCAATATTGTCGAGTGATGGGCCTTTTTGTCGGCAACCGGTCGCGGGCTTGATCTGCGCCTATACTGGCGGTCACAGCTGCTATAGACTTTCGTGGACATCCCCCGCCCCGTAACGACTCATGCAGACCCAACCAGCGAATTCCGATCAAGCTCCAACATCCTCGCTCACGCGGCGAACGATTTTGTTGCGTTCGACGCGAATGCTGCTCAGCTTCATCAATTCCGCGGTGGGTTACAAGGCCAAGGGACTGTTTCTGACGTTGTTGGTGCTACTCATCAGCATTAACGCCTTTAATGTACTTATCAGCTATGTCAGCCGCGATTTCATGACAGCCATCGAGCAGCGGGACATGGACCTGTTCATGCGGCATGCGCTGGAAATGATCGGGCTCTTTGTGGTTTCAACGGTAGCCGGTGCCTTTTGCCGTTATTGCGAAGAACACCTTGGCCTGCTCTGGAGAGTCTGGCTGACGGAAAAGACACTCAAACAGTACATGTCCGACCGCGCTTATCAAGTCATCGAAATCACCCAGGACGTGCAACATCCTGATCAACGCATTTCGGAAGATATCCGAGCGTTGACCCAGTCAGCGCTGTCTTTCATTTTGATGCTGGTCAACAGCTTGCTGGCCATCTTTGCGTTTGCCGGTGTACTTTGGGCGATCAGCCCGATGCTGCTGGGAATGTCTTTCGTGTATGCCGTGCTGGGCTCTCTTTTCACCATATGGTTGGGGCGTCCCCTCATTGCGCTCAACTCGAAACAGGTCGACAAGGAAGCCGATTTCCGTAGCGAACTGCTACATATCCGGGCGCACGCTGAACCGATCGCACTGATGCGTCAGGAAGCGAATTTTTTGCGACGTCTGAACAGCGGCCTGGATGCACTTGCCTGCAATGCCCGCCGCATGATTGCCGTTAACCGCAACCTGGCGTTTTTCACCGGCAACTACAATTACCTGATCCAGATTATTCCGGCTTTGTTGGTCGCACCGTTTTTTATTGATGGCGATGCCGAGTTCGGAGTTATTTCTCAATCGGCGCTGGCGTTCACCATTCTGGTCAATGCTTTTTCACTGGTGGTTTCCCAGTTCCCCTCTATCTCCAGCTTTGCTGCTGTACTTACGCGACTGCATGCGCTCTCAGAGGCCAGCGAAAAAGCTCGCCACCATGAAACCACCACCATTGAAGTGATAGAAGATGGAGCGCGCATCACCTATGAAAATGTGACGCTGCTCGCCAAGGAAGACGATCCGCCTTTGCTGCATGATTTCAACATCACGATTCCGCTGGGTACGCGCGTGTTGATTTGCGCCAAGAACAAACAGGCTCTGCAACGCTTGTTCAATGCCACCTCTTGTATTGAAAATCACAGCACGGGAAAGCTCTACCGCCCTCCCCTGGATGATATTGCTTTCCTCCCAGAAAAACCCTACATGGCCCCCGGCACATTACGTCAGGCGTTACTGGATCCGTGCAAGATAGATTCAACTGGCGATGAAAAAATACGGCTGCTGCTTCGTCGACTTTGCATGGAACACATCATTGAAACGGCCGGAGGATTGGATCAAGCGCACACGGAATGGAATACCTTCATTTCAATCGGCGAACAGAAACTGGTAGGTGTTGCACGAGTGCTGCTGATGGAGCCCAAATTCGCCTTTCTGCTGCGCCTGAGATCGGTACTGTCTGATGAGCGTCTGGCGGATGTCATGACCTTGCTGAAGGAATCCGGCATTACCTATATCAATCTCGGGAAGTATGAACACCTGGATTGTTACGATGTGGTCGTGGAGCTGCTGGAAGACGGCGCATGGACATGGGAGCGCAATCACGTGAGCAATCTGCGGCACACCGATACGCCCTGAGACAAAGATAACGCGCACAAAAAAGGGCAGCGTTGCTGCCCTTTTTATTTCGTAAACGCTTACGCGCTGAAGCGTTGCGCCTGGAAGGCTTGCAACTCGCGGCTTTCCTCAAGTTTCAGGCGTTCAAGGCAACGGGTAACCGTGTGGCTGATACAGGTGCTGTTGCGAATCAGCTCAAGCCTCGGCCATGTGCTTTCTTCGCCAAGGCGAATGAACTCGGCCACATCGGCTGGCGTCGCATTGCTGACCACACGGAACACATTGCCGGGCTGACGCGGCGGCACGATATTGATATCACCGACATAACGCTGTGACACCACGGATTGAGCCTTGTCGAACAGCAGCGCCACACTCTGGTTCTGAATGCGGTTCTTGGTGTAATCAAGCAACTGCGCCACGTTATAACGGGCATTGGCCGTGAGCATGTCCATCAGGTAGGTGCCAATGGTGCGCTCACGCTCTTTGCGCGCCAGGAAAGGCACGATATGCGGGTTGGTCTGACTGACGATGGTATGGTTCACACCATAAAGGCGAGCCAATCGCAGGAATGGCAAATCGTTCTTGATCGAGCCATCGACCCACTGACGCGAAGGAATGTAAGGCACCTTCTCGCCGTACATGTTTTTGGCCCACAACATCACTGGTGGATACACATACGGAATGGCGCAGGACGCCAGCGACGCCTTGCGAATCAATACGTGGGGTGACGTCAGGGCGTTGAGCAGGCGTGATTCCTGGTGCGGATCGGCAGGCGAAACGGTGATGTTGATCTGGCGACCTGTACGCTCGTAAGCCTCTTCGAACGTGAGATCTTTTACGTTGCGCTCAAGGCAGAGTTCAAGCTGGGCCGGGTCAAGAATGCCCTGCCCTTTCAGGGTGCCGCGCCAGCCGACGGTACGGAAGGCTTCGACATACAGATATTCGGGATCAAAAATGCTCTTGAGTTCCTCGTCGGTATGGGTACCCAACACCGATGCCATGATGGAACCGGCACTGGAGCCTGAAACCACCTTGGGCAGCAGATTGGCGTCCCACATGGCTTTCAGCACACCCATATGGAACAAACCGAGCGCAGCGCCGCCACTCAACATGAGCGCAGACTGGCCGAACGCGGCTGTTGTACGCTCAAAGAACTCAAGTTTCTGCGCAAAGGTAAAATTGGGCTGATTGTATTCGGCCAGCCAGTTCAAGCTGGCGCACACTTCATCAAGGTAATCCTTGATGAGCGCCTTGGTACCGAAGAAGCAGCGATCGTACAGGGCCGGGTTGGCAATACGCCCCAGGTTTCCGTGCAGACCTTCATTGATGTAGAAAACGGTTTGCAGGGCATCGCCCCGCTCACGCGCTGCGCGCAACTCATTGAGGCGCAGACGGATCATCTTGTAGTCGTAATGCGGGGACGCATCGTCTTCTTTCCACTCATCGTTACCGGAAAGACGATCGTACTCCTTGGCTGCATCACTCCAGGCCTTGTAATTCTCGGCCTGTTTCATCGAAGCCAGACAGGCTTTCAGTGCGCGCTTCATCTACTACCCCCGAACATCCTAAAAACTACTACGGAACACTACTAAAGAGATCCACTGCTTTTATTATCGTCAACAGTCAGGACAAGGGCACTCAGGCCGCAACACGATATATACCAGTGCGCAAAAGCCTTTGTACATATCCACATTTAGGATGTTTGTAGCGTTTTGTAAATGGCTGGAGGCGTCAACACGGTTCTCCTGCGCACAATGCAGCAGGAGTGTTTACACGGGAGAGGGGGTGTCAACGACGGGATGTCAGGCCTCGGGCTCAAGCAGATAAGGGGCAAGCCGCTTGCGAATCTCGGCCGGGATCGGGATGGATTTGCGGGTGTGCTTGTCGAAATTGACCATGGTCGCCGTGGCCGTGGAGCGCAGCTGGTTGTCTTGCCAGGCCTCCTGACCGACCAGGATGGACGAGGTGCCAATGCGCAAAACGAAGGTGCGGATGTCGACCGGACGACCGAAGAAGATTTCACCGAGGTACTCTATCTCGATCTTCGCGAGCACCAGACTGACGTCTTCGGTTTTCAGGTTGGGGTTGAAGATACGAAGAATGCCTTCGCGGCCTTCGAGAAACCAGACAGGAAGGACGGTGTTGTTGATATGGCCCAGCGCATCGGTATCGCAAAAGCGGGGATTGATGGCCGTGGAAAACATCCGCTCTGGAGACATCAGGAACTTACCTCATACGGGCCCATAGGGGCGACAGACCGGCGCGAATGACGGGATCAGCCCGATCTGCTTGGTGTTTTTGTTTTTGGGCGCGCAAATTATATGGCAAGCGCCGTAAACCCCCAAAGAGTTTAGCTGTTTGAGTGAAAATGCCCTTCTGTGCCAACGACCTGCCCGCCACAGCCACTCCGTCAAAACAATAGCCCGAGCGCGCATAAACAGTTATCTTTGCAAGCATTTTCAGCAGGGAGCGTTCTGGAGCGCGTCAAATGTCAGGCCCGTTTGTTCTTGTCATCGCAGGTCACGATCCCACTGGCGGCGCCGGGATCCAGGCAGATATCGAAGCCGTCGCCAGCATGGGGTGTCGCGCTGCGACGGTAGTAACCGCGCTGACGGTGCAGGACACCCGCAACGTCACCACCTTTGTGCCGACGCCCGCCTCACTGTTGATGGCACAGGCAGAAGCAGTGTTGAATGATCTGCCGATCGCCGCCATCAAGATCGGCATGATTGGCAGCGAGGAAAACGTCCGGGCCATTGCCGCCCTGCTACATGCGTGGCCACAGCTGCCGGTCGTGTTGGATCCGGTGCTGGCTGCCGGTGGAGGCGGATCGCTATCAAAGGGAGCGCTTGCCGCCAGAATCACCGAAGAACTGCTCCCACGTGTCACGCTCGTCACCCCCAACTCACTGGAAGCCCGCCTATTGTGTCCCTCTGCCGGAAATCTCGACGAATGCGGCATGCGCCTGAGCCGCATCGGCCGGGTCTCTGCCCTGTTGACGGGAGGACATGAAAACGGAGCGCAGGTGAGCAACCGCCTTTGGCAACAGGGAAGGTGCGTGGACGAACAACACTGGCAACGGCTCCCAGGGGAATATCATGGTTCAGGTTGCACGCTGGCATCGGCCTGCGCCGGGCTGCTGGCTCACGGTCGTCCGGTCGTGGAGGCCTGTGCAGAAGCCCAGTCCTACACCTGGAAAACCTTGCAGCTTGCCAGCACACCGGGGGCCGGACAGGCACTACCTGAGCGTTTTTTCTGGTTGCGGGAGAAGCGTCGCGGGTGGAAGGCATGAAGACTGGGCTGCGTGGGCTGTACGTCATCACGGATCCCGTATTGACGCCATCCGAACAACTGGAAGCCAAAGTCGCTGCAGCCCTGGAAGGTGGTGCGCGCATCGTGCAATATCGAGACAAGTCACAGGACTCACAACGGCGCCTGCAGGAAGCGCTGGCGTTGAGAGACCTTTGCCATGCTCACCAGGCCCTTCTGATTATCAACGACGACGTACCGCTGGCCCTTGCCTGCGACGCCGATGGAGTGCACGTCGGACTGGAAGATACGCCAGTCATTGTTGCCCGTGAACAACTGGGGCCAGATCGCATCGTCGGTGCCACCTGCCACGGCGATACCGCGCTGGCCCGGCAAGCAATTGCTGATGGCGCCGACTATGTTGCCTTCGGGCGTTTCTTCGCTTCGGGCACCAAACCTGATGCACAGCCGGCTCGATTGGACGACATTGCTCCTGCTCTACCCTCACTGCCGGTTCCAGCGGTAGCGATTGGCGGGATCACGCTGGCGCAGGCTGCACCATTGGTGGCTGCCGGGTTCGCGATGCTGGCCGTGATCGGCGATGTCTTCAGCCGCGATTCAGCGCAGATTACAGTACACTGTCGGGCCTATACGCAGTTGTTCTAAACGGGGAGTCATTATGTCGTACCGGATTTCGCTCATCAGAATTCTCATCTTGGCAGGGCTGGCACTGTTCAACGTGGGCTGTACCACCCTGGCGACCTATGAGGTTGATGAGGCCGAACTCGAGCAGTATCTGGCCAAGGCCGTCAAGGACTTCGACCGTCAACAGGCCCGGTCGGGGTCTCCGCTGAGCGTTGAACTGCATAACGCCAGCATCGACCTTGGCCCGGATGATCGCGATGTCATTGTGCTGGATGTACAAGGCCAGGCGGCACTGAACGCGGTCATCGCCAAAATTCCGGTCGACATGGATCTGAAAATCGAGGGGGCGCCCGTCTACTCCGGCAAGGACAAGGCGGTCTACATCAAGCGCCTGCGGCTGGTCGACAGCAAAATGACCTCCCCTTACCTGCAAGGTAACGCCCAGCAACAGATCAAGCCGGTCGCCGACATGGTGCTGGCGACACTCGCCAAAGTACTCGAAGACACCCCCATTTACCGTCTGGACGAAAGCGACCCTCGCCAGCGCTTGCTCGCCAACATGCCTGTGGACATCGTGGTCGGGCGCGGCAAGCTGAGAATCGTGCCACAGCAGTAGCTTTTACCGTAGAAGCAGTTTTCCCGCACAAGGCGGCCTCGCCTTCAGGCACGACAGTCTTTAGAATGCAGCGACCATTGCTGTCATGAGACGACTATCGTGCCTCTTATAGATTTTATCCTCCACATTGATCACCACCTGTTCGAACTGGCTCGCGATTACGGCACCTGGCTCTATGCCATTCTGTTCCTGATTGTTTTTTGCGAAACAGGCTTGGTGGTAACGCCTTTTCTGCCCGGCGACTCGCTGCTGTTTGCGGCCGGCGCTCTGGCGGCTACCGGCGCCTT
>JBPOHS010000077.1:0-44785 GCA_052035295.1 Pseudomonadota bacterium
CGCATCATTCGCCTGATGAATGATTTCTGCCGGTGTCGACAACGGGGAAATACTCGTGATGATCACGCCGACACGCGCGGCACCGATAAATGCCACCACATATTGCGGCAGGTTCGGAAGATTGACGGCCAGCACATCGCCGGCCTTGCAACCGGCGTTCAGAAGCCCCTGCGCAAAACGATCGGCCAGTGCATCCAGCTGACGCCATGATGTGGTGGCGCCGAGATAGACCAGCGCCGCCTGCTCCGGCCACTGTCCCGCATGCGAGCGCACCAGATCCGCCAGCGTCTGCTCCGCTACCACGGGTAGCTGATGCCAGTCCTTACCCAGCAGCGTGTAGGTTTCCAGCCACGGTTCTGCGACCGAAGAGGGGTTAACAACCGCCATGCGTACCATCCTGTATTCATTGCAAAGAGACAAACAACAAAATATGTCTTGCTGTCTCCAAAAGCAATAGCCTTACAGGACGTTTTACTGTTTACATTTGTTACCGTTCCGTCGGACGCCCGGATCGTGTGAATCCTCAGGGCGCAAGCACGGGTCGCAAGCACACATTGGCAAAGTCACGCAGGCTTTCCGGGCTGCCCGGGTCGACGTTTTCCGACGGACTCAGGATCAGCGACTGCACCAGACGCAAGACCAACTCGGCCAGCAAGGCCGGCGGACGCGCATTGAGTCCACCCCGACTTTGCGCCGACTGGATGTGCTGGGTCAGGAATTGATTGGCGAATTCCATCGACACGCCCATCTGGCGCGTGAGATACGGCAACACGGTTTCCGGCTCTGAATCGAGCAGACGCGACAACAAGGGGTTGCGGTAGGTGAGATGCGCCGCCTGCACGAACGCTTCAATCAAGCCTTCCAGTGCCGTGGGCTGGGAACGCACGCTGGCATCGATGATCGCCAGATTGCGTTGCATCTCCTGAAAAATGACTGCCTGAAACAACTGGTCCTTGTCGCGGAAACGGCGATAGAGCGTGGCGCGCCCGATTCCACACCGCGATGCCACATCTTCCATGGTGGTTCGCCGCAGCCCGTAATCGGTGAAAAGTTGCAATGCCGTTTCGAGGATACGCTGCTTGACCTCATCCTCGTCATTGGTCTGGGTTTGGGTTGTGTTCACGAATCAATATGCCCTGAAGTACCGGTGAGAACTCGAGATCATACCTGTTTTTGATACAAATGGACACGTACTGTCCCCACTGGAAATACCGCCCTGCACGCCTCTGGCATGCCCCATCAAAACAGCTTTAATTTCAGCTGTTTAACTGCCAATTCGCCAGTGCTATCATGAAGTCCGTCACGTTTTCCGATCTTTCGTCTCCGTACCAGCAGCAAGGCACCCCCATGAATTCACGCATCAATGTCGCCCTCATTTTCGGCGGGAGATCCGCAGAGCATGAAGTCTCGATTCGCTCTGCCCGCAATGTTGTCGAGGCGTTGGACAAGACCCGATTCACGCCACATCTGCTGGGCATCAGCAAACAAGGCGACTGGTACCACTTTGCCGGTATCGAGCAATTGCAGGGAGTCGACGCCATCTCTTCCACGCAGCCACCGGCGGGAGCGCAGGCGGTTTTTTTCGGCCCACGTAACGGCCGCGCCACTTTCAATGCTGGTGCCAACGACATTGCCGTCGATGTCGCCTTTCCCATCCTCCATGGTACCTATGGCGAGGATGGCTGCATCCAGGGCTTGTTCAAAATGCTCAACCTGCCTTACGTGGGCTGCGATGTGCTCAGTTCCGCCGCTGGCATGGACAAGGACATCATGAAGCGACTGTTCATACAGGCAGGTATTCCCAATACCGATTACGTGCTGGTCACGCGCAGCCAACCGGTCGATTTCGCCAGCTGCGAAGCCAGGCTCGGTTTGCCGATGTTTATCAAACCCGCCAACGCCGGTTCCAGCATTGGCGTGCACAAGGTCAAGCGGGCCGAGGATTTCGATGCCGCCCTGCAGGACGCCCTACAGTATGATCGCAAGGTCATCATTGAACGCTTCGTCAAAGGCCGCGAAATTGAATGCAGCGTACTGGGCTCAACCGATCACCCCGAAGCGTCTGTCGCTGGCGAAGTGGTCACCGCGCACGAGTTCTATTCCTATGAAGCCAAATATCTCGACAGCAACGGTGCGCGCATAGATATTCCGGCACGCATCGACGATGTCACCTTGTCCCGGATTCAGGCGCTGGCCAAACGCACGTTTACCGCCATGAGATGCTTCGGTCTCACCCGTGTAGACTTTTTCCTCACGGATTCAGGCGATCTTTACGTCAACGAGATCAATACGCTGCCCGGTTTCACCAATATCAGCATGTATCCGAAAATGTGGGAATGCAGCGGTATTTCCTATCCGGAATTGATCACGCGCCTGATCCTGCTGGCGCTGCAACGCCAGCAGGATGACACCACCATCAAGACGGATTTTCTCTGAACGCGTTGTTTCAACATACCGCGTTGTTTCAACATACCGCGTTGTCTCAACACACCTGATTTGCCTGCAGACACCTGCAGGCGCGCCACTGAGGGAGACAAGATTCTCTGCCTCGGTGGCAGGCATTACCCATTCATAACGCTATACTTTCCGCATAGTGCGCCCCCTGCAACCAGTCTGGGCCGCCCAGAACACGCTCACCCACTCAACTCAGACTTTCCGCATGCGCCTGCACCCACTGCTCGCAGAACAGATAGCTGCCACGCTCCCTGACAACATCAGGAAACTGCCTGAGATTGAGCGTTTTCTCGATATCGTGGATTCCACCTATCACGAATTCCAGAGCGATCTGGTGCTGCTCGAGCAGCACATGACACGCAGCGCCGAAGAGCTTCGCACCCTCAACCAACAACTCACGCAGGAAAGTGAAACCCACCAGCTGGTCTTGAGCCGACTGAACCAGAGTCTCAAGGCCCTCAACGTCAATCTCGATAACGATGAACCTGCAGACCAGAATCTGCTGGCTGTCGCCCAGTTTGTCAGCGAGCAGATCGAAAACCAACGGCATATTGAAACCACCCTGCGGACTGCCAAGGAATCCGCAGAAACCGCCGCCAAGGCGAAAACCGACTTTCTTGCCACCATGAGCCACGAAATACGCACACCGCTCAATGGTGTGATCGGCATGGTGGCCCTGCTTGAAAACACGCCACTCAATCCACAGCAAAACCGTTATCTCGAAACCATTCAAAGCTGCTGCCAGACACTGATCAACCTGATCAACGATATCCTGGATTTTTCCAAATTTGACGCTGGCAAAATCGCGCTGGAACGCATCCCCTTCAATTTGCATCTTGCTGTCGAGCAAACGGTCAGGGTTTTTGCCGAACGCGCCCAGGCAAAACAAATTGAACTCGTTGCCATGGTGGATTCAGGGCTCCCTGATCAACTCGTGGGCGATCCTGGCAGAATCCAGCAAGTGCTGCTCAACCTGCTTTCCAATGCCGTGAAATTCACGGAACGAGGCGAAATTTTCGTTCATGCCCGCCCGCTCCGCACGCAGAAGCAAAACCATCTGCGTACCTGGGTTGAACTGCGGGTACGCGATACGGGAATTGGCATCAGCCGTACCGCACAAAAGAAATTGTTCCAACCCTTTACGCAAGCCGATTCCACCACCACGCGAAAATACGGTGGAACCGGTTTGGGGCTGGCGCTTTGCAAACAAATCATTGATGCCATGGATGGCACACTGAGCATCAGCAGCAAAGTCGGCGTTGGCAGCGAATTCGTCATCCAGATCCCCTGCGGCATCGCGTCGACACAGGAGATTGCTGGCTGGCGCAACAAGTCTTTCGGCAAGAAGCGCGTATTGATTGTCGACAACAACCGCACTACCGCCGACGTCATGCACAAAAGGCTGGAGGATTTCGGACTGACGGCCTATGTCGCAGCCAAAAGCGAGAATGCACGCCGCCTTCTGCAAAAAGGCCAATTCGATCTATTGATCCTGGATTTACACCTTGGTGAGATCAACGGCCTTAGTCTGTTGAACACTTTGATCGCCGACGACCCGGAATTCGCCCGCATTCCCGTGCTGCTGATGACACGTTTTGTCGACGCCCCCAACGTTGCTTCACTCCCGCCCTGCAATCTGTCCTTGATAACCAAGCCTGTCGAGATGCAGGAATTACACGACGGTCTCGCTCGACTTTTTTCCGAAGCCAGCACTCCGTCAACCAGGCACCAGGCCATCACCCCAAAACTCGAGTGGCTGCCGACCCGCACATTGCGTGTACTGATTGCAGAAGACGATCACGTCAATCAGGAAATCGCCATCATGATGTTACGCGATCTCAATTGCCGTGTAGATGTCGCTGAAAATGGTCTTGAAGCGGTTGCAGCCGTGGAGCGTATTCGCTACGACGTGCTTTTCATGGATTGTCAGATGCCGGAGATGGATGGCTACCAGGCGACGCGACTCATACGCAGTAACGGTCATACTGAACTGCCCATTATTGCGCTGACCGCCAACGCCATGCCAGAAGACCGTCAGCTATGCCTCAACGCAGGAATGTCGGATTACATCGCCAAACCCGTGAAGCCCGTCACGTTGGCCCATGCGTTGAAACAGTGGGCACAAACACACTCAAGTCTGGACACCCCGAATAACGCACTGCCCGCAGCGCTGAACGAAAGCAAAGCAGCCGAACCGACTGACATGCAGGAAGATCTGCCGATGCCAGGCAATGCTCTCAGCATCGCTGATGGTCTGGAAATGATGGGCGGCAAGGTCGGGCGTTATGCGAAACTGTTGCGACTTGCCCTGCGACAGCATCAGGATACACCCGCACGAATTCAGGCAGCGATAGCCGCTGGCCGATATACGGACGCGCTAAAACTGGCTCACTCGCTGAAAAGCGTCGCCGCCAATATTGGGGCAATATCGACAGCCAGCATTGCATTTGACCTGGAAAAGAGACTCAAGGAAGACGCAGAAGCACACACGACGTTATCTGTTCTCAACGCTCTCGCCGAGCATATTGAAAGGGAGTGGGCATCGGTCAAAGAATCAGCCGAAGCCTTCGCCAACCGCCACACCCCCCTATAGCCAAGCCGCTACACTTCTCTTTCAGAGGTGCGCAAGCCCGATTCAGGAACTCATTTCTTTTCGTCGTCTTCGAACTCCGAGCGTACTGCAAGCACACCCATTTTTATGGAATTCCATGCCATTTCCAGAGCATCTTTGACATCTGCTGCAGCTTCTTCGGTTGCATGCTCGACTTCAAGGAAGCGGCCTTTCAGCTGCTCACTCTTCACTTTCAAATCGGCAACGCTTTCTTTGACTTTCTCGTTGACCGACTGCTGCACATCTTTGGCACGTGCTTCCAGACGGTCAATTTCATAATCCCACTCATCCAGTTGATTCTTAAGCTTTTGAATATATTCATGCTTGGACATAACAAATTCCCTTACCGTGATTAATGAACCGTCTTTCTTTACATTGCCTTAGAAGCACCCTGGACACATTGACACATATCAAGCGCCAGCCGTTCCCTTTAACCAGCATACGCCAACGCGATTTTTTTGACGAACATCAATTGAAAACCGGCCAGCGCCCCTAATATTTAGCGTTGTCAACCGACAACAAAGGAGGACAAAACATGTCACTACTGAGACGATCAAACTCACCTGCCGTTCGCAATACAAGCCCACTTTCTTCTGCGGATTCGTTCCAGACGCTGGTCGATCGCTTCTTTGGGGATATTTCATTTCCCACACTGAGTGAAGCAGATTTCCATATTCCATCGACCTATATATCCGAAAGCAAAGATGCTTATTCGATCAGCACCGAGCTCCCAGGCATCAAGAAAGAAGATATCAAACTTTCATTACATGACGGTGTGCTGACTATTGAAGCGGAAACACAGTCAGAGTCGAACAATGAAAATGGGAGCAGGACGCTACGTCGTGAGAGACGCTATGGAAAATTCCTGCGGCGCTTCACACTCGGCCCTCTAGCGAACGAGAACAATGTGGATGCCAAATATGAGAACGGCGTACTGACAGTTATCGTGCAGAAGATGGCGCCACCCGTGGAGCCCTCGCCACGAAACATACCGGTTGGATAACAGAGCCGCAGAAAGCAGAAAGGGCACCGATAGGTGCCCTTTCTCGCGTGATGCATGACAATCTGCCGTCAGGCCAGCTTGGCTTCGTCACTGACGTCCAGCGAACCTTCAGAGATGCTGCACAACGAGTGCGTGTTCTTGATCTCGACTTCCTTACCCTCGACGAGCAACAGACCGTGCTTCTGCAAGCGGGTAAAAACACGACTTACTGTTTCTACCGCCAAGCCCAGGAAATTACCTATGTCATTGCGTGACATGGCCAGGCGAAAGCGCGTCGGAGACAATCCGCGGGCGCCGTTACGGGCAGCGATACTGAGCAACAAGGAAGCAATACGTTCCTCAGCGCTCTTTTTGCTGAGCAGCATGAGCAATTGTTGATCAGCCTGGATTTCCTTGCTCATCAGCTGGAAGAAATGCCGCTGCAACGACGGAATGGCTACTGAGAGTTGTTCCATCTTGTCGAAGGGGATTTCACAGACCGCTGCTGACTCCAACGCCTTGGCGGAGTTGGTGTGGGTGTTACTGCAGATTCCGTCCACCCCAAGAATTTCGCCTGGCAGGTAGAAACCGGTAACTTGCTCTTCACCGTCTTCCGTTACAGAGTAGGTCTTGATGGAGCCGCTACGCACTGCATAAATAGAGCGGAAAGTGTCGCTCGCACGGAACAGATGCTCACCCTTGCGGAGAGGGCGACTGCGACGAATGATGGAGTCCAGCTGATCGAGTTCTTGTTCCTTGACGGCCACCGGCAGACAAATGGGGCTAAGTGAACATTCCTGGCACGAGACACTCAGCGTTCGTGATGGAATTCTGCCGTGATCCTGGTCAGATGTCATATACGCAACCTCAGTGCAACACTGAATATATTTTGGTGCGGTCATCCTACCATGTGATTTGCTCGAATGGTAACCCTGCAATGACCGCACTCAATAAATTCTTACAGCACTCTGGAGAAGCGTCTTCCGGTCTTCAAATGCTCGGGTAAATAGGCATCAAACGCCATGCATATCTTGCGAACAACCAGTCGCCCTCGCGGCGTTACTGAGTAGGTGTCGCCATCAAATGCCAACAAATCCTCATTGACGTATTGTTTCAGCAACGCAGACTCCCCTGCGAAATGAGTATCAAAATCAATTCCATATTTCACCCCCACTGCTGCGGGCTGCAAAATGTTTTGGCAAATCAATGACATGATGATATCGCGACGGATTGCATCCTCGCCCGTTAAACGGATCCCCGCAATGACAGGCAAGTGCCCCTCATCCAGTGATTCCTGGTATTCACTGATAGAACGCGAATTCTGGCAATAGGCATCGCCAATCTGACTGATCGAGGAAACGCCCAAGCCAAGCAAATCGGCTGTCTTGTTGGTCGTATACCCCTGAAAATTGCGGTGCAACTCCCCTTCTGCGTAAGCGACAGCCAACTCGTCGTCGGGCTTGGCAAAGTGATCCATGCCAATATGCACATAGCCCGCGCTCATTAGTCGGCTGGCAGACGCACACAGGATCTTCAGCTTTTCATCAGGCGGTGGCAGCGCAGCCTCATCGAGCAAGCCCTGCGCCTTGAAACGGGCAGGCAAGTGCGCGTAATTAAAGAGTGAAATGCGATCAGGCGCCAGCTTGATAACGGCATCTACCGTTTTTGCGACACTTCCCACACTCTGGTACGGCAAGCCATAAATCAGATCGAGATTGATGGATTTGAATTTATAGGAGCGCGCCGATGCAACCAGATCACTCACCATCTCGAATGACTGGATACGGTTGATCCCGCGTTGTACTTCAATGTCGAAATCCTGAACGCCAAAGCTCACCCGATTAAAGCCCAATCCACGCAGAAGACCGAGCCGCTCAGCATTGACGGTACGAGGATCAATTTCAACAGAAAGCTCTGCCCGATCACCCGTCGCAATATTGAAGTGTCGCCCGAGGTGATACATCAACTCGGTAAGCTCAGAGTCATCAAAATAGGTAGGGGTACCACCGCCCCAGTGCATTTGCACGATTGGACGATTTTTGCCCACCATCGCAGAAACCAGGCGAATTTCTTGTATCAAATGATCCAGGTAGGCACGCATACGTTCCCGATTCTGGGTAACGACCTTGTTGCATGCACAGTAATGACAAAGCGACTGGCAAAAAGGCAGATGCAAATACAAGGAAAGCGGACGTCGACTTTCATTGCTTTGCTGAATGGCGCGTTCGTAGTCAGCAACAGTGAATTCCTCATGAAACTGCAGCGCAGTCGGATACGAGGTATAGCGGGGACCGGCGACATCATGTTGCTTGATGAATGCCTCGTCCCACAGAACCTGCCCCTGTTGCAATTTCGGCATACTCTGCATCACTGAACTACCTTCTCGAATCCCGGGGAATGAAATCACTTTAGCCATTGGAGCAGTACTCCTTAGTACCATGGCATTCTGATCAACCTGTTCCAGGATCATGTTGACATGGGTCAAACGCCTCCCGCATTAAGCACACCACAAGTGGGTATAACCTTCGTCAGCTGCCAAAAATGCGGGAATTTCCTTACAGATCACGACAGAAAACATTGTTTGGCAATCCACCAAATCGACAACATGACCGTAGCAGGAACATAACGCGAAGGACCGATGCCAGGAGCGAGGCACGGACACTGGATGCTTGACATCCGTGAGGAGACAAGTACGAGGGAGGCGAGGCAGTAGCAGAGAGGGGATCCGGAAGCACGCAAAGCTCCCGGACCGTACTGAAAAGAATTATTCGACTTCTTCGAGCTCACTTTCCGGTGCTTTCACACCCGCAGCGGCCATTTGATGCGCCCGAATCTGCTGTTCAATATCGCGGGAAATCTCGGGCTTGTCTTCCAGGAACTTGGCAGCATTGGCCTTGCCTTGACCGATTTTGTCGCCACGGTAGGCATACCAGGCTCCGGACTTCTCCAAAACGCCACAGGTTACGCCCAGATCCAGAATCTCCCCTTCACGGTAGATGCCCTTGCCGTACATGATCTGGAAGTCGGCCTGTCTGAAGGGAGGCGCCACTTTGTTCTTCACGACTTTTACGCGGGTTTCGCTGCCCACGACTTCTTCACCCTGCTTCACCGAACCCGTCCGTCGAATGTCGAGACGTACGGAAGCATAGAATTTGAGGGCATTACCACCCGTCGTGGTTTCCGGGTTGCCAAACATGACGCCGATTTTCATACGGATCTGGTTGATAAAAATAACCAGACAGTTGGCCTGCTTGACGCTACCGGTAATTTTGCGAAGTGCCTGCGACATCAAGCGGGCTTGCAGACCGACATGGCTGTCACCCATTTCGCCTTCGATTTCCGCACGTGGCACCAGTGCAGCAACCGAGTCGACAACGATGACGTCGACTGCATTCGAACGTACCAGCATGTCGGTGATTTCCAGCGCCTGCTCACCGGTATCCGGCTGTGACACCAGCAGATCATCGACATTGACGCCAAGCTTGGCGGCGTAAATGGGGTCGAGCGCGTGCTCCGCGTCAACGAACGCACACACGGCCCCCTGCTTCTGCGCCTGTGCAATGGCGCTCAAGGTCAGGGTCGTTTTACCTGAGGATTCCGGCCCGAAAATTTCGACAATGCGACCTTTGGGCAGACCGCCAATACCCAAGGCGATATCCAGTCCCAGGGAGCCCGTGGAGACCGCAGGAATCGCCTGTTGAAGCTGGTCGCCCATCCTCATGATCGATCCCTTGCCGAACTGCCGCTCTATTTGTGCGAGTGCGGCACCCAGTGCCTTGCGCTTGTTGTCTTCCATCTAATGAATCCTCATGGCGAAAAAGTGGGCAGGAAGCAGGTACATGTAAATACGTACAGTATTATGCTACATCCCTGGCCATTGCGCCAGTGTCGGAGGGCAAATTCTGGCCGCTATCCACTGAGGCAGGTGTTTCCGTACGCACCGCCACCGCTTCCTTCTTGGGTGCAGAACTGCCGGCGTCACGCCAGCCGCGAATTCGCGTATTCAAGCCCTGCAACGCAAATAAGACAGCGCTGGCGCGAATATCCTGTCGATCGCCATCAAAAAACATTTGCGAGCACTCGACTCCCTGCCGGGAGGCCCAGGCAAACCAGACGGTCCCTACCGGTTTGTCATCCGTACCGCCCGTGGGCCCGGCAACACCACTGATGGCTAGTGCATAGCTGGCCTTCGAGTGTTTGAGTGCGCCCTTTGCCATTTCGCAGACCACTTTTTCGCTCACTGCGCCATTGCGCTCGAGCGAGGACGCTTTCACGCCCAACATGTCTTTTTTGGCTTGGTTGGAGTAAGTGACGAAGCCACGATCGAACCATTCAGAACAACCGGGAACCTCGGTAATCGCTTCGGAGACCCACCCACCGGTGCAGGACTCGGCAGTGGCAACCATGGCATGCGTACCTTGCAGCAGCTCCCCAAGCGACTGGGCCAGGGTGCTGATCATTTTTCGTTTTTGTTCTAGCGTGAGCAAGGCCTGGTTAACCCCATTGATAGTTCGGATTGACATTGTAGCCTGCCGGTCGCAAAACGATAAACCTCCTTCAAGGATAATCGCTTAGCGGCGCAGACTTTTGCTGCGCCGGCTCTGACCGACCGCTGACAGGGCGTCACAAGGCCTTTATCATACCTGCTTTTCCCAGCGACCGTTACCTCATCCCCCCATGACAGCCATCGAAGAAGATCTGCAAAAACACACCCCCATGATGCAGCAATATTTCCGCATCAAGGCCGAGCACCCCCATGAGTTGGTGTTCTATCGCATGGGTGATTTCTATGAGCTGTTCTTCCAGGATGCGATAACAGCGTCCAATCTTCTCGATATTACGCTCACCAGCCGCGGGCAATCCGGAGGTGAACCCATTCCCATGGCCGGGGTGCCCTACCATGCCGCAGAGGGCTATCTGGCCAGACTCGTCAAGCAGGGGGTCTCGGTTGCAGTCGCGGAACAGATGGGCGACCCGGCACTTGCCAAGGGGCCGGTGGAACGCAAGGTCGTTCGCATCGTCACGCCGGGCACGGTCAGCGACGAAGCCTTGCTGGAAGAACGTCGCGACAATTTGTTGTGCGCCATATGCCGCTTTCAGGATGACATTGGACTGGCCGCGCTCGACATCACCAGCGGCCGATTCACCGTCTGCGAAATCAAGGGAACCTCTGCGCTTGATGCCGAGCTCAGCCGGTTGAATCCTGCAGAACTACTGGTAGAAGAGGATTCGTCACTCGCCAAACATCTCATTGGAAGACGTGGAATCCGTCCCAAGCCAGCCTGGCATTTCGAACAGGAATCTGCGCGCCGAACGCTCACCAGCCAGTTCGAAACCCACGACCTCAACGGATTTGGCTGCGAACACCTGAAACTCGGTATAGCCGCAGCAGGCTGCCTGCTTCAATACGCCAAGGAAACGCAGCGCGCAGCCCTGCCTCACATACGCTCCCTGCAAGTCGAGAGCCTGCAAGACTGCGTCATTCTCGATGCCGCCACCCGCCGCAATCTTGAACTGGTCGAAAACCTCAACGGCGACGATCGTTTCACCCTTGCATGGGTACTCGACAAAACCAAGACTGCCATGGGATCGAGGCTGTTCCGGCGATGGCTGAACCGTCCATTGCGCAACCGCGACACGCTCATCGCCCGCCAACTCGCCATCCAGGCGTTATTGCAAAATTACAGTTTTGAAATGCTGCAGGGCCACCTGAAACAAATCGGCGACATCGAGCGCATCCTCGCCCGCATCGCGCTGCGATCAGCGCGCCCGCGCGATCTGTCTCGCCTGCGCGACGCGCTGCATCTGCTGCCAGGATTGCAGGCTGATTTGCGTACTCTCGATGCCGGCCTGTTGCAATCACTGTCGGAGACCACGGGCGAATACCCTGCCCTATCCGAACTCCTGACAAAAGCGCTGATCGAAACGCCACCCGTACTGATCAGGGATGGCGGCGTGATTGCCGAAGGCTACGATGCCGAACTCGACGAGTTGCGCGCCATCAGTGAAAACGCGGGGGATTTTCTCGTCAAACTGGAAGAGCAGGAAAAACAGAAAACCGGCTTGAGCACACTCAAGGTGGGCTATAACCGCGTGCACGGTTACTACATTGAAATTAGCCGCAACCAAGCCGACCAAGCTCCTGTCAACTACACCCGCAGACAAACCCTGAAGCATGCCGAACGGTTCATAACGCCGGAACTCAAGGCCTTTGAAGACAAGGCGCTAAGCGCGCGCAGTCGATCTCTGGCAAGAGAAAAGTATTTGTACGATGCACTGATTGATCGCATCAACGAAGATCTGGTTGCGCTGCAAAGCAGTTTCGCGGCAGTGGCTGAACTGGACGTTCTGAGCAATCTTGCAGAGCGTGCAGACACACTCAATCTCACCTGCCCGACACTATCTGAACATGCCGGCATTGAGATTCGCCAAGGCCGACATCCCGTCGTTGAACAGGTGCTGGAGGAAGCGTTCATTCCCAACGATCTGACGCTTACGCCAACGCGCAGAATGCTGGTCATTACCGGCCCCAACATGGGCGGTAAGTCGACCTTCATGCGACAGACAGCACTGATCGCCATCCTCGCGCACATAGGCAGCTACGTCCCGGCCGAGCATGTCCAGATTGGACCTGTCGACCGCGTTTTCACCCGGATCGGGTCGTCTGATGATCTTGCAGGCGGCCGATCGACGTTCATGGTCGAGATGACCGAGACCGCCAACATCCTGCACAACGCCACCCGTCAGAGCCTGGTACTGATGGACGAGATCGGACGCGGCACCAGCACCTTCGACGGGCTTTCACTGGCCTGGGCCGCCGCCACTCACCTCGCGGTGAACCTGCAGGCACTGACCCTGTTCGCTACCCACTACTTTGAACTGACCCATCTACCCGATCACGTTTCCAGCGTTGCCAACGTGCACCTGTCGGCCAAAGAACAAGGCGATGACATCCTTTTTCTGCACAAAGTACAGGAAGGACCTGCCAACCAGAGCTATGGGCTTGCCGTTGCAAAGCTTGCCGGTGTTCCGGCGACAGTCATCGGCAACGCACGGAAAAAGCTTCGTCAACTGGAGAAACAGGATCTGGGCCTGCAGGTGATATCCGTGGCGAACAGCCCCGTGCAATCAGACCTTTTTAACGCGCCGGCGCCCCCTCACCCCGCAGTCGAATACCTGGGCAAGCTGGAACCGGACAATATTTCACCTCGTCAGGCACTGGAACTGATCTATAAATTGAAAGACATGACAGACAAATCCTGAGGACTTCAGGGCGACCCTGTAGTCAAACCCGACGAATCTGCAATAAACTACTGCGCGATTCCGGCAGCAACCCATCAGGTGTTGACCAATCGCAGCAAAAGGCGGGAAACAATGGTGGCGTCAATCCACCAGACAAAGAAACTTTGTTAGAATCGTCGATCGATTTCGCTGACATGACGCCGGAGCAATCCAGCGGAAAACAAATGGGGCCAAGGCGGCGATCAACCCGGGAGTAATCTCCCTGCGGTCAAGCAGCCTTTGCAATGAGCACTGCTAAGCATTGCAGCAGTAAATGTAGAGAGGACACCGTTCCATGACATTCGTTGTTACTGAAAACTGTATCAAATGCAAATACACCGATTGCGTTGAAGTCTGCCCGGTAGACTGCTTCTACGAAGGCCCGAACTTCCTCGTCATTCACCCAGACGAATGCATTGACTGCGCCCTGTGCGAACCCGAATGCCCCGCGAACGCCATTTTCTCGGAAGATGAAGTGCCTGATGACCAGAAAGAATTCGTGCAGCTGAATGCCGATCTTGCGGAGAAATGGCCAAATATCACTGAGAAGAAAGATGCGATGGATGATGCTGCGGAATGGGATGGCAAACCGGGCAAAATCAAGTTTCTGGAAAAGTAGCCAAAAAAGAAGGGCGGCATTTTTGCCGCCCCACCTCGCTTGTCAGGGTATTCCCACCCTCAATTTGCATCCTGCTCCACTCCCTGTCCCTTCATCCCTGAGCGGAATCCCTTAGCGCATCCTGTCATACATTGAAGCATATCACCGATCACGAAATGCTCAAGGGCGCACCAGCGAAACCATTTCTGTCAGACAATGCAGCAAACAGTATTGGCTAACCTACTCTATTGATTTTTAATGACGATCGGATGCACCTCCCTGTACGCGCTCTTCCGATACGTCAAAAGAGATAGGTCCCGTAGGCTATTTCGCACAAAGAAGGACTCCATCATCTTACAAAGGTGGTGAGCGAGGAGAATTCGCCTATTCAATCAGCCGTTTACAAGGCGAAAACCTGATTGACCAATAAAGCGACGCCAAAGCGTTGACAGGAGAAGTATGACGCAGGTACGGACAGGCTTTGCGAGCCCCAGAAATGCGAAAGGGCGGATAAATCCGCCCTTGCTTACAATACCATTTGTATTCACAAATCCTTTTGCGTGTGCCTGTTCCGTGGCACGTATCCTCTATCCTGTTTTCCCTGACATCCCTGCTGCTGCGTAGAGCATCCTGCATTCCTTCAAACCAGTGCTTCTCCAGAAGCAGCCGGTGCAGCCTTTGTCACATCCTTGTGACCCGCTCCGTCCTTGTCACTCCCTGCATCCGTTCCTGGATGACATTCTTCCATGTTGCTTCCATTCACTTGAGATCGATTCCTTCGAACTCAAGCCGCGGCTCGTCCATGGCTTTCCTAGCGCCTTTGCGCCTCTGCATCCTGCAGAGCGTCTTCCTTGACTTCCACCAGCTCCTTGCCGGCTGACGCGTCCTTGTGCGTCACGGGGCCTACTTTAGCAAAACCTCTGACATAGACAACAGCCCAAAACGGCTAGCACAAGGCCGTGAGTTTTTCACAAATTATTTTTTTCTTATATTATTCATATAGTTATGAACATCAAACCGACGGTGCGCACGCACTTTTGGGAACATGCTGACACGTCGCGTAAGATATATCGCACACGCAGACAGGCCAATTTCTGCGTCAAGCTCCGCGCCATGCCCGCCGCAACAGACCCAGCACAAGCAAACGGTCATAAAAAAAGGCCGCAAAGGCGGCCTTTTTTATGACACGAATTGACGTCAACTGCCAAACAGGGACTCCCCTGTCAGCCCCTGCTTTTCGAGCAGATCACGCAGGCGTTTCAGCGCTTCTACCTGGATTTGACGAACACGCTCACGAGTCAAACCGATTTCCTTGCCGACTTCTTCAAGCGTACTCATTTCAAAGCCACGCAAGCCGAAACGGCGCGCAATGACCTCACGCTGTTTGCCAGGAAGTTGGTCCAGCCAGTAGTCGATACTGTTCTTGAGGTCGGCATCCTGGAGCAATTCCGCCGGATCGGTATTTTTCGTGTCGGCTATGGTATCAAGCAGGGATTTGTCGGAGTCGAACCCGACCGGCGAATCCACGCTTGAAATGCGCTCATTGAGGCCCAGCATCCGCTTGACGTCTTCCAGCGGCTTGTCCAGCAACAGGGAGATTTCTTCAGGAGTGGGCTCATGGTCGAGCTTTTGGGTCAGCTCGCGAGCGGCACGCAAATAAACATTGAGTTCTTTCACGACATGGATAGGCAGACGAATGGTGCGCGTCTGATTCATGATGGCCCGCTCAATGGTTTGGCGAATCCACCAAGTGGCATACGTCGAAAAACGGAAACCACGTTCCGGATCGAATTTTTCGACCGCACGGATCAAGCCGAGATTTCCCTCTTCGATCAAATCGAGCAGAGAAAGTCCACGGTTGACATAGCGACGCGCAATCTTGACGACAAGTCGCAGGTTACTCTCGATCATGCGCTTGCGGGCATCTTCGTTGCCACGAAGTGCTCGGCGAGCGTAGTAAACCTCTTCCTCGGGCGTCAGAAGCGGGGAAAACCCGATCTCGTTGAGATAGATCTGGGTCGCATCAAGGGTTTTGGCAACGCCGCTCTCGGGGCGTTTGAACGTCTCCAGCTCGCCGTCATCCGACAAAAACTCTGCCTGATCATCGCTCAGCTGGCTAAAGCGAGCCCGCAATTCATCTGCGCGCTCTTCAAATCCCTCTTCGATTTCCGGATCAAACTCAACCAGATCTTCTTCGACGATATCGTCTTCCCTTTCGGCTTGAATCATGTTCTTGTTCCCGCGCCTGGATTAATTAACCACTTCCGACAGCGTTATTGGTCTTATGGACTGTCGTATTGAAAGCGGCCCCTCAAAGTGAAACCACTGAACGTAGCATTCCCTAACGTTTCGGCAGATATTGCAGCGGATCCACCGGACGACCGTACTTGCGAATTTCGAAGTGCAGCTTGTCGCGCTGAGTCCCACTGGAACCTATTTCGGCAATCACTTGCCCTGCTTTAACAATATTTCCTTCTTGTACCAGCAGTCTGCTGTTGTGTGCATATGCGGAAAGGTAGATGTCGTTGTGTTTTATAATGATCAGGTTCCCGTATCCCACGATTCCGGGCCCACTGTACACCACCGTTCCATCCGCAGCCGCAAAAACAGGTTCTCCCCGTTTGCCAGCCAGGTCGACACCTTTATTGACCGATCCCTGATCTGAGAATCGACCAATTATTGTGCCGTTCGCCGGCCAAACCCAGCCTATGTTTACCGCGTCAGCCGTCGGCTTTGCAACTTTTTCTTGGACCGGTTTCGCATTGTAAACCGCGTTCTTATAACGCTCAGGCAAGGGACGACGGGCTTCCTCGGGTTGGGCTTGCGGCTTGGGACGAATGACCGGCGGGGTCACGACCACCTTACGACTGAAGCGAAGCTGCTGCCCCGGATAGATCGTATAGGGCTCGGGGATGCCGTTGATGTCAGCAAGGTCGTGGTAATTCAACTTGTTGCGCACGGCAATCGAATACAGTGTCTCCCCTTTCTTTACGGTGTAATCCCCTTTTATTTCAACAGGTTGCACAGCAGACCGCGAAGACACGGGCGCGGGCTTGAAACTTGTGCAACCGGATAATGCAAGCACGGCAATCACAAGTAAAAAGAGGGAACTACGCGTCGGGGAGTGTCGATAACTTGCCAGGGTTGCACCATTTTTATTCACAATTCTTTTGCTCAATTTAGAAACAATAGCAATAAGGGCAATCCAGCTGCGATAAAAATAATCTAAGTTCACAAGGTGGTTTTTTGACCAAATGGGCCTTGCAATACAGAACACAATCCGTGCGATGCTCTGTAAACGCCTCATTTACATACACGCTTGCGAAGTCACGACCATTTCAGCAGCAATGCAAAATTGCGTTCAAAGGGTTCAATGGACTTACAACCTGTCTCGTCAAGGAAAGGATAGACGATGCGTCAAAAAAATGAACAGGCTGTTCCACACAATCATGGCCAGCCCAAAAGCGATAGCCTGCGGAATTGTATCAGGTAATGCCTGACCTGAAGGGCACAAAATTGACATTCTCCACGACCTGGCGTTCGAACCCGCGCTCCTTGCGGATGATGAGCAGCAGTCGCTGGCATTCATCGCCGACGGGAATGATCATCCTGCCACCCGGGCGGAGCTGCATGATGAGATCTTCAGGTACTTTGGAAGGCGCAGCGGCAGCGAGTATGCCGTCGAAGGGAGCTTGCTCGGGCCACCCCATTCCACCATCGGAATGACGCAGGCTGACGTTACGGATACGCAGCGACTGCAAGCGCACCCGTGCGCGATCCTGAAGAGCCTTGATACGTTCGAGGGAATAGACGTGTTTGACCAGCTGGGCGAGGATGGCGGTCTGGTATCCGGAACCGGTGCCGACTTCAAGCACATCGTTGAGCGGCCCCCCCTGCAGCAGCAGCTCGGTCATACGGGCAACGATGTAAGGCTGGGAAATCGTCTGGTTGAATCCAATGGGAAGGGCGGTGTCTTCATAGGCACGGTGCGCGAAGGCTTCATCGACAAAGATGTGGCGTGGAGTTTTCTCCATGACCGCGAGTACGGCAGGCTCCTTGACTCCCCCATCGCGCAGACGCTGTATCATGCGCTGGCGTGTGCGCAGGGAAGTCATGCCACTCCCTTTGTGCAGTGGGTTCGTCACTATCCGGCCTTCTTTGTTCAATTGTTTTTGTGCTTCGCCTAACATGCTCTGGATTCTAATTGATCATGAACCGGGTCGAAAACCCACATCAAAAATAATTTCTCTCACCAGGGCAGTCGCAAAGCTGCCCTTCTGCAAAGAAAATTTTAGCCTTAAATCAGATGCTTCCAAGTGATATTCCAGGTTTTCTGCAAAAAGAACGGCTGCCCTCACTTCGGTGGTCAGACGATGTTTGCGCAGAAAGGCAAGTGCCGCGTCGTGCGGCCCCCACACTGCCTCTGCAAGGGCACGGGCTTCGGCTTGCATGGGGTTCTCTTCATCACCGGGCAAGATACCGGCTGGTACCAATTCGCGCGTCTGCAATCGTGCGACGGTTTCGTCCTCCAGCGAATCAGGCACAAAAAAACCGCGTCGCCCGGTGCGCTGCAGCACGTCGCCCGCAATCCATGCGCGCCACGTTCCCGCCCTTACCCGCTCGCTGAGCCAAAGGTTGAAGAGATAGCTGCGCAGGGCGGAAAAGATCCAGCCGCGCTCATCACGATCCCGGGACACACGCCCGGTTTGAACAGCGGTCAGCGCTTTGGAGAGGTTCGCTTCGTTGTTGCCAAACCGTTGGGCACCGAAATAATTGGGCACTCCCTGTTCAGCAATGTGTGAAAGCCGTTCGAGCAACAAGTCTGGACTGCATTCGTCGCGATATTCCAGCTGGCGAATCACGATCTCGAAACGGTTACCCCAATGGGTGCCGGTCTTGATCTTGCGGCTGTGACGAACGGCCTGCAGGATCTCGCAGTCTGGCACGGTGAACAGCGACCGATCGGGATCAGGCTTTCCGGGGAGATGGATGCTGAACCATTGTGTGGTCACGGCGTGCCGATCCTTTTGCCCACTGAAAGAGACCTGGGACTTGGGTACGCCGGCCCACTGTGCCAGCATTTTGGTCAGCCACGCGGTATTCTGACCCTTGGCCCGCACTTGCAGGCACAGGTGCTCGCCGACACCTTCCGGCTCAAACCCGAGTATCTCGTCGACCCGGAAATCCTCCGGCATCGCCTTGAGGACACCCGAAGCCAAAGGTTGCCCGTGGGCATGGGCCAGCGATTCCCAGTGAGTGCTCGTCATGTGGCTACCTCAAATGCTCGAATCAGTGCGTGTGATCAAGGCCACCGCGTGAACGGCGATGCCCTCTTTACGGCCGACATAGCCCAGTTGTTCTGTCGTAGTCGCCTTGACGTTGACTGCATCCAGGGCCGTCTCGAGATCGGCGGAAATTCGCTCCCGCATCAGCGGGATGTGTGGCGCCATTTTTGGCGTTTGCGCCACTATCGTGATGTCGATGTTGCCGGTGCGCCAGCCGCTATCCTTGAGCAAGGCGACCACATGACGCAACAATTGGCGACTGTCGATGCCTCGATAACGCGCATCCGTATCGGGGAAATGTTTGCCAATATCGCCAAGCGCTGCCGCTCCCAACAACGCATCACAGAGCGCATGCAGGGCAACGTCTCCATCGGAATGGGCTACCAGGCCGTGTTGGTGGGGGATCTTCACGCCCCCCATGAAGAGGTGATCCCCTTCACCAAACCGATGTACGTCAAAGCCATGGCCAATTCGGAAGTTCATTGTTGTCCTTGCGCTTGCTGCTGTTTCAGAAACAAGGCTGCCAATGGCAGGTCTTGAGGATGAGTGATCTTGATATTGTCCGCACTGCCTTCCACCAGCAAGGGATGCAGCCCCAGTGCTTCGATTGCGCTGGCTTCATCGGTCATGACACGGTCAAGTGCGAGCCCCTGTTCGATGGCGTTACGCAACATGGCATAACGGAACATCTGGGGGGTCAAAGCATGCCAAAGATGACTGCGATCCACCGTCTCACCAATTTCCCCGGCAGCATTGGCGCGCTTCATGGTGTCGCGCACCGGTGTGGCCAGGATGCCCCCCACAGGATGCTCACTGGCACGGGTAATCAGCCGCTGAATGTCGCTCACCCGCACACAGGGGCGTGCAATATCGTGCACCAATACCCAGTCATCCGGTTGCGCTTTGCCGTCAAGCGCACGCAGACCGTTCAGCACGGAGTGATAACGCTCAGCGCCGCCGTTACAACGCAGAATACGCGGAGAGTTGAAGGCTGCACACTCCGGCCAGAAGCTGTCTTCTTCCGACAGGGCAACCACAATGTTGGAGAAGAGCGAGACGCGAAGCAATGTGCTCAGGGTGTATTCGGCAACACGCTTGCCGTCGAGCGGAAGATATTGTTTGGGAAGCGTGGACCCCATGCGCTTACCGACGCCGGCAGCAGGAACGACACACCAGTACTGCTCGGTTGCAAGAGGCATACGATGTTTCTTTGCTTTTGAGGAGAGACATTCATTAACGGGTTACGTTGATCAACCTGCGACATCCATCTGCGTGTTGATTGTCAGCCCCGTTACTTTTTGTCGTCGTTGACGATATACAGGGTTTCGTCGGATTTAATCATGCCCAACTGTTTGCGGGCGCGCTCTTCCACAGCGGCACGACCTTCGCGCAAATCCTTCACCTCGGCCGTGAGACGACGGTTACGTTCGCCCAGCACATGGTTTTCCTGTTCCTGCTTTTCTATTTCGGTGGTCAGGCGCCAGACTTCAGCGAAGCTGCCTTCCCCCACCCACAAACGGTGCTGAAGCGCAACAAACGCCAGCATCAACACCCAGAATACTGCACGCGTCCACGTCAGCAGATTGGTCGGTTGCCTCGGCGCGGGTGCGGCTGATGGGAGATCAGCGTCATCTTCATCATCACGGACTTGTTCTGTCATCCGACGGCGACTCGATCGATGTGTTACAGGAATCCGGCAAGCGGTGGAACATCCGCAGCGTTACCTCGACGATAACGCTGTGAATGAAGGCTGCTGGCAGCTATCGAAAGTGAGGGCGTTCCGCGCCTGAGGCTTGCGGATGCCTGTCACCCCCGATAGTTGTATACCGCCGTCGCGAATTACGCCAGCCCTTTGAACTCGGCTTTTCCGCGATAGACAGCTTTGGCGCCCAGTGCTTCTTCGATACGCAACAGTTGGTTGTACTTGGCAACACGATCGGAACGGCAGAGTGAGCCCGTCTTGATCTGGCCGGCAGCGGTTCCCACCGCCAGATCGGCAATGGTGGAATCTTCGGTTTCACCGGAGCGATGCGAAATGACAGCTGAGTAGCCGGCTTTCTTGGCCATGGCGATGGCGTCGAGCGTTTCGGTCAGCGACCCGATCTGGTTGAACTTGATCAGGATCGAATTGGCGATGTGCTCATCGATACCACGCTGCAGGATTTTCGTGTTGGTCACGAACAAATCATCGCCGACCAACTGAACCTTGTGGCCCAGTTTTTCGGTGAGCAGTTTCCAACCCGCCCAGTCACTTTCGTCCTGGCCGTCTTCAATGGAAATGATCGGGTACTGGTTGCACAGGCTTGCCAGGTAGTCGACGAAACCTGCCGAGTCGAGCGCCTTGTTGCCTTCACCGGCCAACACGTATTTGCCTCCCTTGTAGAACTCGGAAGACGCGCAATCGAGCGCCAGGCAGATTTCGCTGCCAGCCTTGAAGCCGGCTTTTTCGATCGATTCCATGATCGCGTCGAGGGCTGCCTGGTTGGACGGCAGATTGGGAGCGAAACCGCCTTCATCGCCCACCGCCGTGTTCAGGCCGCGCGCCTTGAGTACGGATTTGAGGGCATGAAAAATCTCGGTGCCATAACGGAGACCTTCACGGAAGCTGGGGGCACCAACTGGCTGCACCATGAATTCCTGAATGTCGACGTTATTGTCGGCGTGCGCACCACCGTTGATGATATTCATCATCGGCACGGGCATGCTGTAAGGGCCGGCCTTGCCATCCACCAACTCCGAGATGTGCTGATACAGGTGCACGCCCTTCTCGACCGCCGCTGCCTTGGCGTTGGCGAGCGATACCGCGAGAATGGCATTGGCGCCAAACTTGGCCTTGTTCTCGGTGCCGTCGGCATCGATCATGAGTTGGTCGATCGCACGTTGATCCAGCGGATCCTTGCCCAGCAGCAGTTCACGAAGATTATTGTTGACGGCCTCGACTGCCTTGAGCACACCCTTGCCACCATAACGCTTGGCGTCTTTGTCGCGCAGTTCGAGCGCTTCACGCGAACCCGTCGATGCACCTGAGGGAGCCGCAGCAAATCCGGCTGCACCCGTGTCGAGGATGACGTCTGCCTCGATGGTGGGGTTGCCACGTGAATCGAGAATCTCGCGCGCACGGATTTCAATAATCGATGCCATGTTCCATGAATCTCCAGGGTTATAAAGTTGAACGATAAAGGGATTGGAGTGCTTTACGCATCTTGTTCTTTATTCTTTGACCACCTCAGGCGGTGGCAATGGGTTCGAATTGTTTGACCAGTTCATCCAGCTGCTTGAGCTGGCGGAGGAACGGCTCAAGCCGATCCAGCGGCAATGCACAGGGGCCGTCACACTTGGCGTTATCGGGATCCGGATGGGCTTCAAGGAACAGCCCCGCCAACCCTTGTGACATGCCCGCCTTGGCCAGATCGGTGACCTGTGCACGACGGCCACCGGCCGAATCGGAACGCCCGCCGGGCATTTGCAGCGCATGGGTCACATCAAAAAACACGGGAAAGCCAAGTTGCTTCATGATGCCGAAGCCCAGCATGTCGACCACAAGATTGTTGTAGCCGAAGCAGGAACCGCGTTCACACAGGATGAGTTTGTCATTACCTGCTTCTTCGCACTTGGCGATGATGTGTTTCATCTCTTGCGGGGCGAGGAACTGGGCTTTCTTGATGTTGATGATGGCCTTGGTTCGCGCCATCGCCACCACCAGATCGGTTTGACGCGACAGGAACGCCGGCAACTGAATGATGTCGACGATTTCCGCGACGGGTGCAGCCTGTTCCGGCTCATGCACGTCGGTGATCACGGGGACATTGAAGGTCTTCTTGATTTCCTCGAAGATCTTGAGACCTTCTTCCAAGCCAGGCCCGCGAAAGGAGTGCATGGAGGAGCGATTGGCCTTGTCGAAGGACGCCTTGAATACGTAGGGAATGCCCAGTTTGCCCGTCACGTTGACATAGTGTTCGCAAACACGCATGGCGAGATCCCGCGATTCCAGCACGTTCATACCGCCAAACAGAACGAACGGCAGCTCGTTGCCGATGCGGATGCTGTTCATGTGCGCGTTGCCGAGCTCTAGTACTTTTTGCTGGGTCATGACTTTTCCCTGACGTAGTTCTGTTTGAATCGTGCCAATGAGCGGCCGCAGCCAGGACGTGTCAATTCACGTTCTGGCGCTGGCGATCCTTTTGTGCCTTGGCGGCCAGCACATAGCCGACGAACAAGGGGTGCCCGTCACGGGGTGTCGACGTGAATTCCGGGTGGAACTGGCACGCGACAAACCAGGGATGTTCCGGCACTTCCACCACTTCGACAAGGTTGCCGTCAAGCGAGAAACCTGCCACGCGCAAGCCGGCCTGTTCCAGCTTGGGAATGTAGGTGTCATTCACTTCATAACGGTGGCGGTGACGTTCGCGAATGATCGACTTGCCATATAGGTTGTAGGTCGTGGAATTTTCGAGCAGTCGACATTCCTGAGCTCCCAGGCGCATGGTGCCACCCAGGTCGGATTTTTCGGTGCGCTTTTCGACACGGCCATTTTCGTCCAGCCACTCGGTAATCAGGCCGACCACCGGATATCTGGCTTGCTGATTGAACTCGGTGCTATGGGCATCGTTCATGCCCGCCACGTTACGCGCGAATTCGATAACAGCCAACTGCATGCCGAGGCAGATGCCCAGGTAAGGCACGTTGTTTTCGCGGGCATAGCGAATGGCAGCGATCTTGCCTTCGGTGCCACGCTTGCCGAAACCGCCCGGCACCAGAATGGCGTCATATTTGCGCAGGCGATCAACACCATCACGCTCGACGTCTTCGGAGTCGACGTATTCGATATTGACCTTGATCCGCGTCTGAATCCCTGCATGCAACAAGGCTTCGTTAAGCGATTTGTAGGCATCGGCCAATGACGTGTATTTGCCCACCATGGCAATAGTGACTTCATGCTGCGGATTGAGCTGCGCGTCAACCACGCGGGTCCACTCGGTCAGATCGGCCGGAGGCACTTGCAAGCCGAATTTTTCGACGATCAGATCATCCAGCCCCTGGCTGTGCAATACCGAAGGAATACGGTAAATGGTGTTCACATCCTGCAGACCAATAACCGCACGTTTCTCGACGTTGGTGAACAACGCGATCTTGTCGAGCGCAGACTCCGGAATTCGGTGGTCGGAGCGACACAACAGGAAATCCGGTTGTAAACCAATCGAGCGCAATTCCTTGACCGAGTGCTGGGTCGGCTTGGACTTGGTCTCGCCGGCAGATGCGATATAAGGCACCAGCGTCAGGTGTATCAGGGCGCTGCGGTTGGAACCCAACTCGACGCGCAACTGACGCACCGCCTCAAGGAACGGCAGCGACTCGATGTCGCCCACTGTGCCGCCGACCTCGACTATCAGGATATCGACATCCAGACCGTTATTGCGCACGCGATCCTTGATGGCATCGGTAATGTGCGGAATCACCTGCACGGTGGCGCCCAGATAATCACCACGGCGTTCTTTTTCGATCACGTCGAGGTAGATGCGGCCCGTCGTAAAGTTATTGCGACGAGTCATGGTCGTGCGCACGAAGCGCTCGTAATGGCCAAGGTCGAGGTCGGTTTCAGCGCCGTCATCGGTGACATAAACCTCACCGTGCTGGAATGGACTCATGGTGCCCGGATCGACGTTGATGTAGGGGTCAAGCTTCATCAAGGACACTTTGAGGCCGCGCGCTTCCAGAATCGATGCCAGGGAAGCGGCCGCCAAACCTTTACCCAACGACGAAACCACGCCGCCAGTCACAAAAATAAATCGCGTCATCAATCAACCACTGATGTTGGGGGATATAAACAGGGGGAATTCAATGCTCAAGGATGGACCCAAATTCTACAAGAAACTGGCGTTTTTCACAACGCAAGCCAGCACGGCGAGGCGCGGAAAGGACTCAATCCCGCCAAGCCTGTGGCAGCTGTGGGGGCTGCCAGTCAAATCGGAGTCCGGCGTCCCCTTTGTCTGCCTGGAAACCCTCGCAAACACCGATCCCCGGTACGACGGCCAATCTGTCGTCCACATAGATCAATGGCAAGCGCTCACGCCACCAGGGAGCCAGAGCGGATTCCTGGAGGACTTTCTTGAGCGGGCGACCGGGACGTCGCGCCAATTTGCAGGTTTCACCGCCCTGACGATAGCGGATGCTGAGACACCCCGAGGCGAGGAGCGCCCTGCTGGCGCTTTCTATTGCAGCGTCTTGCACGGCGCGAACAAACAGCGTGCCGCCCAGCGGCGGCACCAGGGCCGTAGGCTCGGGAAGTAAAGCTGCCTCCGGCAGAACAAGCATCGTCGGGGTCAAGGAAGGGGCTGTCATCGACTGCGTCTTGGAGAGAGCGCGCATCTCAGGAAGTGGCTGCATCGCATGAAGCCGGCCCCGATAACGGCGGATCTCGGCCCCCGGCCATCTCACCACAGGGGCAGCATCCTCCGCAGCCGGCAGCAGCGCATTCAGGACCTGCTCCAACTGGGCTTCACCCGGCAGGGGCAGCCCCTGACAGCGCAGCCAATAGCGCAGCAAATTGCGTCGCCGGGCATCACTCAGCGTCGGGTAGCCGGCAGCTTCGAGCGCCAGACCTCCGTCGTTTTCCACCCGCGCCAACAGATCTGCCTTTGCCAGATCATCCAGCAGCCCTTGCGCCTCTTCACAATGGCGCGCCGTGCGCTGGACAGCGGTGGACAGCGCGGGCCAACGCTGTTCCAGCACGGGCAACACGTGGTGGCGCAGAAAGTTGCGATCAAAGGCATCGCTGGCGTTGGAGTCGTCTTCCACCCAGGACCAGCCTTGTTCGCGGGCAAACGCCAGCAGTTCCTTCTTCGAAAAGGACAGCAAGGGTCGCAGAATTCGCGCTTGTCGCCAGGACGAGCTGGCCTCGATTCCCCGCAATCCGAGCACGCCGCTGCCGCGCATCAACCGCATGAACACGGTTTCCACCTGATCATCGCGATGATGGCCCAACAGCAAGAGGTCGCCCGATTGCGCCACCCGGGCAAAGGACTCGTAACGCGCGTCACGGGCGGCGGCTTCCAGCCCCTGGCCAGCGTTGATCACCTGCACGGTGTCGGACAGAAAAGGAACGCCCCATGCTTCGCAAACGGATTGGCAGTGACGTTGCCACTGGGCAGCATGCGGGGAGAGCTGATGATTGATATGAAGGGCCAGCAGGGGAACGCCGCTTTCGCGGGACCATTGACTGGCCAGATGCAGGAGCACAGTGGAATCGACACCGCCACTGAACCCTACCAGCAAGCGGCGGACGCAACCCTGTTTGGCTGCGAATTCCGCCCAGGCTGGAAGGGTCAGCGGGGTCACACGACCACCATCGTTACGGGACCACCACGTTAAACGACAACCATCATCAAGCCACCGCAGGACGGCGGCGACGTAACAGCGCCATGATGATCACAAGCAATGTCATGACCAACGGCACAGCAACGATATTGATGATTTTGACGCGCATTTCGAGCGCTTCGATGTCCTTGTTCAATTGGTGTTGAACGTCGCGCAATTGCTTGCGGATGGACAGTTTCTCTTCCTGGAACGACAGCAGGGTTTCCTGTTGTTCCGGCGTCAGGGTCAGGACCGCGCCCTTGTCATCACGCTTGTTTTGCAGCTCGTTGAGCTTGGCTTCGGTTGCTTCCAGACGAGATTTGAGGTCTTCCTCAATCTGCCGGAAGTTGGCTTCAGCATCACGCTGCATATCCTGCAACACGGTAAACGGACGCACGAAACGTCCACGCGACCGCACGCTGATCAGGTCTGGACTACCCGCCAGCACATCAATGCTGTTGACGAAGAAGGCACCATTGTCCGCAAAGGGCTGAGCAATCTTCTGGCCGAAGAACTGCTGCACTTGCACCCACAACCGATCGGAAAGGATATCGGTGTCGGCCACCAGCATGACGCTGATCTTGCCTTCCTTGATGTGATCATGCGCGGGCTTGGCCGGTTTCTCTGCCTCTGCCGGCTTGTCTGCCGCTGACGATTTGGCGGCTTGCGTCGCGGGATCAGGCTTTTTCTCGTCCTTGGTTTCCTTGACCGGGGCGCCGGCCGGGAACGCGCTGGACGCCTCCCCTTTTACCAATCCGGCCAGGACGTATTTCTCACCCGTCGGCTTGAAACCGCGCATGAGGACGGCAGGATCGGTCAGGCCGTTGAGCTTCTCGGCATCGATTGGCATGGCAGCATCCGTCGACACCAGGATCGGCTCCAACGTGGTCTTCGCACCTTCGGCTTGCTGCAGGAAACCTGCAGTCGACATGTTGATCGATTCCAGCTGCTTGACGATCATGTTCTCGCTGGCGTGGTTTGCTTCGCTCATTTGCAGGATACCGACGTGCTTCACCGGCGCGCTGTCGCGGGTGACGTTGACAGGTACGGCCAGTTTGAAATCACCCACGATTTTGCTGGTATCGAACTTGATCCCCCAGGCCGTCAGCAATTTGTTCAGCTCGGACGCCTTGCTGCTGCCTTCGCCGCCAAACATGTCACGATCCTGTTCAGCAAACGGATCGATGAAGGCAAGCACCAGCCCACCCTGCAAAACATACTGGTCAATGGCATACAGAAGCGTATCAGGCAGGGTCTTGGGATGTATCAGCACCAACAGGGAGTACTCATCCTTGCTGATGTGCTCGACCTCATTGTCCAGCGTGGTGACATCAAACAACTGCTGCACCTGCTGATAAGACGTCCAGGCTTCGTTGGGTTGACGCGTCATCATGTCCCAGCCGCCAGCCACTTCCAGATCACTGATCACGGCAACCTTGGGTTTGCTGGGACGTCCGACCTGATAGATCAATTTCGCAATGTCATATTCGACCATTCCCTGACGATCGGGCTGAAAGAAGGCAATGACCTCGGTGCGGGCAGCCGTCTTTTCTTTTTGCTCGCCTTCCTTGCCGGCGCCGGGATCCATGCGCACGGCAGCCAAACCAAAGTAAACGGCATCGCCACCCTGGGTGACGTTGAGCGCCTCAAGACCGTACTCGGCCGCCTGGTCTTCCTCCTCTGAGAAGGGTTCGGGCTCGATCACGTGCAACTTGATGTTACCGTTGGACGCCATCTCGAACTCTTCCAGCATCTCTTGCACCTGTCTGGCGTAATTGCGCCAGGCCAGGGCATCGCGGGTGGCATCGTGCGAGAAATAGAAAAACAGCTCTACCTGACTGGGCAATTCCGCCACGATTTTCTTGCTGCCATCCGACAGTGTGTAGATATTGCTCTCGGTCAGGTCCAGTCGGGCGCCTTTGAAGATACCTTCAACCACCAGCGTCGACACCAATACCAGCGCAGCCAACAGGATCAGCCCCGCGCTGGAAAAGAATTTATTCACGCGCATTAGTCATTCCCCTTAGCTTGCTTTTTTCATGTCGATGACGATGGCCGTGGCAAACAGCCAGCCAAACGTCACGATGAAGAAATAAAACACATCCCGCAGATCCAGAACGCCCTTGGCGATCGCCTGGAAATGGGTCAGGAAGCTGAGCGCGGCCACCGATTCCACCAGTGCATCGGGTGCCCATGACGTAAACCAGTCGAGCACGATATTGAAACCGCTCACCACAAACAGGAAGCACACCACCACCGTAATGATGAAGGCAATGACCTGGTTCTTGGTGGTCGCGGAAATGCAGGAACCGATCGCCAGGAACGCACCCGCCATGAACCAGCTGCCGACATAACCGGCCGCAATCACGCCGTTATCGGGATCGCCCAGGAAATTGACCGTGAGCCAGATCGGAAAGGTCAACAACAGGGACACCCCGGTGAAAATCCAGGCCGCCAGATATTTGCCCACAACGAGGCTCTTGAGGGACACCGGCAGCGTCATCAGCAGTTCAATGGTGCCGCTCTTGCGCTCCTCGGCCCACAAACGCATGGAAAGCGCCGGCACCAGAAACAGGTACAACCACGGGTGGAAATTGAAAAAAGGACTTAGTTCCGCCTGCCCGCGCTCGAAAAAGCCACCCAGGAAAAACGTGAACGCCCCGGTAAGCATCAGGAAAATAACGATGAACACATAGGCGAGCGGAGTAGCAAAATAGCTGCGCAGTTCGCGCTTGGTAATGACAAGTGTGGAATTCATTGCGCCACTCCTTGGGTTATCTGACGGAACACTTCATCCAGCCGGCCTTTCTCGACATGCAGCTCACGCACATGCCAGCCATGCTGGTTGATGGTCTGGTTGACACTGGCGAACAGATTGCTGCCCGCCTTGGGGAACAGCACGAAACGCTGGCTGTTGTCGGCCGCCAGTTCGGTACCGGCGACTTCAGGCAGTTGCGAGAGCACGCTGAAGGCCGCATTGGTTTCTTCAAGTTCGATGGTGACCGCGCCATGAAAACGCGAGCGCGCTTCGAGTTTGGCCGGGGTTTCATCGGCGAGTATCTTGCCGTGCGCAATGATGATGGCGCGGCTGCACACCGCTGTCACTTCTTCGAGAATATGGGTGGAGACGATCACGATCTTGTCGCGCGACAGGTTCTGGATCAGACGACGCACTTCATGCTTCTGGTTGGGATCGAGCCCATCGGTAGGCTCATCGAGAATCAGCACTTTCGGGTCGTGCAAAATGGCCTGCGCCAAGCCGACGCGACGCTTGTAACCTTTGGACAGGGTATCAATCGCCTGATGCATGACGCCCTGCAAGGACAGGCTTTCCACGACACGCTCTATTTGACGCTTGAGGTCAGCCCCCGCAAGCCCGCGTACCTCACCGATGAAATGCAGGAACTGCAGTGGCGTCATGTCGCCATAGCTGGGCGCACCTTCCGGCAGGTAACCGATGAGCTGCTTTGCCGCAATGGGCTGCTCGCTCACGTTGTGTCCGAACACCGAGATCTTGCCCGACGTTGGGGCAACGAATCCGGTGATCATTTTCATGGTGGTGGATTTTCCGGCGCCGTTGGGGCCCAGAAACCCGAGCACTTCCCCGGGGGCAACATTGAATGACAGGCCGTCCACTGCGGTGAAATGGCCAAATCGTTTGGTCAGGTTATCTATTGAAATCATGGGCAGATACCTACATCCCTATGCATGCTGTTGCTTCTTGTTGATTGAGTGATGAATCGGCTTTTGGCAGGTTGTGCCGCTGCGAGTCCGGCGCCGCTTCGACCCGCCAGGGGTAAAAAAGTTCCCCCTGCAAGCCGCGTGGCACTATAGACAATCCTTCGAGATCAAGGCAATAGCCGGTGTTACAGGGACTGATGGGGGTTTCGGGCCGTATTGTTGCCAGAGCGCCCCTCTCTCCCCTTTGCACCCTACCCTATCAGCGGTAGACTTGCTGCCACCTCACTCAGCACAGTGGTTTTTGGCCCATGGCGTTAATTCATTTCTTCTTGTGGATAGCGAGAAGCATTCTGTTTTGGTTCACTCGCACCACCACCAACCCGACCGATTTCAGTCAACTGAACCTCGACCCGCAAAAACCTATTTGTTACGTCTTGCGCGACAGATCGCTGTCGGATTTTCTGGTGGTGGATTCGGTGTGCAAACAGAAAGGGCTGCCACGCCCCGCACGCGCACTGAATTTCGGCGCACTGACCAGCAGTCGCAACGTCATTTACCTGACCGAAAAACACAATGCGCTCGGGCGCAAGCAAAAACCCAAACAATCCGATCTGCTGGAACAATTGATCGACACGGGCGCCAATGACGCGTCGCTGGATATTCAGCTGGTACCGGTATCGGTTTTCTGGGGACGCGCGCCCGACAAGGAAAACTCCCTGTTCAAACTACTGTTTGCAGACACCTGGGCAGTACCGGGCATGTTGCGCAAATTGTTCCTGATTTTGATACAGGGTCGCCGCACGCTCGTGTATTTCAATGACGCGGTTTCGCTGCGCGATGTGCTCAACGAAAATCTCGGTCCGGAACGCACCGCCAAAAAACTCTCACGTGTACTGCGCGTGCATTTCCGCCGCTTGCGCGAAGCCGTCATCGGACCGGATCTCTCGCACCGCCGCACGATCGTGAACGGTTTGCTGCGCCGGCCGGTGGTGGCCAAAACTATCGAGGAAGAAGCCGCCAGCACCAACACCGACCTCAAGAAGGTCGCCGCCAAGGCCCGGCATTATGCCGATGAAATCGCCGCCGACTATTCGGATTCCATGATACGCGCCTATGAAGTCGTGCTGAGCTGGTTGTGGACCAAACTCTATGACGGCGTCAATATCACGCATCTGGATCGCCTCAAACGGGTCGCCAAGGAAAACGAAATCATCTATGTGCCCTGCCACCGCAGCCACATCGACTACCTGCTGCTTTCCTATGTCCTTTACCGGAACAATCTGGTACCGCCCCACATCGCCGCCGGTATCAACCTCAACCTGCCCGTCCTCGGCCCCATTCTGCGCGGCGGCGGCGCGTTTTTCCTGCGCCGCAGCTTCAAGGGCAACCGCTTGTACAGCGCGGTGTTCAATGAATATGTCAGCACTGTGTTCGAGCGCGGTTTTTCGATGGAATACTTCATTGAAGGTGGACGCAGCCGCACCGGTCGTCTGATGAGTGCGCGCCCTGGCATGTTGGCCATGACGCTGCGCAGCTTCCTCAACTCCCAGCGCCGCTCGTTCGTGTTTGTGCCGGTTTATTTTGGTTACGAACGCATCATTGAAGGCCGCACCTACGTCAACGAACTCTATGGCAAGGCAAAGAAAAAAGAATCGCTCGGTGATATCTTCCGTACCTTGCAGAAGATCAAAGGTAGTTTCGGTAAAGTGTATGTGAACTTCGGCGAACCCATTCCACTCACGCAATTGCTGGACAGCCGTCAACCAGATTGGCGCGGCCAGCAATACGAAGACGACAACATGCCAGAATGGATTCCCGGCTTTGTTGACCACCTGGGTGAAAAAATCATTACCCACATCAATAACGCCGCCGTTGTGAACCCGGTGAGCCTGATCAGCCTGGCATTGCTGTCCACGCCGAAGCACGCCATGGACGAGAAAGCCCTGTCCTTCCAGCTGGCGCTTTACCTGTCATTGCTGCGCGGGATGCCCTATTCCGGATCGGTGATCGTGCCGGAAATCAGCGGCAGCGACGTCATCGCCTACTGCGAACGGCTGGAAATTGTCACGCGTCTGAAACATCCTTTTGGCGACGTATTAACGCTGAACGAAGAAAAAGCAGTCACGCTTACTTACTTCCGTAACAACAACATTCACATGTTTGCGTTGCCGAGCCTGATCGCCTGTCTGATTGCCAACAACCGCCGCCTTGCGAAAACAGAGCTGGTGGCCTTGTGCAAACAGGTATTCCCGTTCATGAAATCGGAATTGTTCATTCACTGGGAAGTGAGCGAGCTGGACCACATCATCGACCGTTATCTCGACCTGATGATGAAAGCCGGCTTGCTGGTACAGAACGGCGATGAAATCTGGGCTCCGGAACCGCGTTCCGAGGAATATGTCAGCCTCAGCGTATTGGCGAACACGCTCAAGCAAACGCTGGAACGCTTCTATATCGTGCTGGAAATCCTGCTGCACGTCGGCTCGAACAAGGTGACGCGCCCGCAACTGGAAAACCTGTGTCATCTGATGGCGCAACGGATGGCGATGCTGCACGAGTTCCGCACGCCGGAGTTTTCGGACAAGTCGCTGTTCAAGAATTTCATCGAAAATCTCATCGACAATGCTTTGGTGCATTGCGATGCCGAGGGATTGCTGGCGCTCGACGAGCAGTTACTGTCGTCAGACTGGCACAGCGACCGCATTCTCAGTTCCGAGATTCGTATTGCCATTCAACAGGTGACGCATCTGGAACAGGAAGAGCTGGATGCTCTGAAGCAGGCAACGCCGGGCTGAGGATAATCCCCCGGCAATCATTTATGTCCGCGAATTAAATTTCTCAAAGGCAGCTTGGGGGATGTAGTTGCAGGAAACGCCGTTGCACGGTGCCCGTGAATACATCCTTGTAGGCTCGACGCAGGCAAACACGATTGCCGCGTCACATATCATCCCACCGTATAGACATCAAACCGGTTCGACTTGCCCTCCAGCACGTGACTCGGCTTGCGCCCCAACGAAACCCCTGACGAAGGGCGTTTCACGACCACCCGTTTGCGCGCACATTGACAGGCCGCATCAAACAACGCCTGGGCGTCGAGATCTTCCCCCACCAACTCGCGAAACGCACGCATTTCCTTTTTGACGAGCGCTGATTTTTCGCGCTCAGGAAACATAGGATCAAGATAGATAACATCCGGTGTGAGCTGCCGCATCAGCGTGATGGCATCGCCATGTCGCAAGGTCCAGCGCGATTGAAGCGCCGCCAATGCCGGCATGCCTTCCCCCTCGGGATCCGGTATGGTCGCCTGTCGGGCGCGCCAGTAGCCATCCGCCAGCAACAAGGCGATGGCAGGATGACGCTCGCACGACACCACCGTTGCTCCCGAAGACGCCAGCAGGAAACCATCGCGCCCCAGCCCCGCCGTTGCATCCAGCACGGTGATTGGCTCTTTGCCACGTCCCCACACGGCTTTGACCACCATTTCTCCGCCCACGGGTTGGCGGCGTCGATGCGCCATGCTGCCGGCAAGAAAATCCACGACTATTCCAGCCCACTGCGGTTCGTTTTCAGCGGTAAGGGTCAGTTGTTCGTCAGCGAGCCGGAGGGTGAACGGGGGGGTATCGAGCGATGACAGGCGATGTCTTTCCCAGGTTGCCATGGCAGGTATGCCAAGCATGTCGGCCAGCGTTTGAATGCGGGCAGAGACGTCAAGTTCGCCCGGCCAACCCCAGTTGGACAGCGTTTTTTCGGGGGAACCGGTCATCAGGCGTAAGTGTCGATCGCGCCCAGGTAATCAGCATTGGCGTCGAGCATACTGAGGCCCTGATTGGTCGCGTAGGTTTGCAAGGCCTTGCGCTGGTTCACGGGGTAGCGGGACAGGTCTTCGACCTGATAAAAGCCGGTACGCCGCGCACTGGTCACCACGTCACCGACAGCAACAATGGAACGGGTTTCCGCGACCGCGTCGGGAGTGGCGGCGGGCGCAGCCGGGCCACGTTGCTGAGCGGTTTCGTCGGCATGATGGTCAGCCCGGGAACGCGGGCGCGCCGGGACATCCGCAGAGGTGCGTCCGCCACGGCCATAGGGGGTGTCGCTGCCAGAAATGATGGTGTAATTGGATATATTCATATCCCGACTGGATCTCGTAGTGTTGCCTTCAAATTATAGAATCATCAGTCAACATGCGCTGATATTTTGTATCCCACTGTCCTGCCAAGCGAATTACGTCGACCGCACCTGTACCACGTTGTCCCGCAGGTAAACGGGCTGCGCCTGCTCGGCGGAGATCAGTTCCCCCCGCTGCCAGGCTGCACGGGCCAGGGCCACGACGTCAGTGCCATGTGGATAACAGTCCACCCACACTGCCTGCACGTTGGCCAGTTGCCGCTGCAGGCTGTTTTCATGGATCCAGCCGGTACCGCAACCTGCCCAGACGTCAGCGGTCGGCGCCACGGACTGCACACAAAGTTCATCGGGCAAACCCGCGTTCTCGATCACGGCCGAGGGTGCGCACACGACTTCTTTGCCGACGAGTTCGGCCCAGCCCCATCCGGAAACACGATAGCTGCCCCAGTACACCTCTCCCATGCGGGCATCGATGGCAGCATGCACCGCCTGACAGCCTTGTTCCCGGTAGGCGCGATGCGCAATCGCCGCCAGCGAGGAAATGGAAATCACCGGAATATCGAGCCCCACCGCCATTCCTTGCACAAGCCCGGCGGCAATCCTCAAACCGGTGAAAGCACCCGGACCACGCACGAAGGCAATCGCATCCAACGCCTGTAATGAGAGGCCTGCTTCGGCCATCAGTGCCTGCACCATCGGCAATGCGAGTTCCGTATGCTTGCGTGGCTCGACTTCATAACGACACAAGGTTTCATCCGCCATGCCCAACGCCACGGAACACGCTTCTGTCGATGTATCTACGGCGAGTATGATAGGTTGGTGCATGCCACAATGAACAAAATTTAATTGATTTCGCATTATTGCAGGAAAGCGGCGACATAGGAAACTTTTGCTACCGGCCTGCCTACGCGGCGCAACAGACAAGGTGAGCGGCACAAAGAATGATCAAAAATCCATCAACACTATCTGCACTGGTAACGGGCGTTATCCTCGCAGGTGGGCAGGGATCGCGCATGGGCGGCGTCGACAAGGGTTGGGTTGAGTTTGAGGGAAAGCCGCTGGTAGATCACGTGCTGGCACGCCTCCAACCACAATGCGATCAAATATTGATCATCGCCAACCGTCACTTGCCGCGTTATCGCGCACTGGGGGTCGATGTTATCAGCGACGAAATTAAAGGGTTTCAGGGGCCGCTGGCGGGGTTGCACGCTGCCCTCTCGCATATCGTTACGCCACTTGGGCTGGTCGTTCCCACCGACGCTCCGCTACTGCCGGTGAATCTGTTGCAGCACTTCGCAAGCCGATCCCGTATCAGTGCAGAACTTGATCACCCTGTGCTTGCCCATGACGGGGAACGCGAACAACCATTGTTCGGCGTTTATCCAAGAATGCTGGCGGCGGAATTACAGCGTTTTCTCGACAGTGACCAACGTCGGCTGATGCAATGGTGTCGGGAGAATCACGCAGAGTGGGTCGACTTTTCGCCATGGAAGGAGGCGTTTGCCAACATGAACACCCCGGAGCAGCTAAGCCGCGATTGAGGTGGCAAGGCGCAAACCGTGCCGCAGGCATGTGTACAGGTGACAAACGAAAAAGGCGCCCGGAGGCGCCTTTATAAACCGGCCGTATCGACGATTTACTTGCCGCGCAACGCAGCCAGAATTTCGATCTTGACGCCATCAACCGTCCCCATGCCATCGATGCGATGATAATGGGTGCCCGTCCCTTGCTGGGAAAGCTTGGTATAAAAATCGATCAGCGGCTTGGTCTGGTCGTTGTAAACCGTGAGGCGCTTGCGCACGGTTTCTTCCTTGTCGTCATCACGCTGAACCAAGGGTTCACCGGACACGTCATCAATGCCTTCCACTTTCGGCGGATTGTAGGTGACGTGATATACGCGTCCAGACGTCAGGTGGCAACGGCGGCCACTCAGACGGTTGACGATTTCTTCATCGTTGACGGCCAGTTCGACGACATGATCGATACTGACACCTTCCCTGACCAGGGTTTCGGCTTGGGGAATCGTGCGCGGAAAACCGTCGAACAGAAAGCCGTTCTTGCAGTCATCCTTGGCGGTGCGTTCTTTCACCAGGCCAATGATGATGTCATCGGAAACGAGTTGACCGGCATCCATGACTTTCTTGGCGGCAAGGCCCAGCGGCGTTCCGGCAGCCACCGCCGCACGCAACATGTCACCCGTGGAAATCTGGGGAATACCAAAGGCTTCGGTAATGTACTTGGCCTGGGTTCCCTTGCCTACGCCGGGAGCTCCCAGCAAAATTACTCGCATACGCGTGACTCCGTCTCGTTTCAGTCAGAAAAAACAGCGCCCTGCCTACTCGTGGGGTAGCCAGGGACAAATTCGGGTTGCCAGGATACAGGCGATTGCCTGACAGGACTTGCCTGTGCCTGCCGCCGAGGCAGGAAGTGTTGTGCCAAGGATAATACTATAGCGGGTCGTTTATAATGAAGAACCAAATCACGTAGCAATGCCCTTTCCTTGCAGGCTTAGGCGGCAATGCGGTCGGCGAGTTCCCCGATTTCCTCATACATATCCACCACTCGTGCACTTACTTCGGCGATATCTGCATCCGATAGCGGCAGATGGTGTTCGGGCAAAGGCAAAGGCTCGGCATGACGACCGAGATCGCCAATCCCCTGATGTGACAGCAGCACGTTGGCGATCTGCACCAGCTCGACATAGGCCGCGTCGTCCCCCTGATAGTCGGTGTCATGATGGTGTCGACACCCATTCACCACCGCACTGGGGAGATTCCAGTTGGAAAGCAGGATGGCTCCCACTTCACCATGGCCGAGCGCAATCACCTGCTGTGCCTGCCCCAGACCAATGATGCGCTTCTCGATCTTGTGCAAGGGTTCGGCGGGCTGGTTGCGCACCAGCTTGTTGAGCATGGTGAATTCCGGCTGGAACAAATGCCCGATCAAGAGTACGCCCATGTTGTGCATGAGGCCTGCCAGGTAGGCCGTGGCAGGATTCAGCAGTACCGGATCGTTGGCTTTCTTCGCCAGCGCCTGTGTGAGTACCGCACATGAAATCGAATGCTGCCAGAATGCCTTCAGTCCCAGCGGGCCGTCGCGATCGACCTTGAACGCCTTGCTGGAGGCAATTCCCAGCGCGATATGACCGACCAATTCGAAGCCGAGCACCCGCGTAATGGCTTCGCGCACGCTGGTGATCTTGCCACGATACCCGTAAAACGGTGACGCCGCATAACGGATGATCTGCGCGGCAACGGAAGGATCCAGGTCAACCCACTCGGCAAGATCCTCGGCAGAGGACATGGGGTCATTGACGGTTTCAATGATTTTCATGGCCATCGGCGGCATCGGTGGCAGCCGATAAATCTTCTCGAGGCTGGCACGAATGGCGTCAGCGGAATGAGCACCCGACTGGCTTGCCACCGCTGCGGGTGCGACCATGGCTCGCTCATTGGAAATCACGGCCTTGGGCGCCGATGACATCAGGAAGCGAAAATCATCCCCGGACACGCTGACCAGGCTCTTGAGACTGCCGCCCCGGAAGTACACCCGGTCCTGATTCAACAAGCTGCGCTCGATCAGACAGGGAACCCGATAGGCCTCGCCAAATGGGGGCTCGGCACCCGGTTCGGCATCATAGAAAATGGACGACGCTGTTCTGGCATCGACGCGCGCGAACTGCCGGCGCAACAAGGCATTCACCCGCTCGACATCAAACAGGCGGGACAGCGGCACCACCGCCATCATCAGCGCTTTCTTTTCGCTCTGGAGAAGGACCGGAACCAACACCTGCTCTGGATCGATGCCGCAGACACCCGACACATCGTTCAGCGACAGCCCGGGCGCGTGATCATGCGAAGTCGCTTGCACCCCGTGACGCTCGAAGAAACGCTGTAACGATGTCGACAAAGCCATGACCCACACTCCCACGCCGCATTGATAAGCCCTTTTGGGAGTGTAGATGGGATTGCAGCGGCTTTCCTGAAACCGCAGCCGCTTAGGAAAAAGTTGCGAAGGCGGGCCAAGAACGGGAGTGGCCTGCTTCACACTCCCGCGTTGCTGCGTCAGACGCCTTAGTTGGCAATCCTGTTGTCTTCGGTAATGGCGAGGGATACCGGCGCCATGGCGGTACCCACCTTTATCTCCGCTGACTCGACCATGTAGTCGCCGGGTTGCGGCATGGCTTGCCCGGACTTTGACAGACGCGCATAGACCTTGACCGACTGACTGGTGGACAGCTTGGCCATCGGTGCCATCGCATCCTGATCATCCAGCGTGGTCGAGACGGCAGCCGACGTGTAGGGTTTCTTCTCGATGGCGACCGGCATGGGCATGCCGTTGACGGCCTTGGCGTAAATGAACAGTGTCCAGGAACCATCGACAGGAACATCCACCTGCGGCGCTACCGACACACTAACCTGTAGTGTTGGACCCGCGCCGGCTGCAACGTCGGACGTGCCCGCCGCAGCCACCGCACCATCACGCTTGGAACGCGCGCGCTCAATACTCGATTGCAGTATTCTGGCGCCTTCGGAATCGGGTGGCGTTTCCTGCAGCAGCGCCTGCCACACGGAAATAGCCGTGTCGAAATCGCCGCGCCCATAGGCGGCCATGCCCATGATCATGCGTGCCTTGAGATTGGCTGGATCCAACCTGAGTACGTCGTGCAGCAGCTTCAATCCCTGTTCGTCGAGAGTTCCTTTGCCTTGGCCGAGCTTGGCCTCAATAACGAGCAAGATGAGCTCCGGATCCTTGGGTACCAGCGACGCGGCACGCTGGAAGGCAGACTCGGCAAAATGGTACAAACCCACCTGCATGTAGGCACGCCCCAGGTCCTGCCAACCGCCAACATGTTCCGGCGAGCGCTGCAAAACACCCTGCAACACACGAATGTAGTCCCCGGCGGTAAGATCCTTGGCTTCTTCCGGCGAGACCGGCTTGCCCTGCAGGCTGCTTTCGATCAGCGGTTCCCAGCGCTTTTGGGTATCCAGCCACGACTGCACCTCGGACCACTGCCCCTCGACCACGTACAAGCCGACACTGATCAATGGTACGGCGACCACGATGGCCAGCGCCCCCCAGCGCGATGCATGCATGGCGGGTTTCGGCGCCGCTTCTTCAGCCTGCGCATCGGCGAGAAAATTGACTTCGAGTTCCGATTTGAGCTGGGCAAACTGTTCGGCATCGATGCGCCCGATGTCCCGTTCGTTTTCCAACTCCTGCAGGCGATCCCGGAACAACAGCGTATTCACGCCTTGACGCGGCATGGCTGTTTCAGCGGCCGTTTCGCGAAACCATGGCACCAGGAAGAATGCGAGGGCAATCGCGGACAGCACAAAAAATATGGCAAACAACATGGTCGAGAAGCCCTGTATTAGCGATCGGTTTTATCGGTGTACTGATCGAGCAACATCTTGATGCGCTGCTGATCGACAGGAATGGCCGGGGTTGGCGTCGAAGGCTTGCGACGCGATGCCAGCAAGACTATCAATACGAGCAGGCCGATACCGGCCGGCACGCCCCAAAGCAAGGCCACACCGACCGACATGCGCGGCCGATATGTCACGAACTCACCGTAACGTTCCACCATATAATCGACGATTTCTGCATCGGACTTGCCTTCGTCAATCAGCAGCACCACGCGATCCTTGATGTCTTTCGCCAGCGGTGCACTGGAATCATTGACGTTCTGGTTCTGGCACTTCGGACACCGCAGCTCGGAGGCCAACGCGCGGAAACGGGCTTCTTTTTCAGGAGAATCGAACTCATAGACATCGATCGATGCACTTGCAACGCCTGCACCAAGCAGGAGGGCAAACACCCACAGGCGATATAACGCTCTCATTGCGCCGCCCCCGTCACCGTTTGCGTTGTTGTTCCTGTTGCCGCCGATGCGGCAGCACCCGTTCCCGCCAGTGCCTGCCATTTCGGCCACAGCACATTGCGCCATTGATCGGCAGAAATTTCGCCAACATGGCGATAACGGATCAGACCCTGGGCATCGATCAGGAACGTTTCCGGCGCGCCATACACACCGAGGTCAAAGCCCAACGAACCCTTTTCGTCAAAAACGACATCGACGTAGGGATTCCCCATTTTCTGCAAATACTGCGTTGCTGTCGTTCGTTCATCCTTGTAATTCAGCCCGTACAAACGGATGCCACCCTTGGCCAATTCGACCAGCAGGGGGTGCTCGATCTGGCACGAAGGACACCAGGTTCCCCATACGTTCAGCAACGCAGGCCCCTTGATATCGGTCTGCGACAACAGGCGTGCGGGATCTTCGAGACTCGACAATGAAAACGCCGGCAGGGGTTTGTCGACTTTCACCGAGGGCAACAAACTGGGATCCTTCTGTAACCCCACTCCCAGGAATACCGCCATCCCGGTAAAAAGCACCAAAGGAATCGCCATGATCAGCCATTTCGATTTCATGCCGTGGCTCCTTGTTCAGAACTTGCAGGGACGTTTGCTTTCCGAGCGCCGAGCCGATAACGTCTATCGCTCATGGCCAACACACCCCCCAGTGCCATGATCAAGGCGCCAGCCCACACCCAACGCATCAGGGGTTTATAATAGATACGCACCGCCCAACTTCCGTCGCCCAGCGGTTCGCCCAGCGCCACATACAAGTCGCGGGCAAAACCTGCATCGATGGCCGCCTCGGTCATCATATTGCGCTGCACCAGATATTCGCGCTTCTCTGGCGTGAGTGTCGCTACCAGGTTGTCATCCTGGTAGACCTTGAATACCCCCTGCGTCGCACGGTAATTGGGGCCCTGTATCTTCTCAACGGAAGCAAATTCATAACGGTAGCCCTGCAGGGTGACTGATTCGCCCGGCGACATGCGAACATCTTTCTCTATATCAAATGCCGATACGTAAACGATGCCCAGCATGACCACCACAAAGCCGAAATGCGCCAGCAGCATCCCCCGATAACTCAGTGACAGACGCTGCCAGCCCGCCCACAGGCCGGCCTTGGCCGTCGCCATCTTGGACCAGAAATCCTGTAGCAGCAGCAGAACGGAATAAAGGCAGAACGCCGTGGCAACGATGACGTAAGGCGCGAAAGAACTCATCAGCAGATAAAGCGCGAGGCTTGCCACCACCAGCGAGACCACCAACCATGCCACCAACCTCGGCAATAACGCACGTAGCGAGTGGCGTTTCCAGTTCAGCAAGGGGCCGACACCTGTCAACATCATCAGGAAAATCGCCAGCGGTGCGGCCACGGTATTGAAGAAAGGCGCACCGATAGAGATTTTCCCGTAGCCGAGCACGTCGGCAAAGATGGGGGCCAGCGTGCCCAGCAACACATAGGCCGTCGACACCACCAACAGGATGTTGTTCACCAGCAGGAACATCTCGCGGGAGACGCCGGTATATTTGGATTCCGACGTAAAGGTTCCCGCACGCGCAGCGAACAGAGCAAGTGATCCCCCTACGACGACCAGCAGGAACACCAAGATGTAATAACCACGCGTAGGATCACTGGCAAACGCATGCACGGACGTCAACACGCCCGAACGCACCAGGAAGGTTCCCAGCAACGAAAGGCTGAACGCCAGTATCGCCAGCAACACGGTCCAAGCCTTGAACACCCCGCGTTTTTCCGTGGCCGCGAGCGAATGCATCAACGCCGTACCCACCAGCCAGGGCATGAAGGAAGCATTCTCAACCGGATCCCAGAACCACCAGCCGCCCCACCCCAATTCGTAATATGCCCACCAGCTGCCGAGGGCGATTCCCACGGTCAGAAAGCACCACGCCACCGTCGTCCAAGGACGCGACCAGCGCGCCCACGCGCTGTCCATACGGCCACTGAGTAATCCGGCGATAGCAAACGCAAACGCCACGGAAAAGCCGACATAGCCCATGTAAAGCATGGGGGGATGCATGATCAGGCCAATGTCTTGCAATAAAGGATTGAGGTCGCCGCCCTCGGCAGGAAAATCCGGCAAATTGCGATCAAACGGATTGGACGTAAAAATCATGAAGGAATAAAAACCGACCGCCACCAGCCCCATCACGGCCAGCACGCGTGCCACTACCACATCCGGAATGGCGCGGCTGAAGAAAGCAACGGCTGCCGTCCACAAGGACAACACATATCCCCACAACAATAACGAGCCCTCGTGCCCACCCCACACGGCAGACAACTTGTACCAGACCGGTAGCTGGGTGTTCGAATTGCGCGCGACGTACTGCACAGTGAAATCATTGAGGACAAACGCAATGCTGAGCGCGACAAACGCGAGTGTCATGAAGGCCACTTGCCCGTAGGACAACGAACGCCCGAGCGCCATTAATCCACGGTGATTTCGCCAGGCACCCAGCAATGGGAGAGTGCCCTGAAAGAGCGCGATGACAAACGCGAGTACCAGTGCAAAGTGGCCGATTTCGGGTATCACGATTTACGTCCTGCCGGAAAAAAATGAGACGGGGCGTAAACATATCACAGTTGCCCAGACCGGTCAGGAGGCATTCAAAGCCCATAATCGTTGCTTAAGAAATCCGCATTGTGCTCTGTAGCACTCTTATACAATATTGGCGTCGCCAAGCCTCCGGTGGAGGCGCTACTATTACGGCCTTTCAAACGCGTATAACACACGGGATGACAGAAGACGCATGAACAAGAAAAATTCCTATAACCTCGAAGAGCTGCTGGACTGCGGACACGGGCGCATGTTTGGACCGGGCAATGCCCGCCTGCCACTGCCCAATATGCTCATGCTCGACCGGATCACCGTGATTACCGATGAGGGCGGCAAGTTCGACAAGGGCCAGATTACGGCCGAGCTCGATATTCATCCGGATCTGTGGTTTTTTGCCTGCCATTTTGAGGAAGACCCCGTCATGCCCGGTTGCCTGGGTCTCGATGCCATGTGGCAGCTGATAGGCTTCTACCTCGGCTGGCGCGGCAACAAGGGCCGTGGACGCGCGCTCGGCGCCGGCGAAGTAAAATTCTTCGGCCAGGTGCTGCCGACGGCCAAGAAAGTGACCTATCAGATCGACATGAAGCGCGTGATTGAACGCAAACTGGTCATGGGAATCGGTGACGCATCGCTGTCCGTGGACGGTCGCGAAATTTACACCGCCAATGATCTGCGCGTCGGATTGTTCACATCCACCGACAGCTTCTAATGGCTCTCGACAAAAGATTGCGGAGAAAAACACAATGAAACGCGTCGTCGTAACCGGCATGGGCATCGTGTCCTGCCTGGGCAATGATAAGCAAGCCGTTCTGGAATCCCTGCGCGAAGGTCGCTCGGGCATCCGCTTCAACGAAACGTATAAAGAGATGGGATTTCGCAGCCACATTTCGGGCAGCGTCAACATCAACACCGAAGAACTCATTGATCGCAAGGTATTGCGTTTCATGGGGGATGCGGCCGCTTATGCCTACATTTCCATGCAACAAGCCATCGCCGATGCCGGTCTGACCGACGATCAGGTGTCGAACGTACGTACCGGGCTGGTCGCAGGCTCAGGTGGTGGAAGTTCCGAGAACCAGGTGAACGCCGCTGATATCGCCCGTGAAAAAGGCGTCAAGCGCATTGGGCCCTATATGGTCCCGCGCGTGATGACCAGCACGGTGTCCGCCTGCCTCGCCACTCCCTTCAAGATCAAGGGTGTGAATTACTCGATCACCTCGGCTTGCGCCACCAGCGCCCACTGTATCGGCCACGCCATGGAGCTGATTCAACTGGGCAAGCAGGATGTCGTGTTCGCTGGCGGTGGCGAAGAGGAACACTGGGCGCTGTCGATGATGTTCGACGCCATGGGTGCGCTTTCCAGCAAGTACAACGACGCTCCCGAGACTGCGTCACGTGCGTTTGACGCCACCCGTGACGGGTTTGTCATCGCCGGTGGCGGCGGCATGCTGGTGATCGAAGAACTGGAACACGCGCTCGCACGGGGTGCAAAAATTTACGCTGAATTGGTGGGCTACGGTGCAACCTCTGACGGCCACGACATGGTCGCTCCGTCAGGTGAAGGCGCGCAACGCTGTATGAAAATGGCCACGCAAGGCGTGACGCTGCCCGTGGACTACATCAATGCGCACGGCACCAGCACACCGGTCGGCGATCTGGCTGAAATTGGCGCTGTCAGAGCAGTATTTGGCGACGACATGCCTTGGGTCAGCTCGACCAAATCACTGTCCGGCCACTCGCTGGGCGCTGCGGGTGTGCAGGAAGCGATCTACAGCCTGTTGATGATGGAGAACGATTTCATCGCCGCATCTGCCAACGTGAAAGAGATCGATCCCGAGCTCACGGGTGCAAAAATTGCCACCCAACGTATCGATAACGCCGGCCTCAATGTGGTGATGTCGAACAGCTTTGGTTTTGGCGGCACCAACGCCAGCCTGGTCTTCCAACGCTACAAAGGCTGACCGCCAGGGCTGGCTC
>JBPOHS010000034.1:0-57833 GCA_052035295.1 Pseudomonadota bacterium
TCTTTGCTGTCGTGGCAGCCAACAACACCTACAGCTGCAGTACTCGCGACGACAACGGCCAATGCAATTTTTTTCATTTTCATCTTTGGGTTCCTTTTCTTTGGAGGGGTGCCAGCCGTTGCCGGACTGCGCCAATCAATTAGCAGGTTTTAGTGTAGCAGACGATTTTTTCTTTGCAGGGCAAGTAGGAATTTTTTGAATTTGCGTAAACAGCTCATTCTGTTGAAAAAATAATCACAGGTGGAGGTCTGGCGGTAGGGTAGAGTGGCGACGTTCAGGGCTGAATTTCAGCGAGGGAAACTGTGGTGTGCAGGATGCCAGCGGGGTAGGGAAACCCGAATGACAGGCATAAAAAAGCCCGGATTTACCGGGCTTTTTTATCGAATTGGCTCCTGGAGCAGGACTCGAACCTGCGACCAAGCGGTTAACAGCCGCTTGCTCTACCGACTGAGCTATCCAGGATCAGTAGCGTTGAGGCCACGTATGATATAGATCGAAAGTGACTCGGTCAACACCTTTTTTTGATAAACATTCAACGACTTAAGCCGTCACGATCGAATGTGCTGTCCGAAGGTGACAGCCCGAAAGTGAGAGGGTTTAATACGGCGGTGTAAGGTATCACTTCTTTGTGAGGGTAGTCAGCCATGATAGACAAAGCGAAATTCACCCTCAGTTCGAAATTCCGGCCAGCAGGCGACCAACCCGAAGCCATTCGCAAACTGGTGGACGGTCTGGAGAGTGGTTTGTCGCATCAGACGTTGCTCGGTGTCACCGGTTCAGGCAAGACGTTCACGATCGCCAACGTCATACAGGCGGTACAGCGTCCCACGTTGGTGCTTGTGCACAACAAAACCCTGGCCGCGCAACTCTACGGGGAGTTCAAGGAGTTCTTTCCCAATAATTCCGTGGAGTACTTCGTCTCTTACTTCGACTACTACCAGCCCGAAGCCTACGTGCCGTCTTCCGATACCTTTATAGAGAAGGACTCCTCCGTCAACGACCATATAGAGCAGATGCGTCTGTCGGCGACCAAGGCCTTGATGGAGCGTTCCGATGCCATCATTGTCGCGACGGTTTCCTGTATTTATGGCTTGGGTGATCCATCGACTTATTTGCGTATGGTGCTTCATCTCGATCGTGGCGAGCCGATGGATCAGCGTACCCTGGTGCGTCGGCTTGCAGAGCTGCAATACACCCGCAACGAGATGGATTTCAAGCGCGCCACTTACCGTGTGCGTGGTGACGTCATTGATATATTCCCTGCGGAATCGGACTCCGAGGCGATTCGCGTTGAGCTGTTTGACGACGAAATAGAACAGCTCAGTTTTTTTGATCCGCTGACCGGCGCGGTGTTACGCAAAGTGCCAAGGGCGACGGTATTCCCGAAGACTCATTTCGTGACCCCCCGTGACACCATCCTCACCGCCATGGAAACCATCAAGGAAGAACTCCGTCTGCGGCTTGATGAGCTCAGCAAGGGCGGTAAGCTGATCGAGCACCAGCGTTTGAGCGAGCGCACCCGCTTCGACCTCGAAATGATGCAGGAGCTCGGCTACTGCAACGGTATTGAAAACTACTCCCGCCATCTGTCCGGAAAGCCGGTGGGCGAGCCTCCTGCCACCCTGTTCGACTATTTGCCCCCCGACGCGTTGCTGGTGATTGATGAGTCGCATGTCACTGTTCCCCAGATTGGCGCCATGTACCGGGGTGATCGTTCGCGTAAGGAAACGCTCGTGCAGTACGGTTTTCGCCTGCCTTCGGCGCTCGACAATCGCCCGTTGCGTTTTGATGAATGGGAGGCGCGGGCGCCACAGATGATTTTTGTCTCCGCCACCCCCGGCGCATACGAAGCAGAGCATCAGGGGCAGGTGGTAGAGCAGGTCGTACGCCCTACGGGCCTGGTAGACCCCGAAGTGGAGGTGCGGCCAGCGGCCAGGCAGGTTGACGACTTGCTGGAGCGCATACATGAGCGTGTGGCTGTCAATGAGCGCGTCCTCGTCACGACGCTGACCAAGCGCATGGCCGAAGACCTGACCGAGTTTCTCAATGACCACAAAATCAAGGTGCGCTATCTGCACTCGGATATCGATACCGTGGAGCGTGTCGAAATTATTCGCGATCTGCGTCTGGGCAAGTTCGATGTACTGGTCGGCATCAATTTGCTGCGTGAGGGGTTGGACATGCCGGAGGTATCGCTGGTGACTATTCTGGATGCCGACAAGGAAGGCTTCTTGCGTTCTGAGCGTTCGCTGATCCAGACCATTGGTCGTGCGGCGCGCAATGCACATGGCAAGGCAATCCTGTACGCGGACAATATAACGGGTTCCATGCGCCGCGCAATGGATGAGACCGAGCGTCGTCGCATCAAACAGGTCAGCTTTAACAAGGAGCACGGTATTGTTCCCCGGACGGTACAAAAATCTGTCGAGGACATCCTGGAGGGCGCCTACCGTGCACCCACGGGCAAGGGCGGAAAGTCCGCACGCAAGGTGGCTGAAACGGTACCGGCTTACAGCCTTGCCGATATCGCCAATCCGCAGAAGGCGAGTGTGGTAATCAAGGAGCTGGAGTCCCGCATGCTCAAGCACGCCTCCAATCTGGAATTCGAGCAGGCGGCCAAGCTGCGCGATGAAATTCGCAAGCTCCGGGATGCAGCCTTCATCTCCTGAGAGCGGGCTACAACCTGTCTCAAGGAGGTCTGGCGGCGTGTTTTTGTCGCACAACTTGGCAGGGCAGGGGGCGGGGTGTTGTGGTAATCTTGCCGCCAGGAAAGAGACAGACAACGTATTGAGGATTAGAGATGAAAGTTCTTGTTACCGGTGCAGCAGGATTCATTGGTTCCACGCTTTCGCATCGTTTGTTGGCGCGCGGAGATGAGGTCATTGGTTACGACAACGTCAACGACTATTATGATGTCAATCTGAAATACGCTCGCCTGGATCGCTTGAAAGCCTACGAGAATTTCACCTTCGTCAAGGCGTCGCTTGAAGATCGCGAAACAATGGATGAGGTGTTTCGCAAACATCAACCGCAGCGGGTCGTCAACCTGGCAGCGCAGGCTGGTGTGCGCTATTCCATTGAAAATCCACGCGCTTATGTTGACTCCAATATTCAGGGGTTCATGAATATCCTTGAGGGTTGCCGTTACAATCAGGTCGAGCACCTGGTGTACGCGTCGACCAGCTCGGTCTATGGTGCCAATACACGCATGCCGTTCTCGGTTAGCGACACCGTTGATCATCCGGTCAGTTTCTATGCTGCCACCAAAAAGGCCAATGAATTGATGGCGCACACTTACAGCCATCTCTACCGCTTGCCGACGACAGGTTTGCGCTTTTTTACGGTGTACGGGCCATGGGGGCGTCCGGATATGGCCCTGTTCCTGTTCACCAAATCCATTCTTGAAGGCAAGCCCATCAAGGTCTTCAACTACGGACATCACAAGCGTGACTTCACCTATGTCGATGATATCGTGGAAGGTGTGGTGCGCACGCTGGACAAGGTAGCGACGCCCAATCCCGATTGGACCGGGGATGATCCGGATGCGGGCACCAGTTCCGCGCCTTACCGCCTCTACAATATCGGTAGCAATAGGCCGGTAGAGCTGTTGCGTTATATTGAGGTGCTTGAGCAGTGCCTTGGCAAAAAAGCAGAGCGCGAGCTGCTCCCTCTGCAGGCTGGCGATGTTCCGGACACCTATGCCAACGTGGATGCATTGATCAATGACGTCGGCTACAAGCCCGACACCCCTATTGAAGTGGGCGTAAAGCGTTTTGTTGATTGGTATCTCGAGTTTTATAAGGTTTAAGTGCAAGTAATGCTTGATGAAAGCCGTAACTGCTGTTAGAGTTGCGGCCCTAATTCGCTGCAAGCCAGCGGAAGCGACAGGCACATAGCTCAGTTGGTTAGAGCACCACCTTGACATGGTGGGGGTCGTTGGTTCGAGTCCAATTGTGCCTACCAAATTCCCCGAAAAGGCATCGCTTGGCGATGCCTTTTTATTATGGGTCAAAGAAAGTTATGTGACGGAGTCGGCTGGCCAGCCTCTTTGCTGGGTAGTCTGTTTGAAGCCGCTTGAGTAATGCCACTTGAGAAAAGTGGGCAACCTGCTTAGACTTCTCTGGTTTCGTCGCTCGGCCACCCCGGATGTTGGTGGTGTCAGCGTCGTACAAACAAGATTGAAACGTCATGGGCAGCGCATAACACTTTGAAATTGCTCGCTGTTCCTGTGTAAATGAAAGGCCTGTCGGAGGGTTGGTTATTAAGAGAGAAAGACGCGGTGTTGGCGCGCCAAACAGAAAAAACCGCATCAATGAAGAGATCGCTGTCCCAAATGTGCGCCTGATTGGAGCTGACGGCAACCAGGTGGGGGTTGTCACGATCAATGAAGCTCTCGATGCCGCTTACGAAGCCGAAATGGATCTGGTGGAAATCGCCGCTGATGCGGTTCCGCCCGTTTGTCGGATCATGGATTACGGCAAACACATCTTCGAAGAGAAGAAACAAAAGAACGAAGCGAAGAAAAAGCAGAAACAGATACAGGTGAAGGAAGTCAAATTCCGCCCTGTGACTGAAGAGGGGGACTACCAGGTCAAACTTCGCAACCTGAAACGGTTCCTCGCCGAGGGCGACAAAGCCAAAGTCACCATGCGCTTCCGTGGTCGGGAAGTTGCTCACCAGGAACTTGCAGTGGTTCTCCTCAAGCGTATTGAGGCAGACCTTGAAGAGTTCGGCGTGGTGGAGCAGCAGCCTGAAATGGAAGGCAAGCAGATGATCATGGTTTTGGGGCCAAAGAAACGCAAGTAACCCGCGCGCACGAGCGTTGCGAGGCCACTTGTATCATTGAGTAGCACTTATCTAGTCCGTAAGTGCGTTTTGGCTGTCACAATGCGGAGACATATCATGCCGAAGATCAAGACTAACCGTAGCGCTCACAAGCGCTTCCGTAAAACCGCGAACGGTTTCAAGAGAAAACAAGCCTTCAAACGTCACATTCTGACCAAGAAGTCTCCCAAGCGTATCCGTCAGCTGCGCCCGATGTCCATGGTACATCCTTCCGATGTTGCCTTGGTTCGCCGCATGATGCCGTACGTATAAGCGGGTTCACTTTAGCGTCAATTTGAAAAGCTCTTATTAGAGTGTTTGGAGGTTTATCATGGCTCGTGTAAAACGCGGTGTAATCGCAAGAGCACGTCACAAGAAAACAATGAAAGCGGCCAAGGGCTACTATGGTGCCCGCAGTCGTGTATATCGCATTGCCAAGCAGGCGGTGACGAAAGCGGGTCAGTACGCTTACCGTGACCGTCGTCAGAAAAAACGTCAGTTCCGTCAACTGTGGATTGCCCGTATCAACGCTGCAGCGCGTCTGAATGGCATTTCCTACAGCCGTATGATTGACGGTCTGAAGAAAGCTTCAATCGAAATCGATCGCAAGGTGTTGGCTGATATTGCCGTGCACGATGCAGTTGGTTTCACGGCACTCGCTGAGAAAGCAAAAGCGGCCCTCGGCAGGTGAGCTCCTGCTCTCTCGGCCCACACGGTTGAAGAGAGGCAAGAGCGCTGATCTGGTTTCGCCAGGCAGCATTGATTGACACGTTCAATCATTATAAAAAGGGGAAGGGCCTTCAGCTCTTCCCCTTTTTGTTTTGTGTCCTCAAGAACAGAGATTCTTTGGAAAACGATTGTATGGAACAGCTTCAACAACTGGTAGAAAAGGCGCTGCAGCTGATTAGCGCAGCCGAGAACGAGCAAGGTCTGGATAACGTGCGTGTTCAGTACCTGGGTAAAAAGGGCGAAATCACTGAGCAGCTCAAAGGGTTGGGCAAGCTTCCGCCCGAACAGCGACCACAAGCGGGTGCTGAAATCAACGTTGCCAAGGAAAAAGTCCAGGCGGCGTTGAATGCCCGCAAAACGGTGCTGGAGCAGGAAGCCCTTGCGCAGCGTCTCGCCAATGAGCGGGTGGACATCACCTTACCCGGTCGGCGTAGCGAAGTCGGCGGCTTGCACCCCGTGACTGTCACCATGAAGCGCATTGAATCGTTTTTCCAGAAGGCAGGTTTTGCGGTTGTTGAAGGGCCTGAAATCGAAGACGACTACCATAATTTCGAAGCCCTGAATATTCCGTCGCACCACCCGGCGCGTGCCATGCACGATACGTTCTATTTTGATGCACGTATGCTGTTGCGCACGCATACGTCGCCCGTGCAAGTTCGGGTTATGGAGCAAAGCCAGCCCCCCCTTCGCATTATTTGCCCGGGGCGCGTATACCGTTGTGATTCCGATGTCACGCACAGCCCCATGTTCCACCAGGTGGAAGGGTTGTTGGTCGATGAAAACGTCACTTTTGCTGACCTGAAAGGCGTGCTGGCGCAATTCCTGCGTGAGTTCTTCGAGAAGGATTTGGCTGTGCGTTTTCGTCCATCGTATTTTCCCTTCACCGAGCCCTCGGCCGAGGTGGATATCCAGTGTGTGATCTGCGGTGGCTGCGGCTGCCGGGTTTGCAAACAGAGTGGATGGCTGGAAGTGTTGGGGTGCGGAATGGTGCATCCAAAAGTTTTCGAGTATTCCAACATTGATCCCGAAAAATATACCGGTTTTGCCTTTGGCATGGGTGTGGAACGTCTGACGATGCTGCGGTATGGCGTCAACGATCTGCGCTTGTTCTATGAGAACGATCTGAAATTCCTGCAACAATTCAGGTAGCTTTCAGCCAGAAAAGCAGCTGAAAAAGATCGTTACTCAAACCAGGGCAGCAACAGGATTAAAGGTACAAAGCAATGCGAGTAAGTGAAGCGTGGCTGAGAGAGTGGGTGAACCCGGCCGTCGATACCAAAACGTTGGTAGCGCAGTTGACCATGGCCGGTCTGGAAGTGGATGCCATTGAGCCGGTGGCTGGTGGGTTTTCCCAGGTGGTGGTGGGCGAGATTCTGTCAGCCGAACGCCACCCGGATGCTGAAAAGCTGCAAGTGTGCCGGGTCAATGTCGGCTCAGGCGAACCGTTACAAATCGTGTGTGGTGCTGCCAACGCCCGTGCAGGCATTCGCATTCCTTGCGCGCTGGTGGGGGCTTGTTTACCAAAGGATATCAAGATCAAGCAGGCAAAACTGCGGGGTGTCGAGTCATTCGGCATGTTGTGCTCTGCCGCCGAACTGGGCCTGGCAGAATCTGCCGAAGGATTGCTGGAACTCCCTGCCGATGCGCCGGTCGGGCAGGATATCCGCGTTTATCTTCAACTGGATGACCAGACGCTTGAAGTGGATCTGACCCCCAATCGTGGCGACTGCCTGAGCATCGCCGGTCTTGCCCGGGAAATTGCCGTGATCAATCGGGCCGAGCTGACTGTCCCCGAGGTGGAAGAAGTCGGCCCTGTGGTAACCGACACCTTTACGGTCAAGCTGAATGCCGGGAAGGCTTGTCCTCGTTATGTTGGTCGCGTCATCAAGGGGGTGGATGTCACGCGTCCGACGCCTCTGTGGATGAAAGAGAAATTGCGCCGCGCCGGTTTGCGATCTATTGATCCCGTTGTCGACATCACCAACTTTGTCATGCTTGAGCTGGGGCAGCCCATGCACGCGTTCGATCTTGCCACTTTGAAAGGGCATATTGATGTGCGCATGGCTCGCGAAGGGGAAGAAATTGTGTTGCTCGACGGCCAGCAAATCAAGCTGTCCGCCGACACGCTGGTAATAGCCGATGAAAGTCGGTCCCTGGCGATTGCGGGTGTCATGGGAGGAGAGCATTCGGGGGTGTCCGCCGAGACGCGCGATGTGTTTTTTGAGTGCGCCTACTTCGATCAGATCTCGCTCGCCGGCAAGGCGCGGCGTTATGGTTTGCACACGGATTCCTCCCATCGCTTTGAGCGTGGCGTGGATTTCCAGCTGCAACGGCGTGCAGTCGAGCGTGCGACTCGCCTCTTGCTTGATATTGCGGGTGGACAACCCGGTCCCTTGGTTGAAAGCGTATTGGCCGAGCAGTTACCTCACGTTGAACCCATTGCCCTGCGCCGTGACCGCATTGCCAGGATTCTCGGATTCAGTATCGCAGATGCCGAGGTGGAAGATATCCTGGGGCGTCTGGGCATGGACCTGGTCTCCATGGCTAACGGCTGGCATGTGGTGCCTCCCAGCTTTCGATTCGACGTCCGCATTGAAGTGGACCTGATCGAAGAACTGGGTCGCGTCTGGGGCTACGAAAGGTTGCCGGTGCATGTGCCGGCGCTGGACTTTGCGCCCGCACCTGCACCGGAAGGTGTTATTGTTCTCGAGCGAGCCAAGGCCTTGCTGGTCGATCGCGGCTATCAGGAAGTGGTGACGTACAGTTTCGTTGACGCAGAATACGTGGATGCGCTGACGCCTGGAGCGTCTTCCAGTGTGCTGGCGAACCCCATTTCTGCAGATATGTCCCACATGCGGACGAGCATCTGGGCAGGCCTGCTGAAAACGGCGACGTATAACCTCAATCGCCAGCAGACGCGGCTGCGGCTGTTTGAAAGCGGTTTGGTCTTCAATAACGTCAATGGTGAGCTGCTGCAGGTGCCCATGCTGGGTGGCCTGGTCTACGGAACGGCGGAGTCGGAAGCCTGGGGCAACAACAAGTCTCGAGCGGTCGATTTCTTCGACGTCAAAGGCGACATTGAGGCGTTGTTGAGCATGACAGCGCAGGATGTCCAGTTCGCCCCGTCGCAAAATCCGGCGCTGCATCCCGGGCAGAGTGCCGACATCCTTATCGCCGGGCAGCGGGTAGGGGCGGTGGGTGCGCTACATCCTTCTTTACAAAGCAAATTTGGTTTTGCTAAAACGGTGTATCTGTTCGAGCTTGAGTTGGGGGCTGCACTACAGCGAAACCTGCCGCGATTCAGCGAAATCTCACGGTTTCCGGAGGTTAGGCGAGACCTTGCAGTAATAGTGGATGAAAATACGCCAACTGTGTCTATACTGAAAAATGTTCAGAAGACGGCAGGGGAATGGCTCACCCAACTGGTACTTTTCGATGTGTATCAGGGGCCCAACCTGGAACCAGGTCGCAAGAGCGTCGCGTTTGGATTGATTCTTCAGCATCCGGCGCGCACGCTCAAAGACGAAGAAGTGACTTCTGTCGTAAATCAGGTAGTTAGTGTTTTGCAGCAAGAGTTCAACGTAACTTTGAGGGAATAAACATGGGTGCGCTTACCAAGGCCGACTTAGCTGAGAAGCTATTTGAAGAGCTTGGTCTCAACAAAAGAGAAGCCAAGGAAATGGTCGAAATATTCTTTGACGAGATTCGTGCATGTCTCGAGCAGAACGAGCACGTGAAGCTGTCCGGCTTTGGTAACTTTGATCTTCGCAACAAGCGTCAAAGACCGGGCCGTAATCCGAAGACGGGCGAGGAAATACCGATTACTGCACGCCGCGTAGTCACCTTCCGTCCAGGACAGAAACTCAAACAAAGAGTAGAGGCCTATGCTGGAGCCAAGCAATAATAACGAATTGCCAGTCATTCCTGGCAAACGTTATTTCACGATTGGGGAAGTCAGTGAGCTGTGTGACGTCAAGCCCCACGTGTTGCGCTATTGGGAACAGGAGTTCCCCCAGCTGAAACCGGTAAAGCGTCGGGGTAACCGACGCTATTACCAACGTCAGGAAGTCATTCTTATCCGTCAGATCCGTGCCCTGCTCTATGATGAGGGTTACACCATTGGCGGAGCACGACAGAAGCTCGACGGCGATGAGGCGAAGGATGATGCAGCAGTATCGCATCAGCTGGTACGTCAGATGATCAACGAGCTCGAAGACGTGTTGGATGCGTTGCGTTCCCTCGCTCTCTGAAATCAGGCGAGCGCATTGGGTCCACTACGGAAAATACCCCGCGTTATTTGATTGCTATTTTCTCTGAATCCTGTATTATTTCGCGACCTTACAGCAGTCAAGCTTGTTGTAAACTCGGGGCGTAGCGCAGCCTGGTAGCGCACCACAATGGGGTTGTGGGGGTCGAAGGTTCAAATCCTTCCGTCCCGACCAGTTTCAAAGCTTGAGTTGTAAGTGCATCGCAGCGCCAAAAAGCCAGGTACCGCTATTGGTGCCCGGTCTTGCTAGCCATATACACAGTGGACGCAGTACCTCCTCGTAATTCCCGCATAGTTTTCAACCCCGGTTTTTGTGTCTCAACCCAGTTGGACACCCTCGCTGTCAAAGCCTCTCGCTAGATTTAACGCGCCATTTTTCTGGGTCTCCTGTTTGCTCGTTCGGCACGGCTGCCTGCTGCTTTTGGCTCCTTCGGCTTGCCTGGCGTCGTATGCCAGGCTGTGACTGGCTGGGCGATTGGGTGCCAACATGGGGCGAGCCAAGGGGCTCGAGGAAGGATTGGTGTCATTCAATGAAGGTCAGCGCCACTGGGCTCTCAATGCCGGCGAGAGGCGTTGCAGATGCGAGTATGGGGTGACGAGAATTGTTTGCGCAGTGGAGTAGCCAATACTGCAAATCGTTGCCGCGAGGGTTGCTGGAGCAGATGCGTTCAACGCAACTACTCCAGTGATCTCTCAGGAAGCAAAGGCCTGGAAATTGGTGTTGAACAGTTGCAGGCGACGACGTTGCATCTTCAACAGGTATTCCATTTCCTTGAGGCGATTGCGTACCGTAGCGGTTTCCCATTTGGCCTGCAATTCCTGCTTCTTCTCGTTGAACGCCTGGCGCTTGCCGTCGTACCACTCAAAGCGCAATTCTTTCCAGGTCGCCAGCGTTTCCAGAAATTGTTGGTATTCCTTCTCGAGTGCAGCACGCCAGGCGTCAACGTTCCCAGCCTTGTCTTTGGCGAGCTGCTCTTTGGCATGCTCGAACTGCATTTGCACCAGTGCTTCCTGGATCTTGAAATCCGGAACACGTTTCAGATTGCGGGCCAGCCCTAACCAGGAGAGTGCGGCAATGGTCCACTTGGTGGGATCCCATTGATACCAGTGCACGCCGTTGCGGTAGTCGGTCTGAAAGTAGTGGTGAAAATTGTGGTAACCCTCACCGTACGTGAACAGAGCCAAAAAGCCGTTGTCCTTGGCCGTGTTGGTGTTGGTGTAAGGTTGTTTGCCCCACATGTGTGCCAGGCTATTGATGAAAAACGTAGTGTGATGGCTTACCACAATGCGGGCAAAACCGACCAACAGAAGCGTCCCGATCAGGTCACCGTGAATGAGTCCCAACAGAAAGGGAAGCCCGACGTTCGCCGCCAGGGTGATAGCAATGTAGTGGTTGTGCTGAAACATTACGATGGGATCTTTCTGTAGATCCTTGGCGTTCGAAAAGTCCACGGCACCGCTGGGATATTCCCGCAGCATCCAACCTATGTGCGCAAACCAGAACCCCCGGTTGATGGAATAAGGATCGCGTTCGTTGTCATCTACATATCGGTGATGACGACGATGTCCGGATGACCACACCAGAATCGAGTTTTGCAGGGCTGCCGCGCCCCAAAACGCCAGAAAGGCGCGTACGGCAGGATGTGCCTCGTAAGCTTTGTGTGACCAAAGGCGATGGTAGCCGGTTGTAATCGACATGCCGCAGAACAGCCAGAAGGCCATGAACATGCCGAATTGCCACAGATCATACCCCTGCGTGAATCCCCAATAGGGCACGGCAGTCAGGGTAACCAGAAACGTGACAGAGAAAAGAATGGTTGTGATCCAGTTGCGGGGTGCCGAAACGGGCTGGGATTGCGTCATGCACGTGTCTCTAGGAGTGAACAACATATGAGCAGTATAGGCTACGGACAGAAATGCAACCTGGTACCGTCAAGAGGCAACGTGATGTTACTAAAAATCACAGAGGAGAGATATAGACAAACGTCAAAGGCGACACGGGTGTGACCTGCGTCGCCTTTGCTGGAACCGGAAGCCTACTTGATTCAGGCGACTTCGTCGGTTTTCTTGGTCTGGCCAAGTTCGACCAGTTCGGTGAACACTTTGTCGCTGATGCTGCGGGCTTTGACCAGCAGGCCCAGGGAAGCGTTCTTGATCTGCTCGATGGAGCCTTTCACGTCTTCAAACGGAGTGGTTACGTCTTTCTTGAGTTGGCTCAGAAAGGCATCCGTGTCTTGAGTTTGACCAGCTTCAATCAGCTCCTTGAGCTGCTTGTTGCTTTCTTCTTTGACTTTCAGGTACAGGCCTTTGGATGCAGTAGCGATTTGCTCCAGCGTAGCATTGACTTGTTCCAGTTGTTCCTTCAGGCGGTCAGAGATCTCGCTCATCATAAGTCCCTCGTACAAAAACGTAATGAAAATACTGACGGTAAAGGCTGACTCGCTCACATGCCGACTACTGACTCCTGGGGGTCACGACAAGACAACGAATGCGGAATACACAGCGCTTTACTTGGATCGGATACTACCCGGAATTTTTAGAATATAAATCCTAATATGCCTGGCGTCTCACGATTTTGTGATGAGGTTTTTTATTGGGTTATTAGTGAGCGGTCAGATCGCACTCATATCGTTTTTACGTCGCTTGGGAAGCACGCCAGAGAAAAGTTGCATGGCGTTTCCGTAAGGCGCGCGGCGATCCCGTGGGAAGAAGGGGCCAACACCTTTGACTTGTTCAGCTTCGGGAATGACATAGCGTTTCTCTGCACATTTGAGAATGGCGGAAGATAGCTGGATGATGCGTGTGTCCCCAAAGGGGGTCCCGACGCCGCTGTTAAGTGTAAGGCCCACCGCCAAGTTGCGTACGGGGTCAGCCCATGCCCCTGAGCCGCCGAATCCGAAATGGCCAAAGCATGTTGACGTGTTGGCGCCCAGTGCAAATACGCGGTGAAAGCCGAGTCGCCAGTGCATGGGAACGGGTATGACCTGGCCCAGGTTGCGATTCTGGATTTCCATCATGTTTTGTACGGCGCGCCGGGAAATGATTCGCGCGCCGTCGATTTCTCCACCGTTGGCCAGCGCTGCATACAACTTGGCAAGTGAGCGCGAAGTGAACATTCCGTTAACGGCCGGCATGCAGGACGACACGAAGTCTCGCTGATTGAAGTCGAGATAGATGGCACCTTTGGGAACCAATGCAGAAACGGTTTGGTCGAGGTCGATATTGACGGTTTTCAAGCCGTGGCTCACCAGTTTGAGCACCACACGTTGCACATTTCGATCGACGTTGATGCCGGTACGGCCCTTGCCAATACTGTTGACGAGTTCGGCACGTCGCGCCAAATGCTGGTCGGGCAAGCCGACGAACATGCCGTCCAGCGCGAGGGGGAAGGTGATTTTTTCGTGCAGTACCTGGGCAAAGGTCTTGCCGGTGACCCTGCGAATGACCTCGCCAATCAACCAGCCAAACGTTAACGCATGGTAGCCATTGGTGGCGCCGGGGGTATGGATGGGGCGAGCGGATTCGAGGGCGCCCACCATGTATTCCCAGTCCATCATCTGCTCGGCATCGTCAATCATTTCGCGAATGTGGTAGAGCCCTGCTTCGTGGCAGAGAAGTTGGCGTACTGTGATTTCCTGTTTGGCTTTCTGACCAAATTCTGGCCAGTGTTTTGAAACGGGGTCGTCGTAGTTCAACAGCCCCTCATCGACCAGGATATGGAGCAGGGTAGAGGCCACGCCCTTGGTGGTGGAAAAAGACATCGCCAGTGTGTCTGATTGCCAGGGATCGCCATCGCGATTGCGGGTTCCGCCCCAGATATCCACGACACACTGGCCTTTGTGATAAACCGTGAGTGCAGCGCCGCCGGGGCGGTTGCGTGGAATCTGATTGGTGAGCGTCTCGGCGACATGACCAAAATCGGGATGAACATAGCCCTGTAACATCTGCGCGGTGCCCCACTTATTATTGTTTCAATAAGTTATAGCATCTTGTTGGTAAAGAACCAGAGAGACGTGTTGTATAGGTGATGCTTTTTTCGCATGTTGCGAATGTTTCCCGGCAATAGTCAGTTGGTTTTTTTGCCTGTATCCCGGGCTCGCTGGCCAAGGCAAACGCGAACAGGGGCTTTTATGATGCGCGACACGATGTTTATCAGAAGCCAAGGTTTTGAAATGAGCACAGCGGCATATTTTTCAGTTTTTGAGGCGTCAGACACTCTGGCAGAGTTGCATGCACAGTTTGCGCGCAATATTGCCATGGGTACTCGTGAGTCGCAGGCGCCACTCTTGTATCAGGTGCTTTCCCTGTTTCTGGAGGAATGTCTCGATGCTTTTTTTCTTGCGCCGGTAGAAAAATTCCGACTCAATGGTGTTGGCAAGAAAATAGTGCTGGGTGGGGTTGCGGCCATCAACAAGACGGTTGATTTTGCCTTGAAGAGAATTATTTTCAAACTCGAAAATGGAGATCTGGAATCCATTTCGGCGCATATCGAGAGTTTGATTCAACGACCTGCAGATGAATCGGAACCCGTATGGGTGGCGGTACCGCTTAGCGCGGATTTGCACCATCGTTTGACCGGCGCTATTGCGACTGGTCGCAGCAATGGCGGAAGTACGGTCGAAGCACAATTTACTGCTGCCCTTTGTGATTTGGTGGATGTTTCGTTGAACTACTATTTTGAAATTCCGATAAAAAGTTTGAAGATGGGCTTCATGATGGAAAAAATGGCATGGGTCGCCAATGATACGGTGAAATCAGGTGCGAAGACCGTAATCCGCAAAGTAACGCCCACCATGAGCGATAAGGAAATGGAGTTCTTTTTTCAATTCGCGGAGTCATTGGTGAGGCCCGGGCGGATTTAAGCGGGGCATATAACGGTTGTGCAGAGTGCCGGTGAGTGCGCCAAAAACGAGAAAGGGGAAGCAACGGCTTCCCCTTTCTCGTTTGTCCGAGCCGCGTTGCCGCCTTAGTAGCGGTAACGCCCTTCGTTAATGTCCACGACCAGTTCGTCAGTCACTGCGACGTAATGATCGGAACCCGGCAGCAACGCATAGACAGGCTCGCCGCCCGTCTTGCTGATGTCGTAGGCCTGTTCCTTGAGGTGAGATTTTTGGTATTTGAAAGTACCCGTGGTCTCCATCTGACGCTTGATGCGCAGGAACAAGGGGATAGCGTACACCGGCATCTTGTCCTTGAAGTAATAGTGCAGTTCCTTGAAGTCGATTTCTTCCAGTGGCACGCTCGGGGTGATGGACGCCATGCCGGCGCGGCCATTGGTGTTGGGGATTTCTACCCCGTAGGAAACCGCTTCGGAAATCTGTGGGTGCGAACTGACGATGTTTTCGACTTCAGTGGTGGAGACGTTTTCGCCTTTCCAGCGATATGTGTCGCCCAGGCGGTCAACGAACTGTACGTGCCCGAAACCGATGTCACGCAGCATGTCGCCGGTGTTGAACCAACGGTCTCCTTTCTTGAACACGTCGGTAAGGATGACCTTTTTGGTTTTCTCGGGGTCGGTGTAGCCGTCAAGCGGTGACTTGTCTCCGATCTCGGCAATCAGCAGGCCCTGGCCGCCTTTGTCGACTTTCTTCATGAAGCTGTCGGCGCCACGTACGGGTTCCTCTTTCTCCTTGTCATACTCCACCAGCGCCCAGGGAATCGGAGAGATGCCCACGGTGTTGTCGAAGTTGAAGAAGTTGGTAAAACCGATGTTGCCATCCGACGCCGCATACAGCTCGTAGATTTCCTGGATGTTGAAACGTTGCTTGAACGGCATCCAGACGTTCGGACGCAGACCGTTGCCGACCATTTTCACGCAGGGATTGTCGTGATCATCGGAACGGGCAGGCTGGTCGAGCAGGTAGCGGCAGAGTTCGCCAACGTAGCCGATGGCGGTGGCGTTGTACTTGCGCACATCTTTCCAGAAATTACTGGCGCTGAATTTGCGACGAATGGCGAAGCCGGCAGAACCGGCGATGGCCGAGCCCCAGCAGACGCACAGGCCGGTGGCATGATACAGGGGCAGGGTGCAATACATGACGTCTTTGGGGCCGAGGTTGAGCGCCATGACGCCGAAACCGCCGTACGATTTCATCCAGCGGCCGTGCTTGAAAATACCCGCCTTGGGCAAGCCCGTCGTACCGGAGGTGTAGATATACAGGCAAGGATCATCCTTGAACACCTTGACGCCCGGATTGTGGGTCGGACTATTGCCCGACTCGGTCGACAGGTTGCGGTAACCCTGGGGCGCCTGGCCTGGATCCTTGGTGGTATCGCGATCGGCTACCCAGAATACCTTGTCGGCGGCAACATTCAATTCGCTGCGGACTTCGTCGAAGCCGTTGACGACTTCTTCACCGACGATGGCGAGTTTCGGGTTGACGAGGTTGAAACTGTGGACCAGCACCTTGCCGGTTTGCTGGACGTTCAGCATGGCGGCAACGGCGCCAAGTTTGGCAACCGCGAGAACACTGACGAGCAGTTCCGGACGGTTTTCTATGAAGATTGCAACAGTGTCACCTTTTTTCACACCTTGGGCGGCAAGGTAATGGGCATAGCGGTTGGCCCATTGATTGACTTCATCGTAAGTAAAGCGGGAGTTTTCATAGAGGAAAGCGGTACCGCGAGGGTTGCGGCGGACTGCTATTTCGAACGTGTGAGCAAGACCGCAGTCCTGGGTAGGATCATTGATATTGCTGATTTTAAGCCCTTTCGCAATACGCGGAACGGCTTTGACTATGGTAGGCATTTTTTTCAGCATCATGCCCCAAGTAATCACGTCGTTACTGCTCATGGTACCTCCCCGGCGTCCTTTGGTGTGATTGTTGGCGATTGTCTTTTATTGATGACAACGGCCCACGATGAAGTGTGAGCCGTTGTCTGGAAAAGCAATGTACGAGGCCGGACACAATGAGCATCCGGCAAATGGGAATCCCAGCTGATGGCGTAACATACCTGTCAGTCACCTGGGGTGCAAGTTTTTATGCCCGATCAGCAGAGGGGGCGCGTTTATTGGTCTTTTCTGTCAATCGTGTTGTCTCAATGTGCCAATGCGTTGTTTGCCCTTCACTTGCTGTCCTTTCTGTACCAGGATCTCAGCAACGACACCGTCGAGATCTGCTTTCACGAGATGCTCCATTTTCATGGCTTCGACAACCAATAACGTCTGGCCCTTTTTGACCGTGTCGCCTGCCATGGCCATGATGGCTGTTACCGCGCCGTCCATGGGGGCTTTCAAGTGGCCGGAACCCTGGCCTTCGTGTGCCTGCGGAGGCTGGTGGGTAATGTCTTCAATCCGCAGCGGTCCGGTGCCGAGGTCCACATGGGTTTCATTACCGCAGCGCATTATCCAGGCGTGTCTGCGCACGCCCCGCCAGTCGTAATCAATGCGGGGGCCATCAACCTGATGCAGGCGAACATCAATCGTGTCCGCATTGGAATCCACGTAACAGGCCACCCTGTCATTGCCCTGTTGCTTCAGCGTTATTTCATGCTTGTTTTTTTGACATGCCAGTAGAAAAGGTTGGCGAGCGGTGGTGGATAGCTGTCCGGTTGTGCCAGGGTGTGCCATGGGTGCCGCATGGCTCCCAAGTGCAGCGACAACAAATGCTTCCATCGGCGAGGTGGTGGGTTGCCAGCCGGCGCTGCCGTAATGATCGCCAATGAAGTGGGTCGTTGCATTGCCATCACGGAATGCCTGGGTGGCAATGAGATCGAGCAGGAAGCCCTTGTTGTGTGTAACCCCGAACAGCAAGGTCTGTTGGAGCGCGCGTTGTATTTTGCGCAAGGCGTCTTCCCGGGTTGCTCCCCAGCAAATGATCTTGGCCAGCATCGGATCGTAAAAACGACTGACCGGTGTGCCGACTTTGAGACCATGGTCGGTGCGTGCCAGCGTCGGGCAGGCGGGTTGCCAGTACAATACATCACCGGTTTGTGGCAGAAACTGCTGGGCGGCGTCTTCTGCATAGAGGCGTACTTCGATGGCATGCCCCTTGAGTTCAATCTGATGCTGCAGCTTGGGCAGGGCCTCGCCCCGCGCAACGCGAATCTGCCATTCAACCAGGTCTTCACCGGTAATCATTTCGGTGACCGGATGCTCCACCTGCAGACGGGTGTTCATTTCCAGGAAATAAAACTCACCGTTGGGAGCAAGCAGGAATTCCACTGTGCCCGCGCCGACGTAATCGCAGGCTTGCGCAGCACGCACCGCCGCTTCGCCCATGGCGGCACGTATCTCGGGCGTTACTGCCGGCGAGGGCGCTTCTTCGACCACTTTCTGGTGGCGACGCTGCATCGAACAGTCTCGCTCGCCCAGAAATACGTGGTTGCCGTGTGTATCGCCGAAAACCTGTATCTCGACATGGCGGGCGAAATCCACGGCCTTTTCCAGGATCAGCTCGCCACTCCCAAACGCATTTTCGGCTTCGGAGCGGGCACGTTGTAACGACTCCTGCAGTTGATCGGCATGATCGACACGACGCATGCCGCGTCCGCCACCGCCGGCAGAAGCCTTGATCATCAGGGGAAAACCGATGCGTTTGGCTTCCTGCAGCAGGAACGATTCTTCTTGTCGGTCGCCTTCATAGCCCGGGACGCAGGGAACACCTGCCGCGATCATGGCGATTTTCGACTCGCGCTTGGAACCCATCAGCTGAATGGCAGGAATGGGCGGGCCGATAAAGCGCAGACCTTCTTCCAGGCAGCGTGCTGCAAAGGCCGCATTTTCGCTGAGAAAACCGTAGCCAGGGTGCACGGCGTTGGCCCCCGTCTTCTTGGCAGCGGAAATGATCGCATCGATATTGAGATAGCTTTCACTGACCGGCGCAGGGCCAATGCAAACTGCTTCATCGGCCAGCGTGACATGGCGGGCGTGGGTGTCGGCTTCACTGTAAACAGCAACGGTTGCATAGCCGAGACGGTGTGCGGTCTGCATCACTCGGCAAGCAATTTCACCACGGTTGGCAATCAGGATTTTGTCGAAAGAGGTCATTGCATCTTCTCTCATTGGGCCCAGCGGGGCAGTCTTTTCTGGACGAATGCGAGGGTGCCTTCCTGGGCTTCTTCACCGACGACGGCGGCCGCGAATTGGCGGGCGGCATCATCAAGCAAGGTGTTCAGCGGCTCGTGCCCAACGCGATGCAGCAAGGCCTTGGTTAATTGATTGGCATGCGGCGCACATTTTCTGGCCTGTGCCAGTGTGGCACTGAGTTGAAGCTCAAGGTCGTCGTTAGTCCTGGCGACAGAATGCGCGATCCCGAGTTTGACAGCTTCTTCGCCATTGATGCGCAGACCGAGCAGCGCCAGCCGCCGTGCTTGGGTCAGGCCGATGCGTTGTACTACGAAAGGGGCAATCTGGGCGGGAATAACGCCCAGACTGGTTTCCGGCAGACCAAACTGGGCATCTTCCCTGGCGATGGCAACATCCGACACACAGGCAAGGCCGAAGCCTCCGCCCAGTACCGCCCCCTCCAGCACGGTGATCAACAGCTGTGGGCACTGGTTGGCTTGCGTGATCAGGTGGCCGAACTGGCGATTCAGATCGAAATAGGGATTGCCTCCTTGTGCGGCCTGCGCTCGCGCGTTGGCCATGTCCTTGATATCGCCTCCGGCGCAGAAGTGGCCGTTTGCACCCCGCAGTACAATCACACGAATAGTGTGGTTGGTCGCAGCCTGGGTGAAAACCGTCTGCAGTTCCAGCACCATTTGCAGGCTCATGGCATTGCGGGAATCCGGGCGGTTCAGCGTGACCTGCAGAACCGTATCCTGTATGTCGATCTTGAGTGTGTCGTACTCGGTGTTCATTGGCTCAGCCCCGGCTTTTCGGCATGATATCCATGGTCTTGCAAATGATGCCAAGCATGACTTCGTCGGCGCCGCCACCGATGGAGGCAAGGCGACCGTCGCGGTATTGGCGTGCCACCAGGTTGTCCCACATGTAGCCCATGCCGCCCCAATACTGCATGCAGGCATCGGCGACTTCGCGCACCAGTCGACCGCCTTTCAGTTTGCACATGGAGGCGAGTTGCAATACCTGATTGGGATTGCCGTTGTTGATGTATTGCTCACAGGTGCTGTAAATGAGCGCCCGCAACGCTTCGATTTCGGTTTGCAGTTCCGCCATGCGGAAATGCACGACCTGGTTATCGATAAGCGGTTTGCCGAACGCTTCCCGCTGGCGGGTGTAAGCGATGGTTTCGCGGACGACGTTTTCCATGCCGCCAATGGCGTTGGCCGCGCCCCACATGCGTTCTTCCTGGAATTGCATCATCTGCATCATGAAGCCGGCGCCTTCCATTCCAATCAGATTGCGCTGCGGTACGCGCACATTGTCGAAAAACACCTGTGCCGTATCGGAGGAACGCATACCGAGCTTGTTAAGTGGCTTGGACACTTCAATGCCCTTGGCATCCCGTGGCACCACGATCAGGGATTTGTTCTTGTGAACGGCACCTTCGGACGTGTTCGCCAGCAGACAATACCAGTCGGCTTGCGTGGAATTGGTGATCCACATTTTTGTGCCATTGATGACGTAGTCGCCTTCCTGCTTCTCTGCGCGCGTTTTGATGGCGGCGACATCGGATCCGGCACCTGGTTCAGATACGGCAATGCTGGCGACCATTTCGCCCTTTAGTGCAGGCACGAGATAATTTCGGCACAATTCTTCCGAGCCGAAACGGGCCAGTGCGGGGGTTGCCATGTCGGTCTGCACGCCGATAGCCAACGGTACGCCGCCACAATGGGCACGGCCCAGCTCTTCGGCGACGACCAGGCCATAGGAATAGTCCAGCCCCATGCCGCCGTATTTTTCCGGTTTGGTAACACCCAACAGGCCGAGATCGCCCATTTTCTTGAACAGCTCATGCGCGGGAAAGGGCGGCTGGTCTTCCCATTTATCCACGTTGGGATTGATTTCTTTCTCGACAAAACTGCGGATGGTTCTTCTGAGTTCTTCGTGTTCCTGGGTGAAAATCATGACGCTACCTCGCTGGTCGGAATTAGAATCGGGAAACGCCGAAGGCGTTGGGTTGCAAGCGACGACGTTCTGCTTCACGGGTGATATCCATGACAAACGCGAGCACCTTGCGGGTGTCGCGGGGATCAATCAATCCGTCATCCCACAAATGGGCTGTGCCATACAGGGCCGTGGATTGCTGATCGAGTTTCATGGCCGTGGTTTGTTCGATCATATCGAGCAGTTTCGGGTCGGGCTCCATGCCTTTGGCGCGCTGCTTCTGCTCTGTGACGATACGCAGCACCTTGCCAGCCTGGGCGCCGCCCATGACCGCCGTTTTATTGTTGGGCCAGGCAAAAATGAAGCGTGGATCGAGCCCGCGACCACACATGGCGTAATTGCCAGCACCATACGAACCGCCGATCACTACCGTGAATTTGGGCACGCGGGCGTTGGCGACGGCCTGTATCATTTTGGAACCATGCTTGATGACCCCGTTGCGTTCCGATTCAGTACCTACCATGAAGCCCGTGGTATTGTGGAAGAACAGGATCGGTGTATTGCTCTGATCGCACAGCTGGATAAACTGCGCGGCCTTGGCGGCTCCTTGCGGTGTAATTGGCCCGTTATTGCCGATGAATCCGGCGGGGTGGCCTTCGATGCTCAGCCAGCCGCATATCGTCTGGTTATCGAATTCGCTCTTGAAATCCAGAAAATCCGAGTCGTCAGCGATGCGAGCAATGACTTCACGGCAGTCGTAGGGTTTTTTGGGATCATTGGGCACGATGCCTAGCAACTCTTCGCAATCATGGCGTGGTGGCAGAAATGCTTTTCTCGCCGGCCACTGAACCTGGTCGTTCCAGGGCAACTTGGCGGCAATTTCCCTCGCCAACCGGATGCCATCAGCATCGGATTCGGCAAGATACTCGGCAGTGCCGGCCAGCGAAGCGTGCATTTCGGCGCCGCCCAGGGCTTCATCGGTGGCAATTTCTCCGGTGGCGGCAAACAGCAGGGGAGGTCCGGCCAGAAACATCTTGGCGCGATTGCGCACGACAACGACATAGTCGGACAAGCCGGGTTGATAGGCGCCCCCTGCGGTCGCGTTACCATGCACCACCGTAATCTGGGGAATGCCCGCGGCCGACAGTCGTGCCTGATTGGCAAAGCTGCGGGCGCCTTCGACGAAAATTTCACCGGCGTAGTTCAGGTTGGCGCCGCCGCTCTCGGAAAGCGTTATAATCGGTAGCCTGTTCTCACGGGCAATTTCCTGCAGGCGCAAGGTTTTGTGCAAGCCAGCGGGTGATATGGTGCCACCCTTGATGGCGCTGTTATTGGCAACGATCAGACAGCGTATGCCCTGAACGTAGCCGATGCCGGCAATGACGCCGCCCCCGGCTTCGCTGCCATCCTTGTCGTCGTGCATCATGTACCCGGCCAGCGACATGAATTCGAAATAGGGCGATCCGGCATCCAGCAGTCGTTCGATGCGTTCGCGCGGCAGCAGCTGATTGCGCTTGCGGAACTTCGGCAGCATTTCTTCTGCCTTGGCAATCACTTTCTGTTCGATGGCGCGGAAACCATCGACCAGGGACCGCATGGTGGCGGCGTTTTGCCGGAATTCGTCGGAATGAACATCCAGTTGCGATTCAAGCACCGGCATGGTGTCAGTCCTCGGTTTGGGTGAATTGGTCTTTCAGCACTTCTGGCGCTTGATAACGATGGAAGCCGTTGTAGAAAGGCGTCGGTTTGCCCGTCACCAGCGGCAGGAACGAGCTCTCCAGTGGCGCGCCGCCATCTACCCGCAGCGTTTCACCACTGATGAATGCGGCACCATCGCTGAGCAGAAAACAGATGGCGGAACTGACTTCCGCTTCGGTGCCCATGCGTCCAATGGGCACATGATTCTTCAGTTGTTTGATGCGTTCCTTGGTGCCCGGATCATACGTGTCCATGCCCGAAGACATGATCCAGCCAGGGGCGACAGCATTGACGCGAACGCCACAGCAGCCCCATTCCACGGCCGCCGTTTTGGTGAAGTTGTCCATGCCTGCCCGTGCCGCGCCGGAGTGCCCCATCCCCGGCATGCCTTTCCACATGTCGGCGGTGATATTGACGATCGAGCCACCCTTGGTGTTCATGGATTGCAGGAACACTTCGCGCGCCATCAGGAAACCGCCAACGAGGTTGGTGCGAACCACAGTTTCAAAACCTTTCTGGCTGATCATCGCCAGCGGGGCGGGGAATTGACCACCGGCGTTATTGACGAGGCCGTGAATCTGACCGTGTTTGGCGACGATGGCGGCAACGGTTTCCTTCACTTTTTCTTCTTCGCGGATGTCGCAGGCATAGGCGTCGGCACTGCCGCCATCCTCGATGATTTCTGCCACCACGGTGTCGAGTTTTTCCTGCTTGCGGCCGATGATGGTGACGTGTGCGCCCAGGGCCGCCAACTCGTGTGCGGTGCAGCGGCCGATACCACTGCCACCTCCGGTAACAATCATGGTTTTGCCCTTGAAAATATCAGGGCGCAGTATCGATGCGTATTTCGACATGAAAAACTCCTTTATTGATTCATGACCCGGGCGGCGATGTCGGCGCTCACCGGAATGGGAAAATCAAGTAACTGTTGGGCGAAGGCTTTGCCTTGTGGGTCGATGCGCAAACTGGCGATGCCGCCACCGCCCAGGCTGTTTTCCAGCAAGAAATTCAGTGCATTGAGCCCCGGTAGATCCCAGCGGTGAACGGCGCTGCGTTCATCATCAAGTGTGTGCGCCATGTGTTTCGCTATCGCTTCGTGCGTCAATGCAGCCTTGATATAGGGCAAAAAGGCAGGGTCTCGCGCCATAACGCCGATGTTACTGTGATTGCCTTTGTCGCCTGAGCGCGCCCAGGCCAGCTTGATCAGTGGGACCACCACGTCGCCATTCACCGCAGACTCCGACGTCGCTTCAATGTTGGCAGGTAGGTGACTGAAATGGGTGTGCGGCAGGGCCACGGGATGGCTTTCATCATTGATCACCATCGATAGCGACACTTGGTGCTTGGGTGCCAGGCAGGAAAACAGACGAATGACTGGCATGGGTTTGGGGCGGCCGCCGACAATGCCCGTTATCCCCGGCGCCATGCCGGTTGCGGCTTGTGCGATTTCACGCCCGAAGAATTCCAGGGCATTTTTGTTGGGGTGCTTGACCCCGATTTTGACAATGACTTCACGATTGTGACGCGTGCTGGCCTGATCGCCGTAGGTGGTTTCGGTGCCAAGGATTTCGACGCTGGTTTGGGTGAACCCCCCAAGCATGCGTTCCTGGAATATCCGTTGCGTTTTATCGAGTAACGCCTGTGCCACGCGTTCCGCCTTGCGACGTGCATCGATGCCACCGAGCATGAACGTTGCACTCAAACGGAAACCGTCGGGGTAGGTGGCGCACACCTTGTAATCCGGCGTAGGCGGAAGCCCACGGGCTTTCGAGACTTTTACACGGTTTTCGCCGACCTGTTCCAGTTGCACCTGCGTGAAGTCACAGACGACATCCGGCAACACATAAGCGGACGGATTGCCGATTTCATACAGGAGTTGTTCGCCCACGGTGGCGCGGGTGACGAGGCCCCCGGTACCCTCTGGTTTGGTCACCACGAAGCTGCCATCGGCCTCGCATTCTATGACAGGAAACCCCATGTTTTCGTAGCCGGGAACGCTTTCCCAATCGGTGAAATTGCCACCGGTGCATTGCGTGCCGCACTCGATGATGTGTCCGGCCAGCGATCCTTGCGCCAGCTTGTCGAAGTCTTCCCAGCCCCAGCCAAATTCATGTATCAGCGGCGCCAACACCACGGCGCTATCCACGACACGACCGGTGACAACAATGTCTGCGCCCGCTTGCAATGCCGCTACGATGGCCGGTGCGCCGAGGTAGGCGTTCATGCTGACCGTCATCGGGGGCAACGGGGCACCGCTGTCGAGTTCGCGCAAGTCGAGGGCATTAAGTGAGGAACGTTGTGGTTGCAAGTTATCGCCTTCGACGATGGCCACCTTCAATGACAAGCCTTTTTCTGCGATCAGCTTCTGTAACGCCTGTTGGCAGGCGCGCGGATTCACTCCCCCGGCGTTGCTGATCACCTTGATACCTTTCTCGGCAATTTCCGGCAGCAGTGGGCCCATGACGTGCGTGACAAAATCCGTGGCGTAACCGGCCTCGGGTGATTTCATGCGTGCGCCGGCCATGATCGACATGGTGATTTCGGCCAGATAGTCAAAAACGAGGTAGTCGAGCCGGGTTTGGCGAACGAGTTGAAATGCTGCCGTTTCTGTATCGCCCCAGAATGCGCTGGCGCAGCCGATGCGGAGGGTAGTGGTTCGGGTCATGGAAACGTTCCTTTTTGCAATCAGACCGGGAGCTGGTATGCTTGGGGTAACCGTACCAAGCAAGCGCTTGGTTTGTAAAGAGGCCAAAGAGACAAAATGTCGATTGGCCGGACACATACGGGCGGTGTACGTAATTCCCATTGTGTCGGGGGCATGAATTGGTTAGTTTTGGCGCGCCCGCGCCTATGTCCGACATGGCATGATCTGAAAGTAGTGCGTGGGCGCTCAGGCGCAAGGGGGAATAGTGATGGCGGCAACGACGAAGCACATGGTCAGCGGAATCGAAGATTCACCGCGCGGCCGGATTTTGTCTGCGGCGGCCCATTTGTTTCGCACCAAGGGGTATGAGCGCACCACGGTGCGTGATCTTGCCCAGGAAGTGGGTATCCAGTCAGGTTCCATTTTTCATCATTTCCGCACCAAGGAAGACATTCTTCGTGAGGTGATGATCGACGTTATTCTCTTTAATACGGAGAGGATGGAGCAGGCGGTGGCTGCTGCAGCTACGGCCAGTGACAAGCTGTATGCGCTGATCCGCTGCGAGCTGGTGTCGATTACCGGTGACACAGGCGAGGCCATGGCGGTACTGATTTCGGAGTGGCGTTGCCTGGGTGAGGAGAGTCAGCACTACATCCTCGGGTTACGGGCAAAATATGAGGCGCTCTGGTTGCAAGTGCTCGAACGACTGAAGGCAGAAGGTTCCATCCGTCCTGACATCGACGCCTTTGTGCTGCGGCGATTCCTGACGGGCGCGCTGGGCACTGCCAACTACTGGTACAACCCCAAAGGCCCGATGGATATCGATGCCATCGCGCGCCAGGCACTGAAGATGGTGCTCAAGGACATCGATTGAAGTCCCCTGGCAAAGCCTGACGGGGCAGCGCTTCCCTTGTTTTTTCGCTTGATTTTCGTATGCGCTCGGCTTCGTGCTTTTGTGGTTCATAAAGGAAGGTGAGCCTGTTCTCTGTTTACAAAATTACAACTTGAGTATTTTTAAGCCCTGCTGCTAGGATTGTGGTTGGATCGTTCGTGCACAAAAATTGCGCTTGTGTACACCGCCTTGGAATCTGGACAGGCGAGCCGCCGGGTATGAAAGCCCGCGGAGACAAGAAGAAAAACAAGAAAAAATCATAACGAGATAACTCCATGAACGCTGTCAATACACTGCCACCCAATAGCAGTGCCCCTTTGGCCGAGAAAATGCCTGATGCCCGCGACCGTATTCTGGCAGCTGCCCAGAACCTGTTCGCCATGCGCGGCTTTGAAGGGGTATCAACCACGCAGATCGCCAAAGTCGCGGGCATTACCCAGCCACTGATCCATTACCACTTCAAGAACAAGGAAGCCCTGTGGAAAGCCACGGTGGCGCGCCTGTTTGGCCGCATGCAGGAAGAGTTCCTGTCGGCGGTAAGCCGTTTGCCGCGCACTGACAGCCGGCGTTACCTGCAGGATGTGATTCGTCAGTACGTTATTTTTTCTGCCAAATATCCGGAGTTCGGTCAGTTCGTCATGCGTGAAGGTGCGCAGGGGTCTGATCGTCTCGACTGGATGAGCGAGCATTGGATAAAACCGGCGTTGACCGAGTTCAAGTCCCTTCATGACGAAGCGCTTGCCAACGGTTGGATTCGCAACATTCCTTTTCCGCAGCTGGTGATGTTGGTAGCATCGACGGCTCATCACTGCTTTTCGTTGTCACCCATGATGCTGTCGTTGCACGGGGTCGACCCGCTGCAGCCCGAACATGTTGGTCAGCAATGTGATGCGGTGGTGCAGGTAGTGCTGGCGGCCATCATGCTTGAACCGGAGACTGCACTCACTGCCTGATATCGTCTTTTGGCGCTGGCAAATGAGGTGTGAAGTTGATTGGTAATGCCTATTCGTGGCGAGCCACCGGGTTCGTCATTCTTGAAGAGGGGGACATCGATCCCCTCACACTCACCTTGAAAATCTTTCAGTACCGGGTTGCCGACAAGTATGGCAAGCCCGTGGCTGAAGGTTTTTCCACGCTGGAGGAAGCCGGTCGCTTCATCGACGCAAGCCTGGCTGAAACGCCTGACCGCGGTGGCTAAGTCTGTGATTCCCCTGATTTTTGTTGGTTTGAAAGTTTTTGCGGATTGTGACGAAAATGTGTTGACAGTGGCCCGAGAAAACGTAGAATAGCGCCCACTTTCACGGTGCAAAGGGTGATTAGCTCAGCTGGGAGAGCGTCTGCCTTACAAGCAGAATGTCGGCGGTTCGATCCCGTCATCACCCACCAAATCCTCTCCCCAGAGGATGGCTTCCGAAAGGAAGCACCGAGTCAGTATGCGGAGCGGTAGTTCAGTCGGTTAGAATACCGGCCTGTCACGCCGGGGGTCGCGGGTTCGAGTCCCGTCCGCTCCGCCACTTATTTATCCATAAGCCCACGTCAGTGGGCTTATGTGTTTCTGGCACCTGCATTTCCCTCTTTGTCACATCGATACCCTTATCCCAATTCTCTTCTGTTCCTCTGTTCCTCTGTTCCTCTGTTCTTCTGTTCTTCTGTTCTTCTGGATAATGGCGGGCACCCCGGAGTGCGCGGCAATGGAATTGTGTCTTTCACGACCGCTGTCCCATTCACGTGGGCGGGCTGTGCCAACTTGCCTGATCCCGGTTTTATTGCTTGAATTTTCAATCAATAAGGGCAATGGGTGGCGAAAGCATGTCCAGCAAGATGACGAATTCTTCCAGTGCTCCTGCACATTTGCCCGGATTGCTCGGCAAATTGGGGAAGATGACCTCGATCCGCGATACCGAATTGCTGGAACAAAGTCTCCTCAAAACGCTGGGCCCCCTGGTGGGGGTGCTGCATACCTCTCTTTATCGGTCAGATGATGGGCATGCGCTGGTCCGGGTGATACACCATCATCGCTCGAAAGAGGTGGATGCCGATGGAGGCCCGCGCCTGGTTGAAACCACGGAAGAGGTCATCAACCTGCAGGAGACCCCTCAGGAGGTCATCAGCCTGACCGACAACGTGCGGCTGCTCGGCAAGCCCTGTACCCGCAAATGCGGGGATGAGATGATGATCGCCTACCCGCTGCTCGGCGGCAGCGACATTTGCGGGTACTTCGTGTTTCAGCGCGATCGCGAGGTTACGCCGGTGGAGGACATGACCATTCGCGGTGTGCTCGAAGTATTCGCGAATTACTATGCGTTGCTCGATATCAGTCAGCGCGATCGTCTTACCGGGCTGCTCAATCGGCAGGCACTCGAGAGCAGTTTTGACCGGATCTGGTCGGCCTTCAGTCAGGCGGAACGATCCAATAACGATCTGTCGGGTCGGCGCCAGTGTCATCCTCGCAATTACTGGATGGCAGTGATGGATATCGATCACTTCAAGAATGTGAACGACGTGCATGGTCACATGGTGGGTGATGAGGTGCTGTTGTTGGTGTCGCGTGTGCTGACACAGACGTTTCGCTCGACGGACCTGTTGTTTCGTTACGGCGGTGAGGAATTCATCGCGATCGTGGCGGCGGAGGATGAAGCTTCGGCAAGCCATATCTTCGAGCGGGTGAGAGCGGCCGTGGAGCGTTATCAGTTCCCGCGCATAGAGCGGCTCACCATCAGCATCGGCTACAGCCACGCCGATGAAACGCTATTGCCCCAGGAAGTGCTTTCGCGGGCGGATCGAAGCGTTTACGCCGCGAAGAAGGCAGGGCGGAACCGCGTCTGCGAGTATATGGAGCTGGTGCGCCAGGGCGTGTTCAAGGAAACCAGCTACGGTGAAACCGAGCTGTTCTGACAGTGTGACGGGGGCCAGCCACCCGGTTGCTCTCGATCTGCAGTTGCTCTCGATCTGCAGTTGCTTTCGATCTGGTAGTTTTACTGCTCCCGGGCGTTGAATACATCCTCGCGGAACTTTTTGCCCGCGTTCATAGTCTTGTCATGGAGCGCGCTTAAGCTCAAAGGAACACTCTCAGGCAGCTGGTATGAACTTTGTATGCGAAGGGAGTGTGCAAGAACCAAAAAATGGAGAGACAAGGTTATGCAAGATTATCTGGAAGACTACCTCGAAGAGCTCTACGACACCCGTGAACTCGATGACATGGAAGAAACCGAAGACGCATTTGAAATGTAGTCTTGAGGTTCACATCCGCGATGATTTCTCATGCAAATGACGCCGGTATTCCCCGGGCGTTGTTCCAGCCCATCGTTTGAAAGCCCGCTGGAATGCTCCCGGGGTTGAAAACCCGAGCAGATACGATATTTCCCCAAACGACAGCTCCGTGTTGCGCATGTAACTCAGGGCCACGTCCCTTCTCATCTCATCCACGATTTCCTGAAACGATGCTTGCTCGTCGTTGAGTTTGCGTCGCAGCGTCCAGCTGGGGATGCCCAGTTCCTGTGCGACTTCTTCGATCGATGGTGTTCGGCCGTGCAGCATCGTTCCCAACACTTTTTGCACGCGATTGCGGTAGGTGTTGGCGAGCGCGATCTGACTCATTTGCGCTTCGCATTCCTTTACCAGTTGTTCGTGCAGCTGAGGGTTCGCATGCAGGAGCGCGATGTCAGTAGCGCCCGGTGCCAGCAACAGGTGGTTGCGAGTCTGCTGGAATACCACAGGACAACCAAAGGCCGCTGGGTACAGGGCGTGATAACTGGGGGCTGCAAACTCTATGTGGGCGCTTTGCACCAGATCGGTGCGCCCCGTAAGCCAGTAAATGACGCGAGCCCAACTGCACAACACCGAATCGACGACAAAGTGGGTGTGATCATTGTATGGGGCGATGGAGTAGAAGTTCAGGGTCGAGCGGTTCCCCACCTTGAGGAGCTCGGAATTGCCCCGGTAGCAGCGTCCATAGAGTGGTTCGAAGCCTACCAGGGTTTGCAGTGCATCGCCCAGCGTGGCCGCCGTCATGGCGGCAAGCCCAGCGTAGCCGTAGCGGGTGACACTGGTGGTTTCGGCAGCGAACAAGCCGATGTCGGGTCGGCCCGTACGTCGGATAATGGTGTGCCCCAATCGCATGAGAAACACCAGGTCGATGCGGTTGTTGCTGTCGCGGAGTTCCTTGGGAGAAAGACCGATGTCACCGAGCAATTGGTCACTGTTCAAGCCCAGCGTGATGCCGGCGTTGAGCAGATCGGTAATGTAATTGGCCGTGATGTCGCCGATTTTCATGAGTGTTGTGGGCTCGGGTACAAAAGAAGACTACCTGATCATTATATAAAGTGCTTCTGCAAGGTCTAGGGCCGGCAGCGCAGGGGGGCAGACCGGAAATGCCAGCTTGTTGCAAGACCCGGAACAAACACTCCCTGGTTGAATTTTATCAGCGACAGATCACATTAACGCTGATAGTGCTATCACGTTGTATTGTTGTGGAATCGCCTACACTTGTTGCTAGTGTTTCTTCGAGAAGCTACGACAAGCCAATGTTTCAGGACGCGCAAACGATCAGCCACGAAGCGGTCATCTTTTTTGCAGAGGGCAAGATCTGCAAGGAGATGATGTTTTCCGAATTTGAAGCGGTGCTGGATGGCGTCGTCGGTCTCACCGATTTTGCCGGCGAGACCATCAAGGCGGCTTTCCTCATCGTGACGCCGCAGCTGAAAATCAGTCAATGTGTTTTGTTCACCATCCGTTTTGATCGCCAGGGCTTCGCTGATCGTGCCTGGAATATTCCCCTGCGTCATCTGGGCGAAACCGGTGGTCAGGGCCCTGACCTGGGGGCGGGCCCCATTCGTCTGGCTTGTCGCAGCCAGTGCCCCATTGCCTGGCATACCGATATGCTGTGGGATCCGGACATGTCCCCCCAAAGCAATACCTTTGCCCGGCTGCGGGAAACCATCACGGAAAATCGCCTGCATCTGCAACGCGCGGAAGTGCCAGTCATGGCCCCGTTTCCGGCCGGTGGCCCGCAAGCGTTCAACTGGCAATCCGTTCCGGCGGCACCCCATGCCCAAGTGGGAATGCCGATGCAGGGCTTGCCGGTGGGCATGATGCCGCCAGGCATGATGGCCGGGTATATCGCGCCGGGTCTGGTGGCGGCCGGGGTTCCCCCCACGCTGGACATGAGCGCTGCAGAATCAGCGTTACTCGATCGCCAGATGAGCATGCTGGAGGATGACCATCGCCGCAAGCTGGCGTCGTTATTGAAAGCGCAGCGCTTGCACATTCAGACGCTGAAAACGGAGTCCGAGCAGAAGGTCGGTGCGCTCAAGCTGAAAATCCAGAAAGATCTGCAAACGGCAGAAATTGAAATCGCCCGTTTGCGCTCGCAGCATGAATCCCTGCATTCGCAAAATCTTGCTTTGCGCGAACAAAACGAAGCGCAACGCAAGCAGCTGGATGCGCTGAATCGCACTCGCGAGATTGAATTGCAACAGCTGCAACAGCAGGAAAAAGAGTCGTTGCAGCAATTGCGCAAGCAGGCCGACGAAGTGATGCAGCAGCGTATTTCCGAAGAGACGGCGAAGCTCAAGGAAGATATCGAACTGCGCAACATGGAGCTCATGCATCGCCACGAAGTGGCCAAGCAATTGCGTGAGGAACTCTGCCAACTGCGCAAGGACAAGATCCGTTTGCTCAATCAGGGAGCCGACAAATTCCTCGAACGGCTGGAAGCCCTGGGGGTCAGCTTTATCGCGTTTCACCCGGGTGCCGGGCATATTTCGGTGCCCTTGAAGGACATGTCGGAATACATGGAAAATCCGATTGCCTTCGCTGCCAACAAATGTCTGGTGACCGAAGAGCATTACCGCAAATGGCTGGCCCACTATCAGTCGCCGCTTTGTCAGGCGCCGCTGGCCCCCAACAAGACCTGTGCTTGCAAAATTCCGCGTACCGATGTGCCCAGTCAATTCGTGGCGGGGGAATCGGATCGTTGTGAAAAGCACAAACTGCGTCGTGGCAGTGATAACGTGGTCAATTTTCGCGGCTGAGAAAGCACGCGATTTCCCTTTGATTCCAATGACTTCTTTTTCGACGGGCAGGGACTCGGGGGCAAACGCTCTGTGATAAGCTCGTCAACATGAATTCTTTTTTTGCTCCGCTCATTGCCCATCACGAATCCCGTCTGCAAGCCCTTGGTGTCCCACAACGGCTGGGGTTGGCGGCAGACATCCGGCCGGAACCCCTCGTCTGGTCGGTGGCTTCGCATGCCGGTGTTGCCATCGACGTGTTGCCCCTGGATCGCCTGCATCCGGTCATGTCGGGCAACAAGTGGTTCAAGCTCAAGTACAACCTCCTGCATGCACTGGAACAGCGACATGAACGACTGGCTTCATGTGGCGGTGCGTATTCCAATCATCTGCATGCGCTGGCCTGGGCCGGTCGTGCCCTGGGGCTGCCGACCTGGGGAGCCGTGCGTGGTGAGGAACTGTCCTCGGCTGCCAGCCCGACTTTGCAGGATCTGGAACAGTGGGGAATGCAGCTGGCGTTTGTGTCACGCGAGGCCTATCGGGATTTGCGTGCGAAAGGGGGCGTCTTTTTCGAGGATGCCAGCACCCTGAACATTCCGGAAGGTGGTGACAATTTTCTTGGCATGCTGGGGTGTGTATCCCTGGCATCCGAGCACAACTGGTCCGCTTACGATGAAGTTCATCTTGCCTGCGGTACCGGCTGCACCTTTCTGGGGATGCGTCTGGGATTGTCAGCCAACGTCAAACTGGTCGGGCATTCCGCGCTCAAGGGGGACTGGCAGCACGCCGACATGCAGCGCCGCCTGACCCAGTGGGGGGATGATCATCGGCACGGGCCCTGGCAGATCTGGTCGGAGCGTTCACGTCGATTCGGGCAACGCACCCGCTGGCTTGAACAGTTCATGCTGGTCTTTTCTACGGAAACGGGGCTGGCGCTGGATCCTGTGTACACGGGGCCGATGTTCTGGCGTTTGTCGCAGCAACTGGTGGCAGGTGACATTCCGCAGGGGCGACGGCTGCTGGTAGTGCACAGTGGTGGATTGCAGGGGGCACGGTCCCTGCCGGCAAGTGAAGGCCAGAACGGCTAGACTGAGGGGACGAGTGATGGAAAACACATCAAACATGGCAAAGAGTGCTGATAATGGCCGATGAGTTCAAAAAAATAGGCTTGGTCGGGCGTCACGAAGGGGACCTGGTGGCGGAATCCTTGCGGCAGCTGATTGCCTATCTTGAGACGCGCAACCTGCATGTCGTGCTCGACGAGGAAACGGCCAAACTGTTGCCTGATGACGGATTGCAAGTCGCCACCCGGAAAATGATGGGCGAAGTCTGCGATTTGATTATCGTGGTCGGCGGGGATGGTTCCCTGCTTGGCGCGGCCCGTAGCTTCGCGCGTTACAAAGTGCCCCTCTTGGGGGTCAACCGCGGTCGGCTTGGCTTTCTCACGGATATACTTCCCAGTGAAATCGAAGAACGGGTGGGCGAGGTGCTCGATGGCCAGTATACCCGCGAGGACCGTTTTTTACTGGAGGCACATCTGCGTCGGGGCGGTCAACCGATGGGCGAGAATTCGGCGCTCAACGACGTGGTGTTCCATTCCGCCGGGTCGGTCAAAATGGTGGAATTTGAATTGTTCATCGAGGGGCAGTTCGTGTACCGGCAGCGTTCCGACGGGCTGATCGTTTCCACGCCGACGGGGTCCACAGCTTACGCGTTATCAGGGGGCGGGCCGATCATGCATCCACGCATCGATGCCATCGTGCTGGTGCCCATGTGTCCGCACACCTTGAGCAGCCGCCCCTTGCTGGTGGATGGCAACAGTGAAATCAAACTGGTGATCAGCGAATCCAATCGTGCGCGCATGCTGGTGTCATGCGATGGTCAGGGTGACATGACGGTGGAACCCGGCGATATCATCAGTATCCGCAAGAAAGCCCACAAGCTGCATTTGCTGCATCCCACCCATCACAGCTTTTACGAGGCTTGTCGTTCCAAGCTCGGCTGGAGCGAAGTTTTGTGATTGTTGCCCCCGAGCCCGGTATTGACGGCTATGACATCATCGGCGACGTGCATGGTTGCCATGATGCCCTGGTGGCTTTGCTGGAGCGAATGGGCTATGTCTGCAATAACGGCGTTTTTGAGTGTCCGGGTCGCAAGGTGGTGTTTCTCGGCGATATCCTCGATCGTGGCCGCCATATCCGCGAGACCTATCTGCTGGTGCGGCGCATGGTCGACGCCGGCAAAGCCTGGTTCATTCTGGGCAATCATGAATTCAATGCCATCGCTTATGCGACGCAGGCGCCGGCAGGCTGGGAGCGCCCGTACCTGGCGCGTCACACCCGTCGCCTGTTACGCCAGTTGTTGCAGACGTTAAAGCAGTTTCGTGGCTTTGCCGTGGATTGGGAGGGCATGATTGCCTGGTTGCGTGCCCAGCCATTGTTGCTGGAATTCGCACATTTCCGGGTGGTGCATGCCTGTTGGGATGCAGAGTGGATTGCGCGCTTGCGTGAGATCAATCCAGCCTGCACGCTGGAGAACGATGAATTCCTGTTGCGGATGGCCGATTGGCGTAATGAAGAGCGGCGTATTGTCGAGCGACTGCTCAAGGGCATCAATGTGCCGTTGCCGGCAGGGTTTACCATACGCGGTAGCGATGGCGTGGAACGTGACCGGTTTCGCTCGGCGTTCTGGCATGAATCGCCACTGACCTATGGCGATGTGGTGTTCCAGCCCGATGGTTTGCCAAACGAACTGCACGGTTGGCCGCTCTCCAATGAAGAAAAATCCCTGCTGACCCACTATCATGCGAAAGAAAAGCCGTTGTTCGTCGGGCATTACTGGCGCCAGGGTGAGCCGTCGTTACTGACGCCCAATATCGCCTGCCTGGATTACAGTGCAGTGCGTGCCGGCCTGTTGGTGGCGTATCGCATGGGGACAGAGACATCGCTTGATCCGGCCCGGCTGGTGTGGGTTCGTGCCAAGGGCGAGCAAAAACAATAATAGAAGGATTTCGGTATGGGGCTTTCCGGGCGGATTCTCGCCGTATTGATGGTGTTTTTGCTGCTGGCGGGCGTATTGCTGTCGTCGTGGCTGTTTTGGGGCAAGACGCTGGAAGATACCGAACGCGTTACAACGCGTCTGCTGGAGGACACGATCAAACTGGCGGTTCAGGACGCGCGCACGCAGCTCGGGCGCATCATCAGTGAAGACGGGGATTTGCTGACGCAATGTGCGTCCAATCCCGACGTCGATTTCTGTCTGACCTGGGAGACCAGCGGCATCGTCACGACAGCTTCCCTTGAGACCCCTGGCAGTGACGGCAACGGCACCATTAGCAACAGAACGGAAACGGCAGGTGCGTACCTGCGCGAAACTGTCAGCGGCGACCCGTCGGTGGCGGATCAGGATACGAAATTCCTCACGACCCTGCGTGACCAGCTGGCGCGGCATGACGGCAGCGGCGCAGGCATTGTGTATTGGCAACAGCAGCCGCTCTGGCTGGAATTCGAGGTGCGCGACGGCAAATTTCGTGGCGCGGGATTTGTGGTGACCCGGCTGCTCGACCGGTGGAGCGGCAATATGCGCATGGGCATGGCATGGCGCTGGCGGCAACCCGATGAAACCCGGGTCCCCTGGGGCATGGCGGAAATGCAATTGCCGGCCGTGACTGGCGCACCGATTTCGCTATTGGTGAATTCCTCGATGCTGGCACCGTCGGTGATGACGTCCTGGCTTGGGGTCAGCGTGATGGCCGCTGCCGGTGCCCTGACCCTGGTGGTGTGGGTATTGTTCTATCGCCCGGTGTGGCGGCGACTGGATCAGCTGCTGTTCCAGCTGCGCGGCATCTTGTCGCAACGTAACTACAGCGGTCGCGTCGGCTTGACCGGCAAGGACGAAATCAGCGAAATCGCCCAGCACTGCAATGGTTTGCTCAGCGCGCTGGAGTACAGTCACAACCTCATGGCCAAGACCAATCTGGTGACCTCGGAATTGTTGCACAAGCTCGACAAAACCCCCGTTGTCGGTGTCGGCGGTGACTGGAACGACAGCCAGGACGCGCTCAAGGATTCAATGGCGCTGGCGACGCGGTTTTCCAGCGCCATCGAAGGACAGCAATTGCTCATGCATTATCAGCCGGTCGTGGCCATGGATACCGGTGTGCTGGTGGCGTGGGAAGCGCTTTGCCGTTGGGAAACCAGCGACAGTGGCCTGCTGCTGCCGGGGGAGTTTCTTTCCATCGCCGAACAGTCCGGGCAGATGCATGCCTTGTTGCGCTGGTCGTTGCAGACGGTGGTCCGTGATGCGCCGTCGCTGCCGGGAACCCATCCGCGGATTTCCATCAACCTGAGTCATGGGCAATTGCTCGACCCCCAACTTCTGACCTTGATCGAGGAAGCCCTGCAGGACAATCTGCTCGGCGTCGACAGGCTGGAGGTGGAAATCAAGGAAGCCAGTCTGCTCAAGGACTTCGATCTGGTGACCCGCCAGATCGAGGGATTGCGTGCCATTGGGGTGGGTGTGACCGTGGATGGCTACGGCTTTGGCGCGCATTCCCTGACCTATTTGCAGCGTTGCCCGGTGACCCGACTCAAGTTGTCACGCGTGTTCTCGGAACGCATCACCCATGAGCATCGCGAAATCGCATTCATCGAAGGCATCGCCCGTTTCGCCGCCGGTTTGGGGGTATCGGTGGTAGCCACTCATATCGAGACGGAACAACAGTTGGTGGCCTTGCGCGGCAGTCGCAGTATTGCCGCCCAAGGCTATGCCATTGCGCGCCCCATGACAGTCGGCGATGCGCAACAGTGGCGGGCAGCCTTGGGACGGGCGTGATACACTCGCTCCCGGTTGGTGCGGGCATCCTCTGAGGCCCGTCCCGGTGGTGGCATTTGTACAAGAGGTAGGCCATGCAGTATGAAGACCTGATCGCATCCATTACCCCCGACATCTATCAGAACATGTTGCGAGCTATCGAAACGGGCCGTTGGCCTGATGGTCGCACTGTCACTGACGCCCAGCGCGAGCACTGCATGACGGCGGTCATCGCCTGGGGTGAACGGCATTTGCCTTCACATGAACGGGTCGGGTTCATTGATCGTGGCGTCAAGGCCGAAGGCGAAGTGTGCGCGTCCGACCATGATCATGGTGATGCACACGAAGAAAAACCCATCCGGTTTGTCTGATTTTTTCCTCGCGGTTCCCCCTCCCTGAAAAGAATCGTGTCGGGCCCCCGGGTGTAAGCCGCATTGTGCATGCGGCTGGGCATTCCGGGGAGGGCATCTATACTCTCAAGACACGTCTTCTGATCGTTGCGCCCGATGCATTCCTTGGTCCGATTTGTTCATTGGCTGGTTCTGGCCTGCTTGCTGTCGGCGAGCGGCTTCGCAGTGGCTGTCGAACCCCTGATTCTGGCGGAGGAGGGTGGCGCCAAACTCGCGCCCTACGTTGAATACTTTCGCGAGAAAGAGTCCCCGCTGGCGCTGGATGCTGCGCAGCAAGTGCCGGATTCGGAATGGCTCAGGCCCGGTTCCGGCGGCTATATGGTGCTCGGCCTGACCGAAGACACCTATTGGATGCGGCTTTCCCTGGTGGTCACCGAGAACAAGGACTGGGAGCTTTCGCTGCGTTATTTCTTCAATTGCAGCGCCGATATCTATTTGCGTGAACGCGGAGTCGACGGGCAGACTGATGCCTTTCAGAACCTGGCGACGGTGACCCGCTGGGATCAGCGCCACTACTCCTTTCCGTTACCGATCAAGGCCGGTGCCACTTACGATATTTATATGAGGGTAGGGGTGCCTGGTCCCGACAAGTTTGCCTTCGTGATTGAGGATGGCGAGGCCAAAAAACACTTCGATTTGTGGGATAACCGCTGGGTCGGCGTGTTTTACGGCGGTTTTATCACGATGCTGCTGTACAACCTGTTCCTGGCGATTTCCACGCGCAGTTTCACCTACGGCTATTATCTGCTGTACATGGTTGCCATGATGTCCTACCTGATGATGATGGATGGAATGTGGCAGGCAGAACTCAGTCATTATTACATTGCAATTTGCGCGGTGGCCGCCTTCGGCTGCCAGTTTTGCAGGCATTTTCTGCATACGCGGTCGTTGCTGCCGGGACCGGATAAATTCATTGTCGGCATTATCGGGTGTTCCCTGTCGTTGGGTGGTTTGCTGATGTTGCTGGGACCGCTGAACCTCTTGACCACCTTGGTGATGGTGCTGGTCGCCGGATACGGACTGGTATTGGGTTCGGTAGGTTTGTTGTCGCGGTTGCGAGGCAATCACGTGGCGCGATTCTTCCTGCTGGCGTGGTTCTTTCCCTTGATCGGCATGATTTATACGGATCTGATGTTCACCGGCTTTGTTCCGTTCACCGATGTCGGTTACGCCTCGATGAATATCGTGACGCTGATCGAGTCGATCCTGCTGTCGATGGCGCTGGCAGATCGTATCAATGTGCTGCGCGCCCAGCGCCAGACCGCGATTCTCGACGCCAAGCAAAAACTGGAGTTTTCCAATCGCGCGCTGGAAAAGGCCAATCGGCTCAAGGAAAGTTTTCTTGGCACCATCAGCCATGAATTGCGTACCCCCATGAACGGCATTATTGGCACACTGGAATTGTTGAAATCGTCCCCGATCGATCAGCAGCAGAAGGAATGCCTGGCAACGCTGGACAATTCAAGCGGGCAAATGCTGGCGATGGTGGAACGGATACTGCTGTTTTCCGAGCTGCAATCCGGGGCGGTAAGACTGCAGCCGACCACACTGGATGTGGCGGGTTGGTTTGGTCAGCTACAGCGGGATTGGGTGCCGTCCTTCCAGGAGAAGGGTGTGCGTTTTTCTGCCCGCATGGATCCGGCCTGCAGCCCGTGGTTGATCATCGATATCCGGAAACTCAATCACCTCATGACGGAACTGTTGAGCAATGCGCTCAAATTTACCTCGCAGGGTGAAGTGCAGGTGACGTTATCGCAGAGCAAAACGACGGATCCGTGTGACTGGACGCTGGAAATCAACGATTCCGGTATTGGCATTGCGGACGAGCAGATCCTCAAGATCAGCGACGCTTTCCAGCAAGGGCAGTCGGCCTATAACCGTCAATACGGTGGACTGGGCATCGGCATGGCCATCTGTCGCGAGCTGGTGACGGCCCTGAATGGGGAATGGCGTATCGAATCCGCGCAAGGCCAGGGTACCTGCATACGGCTTGTGATTCCTGTGGTGGTTGCCGAGGCGCCGAAAACAGGCAGTGCGCCTGCGATTTCGTTGTCTGGCCCCGGAACCAGCGCTGTTGCGGCAGAGCAGCCCTCACCATGCTTGTCTGTTGGTGCTCCCGTGACTTCCGCGCTGGAGGCGCCCGCGATCCTCGTGGTTGAGGATAACGCCGTCAATCAGATGGTGATGAAGAAAATTCTGGAGTCCCTCGGTTGGACCTACTGCATCGCCAATAACGGCGTGGAAGCACTGGAGAAGGCGGCCGACAAGCCGTATGCCCTGATTCTGATGGACTGCCAGATGCCGGTCATGGACGGGCTGGAGGCAACGCGCCAACTGCGTGCCGGCGACAGTCCCAACCGGTTGACGCCGATCGTCGCCGTTACGGCCAACGCCACTGACCTTGACCGGGAAAATTGCATTGCCTGCGGCATGAACGATTATCTCAAGAAGCCGGTCAAACCCCATGACATCCGCGACATCATTGCCCGCTATGTGCCGACCGGCGCAGTGGAAGCCGTATCCTGATAGGCGTAACATGGCAGATGATGTCTTCCTTTCCTGCACGTCGATGGAATTACCATGAGAGATAACCATTCCCCCAACGCCATTCGTTTGTCGGATTACCGTGCGCCGGATTACCTGATCGATACGGTTTATCTGGACGTTTCGCTGCATGATCAGCACACCGATGTATTGGCAACGCTGAACGTGTATGCCAACCCGGACGTTGCCGATGCCGGGTCCCGACCACTGCAGCTGAAGGGCGTCGATATCGAATTGCTGTCGATCGCCATCGATGGCGCAGTGTTGGCGTCGGAGGCTTATGCCATCGCCGACGAAACGCTGACGGTTCTGTCAGTGCCTGCGCGTTTCACGCTGACCCTGCGCAACCGCATCCATCCTGAAAAGAACACCTCGCTCGAAGGGTTGTATTTATCGAAGGGTATGTATTGTACCCAGTGCGAACCGGAAGGTTTCCGCAAGATCACCTACTACTGCGACCGGCCCGATGTAATGGCGCGCTTCACCACCCGGGTGGAAGCCGACAAGCGCCGTTATCCCGTGTTGCTCTCGAATGGCAATCCCGTGGAGCGGGGAGAGGCCGCGAATGGACGCCATTACGTGGTGTGGGAAGATCCGTTCCGCAAACCCAGCTATCTGTTTGCCCTGGTCGCGGGTGATCTCGCCGTGAAGGAAGACCGTTTCACCACCTGTTCCGGCCGCGATGTGCTATTGCAGATTTTTGTCGAGCCGCATGATCTCGACAAAGTGGATCACGCGATGGATTCGCTGAAGAAATCCATGAAATGGGATGAAGACGTCTACGGCCGCGAATACGATCTCGATATCTACATGATCGTGGCGGTATCGCACTTCAACATGGGGGCGATGGAAAACAAGGGTCTGAATATTTTCAACACGTCGGCCGTGCTGGCCAATGCGCGGACCACGACCGACGCCGGGTTTTCACGGGTGGAATCGGTGATCGCGCACGAGTATTTCCACAACTGGAGTGGCAACCGGGTTACCTGTCGCGACTGGTTCCAGCTCAGTCTCAAGGAAGGCTTTACGGTGTTGCGCGATCAGCAGTTTTCGGCCGATCTGAATTCCGCGACCGTGAAGCGTATCGAAGAAGTGAATCTGCTGCGCACCTTGCAGTTCGCCGAAGATGCCGGCCCGATGGCGCACCCGATCCGTCCTGACAGTTACATCGAGATCAACAATTTCTACACCTTGACCATCTACGAGAAAGGCGCGGAAGTCGTGCGCATGATCGCCAATCTGGTGGGCCCGCAGGGGTTCCGGGCGGGGACGGATCTGTATTTCTCGCGTCATGATGGGCAGGCGGTTACCTGCGACGATTTCGTCAAGGCAGTGGAAGACGCCAACGGTATCGAGCTGACCCAGTTCCGCCGGTGGTATTCCCAGGCGGGTACGCCGCAAGTCACGGCGGTGGGCGTGTATGACGCGCAGGCAAGCCGTTACACCCTGACGCTGACGCAAATGACACCGGCGACCCCCGGCCAACCGCTGGAAAGCAAGTTGCCGCTGCACATTCCGGTGGCCATGGGCTTGTTGGGGCCCAGAGGCGAGGCGCTGCCACTGCAGGTGGGCGGTATAGCCAACGGCGAGACCCACATCGTGCTGCCGCTGCGTGAAGCAACACAGACCTTCGTGTTTGAACAGGTGGCGGTGCCACCGGTACCGTCGCTCCTGCGGGGCATGTCGGCGCCGGTCAAACTCTCGCTGGAACTCGATGAATCGGCACTGGTCATGCTGATGTCGCACGACAGTGACGGATTCAATCGCTGGTCGGCCAGTCAGCAACTCACCCTTAATGAAATAAGCCGCTTCATGGGGGACTTGCAGAGGGGCCACGCCCCGGTCGTCAATCCGGTATTGGTTGAGGCGTTCCGTCATCTGCTCGAAGATGCCTCACTCGACAAGGCCATGGTCGCCCGCATGCTCGAATTGCCGGCGGAAGCCTATGTGGCAGAACAGTTTACCTCCTGCCACCCGCAGCGGATTCATCAGGCGCGTGAAGCCTTGCGCTTGCAGCTGGCACAGGCGCTGGTCGATGCGCTGCAGTCGGTGTACCGGGCGATTCCGGTCGCCCAGGTATACCGTTATAACGCCGATGAGGTTGCCAGCCGTGCGCTGCGCAACACGTGCCTGCATTATTTGATGGCGCTGGAAAACACTGAGATTTACTCGCTGGCACAAGCACAGTTTGACGGCGCCGGACACATGACGGACCAGGCGGCGGCCTTGCGGGCCATCGCACACTCCGGTCATCCGCAGCGCGCAGATGTATTGGAGCGCTTCTACGCCCAGTGGCAGCAGGAAGCATTGGTGGTGGATCAGTGGTTCAATGCCCAGGCGACCGCGCCCGGCGCAGGAGTACTCGATCATGTCAAACAGCTGATGTCCCACCCGGCCTTCGAATTCACCAATCCCAACAAGGTGCGGGCGCTTATCGGTGCCTATGCCAACGGCAACCCCTCCGGTTTTCACCGTGAGGACGGGGCAGGGTATCAATTCCTGGCGGACCAGGTCATTGCACTGAATGCCATCAATCCGCAGATTGCGTCCCGTATGGTGGTCCCGCTCACGCGCTGGCGGCGTTTCGAGGCGCCTTTTGGTGAGCAGATGAAGGCGGCGCTGGTCCGCGTCAGCACGCAGCCGCTGTCCCCGGATGTATTTGAACAGGTGAACAAAAGCTTGCAGGACAGCTGAACCCTGCGCATCGCAATGGCTGCAGGATCGCGCCCATTCGGGCCGATCCGGTGGCGTTGACAGCGGACCTCGCGGAGAAGTGACGTATTTTTGTCGGCCGGGCAGGCGCTTTTGCAGGATTCTGCTTAACTTGTCTTGATGTCTGATTTTTCTTGTTTTCCAACAGGGAAAGCCCCGCTGAAGGGGTTTGGGAATGAGGTCGCGAGAGGTTCCAATGTCGAAATTAAATGTGCTGTCTGCGGCAGTGGTTGCTGCTTTGCTGTGGGTGTCTCCTGCCAGCGAAGTGCACGCCAAGGTCACTGCTGCCGAGGCGGCAAAGCTTAAAACGGAGTTGACGCCCTATGGCGCAGAAAAGGCAGGCAATGCCGACGGCAGTATTCCGGCCTGGCAGGGGGGATTGACCCCGGATAAAGCGCCTGCCAGCTACAAGGCGGGTGCCCATTTGCCCGATCCTTTTGCCGATGACAAATTGCTGTTTACGATCACGCCGCAGAATGTCGACAAATACAAGGACAAATTGTCAGCGGGCGTACAGGCCCTGATGAAGGCCTACCCGGACACGTTCTATATTCCGGTGTATCAGAGCCGCCGCACTGGCGCGTCGCCGCAGTGGGTTTACGACAACATCATGAAAAACGCCACCCGTGCCGAGCTGTCGAATAACGGCAACGGTATAGAAGGCGCATTCGGGGGCGTGGCATTTCCGATTCCGACAAACGCCAAGGGTGAGGTCGATCCCCTGATGGTGCTCTGGAACCACGTCACGCGCTGGCGGGGTGTTTACGTGATCCGTCATTCCGCGCAAGCGACCGTGCAAAAAAATGGCGCCTATTCCGAAGTGTCCAGCCGTCAGGAAGTGGATTTCCCGTTTTATCATCCGGGAGGAAGCCCGGAAAAACTCGACAACCGATTGCTCAATTATATTTCGGTGGTGAAGAGTCCGCCGCGTTTGGCCGGTGGCGCCGTATTGCTGCATGACACTATCGACCGTATTGCCCAGCCGCGCGAAGCCTGGGGATACAACGCCGGTCAACGCAAGGTGCGCCGTGCGCCCAATCTCGCCTATGACACGCCGGTGGCCTCTGCCGATGGCCTGATCATGGCGGACGACGTCGACATGTTCAACGGCGCCCCTGACAAGTACGAATGGAAATTCCTCGGCAAAAAGGAAATGTACGTTCCGTACAACAATTACCGCTTGGCTTCACCCGCCTACAAGTACAAGGACCTGCTGCTTCCCGGGCACGTCAAATCCGAGGCGACCCGTTGGGAATTGCACCGGGTATGGGTGGTCGAGGGCAAGCTCAGGAAGGATCAACGTCATACCTATAGTCGTCGTACCTACTATGTGGATGAGGACAGCTGGAACATCGTCGCCGGTGACGTCTATAACGCCAAAGGTGAGTTGTATCGCGTGCCGCTTTCCTATTTGATGAATTACTATCAGGTGCCTTGTCAGTGGACGACGCTCGACGTCTACCATGACCTGCCCTCGGCGCGTTACTACCTGTCGTTCCTCGGCAATGAAGAAGAAGTGTCGCTGGAGTTCGTCGACAAGCCGCAACCCGCCAGTTATTTTCAGCCCGCGGCGCTTCGTCGTCGTGGCACCCGTTAATAAAGAGTGAAAACCATGCCTATGAAGATGATGAAACGTGCAACCCTGGGTGTTCTGTTCAGTGCACTGGGTGTGGTGTGCGCAAGCAGTCTGCCGACGCTGGCGTTCGCCGAGAACTTCAAGGAAAAGCTGGTGCAACGCCCGGCCATGATGTCGTCGAAAGTGACACAGTCGTTATTGCTGGATGTCGCCGTGCATGGCAGCACTGTGGTCGCTGTGGGTGAGCGCGGACATGTGATCGTGTCGCACGACGACGGCAATACCTGGGTGCAATCACAAACGCCCGTGACGATCATGTTGACGGCGGTGGCCTTGCCCACTGACAAGGATATCTGGGTCGTGGGACATGAAGGTGTGATCATGTACAGCCCGGATGCCGGTAAAACCTGGCAGGTGCAATACGGCAACCCTTATGTCGAACCTGCGCCGGATGATATGGAAGCGCTGGACAACATGGATCAGCGTGCAGGGCAGCCGTTACTCGATGTGCTGTTCAAGGATGCAAACAAGGGCTTTGCGATTGGTGCCTACGGCTATTTCCTGCAGACCAGTGACGGCGGCAAGACCTGGGAAGATTGGGCTGACCGCATGCCCAACGAAGACCAGTGGCATCTTAATTCCATCACTACGCTGGATGGCAACCGTTTTTACATTGTTGGTGAGAAGGGCGTCATTTTCCGTTCCGACGATGCCGGTGAAAGCTGGGTGAGTGTGCCCAGCCCCTATGAAGGCTCGTTGTTCGGTACCATTGCCGGCCCCGGTTTGAACGAAGTCACCGTGTTTGGTCTGCAAGGCAACTTGTTCCGTTCCAGCGACAAGGGTGACAACTGGCAACAGATCAAGAGCCCTACGGAAAACACGCTCATGAGCGGCGTTTTCCTGAACGGGCGTAACGTGGTGCTTGTAGGTAATTCCGGCACCATCCTGTACAGCCGTGACGATGGCAATACCTTTGAATTGCAACAGATGAAGGATCGCCTGTCGATTGTCAGCATCCAGTCCAATGCAGAGGGCAAGCTGGTCATGGTGGGCCAGGGTGGCGTGAGGTTGGCGTCTCCCGCACTGAAGTAATACCTGAGGCTGGGAACGCGCATGGCGAAAAAGGGCGGCTTTGTACGCAGGTGTGAGGACCTGGTCTTCAATCATCGGCCTGTGTACCTGGGCATCTTTCTGGTGTGCACGCTCTTTTTCGGCTGGAACGCGTTCCACGTTACCCTCGACGCCAGTCTCGAAAAGATGGTGCCGTTGCAACATTCCTATATCCAGAATCTGTTCAAACACAAGGATGAGCTGAGCCTGGGCAATGATTTGCGTATCGCCGTCGAAGTCACGGACGGCGATATTTTCAACGCCGAATATCTTGAAATTCTCCGCAAGGTCAATGACGAAGCCTTTTATCTGCAGGGCGTCGACAAGGCTCGTATCCAGTCGTTGTGGACAGCGAACGTGCGCTGGGTCGAGGTCACCGAAGAAGGTTTCATCGGTGGCGAAGTGGTTCCCCCGGAATATGACGGGTCACCCGAATCGCTGGCGAATGTGCAAGCCAACGTCCTGCGTTCGGGGCAAGTCGGCCGACTGGTCGCCGACAATTTCAAATCCACTATTGTTTACGTTCCCTTGCTCGATGAAGCGCAGGGCGTCAAACACGATTACCGCAAGATTTCGCATGATCTTGAAGACAAGATCCGCTCTCAGTTTGAATCGGAAAAGATAAAAATTCATATTGTCGGTTTCGGCAAGAAAATCGGCGACATGATGGATGGCGCCGCCGAAGTGTCCGCCTTTTTTCTGGTTTGTGTGCTGCTGACCTTTATTTTTTTATTGCTGGATACGCGTTGCTTGCGCAGTGCCGCGCTGATTGTAGTGTGCTCCATTATTGCCGTTATATGGCAACTGGGGTTGCTGACACTGCTGGGTTATGGGCTAGACCCCTATACGATGCTGGTACCCTTTCTTATCTTCGCCATCGCCGTCAGCCACAGCGTGCAAATCGTCAACAGTTTTTCTGATGAAAAGGCCATGGGTCATAATGATTTCATGGCCGGGCGATTGGTATTCCGTTCACTGTTCGCGCCGGGCTTTGCTGCGCTGGTCAGCGATTCGATCGGTTTTTTCACCTTGTACATTATTGATATCCGGGTGATACAGGAACTTGCTCTGGCTGCCGGTATCGGCACGCTCATTATTACTTTCACCAATCTGGTGCTGGTGAAAGTGGTGTTCAGCTACATCGGTGTCAGCCCGAAGGCCATCGAACAGGTAGTAAAGAAAAAAGCCAAACCGTCACAGGTGTGGGTGGTGCTTTCAAAACTGGCGAACCCGGGCATTGCTGCGTTCTCGCTGTTCATTGCTGCGATTATTGGCGTGACCTCACTTTATATCGCCAAGGATCTGAAGACAGGCGACCTTGATGCTGGCGCACCGGAACTGCGTCCCGATTCCCGCTATAACCAGGATGACAGATTCATTACGCAAAATTATTCCGTGAGCGCAGACGTGCTTGTGGTGATGGTAGAGACACCAGACGATCTTTGCACAACCTATGGTGCTTTCGCGGCGATGGATCGCTTTATGTGGACCATGGAAAATGTCGATGGCGTCCAATCAGCTCTGTCGTTGGTGACCGTATCCAAGCAAGCCGTGACCGGGTACAACGAAGGTAATCTCAAATGGCAGGAGCTCTCGAAGATTCCCGACATTTTGAGCAATACAGTGCAAGTGGTGCCGTCTGGCCTGATGAACACCAATTGCAGTCTGGCGCCGGTGATTGTGTTCCTGCGCGATCACAAGGTGGAAACACTGGACCGGGTGACGGCAGCCGTGGAGCGATTCGCCGAAGAGAATAACGATCCCGCGGTAGCGTCGTTCGTGTTGGCGTCGGGTAACGCCGGGGTTGAGGCGGCAACCAACCAGACGATCGAACAGGCGGCAAGCACCATGATGTGGTTTGTCTACGTCATCGTTATTTTCATGTGCTGGCTGACCTTCGATTGGTCGATCGCTGCCGTGATTTGCGTGATAACCCCGTTGGTGCTGACGTCGATTTTGTGTGAGGCCCTGATGACTTTGTTCGGAATGGGCGTGAAGGTCGGCACCTTGCCCGTGATTGCGTTGGGGGTGGGTATCGGTGTCGACTACGGCATTTATATCTACTCCAAAATGAAAGAGTTCCTCGACAAGGGCATCGCGTTGCAGGAAGCCTACTTTCGCACGTTGTGCGTCACCGGCAAGGCGGTGTCCTTTACCGGTGTATCGCTGGCGGTGGGCGTGGGCACCTGGATTTTCTCCGACATCAAGTTCCAGGCCGACATGGGTATCCTGCTCACCTTCATGTTCGTCTGGAACATGGTGGGTGCGCTTTGGCTGTTGCCTGCCATGGCTGACCTCCTGCTCAAATTCATCGTCAAGCAGAAACCGGCGACAAAAGGCCGGGCCCGTATTTCCTGAGTCATTGACCATACCTGTTATGGATTTAGTGCCAAGTGCAGAGCGCTTGCGATTCTTGCTCTCACCCATGGGTGCGTCTTTGTGAAAATTTGTTGTATGATCCATGTTCGATAACGAACAAAAAACAACAAAACTAATTCGTTTGTGTTTGCTCAATCGCGGCTATTCGATGAGTTGGCGGGCACAGGCGGGGAGCATGAAGCTCTCTTCACAGGAACACTGTCATGAAAACAGCACTCGCCGCCGGAACGCTTGGCCTGGTCATCGGATCACTCACCTCCCTGCCATTGCACGCTTCTACTGTCTTTCCTGATCATCCCTACACGGTGTCCGTGGATCAGGCTGGCTTTCGCATCGACGGTCAGCATCAACTCCTGCGCGGCGGCAGCCTGCAATATTGGCGGCTTCCCGAAGCGGTCTGGCGGGATCGCCTGAAGCGCTTCAAGGCCGCCGGGTTCAATACCGTCGACATGTATGTGCCCTGGAATGTCGTTGAGCCTGTTGAGGGACAGTTCAATTTCGATGAACCGGACATCCGCAAATTTCTCGCCTTGTGCAAGGAGCTCGGGCTGTTCGTGTATTTCCGCCCCGGGCCCTATATCACCAACGAAATGGATGGCGGCGGCGTTCCCGCCTGGTTGATGGCGCGATCCACCAAGCAAACCATCGGTGTCGATGGCAAACCCAATTTGCGCACCCACGACCCCGAATATCTTGCGTCGGTACAAAAATATTTTCACGCCCTCAACCAGGTGATCAAGCCCTACCTGGCCAGTCAGGGCGGGCCCATCGTGCTGTATTCGATCGAGAACGAATACAACTGGTTCGAGATTTTTCTGCAGATCGACAAGCTCGCCTGGTATGACGGCGCCATGGAACGCTTCACCAAAACACCCCCCATTACCAACGCCTACCTCACGGCATTACGCGATATGGTGCTGGCGGATGGCATCGATGTGCCTATCACCAGTTGTCCGGGCGATGGCAAACTGACCGGTTTGGGGCGCGTGCCGGGGGTTGTGCCCATGCCCAACATGTATTCCGGGCTAGGGGGTGGGCAACCGGAAAAAACCGTCAATGCCTTGCTGACAAAAATGCATGACCCGGCCCTTAACGGCGGGATTTACACGGACTTTCCCAGTGGCACCACCGAGACCGACCGGATTCCCGCCAAACTCAAGCGTTTGATGATTGCGGGCCTGGATGCCACGTTTGCCTTCAATATTTTCGGCACACATCAGGAAGGCTATCGCAACGGGGTTGCCCTCAATATCGACACCGTCAAATCGATCGTTGACACAAAGGACAAGCGGCCACTGCGCGAGAAAATTGCCAATGTGCAGGTGGGTTACTACCACAACGTGATTGATTTCAATGGTGCGGTGAGTCCTTCCGGCGGGCATCGCGAAAACTTCTATGAATTCCGCCGTGACAATGCGTTTTTCGATACCGTAACGCCTTATCTCGCGCCCAATATACACGCGAATCGCTCAGCGACGGGCATGCCGGGCAATGACACGCGTCTGGTGATCTCGCAACCACAGTTGGGCACCCTGGAAAGCGGTTTCCGTGTGCATTACTGGATGCAGCAGGCAGGCACGAGCTTGATCAGCCTGGTCAACGAGACCGCCTCGGATCAACAAGTGCCAGTCGGGGGCATCACGTTGGAGGGACAGTCTTTTCCGCAATTTGTGCCGATGACCGTTCCCCTGCAAGACTTCGATGGCAAACCCCAGTTCGGTGAATCGGACCTCAGTTATGCGCAAATCCTGGTGCACCAGCTGCCGTTACCATTAACGGGCCGCCTGCATCACACCACGAGCGAGCTCATGTGGGCGCAGCGCTTCAATCAGGAAACCCTCATTCTCGTGCATGGCAAATCGGGTACCCAGGGCGAATTGGTGCTCGATCAGCTGGAATCCCCCCGGGTCGTCTGGCGCGATAGTGGGGTTGATGTGCCGGTCGTGGGCACAGACACGCTGGCGGCCACCTATGTGCATGATGGCTTTCGCCAGCTGCTGATCGAAGACGCTGAGGGGCGGCGTTATCGCGTCGTGATCACCGACAGCAAACGGGCAGGGCGCACCTGGTTGGTTGGGCAGGTTGGCACGCAGGTGCTGATCAGCGGTGCCGATTATATTGATGAAGATTCCGTGACGGCCGATGCCCAGGGCCTGCAGTGGGTGCTGGATCAGGCCTCAACGACCCGGGCACTTCAGGTCGTCGCACCGGCAGCGTTTTCGGTGCAGGGCGCTGAGGTCATCCAGTCGTATCAGGCAGGAAACAACACCGCGACCTATCAGGTCAATGCGCGTCCCGCACTGCCAGCGTTACCCGATCTGCGCAGCGGCCTGATGCAGCAACTCGATGTGGCCGAGGCGCAACCCGACTTCGACGATGACCGCTGGCAGCAGTGGACAGGGGATGCGCGTGCCCTGGAGCGCCTTGGCATTTATACCGGACACGCCTGGTATCGCAGCACCTTCAACCTCACCTCCGTGCCGGTCGGTGACACCGGGCTGTACGTGCAGGGTGCCAGCGATTTTGTCGGTGTCTACGTCAACGGTCACTACGTTTCCACCGTTGCTCCCATGGGAACTGCCATCGACAGCTCTGCCAACGACAGCTCTGCCGGCGGAAGCCGCTATCGCTTTGCCTCCCTCACCCCCTGGTTGCGCAAGGGCGAAAACGTCATCGCCTTCCGCAGCGAAATCTGGGGTCATGGCAGCTTCATGTTCCCGCGCGGAAAACTCTTTTTGGTCGGGCCCTCCATCCCCGCCGTGGGCTTCGACAGCCTCAAGGGACTGACCGGAAAAGTCCGGGTCGGACGCACCGCGCTGACGCAATGGAAAGTGCGGGCAGGGCTCGGTGGTGAGAATGCCGCCTTCATGGCCGATACGCCTGATCTGGCCGCGTGGAACCCGCTCGCTTCCGGCCCAGCCGATGCTGCAGTGCTGACACTGCAAAAGGGAGATGTCCGCTGGGTGAAAACCCGCTTCGAGACCTCCAGCCTGCCTGATCCCGACAAGGTGCAGGCCCCGGTCGTGCTGGCGTTGAAGGGCGAACGCAGCAAGGCGACGATCTACCTCAACGGCAAGCTGATCGGTCGCTGGATCAGCGACAACAAGCTGCTGGGGCAGGGCTTCTGGGCCAGTGGCACTCGCGAGATGTGGATGAACACCGATCCGGATCACTTCCCTGTACCCTATGACACCTTGCGGCAGGATGGGCGACCCAATGTGCTGGCGATCGCATTCGAAGACACCTCGCACAGCAACGACGCTGCCGGGATCGTCTCGGATCTGCGCCTGCAATACGCCGTCGAGAACCGTCGCTTCGATGCCGAAGGCAGACTCGTACGCGAAGCCGCCACCCGTTGGCGGCAGTCTGTGCGGCTTGGCTGGCAGTAAATGGTTTTTGTTTCCCATACTCCGCCTACCCTCACAACGAATTTCTGCTGAATTCCGGGGCGGCAGACGCTAGAATGCGCGGCATCAATCCCGCCATCTGGCGTCACCCTCCGCAGTTCAGGTCACCATTGTGTTAGCTACTTCAGGTCTTTCCATTCAGTTCGGCTCCAAGCCCTTGTTCGAAAACGTCACCGTCAAATTCGCCAATGGCAATCGCTATGGCCTCATTGGCGCCAACGGTTGCGGTAAATCCACCCTCATGAAAATCCTCGGTGGCGAGCTGGAACCTTCCACGGGCAGCGTCATGAAAGGCGTCGACACCCGGCTCGGTAAACTGCGACAGGACCAGTTTGCCTATGAGGAATACACTCCCATCGATACCGTGATCATGGGCCACGAGGAACTGTGGAAGATCAAGGCCGAGCGCGATCGTATCTACAACTTGCCCGACATGAGTGAAGACGAAGGTATCCGCGTTGCAGAACTTGAAGTGCGCTTCGCCGAACTTGACGGCTACACCGCCGAATCGCGCGCCGGCGAACTGTTGCTGGGCGTCGGTATTCCGCTGGATCAGCATTACGGCCCCATGAGCAATGTCGCCCCTGGCTGGAAGCTGCGTGTGCTGCTGGCGCAGGCACTGTTCGCCGATCCGGATGTGCTCCTGCTCGACGAACCCACCAACCATCTGGACATCAACACCATCCGCTGGCTCGAAGGTGTGATCAACGAACGCACCAGCACCATGGTCATCATCTCGCACGATCGCCACTTTCTGAACAGCGTCTGCACGCACATGGCCGACCTCGATTTCGGCGAACTGCGCGTGTACCCCGGCAACTACGACGAGTACATGACCGCGTCCACCATGGCTCGTGAACAACTGCTCAACGATAACGCCAAAAAGAAGGCCCAGATCGCTGAGTTGCAACAATTCGTCAGCCGCTTTTCGGCCAACGCTTCCAAGGCCAAACAAGCCACCTCGCGTGCTCGCCAGATTGAGAAAATCCAGCTCGACGAAGTCAAGCCTTCCAGCCGCCAGAATCCGTACATCCGCTTTGAACAACGCCATAAACTGCACCGCCTTGCCGTGACAGTAAAAGGCTTGTCGAAAGCTTATGATGACAAGGTGCTGTTCCATAATTTCGACTTGCAGGTGGAAGCCGGTGAACGGGTTGCCATCATAGGCCCCAACGGCGCGGGTAAGACGACGCTGCTGCGCTGCCTGATGGGTGAAATCACGCCCGATGCCGGCGAGGTGAAATGGACTGACAGTGCACAGCTGGGATACTACGCGCAGGATCACGCCCATGATTTTGCCGAAGACATGACGCTGTTTGACTGGATGGCGCAATGGACAAAGGGCGATGATCAGGCCGTTCGTGCGCAACTGGGCCGGATGCTGTTCTCGCAGGATGAAGTGAAAAAATGGGTGCGGGTGTTGTCGGGCGGGGAGCAGGGCCGCATGATGTTCGGCAAGCTGGCGCTGCAGAAGCCAAATATTCTGGTGATGGATGAACCGACCAACCACTTGGACATGGAGTCGATCGAGTCGCTCAACCTGGCGTTGGAGAATTATCCGGGAACGCTGATTTTTGTGAGCCACGATCGTGAGTTTGTGTCATCGCTGGCGACGCGTGTCGTGGAATTTACGCCGAATGGTTTGGTGGATTTCAGCGGGAATTACGAGGATTATCTCAAGAGTCAGTCGCTGGCTTGATAGTCCAAGTGCCCCCTGATACTGCGTGCCGGCAGACATCGCATATAAGGACTACAGTGAACTTACAGAGGTCATGATGGCGAAGAACCCCCTACAGGATCAATTGCTGAAAGCCGGCCTGGTAAAAAAACAGGACATTAAAAACGTCAACAAACAGCAGGAAAAGCAAGCCAAAAAAGATCCAGCCTCAGTGGTAAATGAAGCCGCCATTCTCGCGCAGCAGGCTCAGGCAGAAAAACTCGCCCGTGATCGTGCACTTGCCGAGCAGCAGAAAGAGGCCCTTCGCCAGAAAGAAATCGCCGCGCAGATTCGCCAGATCATTCAGCACAGTCGCATCGATCGTAGCCACGGCGATGTGGCCTACCATTTTACCGAAGGCAAAACGGTCAAAAAACTGTATGTCACCCAGACGTTTTGGGATCAGTTGAGCAAAGGGCAGCTCGCCATTGTGAAACTCGATGACAAATTTGAACTGGTGCCGGCCAAAGTGGCAGAGAAAATCGTCGAGCGTGACGAGAGTTATCTGGTCGCACTGCACAAACCTGAAAACAAGATCGTTGATGAAGATGATCCGTATGCGGCGTATCAGATTCCTGATGACCTGATGTGGTGAGGGTTTGTTCAGCCCATCGTTGTCAGCGTCAGGTCGGTGGCAACACTGTCATCCTTGAGCGCAACGCCTGAGAATTGCAGGCGGGTTGCTTCGTTGAGCAGGTAGTTCAGTTTGTGGGCAGCGGTGGCGTAATCCAGCCCTTCAGGGCGAACGTTGGAGATGCAGTTGCGTTCGCTGTCCATGCGCCCGGTGCAGGGGGCCCATGTCATATAAATGCCCAGGCTGTCAGGCGAACTGAGGCCAGGGCGTTCTCCTATCAACACAATCACGATTTTGGCATTCAATGCTTCGGCGATGGGGTCGCCGAGGGCGACGCGCGCCTGCTCGGCGATAACGACCGGGGTGCTGGCCCAGTCGGTGGCGTGAAGTTCCCGCAGGGCATTCAGCAGCGGTACGGCATGTCGCTCGACGGCGATGGCAGACAGACCATCGGCGATGACGATGGCGAGTGGTGACCGTGTGCTTTGTGCATCTGACGTGTCTTGTTCAGAAGGATTCACGCTGGCATGCGTTGTTGATGATCGGCATGGCGCCAGGACTTGCGCTTGCAGAGCAATCAGACTGTTGGGGTGCAGTTGCCGCCCCTTGTCCGGCCGCAGTAGATAGCTTTGGCGATCGGGGGCCAGACTGTGTGCCTGCAATACGCGATAACCGGCGTGCTCCAGCCGGTAACGCAGGGCTTGCGTGTCGAGCGGGCGCAATACCGCATCACGGGCTTGTGCGTGGGCCATGCCGAACGCCAGCACTTCCTGTGTGGGTAGGCTGCCCCCCGCACGGCCGAGTGCAATGCGCGCGTTGGTATGGGCACGCAGGGAAAGCCAGGGATCGTCGGGGATGAGTTGGGTCATGCGCGCGCGGCCTCTTCGGTGACGTGGCGTAACAGGCGATGGTCGGGGGCGATGGAATGCAGCTTGCCCTCGCCGTTAATGATCTGCATTGTTTGCAGCCAGCGTTCGAATTCCGGGGCGTGTTTCAGGCCGAGCACCTGACGCAGATATAACGCGTCGTGGAACGAGGTGCTCTGGTAGTTGAGCATGATGTCGTCAGCGCCCGGCACACCCATGATGAAATTCACGCCCGCTGTTCCCAGCAGGGTCAGCAGGGTGTCCATGTCGTCCTGATCCGCTTCGGCGTGGTTGGTGTGGCAAACGTCGCAGCCCATGGGCAAGCCGAGCAGCTTTCCGCAGAAGTGGTCTTCAAGGCCGGCGCGGATGATTTGTTTGCCATCGTAGAGATATTCGGGGCCGATGAAACCGACCACCGTATTCACCAGTAACGGGCGAAATTCCCGGGCCACGGCATAGGCGCGGGCTTCACAGGTTTGCTGATCGACGCCGTGATGGGCGTTGGCGGAGAGCGCGCTTCCCTGACCGGTTTCAAAGTACATGACGTTGTCGCCGACGCTGCCGCGCTTCAGGCTGCGGGCAGCATCGTGAGCTTCGCGCAATAACGCCAGGGATATGCCAAAGCTGTCGTTGGCTTTCTGGGTTCCGGCGATGGACTGGAACACCAGATCGATCGGTGCGCCAGCCGCAATCGCCTGTATCTGGGTGGTCACGTGGGTCAGCACGCAACTTTGCATGGGAATGTCGAAACGCTGTCGCAGCTCGTCCATCAGCTGCCATAACGTCGTGAGTGTGGGAAGCGCGTCGCTGGCCGGATTGATCCCGACGGTGGCATCCCCCGCACCGTACAGCAATCCGTCCAGAATGCTGGCTGCGATCCCGCGGACATCATCGGTGGGATGATTGGGTTGCAGGCGCACCGACAGGTGTCCGGGCAATCCCAGCGTGTTGCGAAAGCAGGTCGTCACGACGCATTTTTTTGCCACCAGTACCAGGTCCTGATTGCGCATCAGCTTGCTGACGGCGGCTGCCATCTCGGGCGTTATGCCGTTGGCGATGCAGGTGAGCGTCGCGGTGTCGGTAGAGTCCAGCAGTAGCCAGTTGCGGAATTCCCCCACCGTCAACGAGGCGATGGGAGCAAACGCCTGTGCATCATGACGATCCATGATCAGGCGCGTCACCTCGTCGCTTTCATACGGAATAACGGCTTCGCTGAGGAATTGTCGGAGCGGAACATCGGCCAGGGCCATGCGGGCCGCCATGCGTTCCTCGTAGGTGGAGGCGGCCAGACCGGCGAGATAATCCCCGGAACGGGGCGGACTGGCCTTGGCCAACAGTGTTTTGAGATCCGCGAATGTGTAACGCGTGAGGCCCACTTGTGTCGTGTATGCCATCGAGACCTCCGAAAGGAAAGGGCAGCACCAATAAACGCGTTGGTGCTGCCCGTTTTATGGCTTAAGCCGGCTCGCCCGTCAACAGTGGGTCGACAGCGGCTGACAGTCGCTGATGTTCAGTAAAATGGAAATACACAAAACCGACGGCCATGAAACACAGGAACAACAGGCCAATGGTGGTATTGAACCAGATCATGGCGGCAAGGCAGACCAGTGCCAGCGCGAGCGCGATGGCAGGCACGACAGGGAACCCGGGGGCGCGAAATGTCCGCTCAAGATCCGGTTCGCTCCTGCGCAACTTGAACAGGCTCAGCATGCTCATGATGTACATGACGATGGCGCCAAACACCGACATGGTGATCATGGCGGCAGTGAGTGTCATGCCTTGCAAATTGATGAGGCCGTCACTGTAGATGGCCGCGATGCCCACCGCTCCCCCGGCGAGAATGGCGCGGTGTGGCGTCTGGAAGCGTGACAGTTTGGCGAGGCCCGCTGGCAAATAGCCTGCGCGTGCCAGCGCGTAGAATTGCCGTGAATAGCCAAGAATAATGCCGTGGAAACTGGCGACCAGACCGAACAGACCGATCCAGACCAGCATATGCAGCCAACCTGAGTCGTTACCCACGACTGCTTTCATCGCCTGCGGAAGAGGATCGTTGATGTTCGACAGGGCTTTCCAGTCGCCGACACCGCCGGCGAATATCATCACGCCCATGGCGAGTACGACAAGTGTCAGGATTCCCGAGACATAGGCCTTGGGAATGGTGCGTTTGGGATCCTTGGCTTCTTCGGCGGCCATGGCGGCGCCTTCAATGGCGAGGAAAAACCAGATCGCAAACGGTATCGCCGCAAACATACCGCTGATGGCTCCCAGGGAAAATTCGCTGTTGCCTGCCCAGCCATTAAGCACGAAATTGCTGAAGCTGAAGCCTGGCGCAACCACACCCATGAATACCAATAATTCGACTACGGCCAACACCGTCACAATCAGTTCGAAGGTGGCGGCGATGCTGATGCCGACAATATTCAGCCCCATGAAAACAATGTAGGCGCAGACAGCGGCATGCTTCGGATCCAGCCCCTCAAACTGCACGTTAAGATAGGCACCGATTGCCATGGCAATGGCAGGGGGGGCAAACACGAATTCGATCAGGGTTGCCAACCCCGCAATGAGACCTCCTTTTTCGCCGAAGGCGCGGCGGCTATAAGCAAACGGCCCGCCAGCATGAGGAATGGCCGTCGTCAACTCGGTAAAACTGAAAATAAAACAGGTGTACATCGTCGCCACCATCAGCGTGGTGACCAGAAAACCGAGTGTGCCAGCAACCCCCCAGCCGTAGCTCCAGCCGAAATATTCCCCGGATATGACCAGCCCGACGGCGATTCCCCACAAGTGCGGAGTGCCCAGACTCTCTTTCAATTTTGTGCTCATGGTGACGCCCTTTTGCATGTCGGATGTTGGAAGGTGACAAAGGGGCAAGAGCAGGGTTCGTGCCAAGGCGTTTTCCTGTTTCGTGTTGCCGATCGGGTGCGTGACACTGATGTCCTGGCACAGAAAACAGGGATTTCCGGGGTGAATCGACATGGCGACGCGCAGGGTTGCAGCGCATTCTAACGGTGCGAATCCGGACGATGGTGCACACTGGCGGCGCTTGAACCGTGGGGATACCAGACGTTCCTTCAGACGCTGGAATGCACAGCCCATCCTCCCACGGCAGTGGCAATAACGACCAGCCAGGGTGGCAGCTTCCAGGCGGCGAGTGCGATCAGCGCAAACAGCGCAAGGGCGAAATCAGCTTCGTTGCGGATGGTGCTGGTCCAGGCCGGTTGATACAGGGCGGCCAGCAGCAGGCCCACGACGGCCGCGTTGATGCCCGCCAGTGCCGCCTGTACCTGAGGCTGTCGCCGCAGTGTTTCCCAGAAGGGCATGGCGCCCAATACCAGCAGGAATGACGGCAGGAAAATAGCGATGATGCATAACACACCACCTTTCCAGCCACCGAGTTCCCCGTGCAAGGACGCGCCCAAAAATGCCGAGAAGGTGAACAAGGGCCCGGGAACGGCCTGCGCCGCACCGTAACCGGCGAGAAAGGCGTCATTGCTGACCCAGCCGGTGGGTACGACCTCGGCCTGAAGTAACGGCAATACTACATGGCCGCCGCCGAACACCAGTGCACCCGCGCGATAAAACGCGTCAAAGACCTGCAGTGCAGGCGACGCGAACAGACCGCTCAACAAGGGTAAGCCTGCCAGACACACTGCAAACAGGCCCAGACAGAGGATACCGGTGCGGCGACTAACGGGGATGCTGAGTGG